>DMYD01000054.1:161059-165119 GCA_003483745.1 Roseburia sp. | reverse complement strand
TCGTTTTTTCACACGCCCTTTTCATTTACATCTACTATTTTACTAACTCTTTTACTTTTGCTTTCTTACCAACGCGATCTCTTAAGTAGAATAATTTCGCACGTCTTACTTTACCCTGACGAACTACTTCTACTTTCTCAACGTTCGGAGAATGTAACGGCCATGTTTTTTCTACGCCGACACCGTTAGAGATTTTTCTTACAGTAAATGTCTCACGGTTGCTTCCGCCCTGTTTTTTAAGTACAGTACCTTCGAATACCTGGATTCTCTCACGGTTACCCTCTTTGATCTTACCGTAAACTTTTACAGTATCACCAACACGGAACTCCGGTACTTCTGCTTTTAACTGTGCTGTTTCAATGTTCTTAATGATTTCACTTGCGTTCATTTTGTGACCTCCTGATAATTTGGATGTTCTTAATACGCGAATTCGTAACAGAGGACCATCTATTTTTATTCACAACCATTATAGTATATCACATAAGTTTTTGATTGTAAACAAATTTTATTTTTATTTTTAACGCCACTTTTTCCGCTCTTTTTCTGTCAGCTCTGCGCGCGCAAACAGATCCGGACGGCGTTCCTTCGTGCGGATGATCGACTGCTCCCTGCGCCATTCATCCACAAGTTTATGATTGCCGGACAGCAATACCGGAGGAACTTTTTTTCCCATCCACTCCTCCGGACGGCTGTACTGCGGGTACTCTAACAAATCTCCCTCAAATGACTCCGTAGAACCGGATTCATCATTTGTCAGCACCCCCGGCACCATACGGGAAATCGCATCCACCATGACCATCGCCGGAAGTTCTCCTCCGGTTAAGACATAGTCACCAATCGAGACATAGTCGGTCACGATCTCCTCTAAGACACGCTCATCAATCCCCTCATAATGTCCACATAAAAAAATCAGATTTTCTTCTTTTGCAAACGACTTTGCCGCCTGCTGTGTAAAAGTCGGTCCCTGCGGTGTGAGGTAAATTGTACGCGGTTTTGTCCCGATTTTATCGACGATTGATCTCCACGCATCATAGACCGGCTGTGCCTGCATCAGCATTCCTGCACCACCGCCATATGGATAATCATCCACCTTTTTGTGTTTATTGATCGTATAGTCCCGGATATTTACCGCCTCGATCGTAAGCAGTCCCTTTTCCGCTGCCCTGCCGATAATACTGGTGTTTAATCCCTGCATGACCATATCCGGGAACAATGTCATAATGTAGAAATTCATGCTTCCTCCCGCCTGCTGTTTAAGTCTCTTAAGCCGTCAAGCAGGTGTACCTGCATCGTACCGCCCTCGATGTCCACCTGTTTTACACAGTCTTTGATCGCCGGAAGTAAAATATCATCCGCACCCTCTTTGCTGATCACATAGACATCATTCGCCCCTGTCTGCAGTACATCAGTCAGCTCTCCCAAATCTTCACCCTCATCCGAGGTCACTTTAAGACCGATGAGATCTGCGATAAAATACTCATTTTTCTTTAACTTTACGGCATTTTCCCTGGTCACATAGAGACTTTTTTTACGGAACATCTCCACATCATTGATATTGTCATATCCCTTAAACTTGAGTATTACCATATTTTTGAAGAACTTTACCCCGGCAATTTCCAATGCAAGGTGTTCTTTTCCTGTGTCTAAGATTACCTGTTTTAATTTTTTAAAGCGTGCCGCATCATCTGTGGTCGGAAATACCTTGACCTCCCCACGCACACCGTGTGTCGTTGTGATGACACCTACCTGAAGTAAATTCTCCATAAATTCTCCATTCCTGCGTGTGAAAAATCCTATTTTTCACACAAATTCTCCATTTCTTATATATAAAAATCTTATTTTCACAAAATTTTTCATTCTGTTATTTAATCCAGATTACAACATTCTCAACCAGACCTGTTTTCTGATTTGTAAAATTAATCTGCACGGAACCACCCTTTTCCAATTTGATTTTCTTTGAAGAAGATAGATAAGATGTACTTTTTCCAAGCTTGTCATAATAAGTAAATGATGTCATCTTCCAGCCTGTTTTTGCTTTTACATCAAACTTTAATGTTTTTTTGCTTCCAAGCTTATAATTATAAATATTGGTATTTTTAAACTGGTTTTTTATTTGTTTGTTTCCTATTTTATAATTTGCAACCGGATTACTCCATTTATAAACAGTCAGTTGTGATGTAAAAATTGTCAGGAGCCTTCCTGTTTTTACCGTCACTTTAATCGTTGATTTTCCCGCTTTTAACGGTTTGATCCGGACATTATTGTCACCTATGGAAATCTTTGCCACTTTTCCATTTGAACTGCTCACTTTTGTAATTCTTCCGTTCGATGGCATATTTTTTACTCTATATATACAAGTTGTACTTTTCTTTGGGCAGTATACCTGTGTCAGTTTTCCCCTGAAACTCATTTTCGTGGAAGCACCTTTATAGTATTCTTTTACAATATCTGCTGTCTCATCTGACTCATTATCTTCGGTAAATACTGTATAGTTTCCTGTGTCTGTCACTATTTCCCTGGCACTTGTCAATACCGGTATCTGTACAGTCAACAGCAATGTCAATAAAAATATAGAGCATTTTTTTGCGATATTTCTCATCCTTATCCCCCTTTTGTCTTTTCTGACAGGATTCAGATGTTAAATGTCTCCTTTTGACAGCTGAATCCTGATAGAAAAAAAACCGGCTGCACCATGTTCATGATCACGCCGGTTTACTGCGAAGATTACTGCATAATCTCCACAATCACTTTTTTTTCTTCTTTTGAGGCAGCAGCCTTCACAACAGAACGAATCGCTTTCGCAATACGTCCCTGTTTGCCGATTACCTTACCCATATCAGACTGTGCAACGCGCAGCTCTAATACGATTGCTTTTTCATTCTCGGTCTCAGTCACAACAACTTCGTCCGGGCAATCAACAAGTGCCTTGGCAATTACTTCTACTAATTCTTTCATAGGTCCACCTCACTGATCCTATTTCTCAATACCAGCATTTTTGAAAATTCTTGCTACGGTATCTGTTGGCTGAGCTCCGTTTGCTAACCATTTCTTTGCTAAGTCCTCATTTACATGATACTCGCTCGGATCTTTAGTCGGATCATATGTTCCAATCTCTTCGATGAACTTTCCATCTCTCGGGGATCTGGAATCAGAAACTACGATACGATAGAAAGGTGCTTTCTTCTGTCCCATTCTTCTTAATCTGATCTTTACTGCCATTACTTTCACCTCCTTAAATTTTTGCTGTTCATTTATTAAAAAGGAAGTCCTTTAAACATTCCCTTTTTACCTTTTTTCATCATGCCGGGCATCTGTTTCATCATTTTCTTCGCCTGGTCAAACTGTTTTACAAGACGGTTGACCTCTGCGATATCCACGCCTGCCCCCTGTGCGATTCTGCGCTTTCTGCTCGGATTGAGCAATGATGGATTCTGTCTCTCCTCGACTGTCATCGAGAAAATGATTGCCTCAGTGCGTGCCATATTCTTCTCAGCCGCTCCCTCGTCAATCTCAGGCATCTTACCGCCGCCAAGTCCCGGCATCATGCCAAGGATACTGGAAAGACCGCCCATTTTTTTCATCTGACTCATGGACTCTAAATACATCTCAAAGTCAAATTCATTCTTGCGCATCTTTTCTTCGAGTTTTTTTGCTTTCTCCTCGTCAAGCTCGTTCTGTGCCTTCTCAATGAGTGTCAGCACATCACCCATTCCAAGGATTCTCGATGCCATACGGTCAGGATAAAACTGCTCTAAATCAGAAAGCTTTTCTCCCATACCTGCGTAAAGAATCGGTTTGCCGGTCACCGCTCTTATTGAGAGTGCCGCACCACCTCTCGTGTCACCATCCAGTTTGGTGAGTACTACGCCGTCAATTCCGATCTTCTCATCGAAGGTCTTTGCAACATTGACTGCATCCTGTCCTGTCATGGCATCGACCACTAATATGGTCTGTGATACCGCAACATTTTCTTTTATCTGAATCAATTCGGCCATCATGTCCTCATCCACATGAAGACGTCCTGCCGTATCGATGATCAGCACATTAAAATCATTCTTTG
>DMYD01000054.1:111834-160750 GCA_003483745.1 Roseburia sp. | reverse complement strand
ATCTGTAACTGTTCAATCGCCGCCGGACGATATACATCACATGCCGCAAGCAGTACTTTCTTGCCTTTGGCTTTTAACTTTCCGGCAATCTTTGCTGTTGTAGTCGTCTTACCAGCACCCTGAAGACCTGCCATCATAATGATCGTCAGTTCTTTGCCCGGACGAAGTGCAATCTCTGTCGTCTCGGAACCCATCAGGCGGACCATCTCTTCGTTTACGATCTTGATGACCATCTGTCCCGGATTCAGTCCGTTCATCACGTCCTGTCCGATCGCGCGCTCCTGCACATCTTTGACAAACTGCTTGACTACCTTGAAATTGACATCGGCCTCTAAAAGAGCCATCTTAACTTCCTTTAAAGCAGCCTTCACATCATCTTCTGTCAAACGCCCTTTGCTTCTCAGGTTTTTGAATACATTCTGGAGTTTTTCGGATAAACTGTCAAATGCCATCTATAGCTCCTCTAATATCTGGTTGGAGATCTGTTCGATCTCTTCTAACACTGCCTCGTCATGGTTCTTATAGAACTCTTTGGTCAACGTGTGAATCTTTGTCACCATACCTCTTGCGGTCTGGAATTTTTCGATCAGATGAAGCTTGCTCTCATATCCTTCTAAGGTCTTCGTACATCTCTTTACCATATCATGTACACCCTGCCGGCTGATTCCCTCTTCATCCGCGATCTCACCGAGTGAGAGATCATTGAACACAAAATCCTCGTATATCTTTCTCTGATGTTCGTTTAAAAGCTCTCCATAGAAATCATAGAGATACGCCTGTTCAATCTTTTCTTCCATCTCATATCCCAATCTGTACTCTCACATCAGCACCTTGCATAGATTATCATAAAAAAGAATGGGTGTCAAGCATTTTTTCTTGACACCAGTATTTATTTTGTTACTGTTCACTCGCAAGCTTGACACTCGCTGTCAAGCTGTGCGCCAAAGACTATATCATGCCAGATTACAGCCCCATGCATCGAAGATGCATTTAAAATGGGCTGTAATCGTTACTGCTCACACAGTATGTGTGAACGGTAACTTTATTTTTTCTTAAAACATGACTTTTTTCCTATAACAGTATTGACAACACTTTTTTTCCCTGTTTATAATGAGCTAAACCTAAAATAAAAACTTTTTGCTTGCGTAAATCATGCGCAGGAATGGAGGTTCTCATGAAAAATAAATATCAGAAACCTGCAATTTATCTGACACCTGAACATACAGAAGGCATCTATCTTGCAAGCGGCGCAGCCGGTGCAGCCGGTTCCGTAACCGCAACCTATATGGGAGTATGGGACAGATGGGCAGGTGGCGGAAAAGGTCTGGTTGCCGTGAACTGGAATAACGTGGCAGGCAATGTCGCCCTGACACTTTCCTTTAATACACCGATCGATCAGGTCGAGGTTGCCGGATACTCTGCGTCTACTTCTATTTCCGGCAATTCCGTGACTGTCAGCTTTAACCCGGATGGCGGTTCTGGCTTCAATCTTGGTCTTCACGTAAATCACTCCGGTGCAGACATTAACAGCCTGGATATGACAGGTCAGTCTTACACAGTATCCTGACACTGACTATTTGGCCGCATACGCCGGACCACATATTGTACGAGCATACTGTTTCATAAAACAAATAAGGAATTTCGTTTTGCAATGAACGAAATTCCTTATTTTTTAACCATTTTTCATTTTATGATCCGGTTCTGATATCCGAAACGCAATTCTACAGACTTGCTCTGACTAATTTCGGTTTATAACCATTTTTCTCCAATGCTTTGATGATCTGATTTTTGTGATCTGTACCAAAGCACTCTAAAGTAATACGAAGCTCCACGGCTGCATTACGGTTTGTGCTGACAAACTGATTATGCTCTAACTTGATCACATTTCCCTGCTCTGCTGCAATCGTTGCGGCTACTTTTGACAATTCGCCCGGCTTATCCGGAAGAAGCACGGATACCGTAAAGATACGGTCACGGAAAATAAGTCCCTGCTGTACCACGGAAGACATTGTGATCACATCCATGTTACCACCGCTTAAGATCGATACGACACGCTTATCTTTTACACCTAAATGTTTCAACGCTGCTACCGTAAGAAGACCTGAGTTTTCCACAACCATTTTATGATTTTCTACCATATCAAGGAATGCAACAACCAGTTCATCATCTTCTACTGTGATGATATCATCTAAATTCTTTTTGATATATGGGAAGATCTTGCTGCCCGGTGTCTTTACCGCAGTACCGTCTGCGATCGTGTTGACGCTCGGCAGAGTCGTTACTTTTCCTGCTTTGAAAGAAGCCTGCATACAGTTTGCACCTGCCGGTTCCACACCAATCACTTTGATCTTTGGATTTAACAGTTTTGCAAGTGTGGATACACCTGTTGCAAGTCCGCCTCCGCCGATCGGAACTAAAATATATTCCACAAGCGGCAGCTCTTTAAAGATTTCCATTGCGATCGTTCCCTGTCCGGTTGCAACTGCAAGATCATCGAACGGATGAATGAACGTATATCCTTTTTCCTCTGCCAGTTCGTAGGCTTTCTGACAGGCCTCGTCGTAAACATCTCCGCAGAGAACAACCTCTGCACCATAACTCTTGGTACGGTTTACCTTAATTAAAGGTGTCGTTGTCGGCATCACGATGACAGCTTTACATCCATAACATTTTGCTGCGTAGGCAACACCCTGCGCATGATTTCCTGCTGAAGCGGTAATGAGTCCTTTTTTACGCTCTGCCTCTGTCAGTGTGCTGATCTTGTAATAAGCTCCGCGCACTTTGTATGCACCGGTAAACTGCATATTCTCAGGTTTTAAATATACCTTATTTCCTGTCTGCTCACTTAAGAAATCTGAATATACCAGTTTTGTTTCTAAAGTGACTTCTTTTACTTTCTCACTTGCTTCTTCAAACTTGTCTAATGTTAACATCTGCATTCTCCTTCATCTGTTTATTGTTCTGCCTGATCTTTGATATCAAAAAGTGCGTTTACAAATTCATTAGAATCAAACTTCTGTAAATCCTCGATGGTCTCTCCGACACCGATATATTTGACCGGAATTCCAAGTTCGGAGTGGATTGCAACCGCAATACCGCCTTTTGCCGTTCCGTCCATCTTTGTTAGAATGATACCTGTGATCTCTGCCACTTCTGAAAATTGTCTCGCCTGTGCAAGTGCGTTCTGACCTGTCGTTGCATCTAATACGACAAGAGTTTCGCGGTATGCATCCGGATATTCTTTTTCAAGAATCCGGTTAATCTTTTTCAATTCCTCCATAAGGTTCTTTTTATTGTGGAGACGTCCTGCTGTATCACAAAGCAATACATCGGCATTTCTCGCTTTTGCTGCTGCAACTGCATCATATACGACCGCTGCAGGATCTGCCCCCTCCTGACCGCCAATCATCTCAACACCCGCACGGTTTGCCCATTCTAACAGCTGATCTCCCGCTGCTGCACGAAATGTATCGGCTGCTGCAAGAACGACCTTTTTCCCCTGGTCTTTTAACTTTCCTGCCAATTTTCCAACAGAAGTCGTCTTCCCGACACCATTGACTCCAATCACAAGTACCACGGATTTTTCATTCTCAAAACGGTACGCCGTCTCTCCAACATCCATCTGTTCTTTGATACTGTTGATCAGAAGTTCCTTGCATTCTGCGGGATCCTTGATCTTATTTTCTTTTACTTTTTCTTTGAGATTCTCAATGATCGCCTCAGTAGCATTAACACCGATATCTCCCATGATCAGAATTTCTTCGATTTCCTCATAAAAATCATCATCAATACTGGAAAATCCACTGAAGATCGAATCAATTCCGGATACAATATTATCTCTTGTCTTACTGAGTCCGGAAACCAGACGGCTCCAGAAGCCTTTTTTTTCTTCGCCCATACATCCTGCCTTTCTTATTTGTTCCAATCATTATTTGTCCAAATCATTTTCTATCAGATTTACGGAAACCAGTGTGGAAACACCTTTTTCCTGCATCGTGATACCGTAGAGACGGTCAGCCGCCGCCATCGTACCTCGTCTGTGTGTGATTACAATAAACTGTGTATTTTTTGTCAGCTTGTGCAGATATTTTGCAAACCGTGTTACGTTTGAGTCATCCAGTGCCGCCTCGATCTCGTCTAACAGACAAAACGGTGACGGTTTCAGGTTCTGGATTGCAAATAACAGTGCAATCGCTGTCAGTGATTTTTCTCCACCGGACATCTGCATCATATTCTGCAGCTTCTTTCCGGGAGGCTGTGCGATGATACGGATACCACACTCTAAGATATCCTCATCCTCCACCAGTTCCAGTGTACCTTTTCCACCGCCGAACAGTTCTTTAAATACGGTATCAAACTGTTTCTGAATCTCTGCAAATTTCTCCATGAACTGTTTGCGCATTCCCGTATCAAGTTCCTCGATGATTCCGATCAACGTTTTCTCTGCTTCAATCAGATCATCATGCTGTGTTTTTAAAAATTGATAACGCTCTGAGATCTCCTTATAATCCTCGATCGCATTGACATTGACGTCACCGAGCTTTCGGATCTCATCCTTAATCTGTGCGGTCATTTTCTTTAATGTAGAAAGATCGTCATAGGTATCATCCCGAAGATCCATTGCAGCGTGAAGCGTCAGTTCATATTCCTGCCACATATAATTGGTCTGGTATTCTCTCGCATCATTTAGCTTTTCACGCTGACTGTTCAGACGGAATACTTCCTTATCAAGTTCCGAGATCTGATTTGAGATTTCCTCCCTCTTCTGGAAAAATCCCTTATGCGCTGCAGACAATTCTTCCTTCTTGTGCGTATAATCTTTTAACTGCTGTTCGAAAGCGGCATGCGTATCATCCGACGCAAGGATCGTCTTTTTTAATTCCTCGATCTCTGACATCTTCTGTTTTGCCTCTTCTTTTGCATCTCCTGCCTGCGCGATCAGCTGTTCCCTATCCTGCGAAAATCTTGTAAGTTCACCCTGAATACGTGAAATATTCGACTGTGCAAACTCTGCTTTCTGACGGATACCAGCTTCCTCTAAAGCAATCTGTGAAACATTTTCCGATGTCTCTTTTTCCTTCGTCTGATATTCTTCTAACCGTTTCCGGAATTCTTCATTTTCCTGTCCGATTTCTTTTTCGCGAACAGCTGCTGTTTCAATCTCAGCCGCTATCTGTGCCTTATTGTTCTCAAGTTCCGCAAGCTGTTCCTCAATCTCAGCCCGCTCTGCATGCAGACCGGCAAAGACAGTTTCTCTCTCGTTTTTCTGCTCTGTGGCACGGTCTAAGTTCATTTTTGCTGTATTCTGCAAAATGTACTGTTCCTGCAGCTTTTCCTTGCCACTTTCCATATCCTCTTCTAACAGCGACTGTGCTGTTTTGATATCCTCCAGGCGGTTTCGCGACTCTTTGATCTGGCTTTGCAGAGAAGCCACAAGCGTTTCAAGTTCTTCCACCTCACGCCTTCTTGCAAGCAGATTGCTGGTGTTTTTAAATGCACCACCGGTCATGGAACCTCCCGGATTCAGACATTCCCCTTCAAGCGTCACGATACGGAAAGAATAACGGTATTTTCTTGCCAAAGCAATAGCATCGTCAATTGTCTCCGCAACAACGACTCTGCCGAGCAGATAATTCGTCACGCCATCATATCTGGCATCATTTTTCACCAGGGTACTTGCAAGTCCGATCACGCCACGCTCCCGCAGTGCTTCCTGATTCTTAAACACGCCGCTGCCATTCACACTCGTGAGCGGAAGAAATGTTGCACGTCCATACCGGTTCTGCTTCAGATACGCGATCATCTGCTTTGCTGTCTCTTCATCCTCCGTCACGATATTCTGGATACTTCCGCCTAACGCAGTCTCAATCGCAACCTCGTATTTTTTCTCAACCTGAATCAGATCTGATACGACACCTAAAATTCCTTTGTGTCTGTCTTTCTGTTCCATTACACGGCGGATACTGTTTCCATATCCGTCATAGCGTTCTGCAATGTTTTTTAATGTCTCTAACCTGGACTGTTCTTTATGATATCTGGTGACATCCTGCTCTAACTGCTGGCTCGTCTGCGAATATTTTCTACGCCACTCACGGTTCTTTTCTTCCATTGCGGCTGCAGATTCCTTTAACTCACGGATTGTTTCATTGACATCATCTAATTCCTGCTGATAGGCAGCCAGCACATTGTCTAAATCTTCTTCCTCTGTCTTTCTTGCAAGAAGTCTCTGTGTCAGTTTCGCTTTCCGGATGTTGATCTGCTCTGCCATCGTATCAAAACGCTGCTGTCTCGCCTTGACGGATGCCTTATTGTTAAGAAGCTCGATGATCTCACTCTTTCCGCGTTCGATCCCGTCACTGCATTCTTTCATTCCATTGCGCAGCTCATCTAATTCTTTTTCAGCAGCCTGCTTTCTCTCCGAAATCCCCGCTAATGCCTCCAACAGTTCCTCTCGTTCCCTGCCATAAACGTCTTTCTGTGCAAGGCGATCCTGTGTGTCTTTTTCGATAGAATCAAGTCTGTCTTTTAAATGCTCATCCGTCATTTCTGCCGTGTGGATCTGTTCTTTTAAGACGTTGATCTGTCCTTCTAACTTTCCTTTTAAAACAGTGGAACCGCTTAAATTTTCGCGTACCTCACCGATTGCCTGCTCTAACTGTTCAATCTCTGATTCCATGCGCTCATATTCCGTTTTGACCTGCTCATAAGAATCTTTTGACTCATTCAGCTGTGCATTGGCAATGCCGCACTTTTCTTCTACCTCACGAAGCTGTGCGTCAATACGTGTCATCTCCATCAGAAACATATTGACATCATATGTTTTTAATTCTTCTTTTTTCTTTAAATAAACATGCGCTTTTTCTGCCTGTTTTTGAAGCGGACCAACCTGGCGCTCCAGTTCGCTTAAGATATCATTGACACGAACTAAATTTTCACGTTCATTTTCTAACTTTTTCTGTGCAGTCGCCTTGCGCTTTTTATATTTTACAATTCCGGCTGCCTCGTCAAAAAGCTCACGCCGCTCCTCGGGTTTACCATTTAAAATTTTCTCAATCTGTCCCTGTCCGATAATGGAATATCCTTCTTTTCCGATACCGGTATCATAAAACAGCTCGGTCACATCCTTTAGACGGCAAGTATTGCCGTTGAGCAGATACTCACTCTCCCCGGAGCGGTACACGCGCCTCGCAACCGTGACCTCCTCATAATCCACCGGCAGTTTATGGTCCGCATTGTCAAGTGTAATCGCAACATAAGCATAACTGAGTGGTTTACGGTTTTCCGTTCCTGCAAAAATAATGTCCTGCATACTGGCACCACGCAGCTGCTTGGCGCTCTGTTCACCAAGTACCCAGCGCACTGCATCCCCGACATTACTCTTTCCACTGCCGTTTGGCCCGACAATTCCAGTGATTCCATTATGAAAATCAAAAACGATCTTGTTCGCAAATGATTTAAATCCCTGCACTTCAATACTTTTCAGATACATACTAAACCTCATTCTTGCGCTGACTTTTGCGCATAATTACAGTTTCGGTTTCAAAAGCAAAAGTGCCTGATAGGCAGCTTCCTGCTCTGCCGCTTTTTTCGTGTGTCCGGTTCCTGCGCCGATCACTTTATCTCCGATCCGTGCTTCGACCGAAAACTGTTTGTCATGGTCTGGTCCTTCTTCTGAAATCAGCTCGTAATGCAGACTCTCTTTATAATTGCCCTGCACAACTTCCTGCAAAATGGTCTTGCTGTCATAAAACAGCTTTTTGTGCTCGATATCTGTCAGGATAAACTTATGTATAAACTTCTTTGCCGGTTCAAAACCACCATCTAAATAGATAGCTCCAATCACAGACTCTAAAGCATCCGATAAAATTGATTTACGTTTTCTTCCACCTGTCTGGTTTTCACCCTTGCCAAGCAGCAGATAATCGCCAAGATCCATCTCTCTGGTACAAAGTGCCAGTGTAGGCTCACACACAATACTCGCACGGAGTTTTGTCAGATCTCCCTCCGGCAGATCCGGATAATTACGGTATAAAAAATCACTCGATACGATCTCTAAAACCGCATCCCCTAAAAACTCCAGTCTCTCATTGTCAGAATGTTTTTTCATGTGTTTTTCATTAGCATAGGAACTGTGCGTCAGTGCCTGACGCAATAAGCCCTCTTTCTCAAATGTATAACCAATCCTGTTCTGCAATTCCTGTAACTTTGACATTTCATCCTCCTGGTCAGGGGCTTTTTTCTACCTTACTGTGTATCCAGTAAAATATAAAAAAGACTCTGTTTTCTTATATAATAACGGAAAAGCCCTTGCCTGACAAGAGACGGTACATCGCGCACCGCCCTTTTGTCTTCAACAAGGGCATACGTCATCTTTTATTTAGTTTAAAGCATTCTTGATCTGCTCTACTGCGTCTGCAACTGTCACGATATGCTCAGCATCCTCATTCGCGATCTCGATGTCGAATTCTTCTTCGATTCCCATAATAATCTGAAAAATATCAAGGGAGTCTGCTCCAAGGTCATCCACAAAAGTGGTGTCCATTGTGATTTCTTCCTCGTCCACGTTTAATACCTCTGCAATGATTTTTTTCAGTTTTTCAAATTCCATAACTTTACATTCCTTCCTGTTCCGTTGAACTTATAATATTTTTTCTGATTTTTCCGTTGATGTCC
This sequence comes from Roseburia sp., assembly GCA_003483745.1. Classification (GTDB taxonomy): domain Bacteria; phylum Bacillota; class Clostridia; order Lachnospirales; family Lachnospiraceae; genus Roseburia. Next base: position 152,077 of record DMYD01000054.1, on the reverse strand, counting down.
TGCTCTTTGAACGTCACACATTGAAAAATGGAATTGGTAATCTCGACTGCCTTTGCACTTCCGTGCGTCTTTACCACAAGTCCATTCAGTCCTAATAAAGGAGCACCGCCATACTGAGTAGCATCAAACGCTTTTAATGTTGACTTTAATGCCGGAAGCGCAAGCGCTGCACCAATTTTGCTTCTTAAGGTGCTCATCATGCCTTTTTTGATTGCTCCGACAAGCGTTCCTGCCAGTCCTTCATACAGCTTTAAAATTACATTTCCAACAAATGCTTCACATACGATCACATCTGCCTCTCCATGCGGGATTTCACGAGCCTCGATACTTCCCACAAAATTGATATCCGTACATTCTTTCAGAAGCGGGAATGTTTCTTTTACCAGCGCATTTCCCTTTTCTTCCTCCGCACCGATATTTACGATCGCCACTCTCGGATTCTTGATTCCAAGTACATTTTCCATGTAAATAGAACCCATCTTTGCAAACTGAACAAGATGTGAAGCTCTCGCATCTACATTTGCCCCACAGTCGATCAGAAGCGACACACCTTTCTCTGTCGGAATAAGCGGTGCTAACGGCGGTCTCTCAATTCCTTTGATCCTGCCTACAATAACCTGTCCACCAACTAATATGGCACCCGAGCTTCCTGCCGATACAAAGGCATCTGCTTCTTTTTGTTTTACCATATTCATGCCAACAACGATCGATGACTTTTTTTTCTTGCGGATCGCATTTACCGGTGGTTCTGCCGTCTCGATAACTTCCTCAGCGTGTATAACCTCAATCTGCTCTGACGGATAAGTGTACTTTTCAAGTTCCTTGCGAACCACGTCCTCCTGACCAATCAGAAGAACCTTGATATCACTTCTCGCATTGACCGCATCCACAGCCCCCTTTACGGGCTCGACCGGAGCATAATCTCCGCCCATTGCATCTAAGGCAACTTTCGTAATCTCAAGTGATTGATTCTGCTGCATAACTACTCTCCATTCTAATACGTTTTTGGGCTCTCCCTTCACGTCTATATTGAAATATACTATAACTCTTTCTATAAATCAATATAAAAATCTATTGTCATTTACAATAGACTGCATGCTCTCAAAACATTCCATTGTCATTAATTATAAAATTCCTGATTTCTCTCGTTCTCTGCTTCTAAGTCTTCCTCGGACATATAACGTGTAAATACGCTCTCTAAAATAAAATTAAGCACAAGTGTTATAAGCGCCGGTGAAATAACTGCAATAACCGGGAAAAGATAAGTTCCTATACAGCATACTAAAAAAATTACCAGCGCCAGAAAAGTCTTTGGAAGATTTCCAATCGCCATCAATGCAGAATTTTTCAGAATCATTTTCGTCGTGTTCTCAAAACGCGCCATATAGGAGAACACATAGAGTGCCCATGCAGCGATCACGAGTGCAAGCACAAAAAATATCACATAAAGAACTCCTGTTTTTTGACCTGCCTTTGCGAACTGATACATAATGTACCCATCAAGACTTACCAATACAGCCGCCGCTGCCACGATCAGAGTCACAAGTGCTCCCTGCTTCATGTTTGTACGGAAAGAATGCCAGAAGGAGCTCCACAGATATCCTCTGCTGTGACGGATGGTTTTATTGACCGAATAATAAAGTGCTGTTGTTGCAATACCTGCCGGAACTGCTAAAACAATACACGGCAACAATAAAATGACTGCTTTCAGTAAGACAGCCATATAAATTCCAAATGCAAGCGGTATCGCACAGATCAGCCACAACAGACTTAAGCATACACAGTCAACACCCTTCCCAAGTGTCTGAAAAAACTTGTTGTCCAAATTTAAAAATTCTCCCATTTTCCTACTCCTTTGTTAAAACATCATTCTATCATTTTATTCTGTTCGCACATATTATGCAACCGGTAATTTATGAAATTATTATAACTTTTGATCAGGAAATCAGGAAACAAAAAAAGACCAAGAGGAAACTCATCGTTCCACCCTTGATCTTTCTGTGTCCCGTAAGGATTAGTCCTGAGGGATGATTTCTTTTTTGTTGTAAGAGCCACAGTTTTTACATACTCTATGAGGCATCATTAACTCTCCACATTTGCTGCATTTTACTAATGCCGGAGCAGTCATTTTCCAGTTTGCTCTTCTTTTATCTCTTCTTCCTTTGGAAGATTTATTCTTTGGACAAATTGACATATTCTCACACCTCCTTAAATTTGTTAAAGACATCTTGGATTGCTGCCATTCTTGGATCCAGTTCTGTTCTCTGGCAGTTGCATTCCCCTTTGTTCAGGTTCATTCCGCACACCTTGCAAATTCCTTTGCAATCATCCCTGCACAGAACTTTCATCGGCCAGTTCACCAAAATCTCTCCATAGATAAGTCTATCTATATCCAGATTAAATCCAATCAGGTAGTCATTATCTTCCACATCTTCGTCATGAACAACAGAATCTTCTAACTTGATATCTTTGTCAATCGAAAAGTGGATATCTGTCGGAACTTCCTCCAGACAACGGCTGCACGGAATCGATACACGCAAATCAACATCACCCTGGATAAGCAGCCGCTTGTTCTCCCGGTTTGCGATATGCAGTTCTATCGGTGCTGCACTGATAATAGGAAATTCCCCTAACTTTGATATAAAAGACGTAAGCTCAATCTGAACCTGTTTTGTTTCTTCCTTGTTTTCACAAGATAAAATGTCTGAAATATCTATAATCACGGCATTCTCCTATATCTTTTTTTGTGAATCAAACCTTTTATCTAGGCTTTTCACACCTAAATGATTATACATAGTGAAAACAGGTTTGTCAAGTGTTTTTTCTTGACAACCCTGTTTTTTGTTTTTCATTGTCTGTCGACCTTTAAACCAGCTGTTTTTGCTTATTTTACAAGAGCAACTGTCTCTCTTGCGATCGCAAGTTCCTCATTTGTCGGGATTACACAGACTGTTACTTTCGAATCTGCTGTGGAGATGACTTTCTCTTCTCCATGTACTTCATTTGCCTTCGCATCTACAGTAATTCCAAGATATCCAAGATATTCAAGAACCTTTGCTCTTACAATCGTTGTATTTTCTCCGATACCTGCAGTAAATGTAATCGCGTCCACGCCATTCATTGCTGCCACATATGCACCAATATATTTTGCAACACGGTAGCAGAATACGTCGATAGCACAGATTGCAAGTTCATTTCCTTCATTGGCTGCTGCCTCAAGGTCACGGAAATCACTCGATAATTTGGATAATCCCTGTACACCTGATTTTTTATTTAAAACATTCATTACACCTTCAATATCCAGGTTCTCTTTCTTTGCGATGAACTCCATGATTGCCGGATCGATATCACCGGAACGTGTACCCATGACAAGTCCCTCTAACGGAGTAAGACCCATGGATGTATCTACACATTTTCCATTTAATACTGCACTGATGGAAGCACCGTTTCCAAGATGTGCTACAATGATCTTTGAATTGTTCAGATCCATCTTAAGGAACTCTGCGGTACGTTTTGATACAAAACTATGGCTTGTTCCATGGAATCCATATCTTCTTACTTTATATTTTTCATAGTACTCATATGGAAGTCCATAAAGGAATGCCTTCTTTGGCATTGTCTGATGAAATGCAGTATCAAATACACCTACCATTGGTACATTCGGCATTAATTCTTTACATGCATTGATACCAATTAAGTTTGCAGGATTGTGCAGCGGTGCAAGATCATTACATTCTTCAATTGTTTTTAATACTTCCGGTGTCAAAACGATAGAAGAAGCAAACTTCTCTCCGCCATGTACGACACGATGACCTACTGCATCGATCTCGGAAAGACTCTTGATTGCTCCTGTTTTCTCATTTACCAATGCATCAAGCACCATCTGAATTGCCTGTTTATGTGTCGGCATCGGTGCTTCTGTGATCTCTTTGTCTAAGCCGGCTTTCTGATAAACCAGTCTCCCATCTATACCGATTCTCTCACAAAGTCCTTTTGCTAATACTGCTTCACTGTCGGAATCAATAAGCTGATATTTCAGTGAAGAACTTCCACAGTTTACTACTAAAACGTTCATATTTTCCTCCCATGCCCTGCCTGCTTTCTAATGGCAGTTTTCTTTTCTTAAATGATATCGGGCAGTCCGACTGATACGAACCGCATATAGTTTTAGTATACGCCTCTAACTCCTTTCGCACAAGGTGTTTAAAGTGAGATTTTTTGTACAAAATGAAAAACAGGTTGACAGAATTTTAACGTTATTTTTTTAACAAATACCAGTCATTCACATTTGCGAAAAAAATCTGTGTATGGTAGTCTGTAATCAGAATGTTACACTGATTTTCATTAAAAACATGCAAGAACGGAGTCTCTTATGAAAGCTATAGGAATCATTGCAGAATATAACCCTTTCCACAATGGACATGCCTACCAGATCGCAGAATTGAAACGAAAAACAAATGCTGATTTTGTAGTCATCGCCATGAGTGGTAATTTTGTCCAGAGAGGTGCACCTGCCATTGTCGATAAATATTGCAGGGCCAAGATGTCACTTTTATGCGGTGCAGATCTTGTCATTGAACTTCCAAACGTCTGGGCTGTATCTTCGGCAGAGGACTTTGCCATGGCAGGCGTTACCCTGTTTGATAAAATGGGCTGTATTGACGGGATCTGCTTCGGTGCGGAATCTGATCGGCTTCCTATGTTTAAGACCATTGCCGACGTTTCGGCAGAGGAACCAGACACTTATAAGGCCGCACTTTCTTCTTATCTGAAAGAGGGTATGGCATTTCCGGCAGCAAGAGCCGCTGCACTTGCAGATTATTTCAAAAGTACCGGGAAAAATTTTTTTCCTTCTATATTAGGTACTCCAAATAACATCCTCGCAGTTGAATATTTAAAAGCGCTCAAGCGACGCAATTCTGCCATGATTCCCATTCTGATTCCACGGACGGGCAGCGGATATCATGACACCACCATCTACACGCTTTCAGGTCAAGATTCTTTTTCCCCGGATAAACCTTGGCCGGATTTTTCCTGCACTCAGCCAACAGCTTCCGCCTCTGCGATCCGTGCGGCAATATCTGAAATTTTAAATGCAGATACTTTCGATTTTAATTCAACACATTATTCCGAACTTGCTTCTGCAATGCCAAAACCGGCTTTTGGACTGTTTCAAAATGAGATTGCATCCGGCAGTTTTGTTGATGCAAATGACTTTTCCTCCATTCTCGGCTACCGGATTTTATCATGCAGCAAAGAAGATTTACAGAAAATTTCTGATATGACACCGGAGATTGCCAACCGCATATTAAAAAATAAATATAACTTTTCTTCTTTTACACAGTTTTGTGCGCAAAATAAGAGTCGTGACATTACCTACACCCGGATGAGCCGGATTCTTTTGCATCTGATTCTCCGGATAACTACTGCAGATGTAAAACAATATAAAGAATCCGACTATATTCCTTATCTGCGGATTCTAGGTTTTCGCAAAGATTCTGCCGTCCTGCTCTCCGCCTTAAAAAAATCTGCAAAAGTACCCGTCATTTCCAAACTTTCCTTTGCCCTTCGCGCACTCGACGGAACTGCAAAACACATGCTCGAAAAAGATATTTTTGCTGCTGAACTCTATGAACAACAAAAAACAGGAAAAACGAAAAATCGTTTTTCCTGTCCTGAATGCAGTAAAGAAATCATCCGCATTGATTAATGATGGAACAGACGGATTCCGGTAAATGCCATTGCCATATTGTATTTGTTACAGGTCTCAATAACATTGTCATCACGGATAGATCCGCCCGGCTGTGCCACATATGCCACGCCGCTCTTATGTGCACGCTCGATGTTATCTCCAAATGGGAAGAACGCATCAGAACCAAGTGCAACATTTGTGTTTTTATCTAACCATGCACGTTTTTCCTCTGCAGTAAATACCTCCGGTTTTACCTTAAAGATGTTTTCCCATGCACCGTCAGCTAAGACATCCATATAATCCTCTCCAATGTAAAGATCGATTGCATTATCCCTGTCGGCACGTCCGATCTTGTCGAGGAACTGAAGTCCTAATACCTGTGGAGACTGACGCAGCCACCAGTTATCTGCCTTTTGTCCTGCAAGTCTGGTACAGTGGATACGGGACTGCTGTCCTGCACCGATACCGATCGCCTGTCCGTCTTTCACATAACATACAGAATTAGACTGTGTATATTTTAAAGTGATCATTGCGATTGCAAGATCTCTTTTTGCAGCATCCGGAATTTCTTTATTCTCAGTTACCACATTGTCAAAGAAATGATCATCGATCACTAATTCATTTCTTCCCTGCTCAAAAGTGATACCAAATACTTCTTTGTGTTCAATTGGTGCCGGCACATAATTTGGATCGATCTGGATTACATTATAATTGCCTTTTTTCTTTGCTTTCAGAATCTCTAATGCTTCATCTGTATAGCCCGGTGCAATAACACCATCAGATACTTCTCTTTTGATGATCATTGCGGTTGCCTTATCGCAGACATCAGACAAAGAAATAAAATCGCCAAAAGATGACATACGGTCTGCGCCTCTTGCTCTCGCATATGCATTTGCAAGCGGTGTAAACTCCATATCCATATCGTCAACCCAGTAAATCTTACGTTCCACATCGCTGAGTGGAAGTCCCACTGCAGCACCAGCCGGTGATACATGCTTAAAAGATGTAGCTGCCGGAAGTCCGGTTGCCTTTTTTAACTCGCTGACTAACTGCCAGCCATTAAATGCGTCCAGGAAATTGATATAACCCGGTTTTCCGTTCAATACCTGAATCGGCAGTTCACCGTTTTCCATATAGATTCTGGATGGTTTCTGATTTGGGTTACAGCCATATTTTAATTCTAATTCTTTCATAATTTCTCCTTTAAATTTCTCATTTATCTGTGAAATTCATGTTTCTTTGCCACATCCGGCAAATATGATGCCGATTATTTATTCTTATTGATGATTCTGCTCTCGTAAGCTCCGGTCTCGATATCAATATAGCGGACAAATAAAGAAACTTTATTATCCTCATTTAAGTTTTCCCATACAAATGAGGTAAACGTATCAATGTCACCCTCGATTGCAACCGGTGTCGGCTCTCCCTCGAAACTTGGAAGCGGATTGCCATCTCCCATATAAGTATGAATAAAATGAGCCTCGCCTGCGCGCGGATTCTCATAGGCAAATGTATAACGGTTGCAGGAGGACGGATCCCCGTTGTTGCTCTTTAAGATAGACATTGCATAATTGAATTTTCCATTTTCAATGTGCATGATACCGGAAATTCTCGGTGTATAGTTTGGTGCATCCGGCTCAAATTCTCTTGTGCGCAGTGCCTGCTCAAAAGTCTGCTGTTTGTCCATCAGTTCATAAATAGTGTCTGTCTGGTCTCCGTTTGTCACAATCGTTTTATTGCCAAGCACACGGACAGGTGCATAGATAATCAGGCTCGGATCTGTCAGTTTGGAAGGATCAAAAGCCTGCGTGCGGATTCCCTCTCCATCCTCAACAAAAACACGGTTTCTGCTGTTTTCGCTTCTGCCCATAATAAAATAAGCAGTAATGGCATGTTTTCCGTCTGCAGATTTTCCGATAATGATTCCTCTTCCAGGATAGGAATTGCCTGAAAGTTCATTTTTTAATGACATTTTCTCCATGATTTCCTCCTTCATGTGTGCGGTTTGCTGTTTTTATTTATCTTATCATTTTGATCCTGTTTTTACAATTATTAGCGTCATGAATTTATTTACTTAATTTTATAAGTTTTATTAATATGTGTTTTCTTTTTTATTCATAGGGCATAATTTCCTATAGATTCGAGTGTCAAAAGGTGCTTTTCAATTTTTTGAGCCACCTTTTGACACCCGGATCCTATGAATAAAAAATAACCGCCCCAACCTGACAAGTTAAGCGGTTATTTCACCAAATCCATCAATTTTTCTTTTGCCCTCTGTCGCCACGTATGTTCCCACACAGCTCTCTCATATCCCCGCTCTGCGATTTCCATACACTCTTTGGATTTTCCCAAAAGCTCTCTCACCAGTTCCGGCAGTTCATCCCGCTTCTCCAGTGAATAGAAAACCAGCTCTTTTTTATCCGTAAATTTCTCCCGCAGATATCTGCTGTCATCGGTCAGTGAGAGTGTATGCTGCAGCATCGCCGTAAACACACGGTCATGTGCCCCATCCTTAAACCAGGGCATGACATTCAAAGAAATCTTTGCATCTGCGATTGCCTCTGCGCAGGTTACAGAATCCACTTCCCTGCCGTTTTTTATAATATATTCATGACTGTTACAGTCCAGCTTCTCCCAGTTTGCGCCAAACACATGTACCGGGATTTTATGTTCTGCAAGACATTTTATGACCTCTCCGCGGAAATAACTCCGCATACAGATATCAATGAACACCATCCCCGCAATCGCTGCACGAAGTTCAGTATCAGGTACTTCTCCTAACTCCTGCCGGATATGCGTCTCTAACATCTGATCAATGGATATCCACGGATGTGCCTTCATATCCTCCATGATCTCATAATAAAATACCCGGTATTCTGCACCCTGCCTGTCGATTTCCCGGTAAAGATGTTCCACCGGCGTATAGTTTCCGGTAAATACGATATCGTATTTCCGTTTCTGATACGGTATATTTTTAAATTCCATTTTCTGCCTGTAACAGCCTTGGGTATCGTATGATATCTCCTGCCCTAAAATACAGTTTCCCGCCAACGGAAGAAAATCCACCGGCAATGCCGGATAAAAACGCTTCATGTACGATACATGCTCTCTGTCAACGCAGAAAACATGCATCTGTGACACCGGAGGATCTGCCAGCTTCGAATGATAATACAGTGGATGATCCACCAGGATATTGTTGCAGACTATCCCATGGTTTTCCCAGATATACCGCCCGTTCTTTTCAATAAAAACTTCTTCTCCGGAAAGTCCGATAAAATTGAACGTACACAACACCGTTTTCTCTGGCACTGCAAACCGGCTGATACCATCCACCGTATTCACCAGATCATCATAATCCACAAAATAGGTGTCATGTCCCATCTCCTGAAACGTTTCTGCCAGCTGCTTTGAAAAATATCCAAGTGTTTCCACTGCATTTTTTATTAAAATCACTTTCATGTTTACCAGTGATCCGTATAATTAGTTTTTAAAACTGTGGATCGGTGCCGGAATTCTTCCGGTACGATTGATAAAATCATCACAGGAATATTTGTTAACCGGCATAATTGGTGCATAGCCGAACAGACCACCGAACTCTACCGTATCGCCAACACCCTTTCCGATTACCGGGATCAGACGTGCAGCAGTTGTCTTCTGGTTTACCATACCAAGCGCCATCTCATCTGCGATCATGCCTGAGATTGTGGTTGCCTTAGTATCACCCGGAATGGCAATCATATCAAGTCCTACAGAGCAGACACAGGTCATTGCCTCTAATTTCTCCAAGGTGATGGCTCCAGCCTGCACAGAATCGATCATTCCCTGATCCTCACTGACCGGAATGAAAGCACCGCTTAATCCGCCGACATAGGAAGATGCCATAACACCGCCTTTTTTTACCTGATCATTTAACATGGCAAGTGCTGCCGTCGTTCCAGGTGCACCTGCATATTCTAAACCGATCTCGCAGAGAATATCTGCAACGGAATCACCGATTGCCGGAGTTGGTGCAAGGGAGAGGTCAATGATACCAAACGGAATCGAAAGACGTCTGGATGCTTCCTGGGCAACTAACTGTCCAACTCTGGTTACCTTAAATGCTGTCTTTTTAATAGTCTCGCAGAGTACCTCAAAATTCTCACCGCGCACTTTCTCAAGTGCTGTTTTTACAACACCTGGTCCACTGACACCGACGTTTATAACTGCGTCTGCCTCTGTTACACCGTGGAAAGCACCTGCCATAAATGGGTTGTCATCCGGTGCATTACAGAATACAACCAGTTTCATACAGTCTACAGAATCGCGATCCTTTGAGTGCTCTGCAACTTCTAATAAAATCTCTCCCATCAGACGCACTGCATCCATATTGATACCTGTCTTTGTGGAAGCAAGATTTACAGAACTGCAGACACGATTCGTCCGACAGAGTGCTATTGGAATAGAACGGATCAGCATCTCATCCGCTTTTGTCATACCTTTTGATACCAGTGCAGAATATCCACCGATGAGATCTGCACCGATTGCTTCTGCTGCACGATCCATCGTATCTGCGATCGTTGCAAAATCTTCCGGAGTCTTGCAGGCTGCACCGCCGATCAGTGCGATCGGAGTAACAGAAATACGTTTGTTGACGATTGGAATACCATATTCCGCCTCGATCTCTCCTGCAACTTTCGCAAGATCTTTGGCAACCGATGTGATACGATTATAAATGTTTTCATTTAATTTTTTTAAATCGGAATCAATGCATGAAAGCAGGCTGATACCGATGGTAATGGTACGAACATCAAGATTTTCATGCTCCACCATGTTGTTGGTCTCTTTTACTTCAAATATATTAATCATTGCCGCTTTCCTCTCTAAATACGATGCATTTTCTCAAAAATCTCAGCTTTCTGGCACTTGATGGATACACCGATCTGTGCACCGATCTCGTCAAGATCCTTCTGACAATCCACAAATGATCTGGTAGATTTGTTCATATCAACGATCATCATCATATTGAAATATCCGGAAACGATCGTCTGTGAAATATCAAGTACATTGATTCCATTCTCGGAAAGATAAGTACATACTTTTGCAATGATACCCACAGTATCTTTACCCACTACTGTAATAATTGTCTTGTCTGCTGTATTCTCCATCTCTGCTCTCCTCACTTTTCTGCTTTACTAAATCAGCGCAAATATTATGGATAATCATATCATATGTAATTTATAAATTCCACTGTTAAATGCACTTATATTTATAAATTTTTCTACTAAATGTCATTAGAAATATTATTCTTTAAAAAACGATTCGCTCCGACGGCTCATCACGTTTTGCCACATACATTGGGAAATCATCCCCTTTATAAGGATTTTCTCCCATCGTTACTTCTAACCGTACCGTCTCGTATGCGAGTTCTGCATAATTATTCTCTTTGCTAAGATGTCCAAGAATAACCGTATTAAAATGATCATGGAGCACTTCTCCTAAAAGCTGTCCTGACAGTTCATTCGAGAGATGTCCTTTTTCTCCAAGTATTCTCTGTTTTAACGGATATGGATAACTTCCAACCTGCAGCATATGTACATCATGGTTCGCTTCCAGTAAAAGCACATCCAGATTTTTTATTTTCTGAATGATATCTTCATCATAAGTTCCAAGATCCGTCACTACTGCAGCCGTTTTCTCTTCATTTTTTATTTTATAGGCAACCGGATCTGCCGCATCATGCGAGATTGAAATCGGTTCGATCAAAAGATCTCCAATTTCAAAAGGCTGTTCCGGTGTGATCGCATGAAATAAAGATTCCTCTATTTTCCCGACGGACTTTGTATTTAAAATCGCATCAATTGTACCCTGCGTGGCATAAATCGGAAGGCCGTAGCGCCTGGCGATCACGCCAAGTCCTGAGATATGATCGATATGTTCATGTGTCACAAGAACCCCCTTCATCTCTTCTGTTTTCAAGTCTATTGAATTAAGTCCGTTTTCAATTCGTTTTCCACTGATTCCTGCGTCAATAAGTACATGGTTTTCATCTGATCCGACGCAGATACAGTTTCCGCTGCTGCCGCTTGCTATGCTGCATAATTCCATTTTTTTAATTCTCTTTCCATCTAAGTTCGATCGTATCACCCGTTTTTAATACCGCCGAATACGATGCATTCTCACCATTTAAGTTGGTGATGATTGCTCTGCCGTTCGAGGCAGTAAGATCAAATTCATAGAAATCAAAAACATCTACAAATATGTACTGTGGTTTTCCGGTGAGTTTTACCGGCTGTCCATTGATGTATACTAAAACTGTATTACCATCTTCTGGTTTTTCATCCACGTTCTGTGCCACGGATGCTTCTGTCTGCTCCACAGGTTCATTCGCTGTTGCAGATACCTCAACGCCTGTCACGCTGTCTGTATCTTTTTTACCATCTTCTTCTGTGGCAGTATCCTTTGCTACCGCAGAATCCTCTTCTTCCGCAAGTGCATTGCCGGCATCATCTGTATCTTCTGCAACCGCATCACTGTGCTCTGTTGCAGACTTTTGTTCTTCTGCCTTATCAGTCTCTGCACCATCCTCCACACTCGTCTCCGGCTCCACAATATCCGTTATTTCTTCTTCCTTATATTCCCCGACAGTCGGTGTTTGAACTTCTTCCTGCTCTACCGGCTGGAAGGACGGTTTACCATAGGAACGCACTGTCCACTCGATTGTAAAGTTTTCATAGATCAGTGAGTCAAGCGTTGCACGACGGTTGTTTACCAGAATCACATGCTCCACATTCACTTCCACATCCATAAATTCTGCAAGCTGACCTACTGTGTAAAAGCTTCTTGTTTCTACCTGGTCGCCCTCCTTGATCTGATAGGAAGGCAGTTCTAAATTGCCGTTGACCTCTAAGAACTTCGGGCATCTTATAATATTTCCATTAACCACAAAAGCTACGGAATCTGTCGTATATTCCTCTAACTGATCTAATGTGCAGGCTGCCGGCTTGCCAGCCGTAGATGGCTCAATGATAATCTCACAATTCGGCTCTAATGCCGCATTGAGATTTGTTGGTCTGTCATTCATATAAACTGCTGCTGACTCTCCCTGCTCTCCACGAATGATACGTTTTGCTCCATTTACAAAAAATGTAAGTTCCGGTCCACGTTTCGGGAAAAGATCCTCATTCGGAAAACCTGCCTGCAATGCGGCATCCACGATCGTTAATCCATCATTATCATATAATTTGAGGCGCTCTCCATTGAAACGCACCATAATAAATCCGTTTCTCTGTTCATAATAATTCAGACAGATTCCAATCGGTGTAACAAGCAATGGATCCTTCTTGATATCCTGCTGTTCAAATACCACTTCCTGCAGTACTTCTTCACCACGCAGTGCCACTCGTACGTCCGGAAGATCTAATTTCTCTGCAAGCATTTTCGTATAACCATGGATCTTGCCGCCACCGCCAACGATAAATGCTGCGCTGACAGTCTGGTCGCCATTCAATTCTTTGATTTTCGCAGCTACCGCAGTCGTCATCTCATCCACTACCGGCGCAGTCAGCTCCCACACTTCTTTTGCCGGAATCTTATGCTCGATCAGCATGATATCTTTATAAGTGATCTCCTCTTCTGTTGTACTCTGCAGCTTGATATATTCAGCCGTTTTAAAATCAACCAGATAATTCTGTACGATCAGTTCGGTCAGCTCATCTCCCGCAAGAGGAATCATACCATATGCAATGATGCTTCCGTCTTTGGTAATGGAAATATCGGATGTTCCCGCTCCGATATCGACTAAAGCGATATTGAGCAGACGATAACTTTCAGGGATTGCGACATTGATTGCCGCAATAGGCTCTAATGTCAGATTTGCCACTTCAAGCCCTGCCTGATTCACTGCTGCGTAAAGTCCATCCACAACATCCTCCGGTAAAAACGTTACGATGATATCTTCACTGATACGGTCTGCCTTGTGGGATTCAATATTAGAAAACGGTTCATCATTCAAGAAATATTTGACTACAGAATAACCAACACAGTAAAACTTATAGTTGGTATCATTCATTTCCTGTAAAATCTTCTGTGCTTTCTCAATTCCAAGTAAATCAAGTGTATGAATATCTTCTCCGGTAACGACACTCTCCTCCGGATAATCGTAACTGATGCTTGTTGTAACTGTCTTAAGCACACGACCTGCGGCAGCAATACATACTTCTGTCAGAGGTTTTCCAATCTGTTTTTCCAGCTGTTCTTTTACTTTTCTTATCGTCCCTGATACGCGCCCGATATCGTGGATCTGTCCATCTAACATTGCTCTCGTATCATGCTGCATGACATACTGTGCAGTTACAATAAACTGATCTTCGGTGCGGTAACCTACCGTTCCCACCACGTTTCTTGTTCCAATATCAAGTCCGAACACCAATGGCTGTTCCATGTCTTTTCCATCACTCATCTGCAGTATCTCCTACTCATTTTCCATATTCGTGATTGTCAAATCAATCTGCCTTATGGCATCTTCTACCGTTCCATTATTGTCGATCACCACTTTACAGTACTTCCGGTAAACAGATTCCTTTAACTGACTGTCAAAAATCTGCTGCACTTTCTGAGGGGAATATCCTCGCGATCTCATAAGGCGTTCTTTTCTTATATCCTCTTTCGTATAAATATACCAAAGTTCGTCGCAAATTTCATCATAATGTTCTTCAATCAGCAATGCTGCCTCTAAAACCAGAAGCTTCAACTCACCTTTTTTACGTTCTGTATCAGCAACTGCCCTGACATATTCCTTGACTGCCGGATGCACGATTTCATTTAACGCATCCCGTTTTTTTTCATCCGAGAAAATAACTGCTGCTAACTTCTTCCGGTCAAAGGAACCATCTTCATTCCAGATATCCTCATCCGAAAACCTGTCTTTTAATTTCTGATAACATCCTGTTTCAGGCAGCATCAGTTCATGCGCGATCTCGTCTGCCAACATGACTCTTACCCCATCCTTTGTTTCAAGATAATGAAGTATTTCTGATTTTCCCGCACCGACGCCGCCGGTAATTCCGATAAATTTCATCCGTTCTATGCTCCCCGCATCCATTTTTCTCTTGTACCATCCGGACATATGCGGCACAACACATCAACCCGCATGAGTGATGCCATATCTTTATTTCGCCTCATACCAGTTTTTGCCGACATGTGCATCAATTTCAAGTGTCACCGCAAGGTCTGCCGCCCCATGCATCTCTTCCTCAAGAATCTTTCGAACCACATCCTCTTCCTCGATTGCTGTCTCTACTAAAAGTTCATCGTGTACCGTTAAGATCAGCCTCGATCTTAAATTTTCTTTTAACAATCTGTCATGCACACGTATCATAGCAATCTTGATGATATCTGCCGCTGTTCCCTGGATCGGTGAGTTCATGGCAACACGTTCTCCAAAGGAACGCTGCATAAAATTGCTGCTTGAAAGTTCCGGTACCGGACGTCTTCTTCCAAACATCGTCGTTACATAGCCTTTTTCTTTTGCCTCTGCCACAAGCCCATCTAAAAACGTCCTGATCTTTGGATAAGTTTCAAAGTACCGTTCAATATACTCTGCAGCTTCTTTTTTGCTGATGCTTAAATCCTGACTCAGTCCAAACGAACTGATTCCATATACAATCCCGAAATTAACTGCCTTGGCATTGCGTCGCTGCAGGTCTGTCACTTCATCAAATGGAATGTGAAATACCTGGGAAGCTGTGATCCTGTGAATATCCTGTGCCTCCCGGTATGCTTCAATAAGCTTTTCATCCCCGGACATATGTGCTAAGACACGAAGTTCAATCTGAGAATAATCAGCGTCCATAAACTCAAATCCCTCTTTTGGAACAAATGCCTTGCGGATCAGTCTTCCAAGTTCAATACGCATCGGAATATTCTGCAAATTCGGTTCCGTGCTGCTCAATCGTCCGGTAGCTGTGATCGTCTGATTAAAACTGGTATGAATTCTGCCGTCTTTTGCAATATAATTAACCAATCCATCCGCATAAGTAGATTTTAGTTTGGTAAGCTGTCTGTATTCTAAAATATCGGATACGATCGGATATTCCGGTGCAAGGCGTTCTAACACATCTGCCGCCGTGGAATAACCGGTCTTTGTTTTCTTTCCATACGGCATGGACAGTTTTTCAAACAGGATCACGCCGAGCTGTTTTGGAGAATTGATATTAAACTCTTCTCCCGCTTCCTCATAGATCTGTTTCTCCAGTTCGTCAATACGGACTGCAAGTTTGTCTCCATACTCCGTAAGTGCCTCCCGGCACGCAATGATACCCTCATTTTCCATATCGGCAAGGGTAAATACAAGCGGCATTTCGATCTCCGTAAACAGATGATTCATGCCCTCTTCCTTTAAGTCAATCTCCAGCGTCTTTTTGGATGCCTGTGCCACATATGCCATATAGCATACATAATTTAAAAATGCTTCCGGTGCATCTTTCACCGCCTGCTCTATGGTCTGCTTTCCAAGAAGATCCGTCTTAGACGGTATCATCTGTCCCATATAGTCTTTTGCAATATCTTCATATGGATACTCATTTTTCAGCGGATTCAAAAGATATGCTGCAAGTACACCGTCAAAAAGATTTGACAAACCGATATTGCCATTTGTCTGCCGTTCCAGCAAACCAAGTGCTGCAAGCTGCGGCTTTAAATCAAGTGTCGCATAGGATGAAGCTTCACTCGTGGTAAGCATGGACATGATCTGCTTTGCCGGAAGATTTTCTCCTGCTTTTATAAAAAAGGTTTCTTCCTCACCAATTGAAACGGCAGCACCAATGCAACACTCCACTGCATCATTTTCTGCGCTTTCAACGATGCCGGACGGCTCACTGTCTGCCCCCGGCATATCTCCTGCCGCAAACAGATTCATCTGCCCGTCTGCTTCCTCGTGGCTATCCTTCTTTTTATCTCCGAAAACAATATAAAAACCACAGTCTTTTCCGCGCAGCTTCGCAAATACTTTCTCTGCTTCCTTTCGGTCTTCCACAAATTTAAAATGTTCTGCCGCCTGATTTTTCGGAGTATCTACCTCAAACCGGTTTAAAAGATTTTTAAATTCCAAACGTTTGCAGAGAAGGTATGCCTCCTCCGTATACAGTCCAGAAATTCCATTTAGCTTTGCTCCTGCAAGATCATAATCAATATCCGCATGGATCTCGATCGTCGCAAGTGTCTTACTCATCTGTGCTAAGTCATAATACTCTTTTAAATTTTTGCTCGCACGCGGTGGCTTTAATTCGTCCACATGCGCATAGGCATTTTCAACACTTCCATACTGCGCAATGATCGCTGTTGCCGTCTTTTCACCAATTCCAGGCACCCCAGGAATATTGTCTGCCGTATCGCCCATCAGCGCCTTGACATCAATAAACTCTATCGGCGTAACCTGATATTTTTCTTTCACTTCTGCAGCATTATAATCCTCGATCTCCGTACCGGTGCGTTTTGTCTTTGGAATACGGATCTTAATATGGTCCGTTGCAAGCTGTAAGAGGTCACGGTCACCGGACACCACAGAGACCGTCAGGCCCTTTTGTTCGCTCTGTTTTGCGATAGTTCCAAGCAGATCATCTGCCTCATAACCACCTTTTTCAATCGTGGTAACTCCCATCGCTTTTAACATCTCTTTCATGAGCGGAACCTGTTCCCGCAGTTCCTGTGCCATCGGTTTTCTCGTGCCTTTGTATTCTGCGAACATTTTGTGGCGGAAAGTCGGTTCTGACACATCAAATGCAACCGTAAGATAATCCGGCTGCTCTTCCTCTAAAATCTTGAACATAATGTTTAAAAACCCATAGACCGCATTCGTGTGTAATCCTTCCGAATTTGTCAAATCCGGGATTCCGAAAAATGCCCTGTTCAAAATACTGTGCCCATCAATCAATACCAGCTTTTCGCCCATTATTCTCTCCATTCTTTGTCTGTTAGATTGCTCTTGTGTAGCGTTTCAGCCACTCATTTTCTTCCGCCGTCATATACGGAGAAATGGTATCATATACCATCTTATGATAATCATTTAACATTTTCTTCTCACGCGCACTCATCAGATCCGGATCAATGGCATCCAGATCGATTGGTGCATAGGTGATATTCTCAAATTCCATGAACTGTCCATATTCGTTTTTTTCTGCCTTACGGCATACCAGTTCATTTTCGGTACGGATTCCGTATTTACCCTCTAAGTATACACCCGGTTCATCTGTCGTAATCATGCCCTCTTCTAAGACACCATTGTCATGACGCTCCGGCACCACTCTCCAACGGAAACCATTCGGTCCCTCGTGTACATTTAACACATAGCCTACTCCGTGTCCGGTACCGCATTTATAGTCAATGCCCATCTCCCAGAGTGGACCACGTGATAAAATATCCAGATTTAACCCGGTACATCCATATAAAAACTTCGCATACGCAAGGTTCATATTTGAACGGCAGACGGTCGTAAAATGCAGACGCATCTCATCTGTGATCGGGCCAAGTGCCATGGTTCTTGTGATGTCTGTGGTTCCCTCAAAGTAATGTCCGCCGGAATCCACAAGTAAAAATCCCTCCGGTTTTAACTCAGCGTCTGACTCCGGTGTTGCAGCATAATGCATCATCGCCGCATTGGCTCCGTAAGCACAGATCGTGTTAAAACTTAACTCAATAAAGTTATCCTGCTCTCTTCTTCTCGCCTCAAGATAATCAGATGCAGAAATCTCTGTCATTGGAATTTTACCGATATTTGTCTTAAGCCAGTACATGAACTTGGTAAAAGCAACACCGTCTTTTACATGCGCAGCTCTGGTGTTATCCACTTCCGTCTTATTTTTTACAGCTTTCATAAGTTCTGTCGGGTTTGGTTTGTCCACAACTTTGATTGCCTTATTAAGACTGTTTACAATACGATAATTGACCGTACCACGGTTCATCAGTACGACTGTATCTGCCGGTATTTCCGGTACATAATCGTAAATTGCATCATACGGTTTTGTCGTAATATGATTTTCATTCAGATAAGCACGGATCTTGTCATCCACCACTTCTTCCTGTAAAAACCAGATACATTCTGTCTCTGTCAGCACCAGATATGACAGTACGACCGGCACATAATCAATATCATTGCCACGGATATTTAAAAGCCATGCGATATCGTAAAGTGATGTCAAAATATGAACATTTGCACCATTCTCCTTCATAGCTTTCCGAAGATCTGCAATCTTATCCGCAGTACTCTTTCCGGAATATTTTTCCTCTAAGATAAATAAAGGCTGTTTTGACAATGCAGGACGATCCGCCCAGATCAGGTCGATCAGATCTTCCGTCACATGCATGGATGCATTTTTTTCTGCGGCAATTTTTTCAAGTTTGCCACCCCAGGTACCGTTTACAACACGTCCGTCAAATCCGAGACATCCGCCCTCTTTTAGTTTATCTTTTATAAACTCATCCACCGTCGGCACGCCCTCTTCACCCATGCGGTACAGTGTGACTGTGCTGTCTTTGAGCTGATTTTCCGCCTGTACAAAATAGCGTCCGTCAGTCCAAAGTCCTGCTTCCTCTAACGTGATAACGGCAGTTCCCGCAGAACCGGTAAATCCGGTAATAAACTTTCTGGCTTTAAAATGATCTCCTACATATTCTGATTCATGAAAATCAGCAGTCGGCACAACGTATACAGTGATGCCTCTCTTTTCCATTTCCGCACGCAGTGCCTTTAATCTTTCCTGTATCATTTTTTTATTTCCTCTTTCTTATATATTTCCAAATATCACACCCATTGGTCAGGCATCCGTATACTCAAAAAATTTCGTATCGATCTCTGGATACGAACGTTTCAGTGAAATTGGTCTTCCGGAACGGTTCAAAAAGCAGTGGGAACTCTTTCCGGTCGTACGGAGTTCTCCTGTTTCTTTATCCGTCATCCGGTATTCCACATCCATCTTGATACCGTTATAGCGCGTGATCTTTGTCTCGATCACAACCGTATCATCAAAGTGTACCATACTGTGATACTCGCAGGATACGGAGAGCACAGGACTTATGATCTCCATTTCTTCCATCTGTTTATAGCTGAGTCCGATCTGATCCATCAGGTCCATCCTCGCTTCTTCCATCCATTTGATGTAATTCGAATGATGGATGATTCCCATCTGGTCCGTCTCATAATATTTTGCATGATGCTCATATGGGCGGATTTTGATATCATCGGCATTTTCATTATAAATTTCTATTTCTTTTTTACTCATATAAATCACTACCTTTCTCAAACTCCTCCAAACTATAGTATCTCACAGAACGGTATTAATTTCAATGGTGCCTTTTTATCCATGCGATCAGAACAACGATCAGAATACAGGCAAAAGAAATCCCTGCTCCCACCATAAACCCCGGTGTCATATAGCGTAATTCGACGGTGTGTGTTCCTTCCGTAAGATATGTGCTGATAAATGCCTCTCCAAATACATCCGGATCCGTCTGCTCTCCATCAACATATAACTTCCAACCGGCATCATTTGCCACGGCAAAGATCAGCCGCCCCTCTTTTTTCACATCAATGGTTCCTGTGATCTTTGTATCGGAAAAGGAAGTCATCTCCATCGTCTGCTCGTTTAACGTCTGATAGGCCGTATCTACCGCATTAAGATTTAATGCATATGCTGTAATGTTTACCCGCTCTTCATTGCTGTTTTTGATCTTTACTTCCGTGCCTGCCATACAATATCCAAGATCAAGCGTATAGCCATGCGAAACTTTGGTAAAAGACTTCGTCCTGCCATCGCTGATTTCTTCCGTCAGACTATCCACTGTTGTCGAATCGTAGGTAGCAAAAATGTATGCATCTTCCTGCACATCAATTGTAGATTCTCCGACTACAGATTCTGACGGAATTTCAGTCAGCATCGTCTCGTTGGCACCGAGTAGCTCTGCAAGTCTGTTCTGGGCATCAATCTCATCTAAATCCGAATAATCCCACGCATCGATCACATTCTCATCCATCATAAAACCAAGCGGAAGCACATATTTATTTTCATAGAGATAAGTATTTCCGCTCTCCGCGACGAGGGTACGAATCGGATTTGCCTCTCTACCGTTATCTGCGATCACATAACGCAGAGATAACATTGCAGAGAAAAGTGGGGTTGCCCCGTTTATACAGTAGAAATTCTTGCCTCCCTCCATTCCGACCGCCTGATAAAAATGGCTGACATCCAGATTCATCAGCGAAGAAAACTGTGTTGCAGAACGATATCCATACAATGCCGCATCATTTTTCGTTTTGCGCTCTAATTCTTCCGTGCGGTAAAATAAATTACCTTCCTTCTGTGCCTGACTTTTTGCCTCCGCAAGAACTGCATGATAGTCATCCATCGCTTTTACATAGGCAGTCCTGCTCGTTGTCTCAAGTCCGGTCGCATTATAGTTAAAGAATAATTCCAGCAGCATTGCGACACAGCCAAATGAGAGCATGATTTTCTTTAGCTCTTCCCTGGTTGCCTTTTTAATCTTTCCGATCCTTTTTACCTCATCTTCCCGGATACATTCCTCCGCATAAAAATAGATCAGTAACACCACAATGTAACTTCCCAGAAACATATAGGTTGCCGTCGCAGCACCTTCCCCTAAGATTGTTTCATCCGAAAAATGATAGGAAACTGCCATCAGCCCAATCGATGCCACTCCCGCTGCGATCACATCTAAAAATCTTGTCCCTTTGAAATGCAAAAATGCCTCATATGAAACTACCAGCATCAGAAATGCATATAAAAAGGTCTGTCTGCCCGGCAGCGAATCCGGAAAATGCATGCCGTGCCAGATAAAATCAAGGATATTATTGGAAAAACTGATCACAAAAAATACCGCCAGAAGTCCGCGTGAGAGTTTCCTTTTCCAGGAGATTTCACGGTTGAAAAGATAGAGCATAAACAAAAGAAGTACAAATACACCACAATAAATGTTTGGCCAGTGATCTTTTCCCGTATATGGTTCTGTCATCGCTGAATGTCTCCCCAGCTCTGCAATGATATTAAAATACCATTCCATCGTATCCGGAAATGAAATATTCTGGGAACCGCTCGCTCCAAGAGTAATTGCCTCAGGAATGATCAGAATCGCTCCCGTACCGCCCGCCAAAATAGAATAAACGGCAAAGCGGATCCACGCACCGATTCCGGTCTCTCTATTTTCAAGCCATGTGATCAAAAACCAGATTACCTGAAAAATGCATACCATGATCGCAATATAATAATTACTGATAATGCATAAGGACAGCGAAATATAATAAAGCAATACCTTTTTTTCTTTGATCAGTTTTTCAAGTCCAAGAACAACAAGCGGGGCTAACATCATGCAGTCTAACCACATGATATCCCATGCATAAGCAGCGGAAAATCCGCACAATGCATAGGCTGTTGCAAAAATGCTGATTGCGGCATGGTTTTCTTTAGAATGTTCTTTCAGATAACAGCCGAAAAAAAGCCCTGCCAGTAAAATTTTTAAAATCACGAGCAAAGTCATAAATTCGATCACATGATTTTGTGGACATAACAAGAGCAGCCAGTTCAAGGGACTTGCCAGATAATAGGCATACAAAGAGATAAAATCAGCTCCAAGTCCGATATTCCAGGAGTAGAACATACTGCCACCATGCTTGATCTTATCCATCAGCTCCGTAAAGAACGGACAATACTGATGGTACATATCAATATGTAAAATACACTGCTCCCCAAACGGATAGACGTCATGAAGAATGCAGATCACAAACAGAATAAAAAATGGCAGAAAGAAAGATGCAAGAAGCGGCATTCTTTCTTTCCACAAGTTATTTTGGAGTTTCTTTTCTCTTTTCAAAACAAAACCTCTCTTTTTATCATTTCCTAATCAACAGTTCCATGGTCAAACAACTCATAATACTGCAGTTTACGGTAAATATCCATCTCATCTTTTTCATCCGAAGCACGAACTTCACTGCCATCCGCTTTTACCGTGCGCACTGCGGAAATAACCGGATATTCTGTTTTTAAATGCAACAGATATGAACGGTATTCATCCAGTGGAACACCGGCACGCTCTAAAACTTCCGCCGCCAGATAATTTGCACTCGTATCCGCACCGGTCTCCCCTTCCATATCGTAGTTTGCCCACACCACATAGGGAACCTGATAACGCAGTTTCTGCTGTTCCTCCGTCAGATGATTCCAGGACATACCATTCTTTGCAAGAACTGTAGATGCCACAGCATCACTTGGCTGATGATCTCCAAAGAAAACAATCACTGTTTTTTCATCTGCTTCCTTAAAATAAGAAATCAGATGTTCTAACGCAGAATCCGAAAGTTTTACCAGCGATAAATACTGCTGCAGTGAAAAATTTGTGGAATCTTTCACCGAAATATCCGGTGTAAAATTGCCGTACTGATCCTGATACCCACCATGGTTTTGCATTGTCACATTAAACACAAACAGCGGTGCATCTTTTTCTTTATTTTCATAAAATTCAATGATCTTATCCACACAGCTTTCATCGCTGATATACTGTCTGACATACTGCGGATTTACATAATCATCTTTAAATACGCTCTCATCAAATCCAAGCATCGGATAGACCGTATCACGTTCCCATCCACTGGCATTATAAGGATGCGTGGCAATGGTCTGATATCCTAATGTTTTTAAATAATCCGGAAGCGCCTTTAAATCCCCATTGATGTACTGCTGATATGGGATGCTTCCCTGCGGAAGAAACGCCATGGTATTGCCGGTCAGAAATTCAAACTCCGTATTTGCCGTATTTCCGCCACAGACAGATACATTCAACATTCCGGTGACCGTATTTTTCTCCCCCTGCTCTAAACTGTGAATAAACGGCATATAATCTTCATTGGTATCAAAATCGCCCAGTACAGACAGATCCGAAAATGACTCATTCATCATTACGATGATATTCGGCAGATCTTCTTTCTTTTGTGTATCTTCATCCGCTGCCCCTGGATCTTCATTCTCTGACATTGCCCCTCCCACACTGTAGGAGTCAAGCACCGCCTGTGCCTCTGTGGCACTGTAATGTTCCGGTTTGTCAATCGACATATAGGCAAGATTCATCACAAACGTAACTGCCATACCATCCACATCCGTCATGTAAACCGGTGTGAACAATTTATTATAAAGTCTGTGACTGTTCTGAAAACTCTCCTGCTGCAGCGTTCCCGCAAATAACGAAAGAGCCACAACTACCAGTGCTGATGGGATCAGCCGCTTCCAAATTACAAATTGTGTCACTTTTACCTTTATAAAATGAAATAATGCAATCGCTGCAAGAAATACCAGTGTCACGACGACCATGCGCGTATCCGGCATAAAATCATAGTTATCTGCAACACTTGCTGCCGTTTTCCAGGAAAAAATATCCCACGGTACGATCGGATTCGTTCGGAACCGCACCACATAACTGTTCGCAATTCCATAGATCATTGCCGCACCGAAAACGATCCGGTGCGCAGTCCTTAATTTTCCTGTCAGTAAAAACAGTAAGACGGTTATCAGTTCAAACAACACAATATTAAAAAACTGCGCCCATGGACGTACCACTGCAAACGGATTATGCGAATAGCACTCCATAAGATAGAAACAGACTGCCGGCGGCAAAATAACAGCCAGTACTATGCCCATGCAGCTTCCTGTTTTTTTCAAAATATCTGTTCTGTTCCCCGCCTTTTTTTTCATGTCTGCTTTTTTGTCTTTGCTCTGTTCTTTTAATATTTTCCAAAAACCTTCTGGTTTCATATTTTTTCTTTTTCTGCTCGCATTCATATCAAACCTCACTTCCAAAGGGATTTTTCCTTTGGATATTTAGCCGAATGCTATTTTATCACATTCTTCATGCAAATAACATCTGTTCGTAAAAAATTCATAATTTTCTAATGTTACGCCACGTTTCATCCAAATAAAATCCATCTGTTTTTCTGGCTTTTTTCCACATGTTCTGTCGAATGAACCAGTTATTTTGGCACTTTATGTTAATAAAGTAACAATGTTTTCCACAGATGTCTTTATTGTCTTGACATTTCAAACAATGTTTTTTAACATAAAATGTATACGATATATCGATCTGAACCGCGTAAAAAGGAAGATGAATATGAATAGCGAAGCTGAAATCACACGTCTTACAAAAGAAAATGAGACATTCCGAAAAATCATCGAGACCCAGCAGCATACGATCAATCTTCTCATTGATCATTTTATTGCCGGTCACAAAGAAAAACAACCGGAGAAAAACTAAAAAACAGGAACAGTACGACATCTCCGTCCTTCTGCTCCTGTTTTTTCATAAAAATCTCCATTCTTGCGCTGCTTTTGTGCATCTCAAGTTTGTGCGCAAGCACAAATCTTGCGTGTGAAAAATCTTATTTTTCACACTATCTGCCTGCAATGCATAAAATCTATGATTCATATTCTTTCTGACATAAAAAAAGAGCTGCTGACGGGAATCGGACCCGTGACCTCCGCACTACCAATGCGACGCTCTACCGACTGAGCCACAGCAGCATCGTGTTTTCTCAACACCTGTATTACTATACAATAGGATTTTCCAATTGTCAAGCATAAAATCCAAGAAATTTTTGTAATTTTTCAAAATATTTGCACTTATCAGACATTTCGGATGAACAGAGTGCAAAATCTAATTTTCACACTCTGCCCACCCTGAGATGTTTTTCGGGTCTTCTGGCTACCTGGTGTTTTGCCACCACATCCGTTATGTTCTTCCCGTTTTGTTTCAATCAGCCTCTCCTTTTTACATCCGATTCATAATCTTGATGTGTGACTTAAAAAGGGAGTAATATTTCATTCCCTTATCCTTGCCATAATGCCCCTGCAATGCAGCTCTTAATGAATTGAGATTCTTTCGCTTTGCATTTGCCTTATACAAAAATGAAGAAAAATCCTCCGGGCAGTCCAGTTTCGGATCACTGTAAGCAAATACCGTCTGACAGTATACATCAAATTTCTCTTCCTCACTGATTGCAGTCTGATTCACACGACAGATTGCATATGCAGAACTGTTTTTTGCCTCCTGATAAAGTTCCTTTCCAATCTCTTCCCCAAAGAACAGTACCAGTGCATTGTGAAAATCTGCAAGACGATCCTTGCTGATGCAGGTAAGGAGGCTGCGGATAACCTCATCCTGAGTCTCCGAAATCTGTGTCTTTTCGTTTTTTTCCCTTTGCAGATCTGTAAATGGCAGTTCCTGCTCAGCATCTACCGTCTCATCAGGTCTCATGATTTCATCTGGTATCTCCATCTGAATTTCCCCTGATTCTGACTGTTCTTCTGCTCCTGCAGTTTTTTCCATCTGCGCTGTCTCTTTTCTTTTTACAGTTTCCGTCTGCTCTGGGGATTCGTCTGACTCTGCTGCTTCATCCAGTTTTTGGACTTCGATCCTGTTTCCGATCTCATCCGGTTCCGAAACTTCGGCCAGTTCTCCAGTTTCCTTCAGTTTAAAGCCTGCATCCAGCTCTCCGGTCTCATCCTGTTTTGAAGCTTGGGTCAGCTCTTCGAAACCATTCAGTTCCAAATCTGCATCCAGCTCCCCAGTCTCATTCTGTTTTGTCGTTTCATTTAGCTTCGCTGCCAGAGTTTCTGCTTCATCTGCTAAAATTCCAGCCACATTTCCATCGGCTTTTTTCTCCGGTTCAAAGACAATTTCTTTTTCTCCATTCGCCTTTGCCTTCTGCTGCAGTCTGCGGTTTAATTCCTTTCCGCTCAAGCGCTGCACCGGCATGTTCCGCTGTTTCCAATAGCGAACTGCCGCATCAAATCCGGTATCATTTGAAATAATCACATAGCTGTTTTCCTGATTCTCACACAACAGATACCCCAGCTGCGTGACAAGCTGGAAATCAAGTGCATTGCTTCCCTCAAAGCATTTTATAAATTTTGCTTCTTTGTCCGTCTCCTTCAGCAACCTCACATTCTCATAATTCATATGCGGGCTTTTCTGCGTATAAAATACGATTACTTCCTCATCAGGCTGTGATGCTACCAGTAACGGCACCCATATATCTCCTACGTTCTCACTGTCAACCAAATATATTTTTTTCATCTGATCACCGGCTGATTGAAACATTTTTTATTATAACATAAGACGGAATGCTGCCTCTACTCTTTTTTACAAAATGTCAATGTATTCTCCTGCTAATGCTTTGTTCATGCTTCGCACAGCACAAAATTTTCCACACATGGAACAGGTATCCTCATGCTCCGGTTTTCTGCTGTTCCAGATTGCCTTTGCAGTTTCCGGATCTATTGCACATTCCCACTGTGCATCCCAGTCTAAGACACGTCTTGCATCTGCCATCTTATCGTCAATCTCTCTCGCTCCACGGACTCCCTTTGCGATATCTGCAGCATGCGCTGCGATCTTTGATGCAATGATTCCCTGTTTTACATCTTCTACATTCGGAAGTGCCAGATGCTCCGCCGGTGTGACATAACATAAGAATGCCGCTCCGTTCTGTGCTGCAATCGCTCCACCGATTGCAGACGTAATATGGTCATATCCCGGTGCGATATCAGTGACAAGCGGTCCTAATACATAAAATGGTGCTCCCATGCAGATACTCTGCTGGATCTTCATATTTGCTGCAATCTGATCCATCGGCATATGTCCCGGTCCCTCTACCATAACCTGTACATCCTTCTCCCAGGCACGTTTTGTCAACTCACCAAGCCTTACTAATTCTTCAATCTGGCACACATCGGATGCATCCGCAAGACAGCCCGGACGGCAGGCATCTCCAAGTGAAATGGTAACATCATGTTCACGGCAGATTTCAAGGATTTCATCATAATATTCGTAAAACGGATTTTCCTCCCCTGTCATGCACATCCATGCAAATACAAGAGAACCTCCGCGGGAGACGATATTCATTTTGCGTTTATGTTTACGGATCTGCTCGATCGTCTTTCTTGTGATTCCACAGTGCAGTGTCACAAAATCCACACCATCTTCCGCATGCAGACGTACCACATCAATAAAATCTTTCGCGGTCAATGTTGCAAGATCTCTCTGGTAATGGATCACAGAATCATAGATTGGCACCGTACCGATCATTGCCGGACATTCCGCAGTCAGTTTTCTCCGGAATGGAATCGTATTTCCGTGAGAGGACAAGTCCATAATGGCGTGTGCACCCATATTGACAGCCGCCATGACCTTTTCCATCTCCACATCATAATCCTTGCAGTCCCTCGATACCCCAAGATTAACATTAATCTTCGTGCGCAGCATGGATCCGACGCCCTCCGGATCAATACAGGTATGGTGCTTATTGGCACAAATTGCAACTTTTCCCTCTGCTACAAGCGGCATCAGTTCTTCTACCGTCATCCGCTCTTTTTTTGCTACAATCTCTAATTCTTTCGTCACGATTCCTCTGCGTGCGGCATCCATCTGTGTGGTATACTGTTCCATACGTTTTCTCCTTTTTCGCATGAGGGGGACTGCAGGCATCAAAAAATCTCCTGCCGCAAGTGCGACAGGAGATTTCATCTTCCCAATACGCTCCCTACGACAGTATTAACTGACAGGTTCAAAGAGTCAGGATTTAACCTTCTCAACCGCAATCCCTCCGGACAATCTCCCGGACATGCAGTCCCTCTGCGTTGTTTTCTATTAAATTTTATCGACTTGTTCAGTCTAGCCTAATCTCTCCTGGTTGTCAACGTTTTTACGCTTTGCTCGTGTTAAAGTACATTTTTCTATATAGCAAAAAAGACAGCCGATGCTGTCTTTTTTAGGAGAAGGTATTTTTACTATGGGGTATAGCAAAAATTATATATAATGTATTGGGGGGTTTTTACAGTCATTATAATAGCATGATTTTCTCAATAAGTGTTCACAAATGTTACAATTTTCTCATTTATTTTTTATGCAACATATACAAATATTTTTCGTGACAATCTACAAAAAAGACTGCGGATCTTCTACATCTTTCCCATTTCCGGATTTGTCTCCCGAATTTTGGCCTTGATGCGCGAAAGTGCATTATCAATAGATTTTGGCGATTTTCCCATCTTTTCTGCAATCTGCTGATAATGAAATCCTGCAAGATACTGATCTAATACTTCCCGTTCCATCTTACTTAAATGTGTCCGAAGCTGTTCCCAGAACTGCGTCACATTTTCCTGATCGATCATCATCTGCTCCGGATTACCGATTCCATCCATTGTCAGTGTTTCCGCCAGCGGATATCCGTTTTCATTGTTTTCTGAATAGAAAGAAATGTATGAATTAAGCGGTGCATGCTTTTTCCGGTTCGACGCCTCAACTGCTTTGTATAACTGTCTTGTGATGCACAATTCCGCAAAATGAAAAAAAGATGTTTCTTTCGTACCATCGTAATCTCTGATTGCTTTAAACAGACCGATCATTCCCTCCTGGATCAGATCTTCTGTCTCCCCACCGATCAGAAATACTGCATTTGCCTTTTTGCGGACCAGAGGTTTATATTTATCTAAAATATAATCCATGATCTTTCCGTCTGCATCACTGCTGTTTTTCAGTGTCGCAATCAACTGCTCGTCTGTCAAATCCTGATATGACTCTAACATGTTCCTCCCAAGACTCCTGATATCATACAATATCTACCCTTGCAATGTTTTTCTATTGCATGTAATATTTTCTATTGCATGCGGTACTTTTTACCGCATGCGTTGCCGCACAATTTCATAGGCAAGCACGCCTGCCGCCACCGATGCATTCAAAGAATCTATATCACCTTTCATTGGAATAGATGCAACGAAATCACAGTTCTCACGCACCAGTCTGCCAACACCTTCACCTTCACTGCCGATCACAAGACCGATTGGTCCTTTCAAATCCAGATCATACATACAGGTTCCATCCATGTCCGCACAGACAAACCACATTCCCTTGTCCTTTAACTCCTTCATTGTTGCGGTCAGATTTGTTACTTTCGCAACCGGCGTATAATTGATTGCCCCGGCAGACGTCTTTGCCACAGTCGCCGTCAGACCGACCGCACGGCGTTTTGGAATAATGACACCGTGTGCACCGGCAAGATTTGCAGTACGGATGATTGCACCCAGATTATGAGGATCCTCGATATTATCCAGAATGAATAAAAATGGAGGCTCACCCTTTTCTTCTGCCAGCTTTAACATATCCTCCACCTCAGCATACTCATATGCCGCGGCAACCGCGATCACACCCTGGTGCTTTTTCGTCTCGGAAAGCTGGTCCAGACGCTCTTTTTCCACAAATTGCACGATCGTGTCATGTTTTTTTGCTTCTCTGACAATCGTGCGCACCGGACCATCCTGACAACCGTCTAACACAAATAATTTGTCAATTGTTTTTCCGGAACGGAATGCCTCTAACACGGCATTGCGCCCCTCTATTTTCAGCTCTTCGTAGCCCATTACTCTCTCCTTTTACATTTTAAGTGCAAGCTCATCCACACCATTCTTTACCAGTTCTACCAGACGTTCAAATTCATCTTTTAAATACAGATACCCCATCAGCGCCTCAAATCCGGTTGCTTTCCGGTAATCTGACATCGTGGCATTTTTCGCCATTGTCGGTGACTTTGCATTTCTTCCACGGCGGTACACTTCCGCCTCTTCCTCAGTCAGAAGTGGAAGTAATTTTTCGATCATTTCCGCCTGTGTGTGTGCTTTTACGATCTGGCTTGTCCGTTTATGAAGTTCTCCCGCTCTCGTATTTCCTTTTCCGACGACAACTGACCGGATCACCAGATCAAATATTCCATCTCCGATATATGCTAACGTAAGCGGCGAATATGTCCGGATATCCACTTCACTGATTCCAAACTTTTCTTTGATATAAGAGTCTATTCCTTTCTGCATCGGCATTTCCTCTCTCTCACGCTTTGTGCCAGATCACACCTTCTCTGGTATCTTTCAGTACAATGCCTTTTTCTAACAGTTCATCACGGATTGCATCTGCTTTTGCAAAATCTTTTGCTTTCTTTGCTTCCTTGCGTTCCTCAATTTTTGCAAGTACATAGCTTTCTAATTCTGCATCGATCTCCTCTTTCGCATCTGCCTGTGCCGTGGTCAGATTTAAAGATAATACTTTATCGAAATCATCGATCAGTGCAAGTTTTGTCTTGTCGTTCATATCATCTTTGAGAAGATCATAAATGATCGTGATCGCCATAGATGTATTTAAATCATTGCTGATCGCATCCTCAAATTTTGCTTTATATGCATCAAATTTATCCTGCTGCACATTTCCCTCATCTTTTAACTCTGCAACCCGCTTGGTCAGTTTTTTATAAGCTGCAGCCATGTTGTCTAATACTTCATAAGAAAACTCCAACGGTTTTCTATAATGGGACTGCAGACAGAACATACGGTATACAATCGGATCATAACCTTTTTCCTGCAGCAGGGATACCGTAAGGAAATCTCCTTTGGATTTACTCATCTTTCCAGATTTGTCATTTAAATGCTGTACATGGAACCAGTATTTGCACCATGTATGACCAAGATAACTCTCGGACTGCGCGATCTCATTCGTATGATGCGGGAAAATATTGTCCACACCACCACAGTGAATGTCCACATATTCTCCTAAATGTTTCATGCTGATACAGGAACACTCAATATGCCATCCCGGATATCCAACACCCC
Source organism: Roseburia sp. (assembly GCA_003483745.1). Classification (GTDB taxonomy): domain Bacteria; phylum Bacillota; class Clostridia; order Lachnospirales; family Lachnospiraceae; genus Roseburia. Next base: position 120,706 of record DMYD01000054.1, on the reverse strand, counting down.
ATGGGCTATCCCATTTGAGTGCCTGATCCTCAAATTTTGACTTTGTAAACCAGAGTACAAAATCATTTTTATTTTTCTTGTTCACATCCTCTTCCACATCGTCGCGGACGCCGACTAACAGTTCTTTCTCGCTCTGGGAAGAAAACACATAATAATCGTCTAATTTAGAAGTGTCAAAATAAACATTTCCACCTGCCACATAAGCATAACCCTTTTCAAGCAGCACCTCGATCATGTGAATAAACTCTGGAATACAGTTCGTTGCCGGTTCTACAACATCCGGCGTTTTGATATTTAACTTTTTACAGTCACTAAAGAAAGCGTCCGTATAATATTTTGCGATCTCCATCACCGTTTTGTGCTCTCTTTTAGCACCTTTTAACATCTTATCTTCCCCTGTATCTGCATCAGAAGATAAATGTCCCACATCCGTGATATTCATGACACGTTTCACATCATATCCCACATAACGGAGCGATTTTTCCAACACATCCTCCATGATGTAGCTTCTGAGGTTACCGATATGTGCAAAATGATAAACGGTCGGTCCACAGGTATACATACCGATTTTTCCATCCTCATGCGGGATCACCGTCTCTACTTTTCTTGTCAATGTGTTATAAAATTGAAATCTATTTTCCATATATATAATCCTCCTTGTTTATTTTGTTTTTTGCGTATCGGCACTTAAAATCCGGACCGCCTGCTCAAGATCAAGCACACGGTTGACCAGTTCTGCATTTTCCCTCTGCAGTACGGTAATATCCTCTTTGACCGGATCCGGCAGATGGCACTGATCCATATCGCTGCGCGGCATCTTCACATTGTCACGTTTTACGATTCTTCCCGGAACACCAACTACTGTACAGTTTGGCGGCACTTCCTCTATGACCACACTTCCTGCTCCGATTTTGGAATTTTCCCCAACCGTGAAGGAACCGATGATCTTTGCGCCTGCACTGATCATGACGTTATCCCCGATTGTCGGATGACGTTTTCCGGTCTCTTTTCCGGTACCGCCTAATGTCACACCTTGATACAAAGTAACATTGTCCCCAACGATTGCTGTTTCTCCAATGATCACACCACTTCCATGATCGATAAAAAACCCTTTTCCGATCGTTGCTCCAGGATGTATCTCAATTCCCGTTTTTCTCGCTGCTCTCTGTGAAATAAATCTTGCCCAGAAGAAATGTCCTTTTAAATACAGCTTATGTGCACGTCTGTAACTTAACATAACGCGAAAACTCGGATAAAGCAATACTTCCATTGGCGACTTAATCGCCGGATCCCGCTCCTTTATCACCGTAAATTCTTCTTTCATATGACTGATAATTCCCAAAACTGGCATCCCCTTTCCTGGACCATGTTACCGCAGTGCTTTTTCATGCCTGCACGCAGCCATGCGATTTTCTTCACTACCCGCGAAAAAAACGGATTATCTCATCTCTAAGAGACGAAATAATCCGTGGTTCCACTCTAACTTAAGGATCTTTTGATCCTCACTCAATACACTTAACGCGTGTTACTCGTATCCGGATACTATATTGGCAGATAAAACCTTTTCCCCGGACAGACTCACGGAGGCACTTCGGAAATCTCTCTCTGAAAACTGCTTGCAGCCGATGGCAGTCTCTCTCTGTCAGCACTCTGATTTCTTACTCTTCCCGCTCAACGCCCTTACCTTATTTATGCTGATAAGCTATTCGCTTACTCTAGTTTATGCACTTACCCCCGATTTGTCAACGGTTTTATTTTTTCTCCATTCTTTTTCATTGCATACCATCATTTTCCGTGTTACAGTATAAATAGTACCCCATTGCTCTAGGCGGGATAATTTACAATTCATACGAAGGATTTTAAATATGGAACAGCCAATAGAAACTCTGTTAATTGTCGATGATTCACGCTTACAGCGTGCCGTTTTAAATGAAATATTTTCTTCGAATTTCAACATTCTTGAAGTATCTTCCGGCGAGGAATGTCTGCAGATGCTCGAAGAAAAACAGGACACGATCGACCTCGTCCTTTTAGATCTCGTCATGCCTGGAATGGATGGTTTTGACGTTTTAACCCATAGGCAGGAAATGCCGGTGTTTCAAAAAATCCCGGTTGTAGTTCTCACAACAACAAATACTCCGGAAGTACAGACAAAGGCATTTGAATTAGGTGCAAGCGACTTTATCAGTAAACCTGTAGAACCTGCGATTGCGCGTCTGCGCATTGATAACATTTTAAAAACCAACCGCAGGCTTAACAACATTCTAAAAAAACAGGAAGAACTGCGGATCAGATCAGAAGTCGATGAAATGACACATCTGCTGAACAAAACAATTACTGAGCACACGATTTCCCATTTACTGACGTCTGCACCGGAAGAATTACATGCACTGTTTGCCATAGATATTGACAATTTCAAAGCAGTCAACGACATTTACGGTCATAAAATGGGCGATCATACAATTTCTGTCGTGGCAGGCATTCTCGCATCTCACTTTTCCGGTTCTGATATCGTCGGCCGCATCGGAGGCGATGAATTTGTTGTCTTTGTGCGGAACGTAACCTCCAAACAGGCCATTTACGAAAAAGCCCAGAACCTTTTAGATGCAATTTTAGATAAAGAGGCTTTATCCATTCCTGAAAATGTTACAATCAGTATCGGTATCGCTTTCACAGAACCTTATGAGACTTCCTTCACTACACTTTTTCAGAAAGCAGATACTGCACTTGACACTTCAAAGAAATCCGGAAAACAATGCTTTTCCGAATATGGTGTCTCCTCATCCAAACCGGACACCGCCATGAGGAACATTTTATTGTATACACATTCCAGAAATGTTGCTTCCACTTTAAAGTTTGCCCATTCTTATCCGGACAGGCTCATAAAAATATCTTCTATTACAGAAATATGGTATGCTATCATGGATAAAAATAATCACGTTCCTGCCGTTTTCATAGATGTATCTGAAACTGGGGATGACGGAATACAATTATGGGATGAATTAAGCCACGAGTCCTGGGCTTTGTCAACTCCTATTATTGCAATTTGTAAAGAAGGTAATCTGGCACAGGTTCGAAATGCCATATTGTCTGACCTGATCAATGATCTTATTTTTGAACCGATTGATATGGAAAGCCTCAGAAGACGCATCAAAAAATACCAGACGCACCCGGACATTTCATAAAAAACCACAGTCAGATGTTACTTATCGTTTCTCTGACTGTGGTTTTTCTTTCATTCTATTTCTTTATCCGAACTGATTTTGTTTTCGACCAGTCTGAATAAATTTTCACTTTTTTGGAACCGGATTTTACTTCTTTATAGGTGCGTACTTTTACATAATATTTCTTACCCGGCTTTAATCCTTTGACTTCTTTCGATGTAGTCTTATTGCTTTTGATCACTACCGTCTTTGTGCTTTTTTTACGAAACGATGCATGGGTTGCATATGCAATCTCATACCCGCTCGTCTGCGACATCTGTTTTTTCCATTTTAACGAAAATGCTTTTTCCCCACTTTTTATGTTAGTGACAGAAGTTCCTTTCGGACAAATTTCAAACGTCCCTTTTAATGTGCCCGTATAATTTCCCTGAAATCTAACGGTCACAGTCGCTTTTCCGATCTTCTTATTATTCTGGTATGAAATCTTATAGAAACTGCCTGAGATCACCTGTCCCTTATTATCTATCACATTAACAACAGGTTTTTTCGATTTTCCATCATAAATATAACGCGCTTTCGACAATTTTATTGTCTTAGGTGCATTGATCGTCTCCTGCTGCAGTACTGTATTACATACACTGCACTTAGTCACAATCTTTCCATCGCTGCCCGGCTCTGCCGGCGTCAGATTTTTCTCTGGTGTATGCGTTTTCTTTGCAATCTTCTCTGTATAGACATCACCGCATGCACAGGAATATATTTTTTCTCCTTCCGCCATACAGGTTGACTCTGTCGTTTTCTGCAGGACATAACTATGTTTGTGCTCAGGTTGAGGTTTTTCTGTGTCCGGTTCCGGTACCTCAGTTCCAGGCTTTTCTGTGTCCGGTTCCGGTACCTCAGTTCCAGGTTTTTCTGTGTCCGGTTCCGGTACCTCAGTTCCAGGCTTTTCTGTGTCCGGTTCCGGCAGCGCTGGTATCATTACTTTTTCTCTGCTGAGTTCTTTATGACATGTGGTGCAGTATACTACTTTATCATAACTTCCCTCAACGCCTGCTTTTGCCTCTACAAGATTTTCAACAACAGGTTTTCCTGCCGTATGCACATGTGGCATCGGCTCAATATCCTGATCTGTAAAATTAATCTCAATTTCTGCTTTTACAATGTCTTTTACCGCAGCCTTTACATCTGCCACAGTATTAAGCTTTACATCTGCCACAGTATCATGCTGTCCTTCTATCGGTTCTAAACAGAATAAAAGTGTATATTTTCCTGTTTGCACCTTACCATATGCAGTCAGATAATAATGATCCGGTTCATTTTCATCTACATCTAAGCGAATCGGATTTATCCAGTCTGTTTTCTGCTGTATCTCTTCGTCGTCACTATTCCAGTAATCCGAACGGATTAATACCATATTATCATAAAATGATTCATAATTTACCACATCATCAAATGTATAGGCTTCTCCATCCTGATCCTTCCATATTACATTCAAATACGGACTATCACCTGTTTTATCCTCCATGTTTGTCGGTATATGGTTAATAACAACATTTTTCGGATAAGATTTTACCTCGATACTTCCAAGTTCACGCTCCACCGGTACATAATTGATGTATGGCGTCCATGTTCCATTTTTATGGATCAGACTGTAATTATTTTTTATAGCTGTGTCTGATAAGACAAAACTTCCTGCTGTTCCGTTTTCCGATGCAATATATGCATGTCCACTTAAAATCGTTCCCGGTGTGACATGACTCACCGTCTGAAACTGCGTAACCCCACTTATCTGCCCATCAATCTGAACATATCCATCTTTATTGAGAACAAGTTTTCCTCTGGATGCAGCATCATCACTACCTATAAAGCTGCCCTTTACCAAAACATCCAGTACCTGTGTAAGATCCAAACATCCCCCATTTTTCAGTGTAACATTATTTAACTGTGCCGTCTCATCTTTCGGCTGCAGTCTTCCTCCTGCATCCAATACGATATCTTTGACACCTGTTGTCACAACCCCCAGCACAGCACAATTTTTTACCGTCATTACAGTTTTATCATTTCCTTTCAATTCTGAAAGGGTTACTGCATCATATCCCTTCTGATCACCAAAAAAATCTAAGGACGCTAAAGATGTGTTTTCTGCTGAAATAATCCCTCGTATCTTTGCATAAGCATCCAGCTCTAATTTCGCACTGCCCGTATAAGCAGTCCTTTGTCCGACTGATGCTTCATGTCCCAGATAGATATCCTGGAACATGGTCTTATTGTTCGCATTTGTGACAGTAAGTGAAGCGTCTGTTCCCACTGTAGTATTGCTGTGATATCCTCCTGCATACACAGTTGGAAGAAGTTCTTTTTCTGTACCTACAATCGGATCCGGCTTATCCGGTCCTGCCAAATATGTACTTACATTATTCAACACAAGACGATGTCCTGCCAAAAAGATTTCGCGGTGTGGGACACTGCCAAGTGCATCACTGGAATTGAACACCAGTTGGATATCCCGGATCTCCACATCATCCCCCATGATTTCAAGTGGATGACTACAAGTAATACTCCCTGTTCCATTTCCTGTAATAATTGTGCCACCCGGTATCTGAACAGGTTTCATCTGCCCCTTTAATGAACCATCTGTCTCTGTTAAGTTATCATCGCGAATCGTAAAACTGCCTTCTACAACAATATTCTTTTTCCCGCTGTTTAACGCATTCGCAAATTCGTTATAATTCGTAACGATTGTCGCATCTTCTGCCAACACAGTCACTGCTGCGCTCAACGTATTGGCACGTCTTCCGCTTATCATCGGAAACGGCAGACTAGAAATTAAAAGGCCCGCGGCCATAACACCACAACAGAAACGCATCATTCTTTTTTTCATATACGCATTTTCCCTTCTTTTGTACATAAAAAGACCCAGTATATATCTTTGTTTTGAATATCCCCTGATGTCCTTACAAAAAATATATCTGAGTCTCACTTCAATTCGTCATAATATAATTTATTATATCTTATTTTTATGATTGTGTCAATAAATTTTATATTGTTTTATGTTTTATGTATAACAACGGACAAAAAAATGCATATACGATCACATAATAATGCGTGAGTGCACCGGCTATCGTTGTCAGTCCTGTCAACAGATAAAATTTTCTTGTCTGTTTTTCATCAACCTGTTTCAGGAACAGATATGTCAGCAGAACAAAAATGATATTGATGCAGGCAGCAAACCACTCCTGTCTTTTATAAGACAAATGCACTTTCTGAAAAAGATGCCATCTTTTTTGCCGGATTGATTGATCTTATGATTCAACGTCTGCAATCTTCCAATAATAACTAAAACGGGATTGCATATGATAACGCATCTGCTATCATATGCAATCCCGTTTAAATAATCCTGTCCGTTATCTTCCGCAGGCACGCCCCGGACAGCCCGCACAGCCTCCGGTGGAATCTGCCACACTGACACTGCTCTCATAAATCGTTGTCAATGCACAGATTGCCTGCGCAGAGATTCCCTGTTCTGTTCCGGTAAATCCAAGTCCCTCTTCTGTGGTTGCTTTCACATTGATCTGGTCTTCTGATATTTTCAGTGCCTGTGCAATATTTTTCTCCATCTGCTCAATATGTGGACGCATCTTTGGCTTCTGAGCGATGATCGTTGCATCAATATTTTCCACAATATATCCTTTTTCCGTAATCAGCTCTGCCACACGTTCCAACAGTCTGATACTTGAGATTCCTTTATATTTTGGATCCGTATCCGGAAAATGCTTTCCGATATCCCCAAGAGCCGCTGCTCCAAGCAGCGCATCCATAATTGCATGAAGCAGTACATCTGCATCCGAGTGTCCTAAAAGTCCCAATGTATGAGGAATCTTTACTCCTCCAATGATCAGATCTCTGCCCTCAACTAATTTATGAACATCATATCCCATTCCTACACGCATATTTTTCTCCTTTTCCTCCCATAAAATTTTTACTGTGGCGGATTACACTTTGAACACGGTGTAAGTCCCCTTGCTTTTGCCTCCGATAATGTCACTTCAATATCGCTCTTTCTCAAATACTGGCATCCGGCGGAGTGGTATTTTTCTCCTGTTCTGGTAATGTGCACGATCACATCCGAACTACCATCTGTCTGGTCAGCCGGATTACTTACGGTTGCATCACTGTCCGATGCATTTCCATTTTCCACTGCCACGACAGCACTCTGTGCCGCTGTCTCTGCAGCTGTCTCAGCACTCGTACCAGAGTCATCTGTTTCTGCAGCCGCCTCAGCACTCGTGCCAGCGTCATTTGTTTTGGCATTGTTCTGACTGCCTGTTGACGCTCCATCTGTTTCTGTCTTCTGGCTTGTTGTGGCTTCCCCCGCCTGCCAGCTTTCCGACGGAGACATGTTCCAGGTAAGTGTCGTTCCATCTGATGCCGCAACAATCGTTCCCTGCTCATCCGTACGGAAAACAGACACTCCGGCTGCGCGGAGTCTGTTTAGAACTTCCGCATGCGGATGCCCGTAGGAATTGCCTGCACCGGCACTGATCACAGCATACGTCGGATGCACCGCATCAAGAAATGCCTGGGAAGTTGCAGTATTGCTTCCGTGATGTGCAACCTTATAGACATCTGCCGAGATATCAATCCCATTCTGCAGTATATCCTGTTCTGCTCCTTCCTCCGCGTCTCCGGTAAATAAAAACCGGTGGTTTCCATTCTGTAAGAGCACTCCGACCGACCAGGAATTCATATCGTTTCCGTACTCTTTGTTCGGAGCAATGATCGTAAAGGTTGCCCCACCGATCGTATATGTCTCTCCCACAACCGGATAAGTGGTCTGATATCCCTTGTTTTTCATCGTCTGCACAACATCATCATACGTACGTGTGTCGTTGGCAACATCCGGCATAATGATCGTTTTACAGTCAAATTTATAGAGAACGACATCCATTCCTCCAATGTGATCTGCATCCGGATGGGTTCCGATCACATAATCGAGCGTCTCAACTCCCTGATGCTGCAAATAATTCTGTACAAGCGTGCCTTTGTCATTGTTTCCGGCATCAATCAACATATAATGACCGTCACATTTGATCAGCGTCGCATCTCCCTGCCCCACATCTATAAAATGTACTTCCAGATTGCCGGCTGTCTTTCCGTTTTCTGTATCATTTTCTTCTGTGGACTCACTCTCTGCCTTCTTTTGTTGTTCCGTTTCTGACGCTTTTTCCTGTTCCGAAGCCTTCATAGGTCCTGGGACAAGTTCCATATGATCTTCTGTATTCTGTAGCGTGTCCGAGTTTATACGATTGCTCTGTGAACCATTCCCGGTATTTTCTGTACAACCGCCCAAAAACATACAACCGGTGATCAGCCCCAGTAATAACGTAAGAAGTGCCAGTTTTTTATATTTCTGTTTCATAGCTTTCCTCTCCTGATTTTAAAATTCAAACAGATTCCTGATTGCCACTCTGATCCTATTATATAAGAAAGAATGCTGTTATACAACAAAAGACCTCAGAATCTCTGAGGTCTTAAAGTAGCGGAAGGGAGATTCGAACTCTCGACACTACGGGTATGAACCGTATGCTCTAGCCAACTGAGCTATTCCGCCATATTAAATTGTCATCAGAATTTCTGATGTAATGGGACCTATAGGGCTCGAACCTATGACCCTCTGCTTGTAAGGCAGATGCTCTCCCAGCTGAGCT
>DMYD01000054.1:78278-111669 GCA_003483745.1 Roseburia sp. | reverse complement strand
GACCCTCTGCTTGTAAGGCAGATGCTCTCCCAGCTGAGCTAAGATCCCGTCCGTATCAGTCGTTTTCCGCAACCGACTTCTAAAGTATACTATTTTAAAATAAAAATGTCAACACTTTTTTTCATATTTTTTCAAAAAATTTCAAAAAAACATTTTATAACAACAAAACAGCAAACTTGCCTTTCTCACACAGCCTGTAAAAACAAGCCGCACTTGCTTTTACAGGCTGTATTTATGCTAATGGAATATTCACGAAACATGCATTCTGCTATTTTAGCCAAAACAGCTTACGCCAGTAACCGCTCTACCAGTTTGACACATTCCGCCGCATCTTTCGAATATCCATCCGCTCCTATCTCATCCGAGAAACTCTCCGTGATCGCTGCTCCTCCAATTACGATTTTCGCCGTGCAGCCTTTTTCTTTTGCCAGGTCCACAACATCTTTCATCCGCATCATCGTAGTCGTCATCAGTGCAGAAAGACCTATTACCTTCGCTCCTTCTTTCATCGCAGTATCCACGATTACATCCGCCGGAACATCTTTACCAAGGTCAATTACATGATAACCATAATTTTTCAGCATCAGGACTACCAGATTTTTTCCAATATCGTGAATATCACCCTCAACAGTTGCCACAACGATCGTAGCCATTGCCTCTGTATTACTACGCTCTAACATCGGCTCTAAATATTCAATCGCAAGTTTCATCGTGTTAGCCGAGGAAATAAGCTGTGGCAGGAAATATTTCTTTTTATCAAACAGATCCCCCACTTCATTGATTGCAGCAATCAGATGTTCATTGATGATCTCATCCGGTTTTGCCCCATCATCTAACATCTTTTTTACTTCTTCTAATACATGCTCTTTATTTCCCTTTAAAACCGCCTGAAAAACACCGCTTCCAGTGCTCTCTTTTTTTGTTTCACCAGCTGTAGATGTTCCTGCAGCTGTTTTCTGAACCATCACACGCTCCATACCGGCATATTTTTCTGCCAGGAAATTCATCCGCTCAATATAACGGATATCGCTTTCTTTCTTATTTAAAAGCATATCAGATGCAAACGCAGCGTTCATCAAAAGCTCCTGTGACGGATTTGCAATCGCCATTGTAAGACCGTTTGCGATTGCCATTGTAAGAAAAGCAGTATTGACATATGTACGCTCCGGCAGTCCGAACGAAATGTTTGAAAGTCCACATGCCGTCGGCAGCTCCAGTTCATTTTTACAATAAGAAAATGTCTCAAAACATTCTAATGCAGCATTCGGATTTGCCCCGATCGTGGCGACCAGTCCGTCTACAATGATATCTTCTTTTGCCATACCAATCTGCACCGCAGCATCCATAATTGTGCGGATGATACTGTGTTTCTCAGTAGAATCTTTCGGCAGTCCCTCATCTGAAAGTGGAAGCAGGATAAACATTGCCCCATATTTCTTTGCGATTGGAAGCAGTTTTTCAAACTTTTCCTTTTCGAGCGAAATGGAATTGATAAGGGCGCGCCCAGGATAAATACGCAATGCAGCCTCAATGATATCCACATGACTAGAATCAATGCAAAGCGGGCAGTCCACTGTCGAAGTTACCTCATAAACGGTACGAAGCATCATCTCTTTTTCATCAATGCCGTTCATTCCCATATTAATGTCGAGGATTGATGCTCCATTTTCTTCCTGTTCTAATGCCATGGTACGGACAAGATTCAGGGAACCTTCTTTTAATTCAGCCTGTAACTTTTTCTTGCCGGTAGGATTAATGCGCTCTCCAATGACCATAAAGCGTCCATCCAGTGTGATCTCCACGGATTTTCGCTCCGACGTCAGTATTCTTCTTTTTGTCTGAAGCGGTGCTTTAACCGGAATATTTTTTACAGCTTCCTTTAGAGCCCTGATATGCGCCGGTGTCGTTCCACAACATCCTCCAATGATGGCTGCTCCTTCTTCGACTAACTTTTTGCCGACTTCTGCAAATTCTTCCGGCTCTACATTAAAAACGGTCTGACCATCGATCAGCTCCGGCATTCCGGCATTCGGCTTTGCAAGAAGAGGTATTGTTGCATATTCTGCCATTTTTGCAATCGGCTCTAACATCGCCTCCGGACCAGTCGAACAGTTCATTCCTACTGCATCAGCCCCAAGACTCTGCATCACAACAACCGCAGTTACCGGATCCGTTCCATACAGCGTTCTTCCGTCTTCGTTATAAGTCAGTGAAACCATGACCGGAAGATCACACACTTCACGGATTGCAAGCACAGCCGCACGGCATTCCTGCAGACTCATCATTGTCTCAACCACAAAAAGGTCAGCTCCGGCATCTGCAATGATCTTTGCCTGTTCTTTATAGACATCCACCAGATCCTCAAACATCAGATCTCCCAAAGGATAAAGCTGCTCTCCTGTCATGGTCAGGTCTCCGGCAACCAGCGCATTTGTGCCTTTTGCAGCCTCTTTTGACAATGCGACCAGCTTGCGGTTCATCTCCTCTAAATGATCTTCCAGACCATACTCTTTTAATTTAATCCTGCTCGCTGTAAAAGTCGGCGCAAATAAGATATCTGTTCCAGCCTCCACATACTGTTTCTGCAAATCAATCAACACTTCTGAATTTTCCAGTATCCACTGCTCCGGGCATACTCCGACCGGCATTCCTGCTTTCTGTAAATTCGTTCCCGTTGCACCGTCAAGCAGTACCGGGCCATTTTTCACCAGCTCCCTAAATGCTTCTCTTGTCATGATTGCCAGTTCCTTTCTTCTTCACGTCTTTCTATCTTCTGCAATCTGCCGTCTTTTGTTATCCAGTATAAAATCCGGCAGCTTTCTGCCTTTATCGCACTTTTAAAGGATCGTACCGCCGCCGGCAACGTATTCTCCATCGTACAGCACTACTGCCTGTCCCGGTGTCACTGCACGTACCGGCTCTAAAAATTCACAGTGTATCGTATCTTCTCCGGTTCTTGTCACCTTACACATACTTCCGCTGTGGGAATAACGGATTTTTGCCTTTAAAAGCATTTCCTCTTTGATATCCGGGATGGACATAAAATTAATATGATCTGCATCCAGTTCATAAGTAAATACATCTTTATTCTCACCGAGCACAACCTCATTTGTTTCCGGCCGTATCTCCGTGACAAATACAGGATGACCAAATGCAATACCCAGACCTTTTCTCTGCCCGATCGTGTAATGTGTGATTCCTTTATGTTTTCCAACCACAGTTCCATCTGTCAGGACAAAATTTCCCGGAGGCGGTACCTGATCACCACATTCTCTGTCGATAAAGCCCGCATAGTCATTGTCAGAAATAAAGCAGATCTCCTGGCTGTCTTTTTTATGTGCAACCATCAGACCAATCTCCTCCGCAATCTTACGGATCTCATCTTTATGATAGGAACCAACCGGCATCAATGTATGTGACAACTGTTCCTGCGTCAGATTGTAAAGTGCATATGTCTGATCCTTCGCTGCCGTTACGGAATTTTTGATCGCATATCTTCCATTGGAAAGCTTTTCAATCCTCGCATAGTGTCCGGTTGCAATATAATCTGCACCAATTGCAAGACTCCTGTTTAACAGGGCTTCCCATTTTACATAACGGTTACAGGCAATACATGGATTCGGTGTCCTGCCTTTTAAATATTCCGCCGTAAAATAATCCATAACATTTTTCTTAAATTCCTGTTTAAAATTCATGACATAATAAGGAATTCCAAGGCGGTCTGCCACCCTTCTGGCATCATCCACTGCCGAAAGACCACAGCATCCACCACTCTCCTCCTGCACAAACTCATCCTCATCCTGCCAGATCTGCATGGTCACACCGATCACATCATATCCCTGTTTCTTTAAAAAGTATGCCGCCACGGAAGAATCCACACCACCGGACATACCAACTACCACTTTCTTTGCTGACATTCTATTCTCCATTTCATCTATTTTAAATTTTACATATGAATCATTATTTTTACACATCATATATGATATTATTTGACCATACATCGCCCCATTGTGCAATCTTTTTTTCCAGAGCACTTATTATTTTTTTGCAAAATTTATGAGAAACCCAAACTGAGTTTCTCATAAATAACCGTTCTGACGTAACTTCTTATCGGTTCAGCCACATCATACCTATATGACAATTACTGTCTGCTTTTTTCGACATATATGAAACAGTAATATATTGTGATCAGATTTTAGAGTTATAAAGTTCCCCTGTTCTATAATTATAAGTGTAAGAACCTGTTTTCTGATAAGTGTTCGCCTTTGTTGCCTCACTCTTTGCAAAAGACTCTGCTCGCGCTGCCTGACGTTTTACTTCCGTACCATAATAGCTGTTATCCGCAAACATTACTTTCACTTTTCTCATATCTGCCTTTTTGAATTTCTCTTCATCAATGGTAAGCTTGTTATCTGCTCCTATGGAAATACCGATATCAGAAAGTGATTTGCGGTTTACATCCGTTACATTCACCATGCTTGCACCGGCTCTTAAAATACTCTTTGTATTAGAATTGCCTACCTCATCAATCAAACTGTTATAACTGTCTGTGAAATTCTTAACAGCTTTATAAATCGCATCCGTATCATAACCGGCTGTCTTATTTCCATCTTTGTCCGTCTTTGTCACTTCCTTAAACAAGGACTTATCCCCTGTTTCCTGAAGTGCTGCAACTGACTTTTCCACACCTTTTGCATCTTCTTCGACTGCTGCAAGTGTCTTAGTACTGTCTTTAGACGTCGATGTTGAGGAAGATGTTGTATCATCGGAGCCGCTAATCTGTCCGTTTTTACCATAATATGCATTTAACAGCTTAAAATAGCTGCCAGATTTAATCGTTGCCCAGTCACTGTAATTGATCCCAAGCATATCACTTCCTGACATACTGTTAGAAAACAATGAATTCTTAGATGACGTCGTATTTAACCCGGAGAACAAAACTCCCATCGAATATGAATTATAGCCGGAAATTGTTGCCATATATCTCACTCCTTTGAAATAATACAATAACCTGTTGTTGCAAATCAAAACATCCCTGTTTCTCTTTATATCGTCATTTTAGGCTGTTTTGTTTATATTTTCAAGTATTTCCCACAAACAAAACAGTCTTTTTTTACATATGGATAACCTTACCAATTTTTTTGTATTATTTTCTGTTTTTTTGTTTTAAATTACTAAAAAATTGTTAATTTATTATTCATACTTTGTTCATATATGATTGATATACTAAATACAGTTAAAAAATACTTAGACAACTTGTTATAATATACTTGATAATTTTTTTTCATAATAGCCCGGGTGCCGAAAGGTGTCTGGGCACTCCTCATTTTAGGGAATTTTATATATTCTCAATCTGCCAGTCGATCGGCGTAATTCCATTTACTTTCAAGAAGTCATTTGCCTGACTGAAATGTTTACATCCAAAAAAGCCTCTGTATGCTGAAAGCGGACTTGGATGTGGTGCTTTTAAGATCAGATGCTTTGGATTGGTCAGCATCGGTATCTTACTCTGTGCAGGTCTGCCCCAAAGCATATATACAATTGGACGATCCTGTGCATTGACTGCCTGAATGATTGCATCCGTAAACTGTTCCCAGCCTCTTCCCTGATGGGAATTAGCCTGATGTGCCCGAACAGTCAGCACCGTGTTTAAAAGCAGTACTCCCTGATCTGCCCATTTTTTCAAATATCCGTTATTTGGAATATAACATCCAAGATCATCCTGCAGCTCTTTGTAAATGTTCTGCAGAGATGGTGGAATTTCCTTCTGTGATGGCAATACCGAAAAACTCAGACCATGTGCCTGATTCTCATTGTGATACGGATCCTGCCCTAAGATCAGGACTTTTACCTCACTAAGTGGTGTAAAATGCATTGCATTGAAGATATCATCTGCCGGTGGATAAATCACCGCCCTGCTGTACTCTTCCTTTACAAATTGAAATAATTCCCTGTAATATGGCTTTTTAAACTCTCCCTGAATTGCCGGGAGCCAGTCATTTGTAATCATTGCCATGACAACACACTCTTTTCCCTCTTATTATCTTCTTACAGAAACGCCGCGTTCCGCTAAATAATCCTTCAGATCGCAGATTTCAAGCTCTTTGTAATGGAATAAAGATGCTGCAAGTGCTGCATCCGCTTTTCCTTCGGTCAGCGCATCATAAAAATGCTCTTTGGTCCCCGCTCCACCAGAAGCGATTACCGGAATAGACACATTCTCAGCGATCATACGTGTCAGTTCCAGGTCATACCCTGCCTTTGTTCCATCACAATCCATACTGGTTAAAAGAATTTCTCCAGCACCAAGCCGGTCAGCTTTCATCGCCCACTCCACTGCGTCAATTCCGACATCAATCCTGCCACCATTCTTGTAAATATTCCAGCCCGATCCATCCGCCCGCTTTCTGGCATCGATTGCTACAACTACACACTGACTGCCAAATTTATCAGCCGCTTCACTGATAAGCTCCGGGCGATTGATTGCTGAGGAATTGATGGATATTTTGTCTGCTCCCTCGCGGAGCAATGCTTTAAAGTCATCCACAGTACGGATACCACCGCCAACTGTAAATGGAATAAATACTTTTTCTGCCACCTTGCGCACCATATCCACAACGGTCTCCCTTGCATCCGAGGTCGCAGTAATATCGAGAAATACCAGTTCGTCTGCACCTGCTTTATCATAAGCCGCCGCAATCTCAACCGGATCTCCCGCGTCCCTTAAATTTACGAAATTAACACCTTTTACCACACGTCCGTTATTCACATCCAGACACGGAATAATTCGCTTTGTAAACATTTTTATCCTCCCGTCTTAAATCCCGGCAAAATTTTCTAGTATCTTAAGTCCGACTGTACTGCTCTTTTCCGGGTGGAACTGACATGCAAATATATTATCCTGTTCCACGGAAGCATGAATATGTGTGCCATATTCCGTAGTTGCCTTTACGATCATATCATCTTTTGCTTTCAGGTAATAAGAATGCACAAAATAAACGTACGGATTTTCCGGCAGTCCGGCAAACAGCCTTCCATTGTTCTGAAGATTCAGTGAATTCCATCCGATATGCGGTATTTTCAATCCTTCTGTATCCGGTATACGCAGAATCTGTCCATCTAATAAATGCAGACCTTCCACTCCGCTGCTTTCCTCACTGCCTTCAAATAAAAGCTGCAGACCAAGACAGATCCCAAGAAATGGTTTTTTTTCCTCTGCCACTTCATGTATCACTTTATCCAGTTCGTATTTTTTTAACTGCGCCATTGCCTCACCAAAAGATCCAACTCCCGGTAAGATCACCTTATCTGCCTGACGGATCTCATGGAAATTCCTCGTTACCACACACTCCTGATGTAAAAAATCAAGTGCTTTTTCTACGCTTTTTAAATTACCTGCATCATAGTCAATGACCGCTATCATTTTTATTCCTCACTAAGTCCTGCATTATCCAGTATCTGATAAATCTCTTTTGAATATGTAGTCCGGTCTTTCGTGTCATACATTTCAAGTGCCTTTTGGGTATCAATCTTAAATGCTTCTAATGCTTTTTCTGCTTCTGCCTGTATGTCTGAAATCTCTTTCCCACATCCAAGTTCTTTCGCATCGCTGCTGTATTCATCGCATCTTCCGATCGTACTGATCAGTGAATCTAATGCCATATCATAAATTTTCTGGTTCATCAGATTCTGGTATGCTCTATACTGACCTGCCGTATACGCAAGGATACGGTATTTTCTATAGGTATCCTGATCTTTCTCTTTTACCTCTAACCCTGCCACATCCTGAAATGCCTGCTCATAGTCACCCTTTGTATATGCATCTTTGGCATTTGAAAAGCTGCTTGAATAACCAACCAGGTTTGTTGCCAACACAACAAGAATAAGGAATGAAAATACCATTACAAAGATCAGAATTACCGGCACTTTCGGCAATGGCGGTGTCAGATCCGGTTCCTTTGGTGGTTTTGGTTTCTTTTCTTTCTTCGGTTTTTTCTCTTTCTTTGGTTTCTTTTCTTTTTTCTTTTTCTCTTTTTTTTCTTTTTTCTTCTTTTTGTCTTCTTCCGGATTCGTTTTTTCTTCTTCCTTCGGTGCATCCGATACATTCGGAATCTCTCCTAGTTCCTGCAAAATCTGCATATTTGGATCCGACATATCAATATCACCTGTATTTTCTTCTTTTATCGTCTCTTTTTCCGATGACGCAGAACCGCTTTCCTCATCTTCCTCATCTTCCTCATCTTCCCCAAAGAGAATACGCGATAATTTTTTTAAGAAGCTTTCTTTTTTCGGAGTATTTTCCCCACCATCCGCAGTAATTGCAGTTTCCTCTGCTTCGGCGTCTCCAAACGTGTCATCCCCGCCAATATCTCCAAAGTCATCCAGTCCGGCACTGTCCGCATCATCTATGCCAAAAGAATCACTTGGGACATCACTTTCATCATCTGCCAGATTTAGCGTCTGCGACTGTTCCGCTATATCGGCATCCATAACACCATCAAGTGAATCTGGTTCTCCAACCCCGTCAAAATCACTCAGGCCATCACTTCCATCTGCTTTCGCAATATCTTTTGGCTGATCATCCGGCCCTTTTTCTGCCTCCTGCGTCTGAATCGGATCTTCCTTTTTCATCACATCATCAATGCCCGGAATATCTCCAAGCGTGTCCATCATGAAATCATCATCATTATGATCTGCCCCATCCACAATCTGATCTAAGCTGTTAAAGAAATCATCCGTTTTTTCCTCTTTTGGTGCCGACTTCTCATTTTCCAATTCCTTTTCAAACTGTTTTAAAAAATCATCTTCCGCCTCTTTGGAAAGTAAATCATTTTCCATATCGTTCATAATATCTTCCTCTGTCTGCATCGTTTCACTCCCGGTTTTTTTCTTTGTCTCCATGTCTTTTTCAGATATGGAATCCAACAGTCCATCCAGATAATCTTCTGTCCCGCTCATCCAATACCTCCGTCAAGCCTATAACTTAATTTGGGGATGTGACAATATATCACATCCCCTTCTTCGCTCCAACCTAATCAATGCTTTTATCAATTAAATTATCAATAGCCTCTACAAGATTGCCGATTTCAGGTTTTGTCAACTGAGCATCTGCCCCTAACTGTTTGCCTTTGATTCTCATTTCCTCATTAACTAAAGACGAGAAAATAATAAGTGGTATCTTTTTCATATTATCATTTGTCTTAACAAGTTTGGTCAGTCTGTGTCCATCCATCATTGGCATCTCGATATCTGTGATAATACAATGAACCTTGTCACGCACATTGCCCTCTCTTTCGAATTCGGTAAGCTTGTCCCATGCTTCCTGACCATTCATTGTCACAATCAGATTCGTGTATCCTGCTTTTTTCAGGCAATCCGTGATCAAACGGCTAAGCAGTGGTGAATCCTCCGCAATCAGGATTGGTGAATCACAACGTTCACGGCTTACCATATTGTCAACATCTGACACTTTCAGTCCTGTCTCCGGGCTGATATCAGATACAATCTTCTCAAAATCAAGGATAATGATCAACTTGTCATCCATCTTAATTACTCCTGTGGATGCACTGTTATCCTCCGTATTGATCGTTGAATCCGGTTTGATGATGGATTCCCACGATACACGATGAATACCAATTACTGCGTCTACATGAAATGCAATATTTAATTTATTGAAGTTCGTGATGATAAAAAGTCCCTTTCCATCTCCGCTCTCCGGCATTCCCAGACATCTTTTCAGATTAACAACAGTGATCATCGTATCACGTGGCATAAAAATACCTTCCACACTTGGGTGAGAATTCGGTACCGGTGTTACCGGCTGATACGTCAATATTTCTCTGATCTTCGCGACATTGATTCCATAATGATTATTTCCTAATGTAAATTCCAGGACTTCCAGTTCGTTCGTTCCTGACTCTAAAAGTATATTTGTATCCATTCCTATCTCTCCTCCCGCGTATCATCTGCTACGCAATTCGTCTCTTTTTCCACTATATATAATTATATCACATTACTAATATCATTACAAAGTAATTTGATAATTTGTACCGCCGATATTTACAAAAAGATCGAGGCTGTCAACACTTGTCACACTGTCCGGCACCTGAAACAGTAATTCTGTATTTTCCGTTGCTCCTGCCGGAATTGTTTCCTGATACAAGGCAAAATCAGATGGAAGTATCGTATTTTCCTCACCTGCTTTTTCCTGTCCATTAACCATAACAGAGAATTTTGGCATCTTTGCGAAATTATCTACCGTTATATCTTCTGTTCCGAAATTTGTAATATCAATGCCAACAATCACATACGTCTTACCCTGTTCTGCATCCAGTGAGTAGTAACTGCCTTCCATATAATTCGTTGAAATCTCTGTCCCAGTATATGTGATCGTCAGATTCTCTTCCCCAAACAGTTCATCCAGTGTTGAAGTCTCTGTCGCATTCTGTTCCGTTGTACCATCCACAGTCTGTTCTCCTGCAGCTGCATTGCCAGATGCATTCAGTGTAACCTCATCTTCCGTCTCCGTTGTCTGTGACTCATCCACCGTCTCTGTCTCCTGCTCATTGCGGCTCACATTTGCAAGTCCATCCGGCTGGCTCGTATTAAACTTCGCCACAGCGTGTGCCGAATAATCTACGATCACACCTTCTTCATCTTCTGTTAAACTGTATGGCTGTTCTCCACATCCACCGAGCAGCAATGCTGTCACTGCTGCCACTGCCGTTAATCTCATTCCCGTTCTTTTCATGGCATTCCTCTCAAAATATCTGTAAACAATAGAATGCATGCTCCACACACATTCTATTGTCATAAACTATATCCATATGTTAGCATTTTTGGTATCATTTATCAACTGAAAAAATATGAAACAAGCCTATTTTTGTCATTCTTCCGCCACCCTGTTATTTGTCTCTAATTCAAACCAGAACTCCACTCCGTCCTCATGATTGATCACGCCACACTTCTGATGGAAAGAATCCATGATTGCCTGAACAATCGACAGGCCGATACCGCTGCCGCCATATTCCCTGGTTCTCGCTTTATCCACCTTGTAAAATTTGATCCAGATATTGTCCACATCTTCTTCCGGTATCGGATTTCCCGTATTAAAAACACTGACGCGGACTTTGTCACCTTTCTGTACACAGCTGATATCGATCCGCTTTTCTCCCTCTGCGTGATGGATCGCATTGCTCAGATAGTTGGTCACTACCTCTTCCACCTTAAATTCATCCGCCCACGCATATACCGGTTCCTGCTGTGTAAAGTCCAATGTGATCTCATTCTGATTCAAAAGGATCGCAGACGAATTGATCACACCCCGGATCAGTTCTGTCAGGTCAAACCGCTCCATGGAGATGACCTCATTGCCAAATTCGAGCTGGTTTAAAGTGAGCAGTTTTTTGACCATTTTATTCATCTTGTCCGCTTCGTCCATGATGACTTCGCAGTAAAAGTCCCTGCTCTCCGCATCATCATTGATACATTCTTTCAATCCCTCCGCATAACCCTGGATCAGCGCAAGCGGCGTTTTTAACTCGTGCGATACATTGGATAAAAACTCTTTGCGCATCTCATCGATCTGCGTCTTTTTGTCAATATCGATCTGCAGCTGGTTATTTGCGCTTTTCAGTTCGGAGATCGTATGCTCTAACGTGGTCGACATGACATTCATATATTCGCCTAACTCATCTACCTCGTTGTGGTATCTGCGCCCCGGCTGGTATTTTGCCTCGAAATCAAGTTCCGTCATGCGTTTGGAGATATCGGTCAGACGCAGAAGCGGTGTTGTAATGCCTCTTGAGACAAACACGATCACCACTGCACTGATGATTGCAGCGACAACCCCCACCCATGCCAGAAATGTATTAGAAAGATTGACGCTTTCCCGGATACTCTCAAGTGCGGTACGCATCAGGATCAGATTACCGTTTGAAAGTGTTCCGTAAAGGACTAGAAACTCTGAATCTAATCTGGTATCCGTCTGTTTTTGAATAATATAATTATCCGACTGCATCATCACCGTCACTTCATTTTGCTTTTCGCCAAAAATAATATTCATAAATTCCAGCATCATTTTCTGCGTATCATTGACGGAAGACCGCACGATCGTCCGGTCGGAGCTTATGATCATGACGGTAATATTCCCATTTGCACAGAGATTGTCAAATGTCACATCAAAAGAACTGTCATCAAGTGTCCCTGCCTCACTCGCTTCATCGATCGTCTCAAATCCGGAAAGCAGCGTATTTTGTTTATTGATCACATAGTACGGTTCCAGAAAAACCGTGTTGATAAACCAGCACAAAAGAAGTGTTCCCGTAACCAGACAGATACTGATCAGGATCAACTGGTGCGTCAGCGAACCAAAATATTTTCTTTTAAATTCTTTTTTCCTGTTTTTCATCATTACTTATCACTGCCATTTTCTTCCGCTTCGAATTTGTAACCCATGCCCCAGATGGTTTTTATGTAATCTCCTTTTTCACCGATCTTGGCACGCAGTTTTTTTACATGCGTATCAATTGTTCTGGCATCCCCGAAATAATCATAATTCCAGACATGGTTGAGGATTTTTTCCCTGGAGAGCGCAATTCCCTCATTTTCCATAAAATAGGTAAGCAGTTCAAATTCCTTGAAGCTAAGTTCGATCTGCCTGCCATCCACCGTAACCGTATGCGCCGTCTGATCGATCACAATGCCACCAACAGAAAGAAGTTTTCCCTCTTCCGGAGTTTTTCCGCTTCTTCTCAAAATTGCACCGACACGCGCAACAAGAATCTTCGGCGAGAACGGTTTTGAGATATACTCATCGACGCCCAGTTCAAACCCTGTAAGTTCGTCCTCCTCATCACCTTTTGCAGTCAGCATAATAACAGGTACTTTCGAAGTCTCCCTGATCTCCCTGCACACATCCCATCCGTTCATCTTTGGCATCATGACATCTAAAATGATCAGTGCAATATTTTTTTCCTGATAAAAAATATCAAGTGCTGCTTCTCCATCTCCAGCCTCTAACACCTCATAATCTTCCCTGACTAAAAAGTCACGGACTAATTTTCTCATTCTGCTCTCATCATCTACAACTAATATTTTAATTTTTTCCATCTTTGTTCCTCATTTCTGCCCGTTTTTCAATGAAAACAACATTTTCGTGCGAAAAATCCTGTTTTTCACAATATTATCCTAACAGATAATTATGAAATAAATGTGTGCTCAGATACTATTCTAATGCCCGCTCCTGCTCTTTTAATGCCGCTTCACGCTCATCGAGTTCCTGCTCCCACGCCGCATATTTATCAATCAGCTTATTTTCATAATTTAAGATCGTCGGACTGTCGCTCGTCGATGCAACGATAAACATTCCGACCACGCTGACTGCCAGTATCACAGATATAAATAACGTGATCTCATATTTTTTGCGGTATCTATCCGTTTTTTTTGACGCCTTCTTTTCGCTCGCCCTGTTTTTTTCAGAAATCCTTAATTTTTTCCGGAGGCTCTCCTCTAACACCGGATGTGTCACGGTAATCGGAAGAATATCACTGTTATTAATGGCAGGATTCTGAATCAGATATTCCTGTAGTTCTTTTAAGTATGTAAATCCAACCGCTGTTTCAAACAGCTCCTGCTTCACCATTTTATTATATATTTCAAGTACTGTTTCCGGATGATGCATATCTGCGCGTTCTTCCACATAATGAATCCCCTGTGCTTCTTTTTTCGCCTGCTCTGCTTCCGCTTCATCCGTAAAAACAAAACCGTTTATCTTTACTTTTTTCTTTTCGGACATGATTATTCCTCTTATTTTTCTTATTATGATATGAGGGTCAAAAGGTATTTTGCCCCTCATTTCTGATTTTAATAATGTCAGAATCAAAAACGGCTCCAACATTATTTTCATTATAAAAAAATGTGAAAAGAAATGCAATGCGTATTGTATTCTAATTCCTATATAGTATAATCGTCTTATAAAATCAATTCTGGAGGGTTAGTGTGAAAAATAAGATTTTTCACACGCTGGATTTGTGCTTACGCACAAACTTAAGATGCGCAAAAGACAGCGCAGAAATGGGGATTTTTATGAACAAAAATAATTTTGCACCGCTGCCGCCTATGGGTTGGAACAGCTATGATTACTATGACACCACGGTGACAGAAGATGCCGTAAAAGCAAATGCAGATTACATGGCTGCACATTTAAAGGAGTTTGGCTGGGAATATATCGTTGTCGATATCGAATGGTATGCGATCGGTGCCGGTTCCATGCGCGATCAGTTTCAGTATATCCCTTTCGCAGATGTTGCCATGGATGAATTTTCAAGATTGCAGCCGGATCCGGCGCGTTTTCCATCTTCCGTGGACGGAACAGGTTTTACACATCTTGCTGACTATATCCACAGCCTCGGTTTAAAATTCGGAATCCATATCATGCGCGGTATTCCGAGAACCGCGGCACACAATCACTGTAAGATCAAGGGCAGCAATGTGACAGCCGATATGGCTGCAAACCCTTCCTCCATCTGTGGATGGAATCCGGATATGTACGGTGTCCGCGACACGGAGGCAGGACAGGCTTACTATGATTCCCTGATGGAACTTTATGCTTCCTGGGGTGTCGATTTCATCAAATGTGATGATATCTGCAATACCAATATTTATCCGACGAACCCTTATTCTGCAAGCCATGAGATAGAAATGCTCTCAAAGGCGATCGCACGCTGCGGCAGGCCGATCGTTTTATCCCTGTCTCCCGGACCTGCGCTGATCGAGCACGCATGGCACTATGAGACTTACGCAAATATGTGGCGTATCACCGATGATTTCTGGGACAAATGGGATCTGTTAAAAGATATGTTCCATCGCTGTGAACTCTGGCAGAACCATGTGGCAAAAGGATGTTACCCGGACTGCGATATGCTTCCGCTCGGATGGCTTGGAAAAGGATTCGGTCATGAACGGTACACCAATTTTACACCGGCGGAACAGCACACCATGTTAACCTTATGGTGTCTCTTCGGCTCACCTCTGATGCTTGGCTGTGAACTGACAAAGTTAGATGACGCTACACTTGCACTTCTGACCAACCGCGATGTACTGTCCATGTTAACCCCGGACTGCAAACCGCATCAGGTATGTCTGGACGATGAAAAAGCAATCTGGTGCGCATACAATGCAGTTACCGGAGAACACTTTGCCGCCTTCTTCAATCTCTCGGATGAGACACAGCCAATCCGCTGTGAGATTGATTCTCTCTGTGTCGGTGATGAACCTTGTGTCCACGAAAATGCAAGTCTGACGGAACTCTGGAGCAAAGAAAAAACATCCGTATCCGGCAGTGTAATTTCTGTCACACCGCCAGCCCACGGATGTCTGGTATTTCGCGTAGAAAACTAGTATAGCGGTTCACAAATAACTGGACTAAATACGAAGTATATTTTTCTGAGAGTGCATGTCAAAAAACGTAGGCGTAGCGGGCTACGCTGAGGATTTTTGACATGTGCTATCGGGAAAATATACAAGCAGTTAGGTCCGGTTATTTTGAAAACGATGTACTAGTCGGCAAGATCACTCCTCCGGCATCCAGACACGCATCTGGTTTTCTCCCCGGTTAGCCCACGCATAATAAGGAATTGCGGTCAGCGTCACATCTGTCCGCTTCGGGCGTTCCTCGGAGTAAAGTGCATCACTGCTCTCCATCCGGTATCCCGGCAGGTGGATCAGTACATTTCCTTCTAATACACCTTCCCTGCAAAGTTCTATCTCCGATTTGATCTCTCTTGGAATCCGAAGTGCCTGGATACATTCGCCATTGTCAACTCCCTCAAAACAGTAAACAACCGGACCTCGCATCAGAGCGACACAGCCTTCATCTTCACGCACGTTTGTGTTTGCATAGATTTTCTGCACCGGAAGATCAAATGTAAGTGCAACCACATCATTTTCTCCCCAGTTCCGGTTCAGATAAAGATAGCCATCTTTCATGCAGGATGCTGCATCTGTCTTTTCTCCATTGACTGTCACACAAAGCATATCCATGCGGATATGGGACGGGATGTGGATTGCCAGTTCAAATGCCTCTTTTGTCTTCGCCTTTACCTGATAGGTTACTTTTCCCTCCCACGGATAGCTGCTGTCTACCGTGATAACCGCTTTTTCAAAATCGGCTGTCTGTCCCAAAAACAGATGGGAGTAGCGTGTCGTCTCACTCTCGCTCCACGCATAGGTTCCAAGTGAAGTCACAAGACGAACCAGGTTTGACGGACAGCATGCGCACGCATACCAGCCCGGACGGGTCGGCAATACATGTTTGTAACCAAAGATCGTGCCGGAGGTTCCCGGATTGACCTCAAGCGGATTGACATAGAAAAACTGTTTTCCGTCCAACTGGATCCCGCTGATGGTTCCATTGTAAAATTCCCGCTCCATGATATCTGCATAGATTCCAAGCGGTCTGATTTCTAACATTCTCTTTGCAAAAAAGATCATACCGATCGAAGCACAGGTCTCCGCATACGCCATATCGTTTGGCAGATCATAGTCGATCGTAAATGCCTCGCCTTCCACCGTAGAACCGATACCGCCAGTGATGTACCTTCTTTTCTTTACAATATTATATATAGACTTAGTCATACTCAACTGCGATAATAATCAAGTTTCTTTTCATACATCGTTGGTGTTAACGCATCTATCTTTTGAAGTCCGTAAGGTTAAGTCATGAATGAGAGAAAAAACAGGCACTGATTTTCTGTCCCATTCCAAGCCATTTCCCCCTACATCAACGCTTATCAGTAGCGTGTGCTAATAATTTTTATTGAAGGATAACCTTTATTTCATGCTTTTTATTGTCTGCAAAATCCGGAATCCTGTTTCCTTTTATCTGTGTTCCGTCCGCAATAATTACGGATGTGACAGCCTTCCGGCACTGCGGATTCTCAATTACAATATGATACTCTGCGTTTCGGAAATGTCTCGTCATCTCAGCACGTTCCCATTCTTTCGGAAAACATGGGGTAATTTCCAGCCCGTCATATCCGCGTTTTACCCCCATAATGCCTTCATACAGTCCCTTCATGCACCATGCAGAGGTTCCGGTTGTCCAGGACCAGTAAGATTTGCCGTAATATTTCGGATGTGTGGAATAGCAGTTTGTAAATACATACGGCTCGGCGCCGGATTGCGTAGACGGATTCTTTTCACTGTCCGGCATGATTTTTTTCAGAGTACAAAGTGCTTTTTCAGCTCTGCCGAGTTTGCAGTCCATAAGGATCTTAAATCCCGTTGCATGGCAATATACTCCGCCGTTTTCAAACAGCCCCGGCAGCATTCCCGACATCCGTCCAACATTCGGAGAATATTTCTCATACGGCGGCATATTCAGAGGAAAACCGAAATCATGTTCCATACTGTCAACCGCAGCCAGAAGCTTCGGGAGTTTCTCTTCATCTGCCACGTCTCCCAGAACTGCCCAGGTCTGGGCGTTCAGATAGATTTTACTGCCTTCACTTGTTCTGGAACCAATATTTTCCTCTTTACTGAGTGCCCGCATATACCACTCGCCATCCCAGGCTTTCTCATTAATAGTCTTTCTCATGGTATCATATTCTTTTTTCAGAAATTCTGCATAATCAGTCTCCCCGATTTTTTCCATAAGCAGCTTCAGTTCTCTGAAAGCAAGACAGAACTGATGCGAAAGCATGACTGATTCCGCTTCCGGATCGGTTGTGATATTCAGCGCATCATTCCAGTCTGCAAAATAAATCCGACTCAGCCCATTTCTTCCCTTATCCCGGATCAGACAGTCTGCGGCTGCTTTTAAGTGCTCCACTACGGCCGCAGCACCGCCATCCTGCCACTCAATCTTCTTTTGCAGAATCGTGTAATCTCCCGTTTCCTTGATAAGTTCACACACAGCCCAGATAATCCAGAACGGCTGGTCTGAATACCTGGTATCATCATACGGATACCAGGTCAATACGGCATGACCATCCCGAAACTGATGGCGCAGACATTCCAGAATCTCCTCCCTGGCCTTCTCCTGACGATAATTCAGAAGTGCCACTGCAATCTGCAGATTATCCCGCACGCCCTTTTTTCCAACAATACAGCAATCTATCTGCTTCTTTAGCCACTGGTTCATAATATGATTGATTTTGCTGTCCGGTGTGGTGACGGACAGGGAACTGTATTTGTCCAGATTATATTCCACGGTCTCCTTACAGGCACTTTCCGTACGCTTAGCATCCGCATACATTTTAGCTGTCGCTCTTGCCTCGTCCAGAGATTCACTGACGCCGAAAACCATCCGGATTTCCTTTGTCTCGCCCGGTTTCAGTATGAACTTATGCTGCAGCACACCGCCAAGAATAAACAGTGCCGCCTCAGAATTCGTACAGTCACCGCCATTTACTACTACATCCGGTCTCTGAAACAGTGCATAAGCAGAAGCATCCAACTTCGTGACAGAGCCTGCCGCTCCACAAAATCTGGCCAAATCCCCATCATAAGCATACACCGAATCGGAGGATGCCAGATACGCATTATACCGTTTATGCGGTGCAAACGGATGAGAAGACGCACAGTATATACCATTCAATTTCCTGTCAAAGGAAGTTTCCAGACAGCGGTACATTTCATAATAGCGGGGATATGAGAACCCCTCCAGTTCAAAAGTTACCGCTGAAAATGTACTGAGCATACGGGCTCTGTCACTCTTGTTCCTGAGTCGAAACGTCCACACTTCCTGGAATCCGGTCTGCGGCACGAAAATTCTCCAGGAGCTTTCTATCCCCTGACACTCGGACTGAAGTCTGGAAAATCCGATACTGTGCTCACACTGATAGCTTTCTACCTGTTCATTCAGCGGTGCCGCACCGATATTCCAGCTTTTATTCGTTTCATCATCCCGGATATAGAAATATCTTGCATCATTGTTATTGATCATGCACATATCTGCTCTTTCATTCAGGTAATAGCTGCGCCCATGCCCGTTCTGGGAAACCTGCGCACAGTAGCCGTTTTCATTCCACAAATAGTTAAACCAGTATCTTGGCGGCTTTGCATCATAAATCACACAGGAATTGCCGTCGTTTGTAAATTCATATATTTTCTTTTCCATTCTTTCCATTTCTTCCTTTCAAACTCTTGATTACCCGCAGCAGATGACTCGCCGCTGTCTCCAGCTGCCTGCGTGTCACTCGCCCTTCCCGGTATCCGTTCAGGATCTGGTTAATCACCGGCGGCCCGCCGGGCATGACAACATCATTTCCGGCCGCAACTGCATCCGCGCCATCCACCACAATATCCATATCCCCCCAGTCAGTCACCAGAAATCCTTCATATCCCCATTCTTCCCGCAGAATCTGGTTGCACAGGTCACTGTTTCCGCCTGCGAACATCCCATTAATTTTGTTAAAAGAAGTCATAATACAGCGTACATCGGCTTTTTTCACCAGCATTTCAAATGGCTTCAGATACAGTTCCCGGGCTGCCCGTTCCGTAATTACAGAATCCACTGCGTCATACTGTTTCTTTGCGTTTCCCCTGCGGTAGGTTTCCTGCTCATTAACTGCGAAATGCTTTGGACACACCAGTACCTGATGATTTTCCTGTACACCTTTTGTAATTGCGCAGGCACACACTCCTGTAAGAAAAGGATCTTCTGAAAAATACTCAAAGTTTCTACCACACAACGGATTTCGGTGAAGATTTACTGCAGGTGCGAGCCACACGTCAACCTGTGCTTCCTCACACTCTGCACCCACTGCATCTCCAAATCTGTACCACGCCTCTTTATTAAACGCACATGCCAGCAGCATTTCCGTCGGCCACGCAGTTCTCCCGATTCCGGCAGGTCCATCCATATAGAAAACAGAATGGATTCCTTTATCTTTGATTGCTGGTGACACATATCCATTATGCCCTGCCGGATGATCATTGCAGGTCAAAGGCTTTCCTTCTTTGTCACAGATGGTCTCCGGAAACGCTGTATCCAGAAGCCCTGCAAAGGGAATTCCGGGACCGAAGCCTACGAGAAGTGCCGCAAGCTGTTCCTCTGTGAAATCCGAAAAATCTCCTGCCTGCTTTCCATGCCCCGCCTCTCTTTTCTCCGGTTTGACATCAATTCCTGAAAGCGTTAGTTTATACATTGGATTTTCTTCACAGACTCCGCCGCATGCATCACTCAGATTCCCCTGGTTTTCCAGGGGATTTTTCTTTAAAAACACGATTTTCCCCTCATTACATGCTTTCAACCCGAGCGCTGAACGACAAATGCTGTATATAATGTCCTCCGAAACCTCTAACTCACAGATGCAGACGGTCTCTTCCGAGGACGTTCCCATTCTGAGCTTATAGTGTCCCTTCTCAATCAGCCATACGGAAGATTTTTCCTCATAACACGAAAGCCCGCCCCATGGTATATGAATTGACACACTGGTTTTCTCTCCCGGTTTCAAAACTTCTGTCTTGGCAAATCCCTTTAATTCTCTCTCTGCTTTTTCTGTTTTTCCGTCCGACATAGAAACATAGATTTGCACGACTTCCCTGCCTGCACAGAGTCCGACATTCTTCACATCAATTATTATAGTTATCCCGTCTTCTTCTTTTGAAACAGCGGCCGCATCTAATGCAAATTTTGTGTAGGAAAGCCCATGTCCGAATGGAAACAGTACCTCTTTCCTAAAAGAACTGAAATACCGGTATCCGTTATAGATATCCTCCTGATATACGGTCACCGGGCTTTTTCGGAAACCGAAGCTCCCGTTTTCTTCCGCATCCAGTCCATAATCCTCATAAGTCAGAATATGCTCTTCCTTCTCCTTGTCCCATGAAAAATGCTTTGCAGAAGGATAATCCTCATACCGGTGTGCAATTGTAAATGCCAGCTTTCCGGAAGGGGAAACATTACCTTTAATGATTTCTGCAACAGCCTTTGCACCACCCTCTCCCGGAAGACCAAGGAACAGAATACTTTTTACGGAAGCATACTTTGTTGTCCATTCCAGGTCAATAAGTCCATTTACATTAAGGATTACAATGACTTCCGGGAGGTTTTCGCACACCTGGCTGACCAGCTTCTTTTCTTCTTCGGTAAGATAATAATCTCCTTCCAATCTTCTGTCACATTCCTCTCCGCCTGCATTTCTTCCTAGCACAAGAATTGCGGTGTTTGTCCTGTCTCTCACATTAGTCAGCAGACATTCCGGAATCGGATACTCCGGAACCGGCGCATGGTACGTTCCAAATATCTCATACATCAGGCCGCTGTTTACTGCCTCCTTCATCTGGGAAAAATCGAATTCTTCCTGTGGATTCGCTGCTTCCGCTTCCCGCTGCTGCAGATAGTACTGTTTTAACTCCTCACATACAGAGATTCCTGCTTTCTCAAGTTCTATGATGATATTACTGCTTTCTGCCCCTCTTGCCGCTCCGGAACCATTTCCGGAAACATAGGTCACAAGTGCTGATCGTCCGAACACAGCAACTGTCTGTCCTTCCTGAAGTGGAAGAAGCTGATTCTCATTTTTCAGCAGAACAACCGATTCTTCCACCAGCTGCTCTGCAAGCAATTTTCTATTCTTAACCATTCTCTTTACTCCACTGTCACATCTGCATAAAACGCTCTGTTTCTTCCGGCAACCCATCCATTTTCTGCAATCTCAAAAGCGCCTCTCAGCCTGATATCCTCTGAAGAGCCTCCTATTTCTGCCTCAATGGTTCCTTTCTCAATCTTCCATTTCATCCTTCTATCCAGAAATGCAAGCTGTGATGCTTTTATCTCAAAGATTACTTTTTTCTTTTCTCCCGGCACTAGCGTAATTCTCTTAAATCCCGCCAGTTCCCTGACCGGTCTTGCCATGCTTGCATGAATATCCTTCAGATAAAGCTGAACGACTTCATCTCCCTTGTATTCTCCTGTATTTTCCACATCACACTGAATTTGAATACTTTCTGCCGGCATAATGCAATCCTTGGATAACTGCAGATTGCTGTATTCGAATTTTGTATAAGACAAACCATGTCCGAAATAATACCTCGGTGTATGCGGCATATCCACATAATTCAAAAAGCCGATGCTTCCGGTCTGATGCCATGCGGAATTATGCGGGTGATTGTAATAAATTGGAATCTGACCGGAAGTATAGGCTGTCGTTACCGGCATTTTTCCTCCCGGATTATATCTGCCAAGCAGAATGCTCACAACTGCCTCTGCCCCCATCTCGGATGGATTCCATGCCTCCAGTATCGCATCCAGATGTGCATCCGCCGCATCACTGGATATAGGGCGTCCGTCAAAATGAACTCCGATCAGCGGTTTTCCAAGCTTTGCTGCCTTCCTGATAAATGCATCCTGGCATTCCGGAAGATTGATATTTGTCGCATCCACACCCTCTCCCATGGAGGACATAGAACAGGTCCCGTGCTTTCCTCCCAAAGTAAGAATCACAATATCGGCATCCTCTGCAATTTCAAGCGCCCGGGCAAAACCGGATTGATCCGCTCCTGCAATCGGGTATCCATAAGCATAACGAATCTCTGCATCTGGCATCTGAGCTTTCAGTTCCTCCAATATACTTCGGCAGTCCGGTTTCTGACGTTTCAGAATCACATCAAATTCCGGCGTCTCATCTGACTGAATATTGGTTCCCGGAACAGTCACGATTTCTCTGTTGTCCACATTTTCACTTCCACTGACCCCTGCAATCGAGTTGGCAATTGCATAGGTAGATTCCATCATACACATATGCGTATATCCTCCGAAAAACTTTCTCGGACTGTCTGCGTGAGGTCCGATCAGTGCAATCTTTTTTACGGATTTTTGAATCGGAAGCACACCATTATTTTTAATCAGTACCATAGATTCTTTTGCAGACTGCAGGGAAATTTCTTTATCTGTCTTATTCATAAAAACTCTGCGAAGCTCTTCTCCTTCCAAAGCAAAAGGATGTTCAAACAGCCCCATACGAAACTTTGCCGTCAGGACTCTTTTTACAGCCCGATCCAGAATGTCCATATCTGCCCTGCCTGACGCAAAAAGATTTTTAAATGCTTCCCCATAGCCCTCAACACTCGGCAGCTCCATATCCATTCCCGCCTCCAGGCACAACAACCCTGTTTCCTCTTTGGTTTCCCCGATTCCCTGAAACATAAATGCATTATTGATGGCACCATAATCACTGACGCAAAGTCCGTCAAACCCCATCTCTTCTCTCAGCAGTTCTGTCAAAAGATGATGCGATGCGGAAGCCGGCTCTCCATTGATCAGGCAATAGCAGGGCATAATTCCTCTTAAACCTGCTTCTGTAATGGCTGCCTGAAATGGCTTTCCATAGATTTCTTCCAGCAAACGTTCCGGTGTATCACTATTGGCTCCATGAATACCGGCTGCTGAATTATGAAATGCCAGAAAATGCTTGGCTACACTTTCTGTTCTGCGTCCTGCTGTCTCATATTTCTGGCACCCTTTTGTATAGGCTGATCCCAGGCTGGCTGTAAGAACCGGATCCTCTCCATACGTTTCTCCCTGTCGTCCCATTCTGGAATCTCTGGAAATATCAAGCACAGGGGCAAAGACATGCGTAATACCACAAGCTGCTTCCTGACGGCTTACAATTTCTGCAATTTTCTCCTCCAACTTTGGATTCCATCCGGCACCCCTGCCAATTCCGGAAGGAAAGCTTGTGGAATCCTGAATAAACGCTCCACAGAGTCCTTCCATATGAAAAATTGCCGGAATACGGTGCGGACTGTTTTCCATAACGATTCTCTGCACCTTTCTCTGCCACTGGACCACTTCATCCAGACTTTCCATTCTCCGCATTTCCAGCGTACTTACCTGTCCGATTCCATGCTTTGTCTGTTCATTGATTCCGGCAAAATCATAACTCGCCTTGTCAAATGGAAAAACACAGTTCAACTGAGCCACTTTTTCATCCAGACTCAGTTCCTCTAAAAGATATGCCGCCCTTTCCTCCGGTATCAATTCTGTATTCTGATATTTGTCGCTCATTTTATCATCTCTCCACTTTCCATTTAATTTCTGATATAGCATGAAGCCAGTCATAAATGGCCGGCTCCATACCTGATATATTTTTATTTAGTTATTCTGACCCGTTCTACGTGCTTCAACTTCCGCTCTCATGTTTGGAAGCTTCTCTTCCAAATCAAACTTTGTAAATACAAAGAACATCAGCAAATTCATCACTAACGGCAGATAATTTGAGAACCCGTAAATTGCATATCTCATAGAAGTAGTTGCAACTTCCAATGTAGCATCATAGGCTCCGATTGCAAGAAAGGCTGATAAAATAATGCTTCCCAGTCCGCCGCCTACTTTACTTCCAAATCCGATTGCTCCTGAAGATACTGCTACCAGCTTCTTGTCGTATTTCCATTCATTATAATCGACAGCCATTGCAAGAAGCACTCCATATAAGCACATCAGCGGAATCTGTACTAAACCTCCGATTAAGGACGTCACCGTATATGCCATGAAATTCGCCGGAACGACACATCTGGCCGCACAGGTAATTGCCTGACCTAACACCCCAAAGTAAACCGTTTTCTTAATTCCGAGTTTAGAAATGATTGGCTTCGCAAGCACAAATCCAAGTATAGTTGCCGCAAACCCTGCGGTACCTGTTATAGCCACCAGATTATCATTTCCGAAGATCCATTTACAGTAATAAGTTCCGGATGCCGCTGCAATCGCATTTGTAACATTCGTAATAATATTGAATAAAAGAACAATCACCCAGTATTTGTTTCCAAAAAGCATTTTAATCGCATCTTTAAACGGAACTGCCTCTTCCTCCTCTACTTCATTTAGCGTTTCTGTATCTTCTGAATACTTTGCCTTGCGTCCGTTGTTATAACAAATTGCAAGCAGCAAAAGAACAATTAACGCTAAAACCGCTCCAAATTTAATCCATGCACTCTGTGTTCCACCTAACATATTAGTAACAGGAATAATAATAATCGCAATGATCATCCCTGCCCCATAGTTTCCTACTGCACGGAAGATACCCATATTGCTTCGTTCTACCTGGCTGTTGGTACGCACAACCATAACTGCACCAAACGGTGTTGCAATCATCGTATAAATTACGGCTGTCAACAATACATTAGTCACAAGTACATAAATCATTCCGATTGTCTGACCTTTCGGCACTGTAAACATCAAAAATGTAATTACTGCCGCTGGAATCATCATGCGGAACATCCATTTGTAAAATTTACTGTTTCCGCCTTTTGAATGCTCGATTATATTTCCAAACCAGATATCAGTAAGTGCATCAATAACTTTAGCGATTGCCATCATAATACCGACACCGCCAACAGCAAGACCCACCTTGTCTGTATAGAAGTATGTAAGCTGACCGACTACATTTGCCATAAGTCCAAGTGCCAACTGACCTGACATATCTGCCATATAGTCTCTTTTTCGCATGACTTTTCTTGCGCCGTCACTGTCGAAACCAAGTTCTTTTTTCTTTTTTCCCATTGATTTTACCTCTCTTAAAAAGTTTTATGCTTCGTTAATTGATAAATGGTACATGATACCCGGCACCATTCCATCCAGATGAAAGAGTACAGATTCTCCAATCTTCTCTCCGTCCATAGTTCTGATGACTTCCCCCACCGGGCTTAAAATCTCAAGTGTTGCTTTCTTTCCTTTTACTGAAATTGTACCTTCCAGCGTATCTGCAAAAAGCTTTCCTTTCATTGTCACAGCGGTAAATTCATAACCCATCAGTTCAATCCCCGTCTGCATCTCTGTTTCATCCATTCCCGTCTCACCCATTGCCGTGAGGATAAACTCTTTTGCATCTGCAAGCTTGTCCGTATCCATCGGAAGCACCGAAATAGATATTCTGCTGTTATTCACTTCTGCATTAATTTTTTCCGTCAGGCGGATATTTTTCTCCGGGGATCCGCTGAAAAAGCTGCAATAATCGGTGTTCAGTGAAAATCTGGAATTATCCGGATCAAATATCATTTCTTTGGTAACTGAAATCATTTTCCCGTCCACAATTCCTGCATCCTCCGGAACAATCTCCCATTTCTTAAAGGCCTGATCCAGGATTCCTGCAAATTCCCGATAATCTCCGTCCCCTGCAATCTTTTCAATCTCATCAAAAACCAGTGTTTTTTCGCCAAGATGTACACCCGGCTGTATCTCTTTGGTATCCCTTGCCGCAAAAGTCAGCCGGTTTTTATCCGGATATCTTCTCATTGCATCCCTGTAAGGAGACCATGCATAATAGACTCCTTTCTTTGCCTCGGAAAGATCGGCTCCATTTAAAAAACCTGCATTGATGGCCGCATCCGCGTCACCAGTGTACCTCTCCCCTCCATCCAGGAAAACGTTTCGCATACCTGTGATGTAAGGTAACATCGTTGTCAGCATGCCATGCCCGTTTGGAAGCGTCTTAAGGTCATCCTGTGTATATACAACATCTACTTTTTTATCAGAAACAGCCACAAGTCCCTTCAAAAATACAGATGCCATAAATCCCCACTGACAGGCCACCGCCGGATCATTGTATGCATCAAATACACTTAAAATCTCGTCCGCTGGCTGATCATCCCATTTTTCAGAGGTCTGATAATTATAAAGAATCAGTCCGTCCCAATCATTTAAACATGCACATGCCACTGTCTGAACAAATGCAGTGGAATGGAACGGATGAAGTCCGTATTCATTCCATTCACTCAGCATAAACGGCTTTCCTTTTATAATGGCAGTTGCACCCATGCTCGGGATCGTTGTTGCTATGGCCCCTGCACCCTTTTGTATGGTCAGCGGATTGGTGGAAACATATTCCATCGGACCTGCCACCATAAATGTCGTTCCCTGGACTGGAAGCAGCGGATGATTGAAATAGCTGTTATTTTCCATTACGTCCGCATCGCTGTGTCCGTATACATCAGCCGCACCGCCCAGCAGGTTACTGGTGTTAATCGGAACCTTCACCCCGATAGAATGCAGATAATTTTTCATCATCTGATAAAATTCCCGATTAATAAAAATTCCAAACTCCATATAATCTGCATATCTTGCCGGGCTGCCCATTCCTTCCCATGAACCCATCGGATCATTCACCGGCTGGACAAAATCCCCCTCCGTAATACGCACTGAGCATTCTTCCGGATTCTCATCCTCCTGCAAAGCAGAAACACCGTCAAATGTCCAGGCTTCTTTTAATTTTTCCCTTGTATCGTATTTCATCAGAAGAAAATGATTAAATTTTCTCTGAACCTCCTGCCTATAAGGCTTCATATGTTCAACATGCTCCAGCTCCGCCGTTCCCTTAATCGCCGATTCTTCATTATTGATCTGAACGGTAATGACTGCCGGATCATCTACCAGTGCAAGCCCGGTATACGGATTCACATGCAGCAGAAGCTTTCTTGCATAATCCTTCTGCAGTTCAATCAATCTTTCATTAATCATCGGAAAGCATTTTGTACAGGAATCCACTCTATCGGAATATTCAATTCCATCTTCCTTATTAAATGCTCTTGCAACTAACAGATCAATGTGCAGATAGATTCCCTTTTCTTTCAATTTAGCGACAAAATAATCAAATCTGTCGAGACCTGCTTTGTTAAATTCCAGGCTGTTACCTCTCTCGTAATCCAAAAGCGGCGCTTCCTTACAACTGCTCCACGTACATGGTTCTTCACCGATAGGGGCATCCGCTGCATGCAGCCGAATGACATTCACACCCATACTGGCAAATCTTGCAGCCAATTTTTCCGCTGTCTCATGATTCGGAGTATTGGATCTTGCTGCCATATTGAAGCCCAAAAATCTAATGCGTGTTCCGTCTTCAAAATAAAAATGTCCGTCCTTTACACGTACAAACCCATGCTTTCCTGCAGGTGCATCCAACAGATGTGAAAAATCCGCTGCGCCTTTGTTTGTTTCAGCTTTATGGATTCTTATTCTCTGTCTCACTTCACTTTCTCCTTCCCTTCTTTCTTTCGTTTCTACTCATAAAATACTACATTTTCCATGATTCATATTTCATAATTTTATTTTATATTATATTTTTCTGTATTTTCAAAAATTTTGTGATATACTTTTGAAAAAAGGAGAGAATTATCAATCATGGATTATATTGATTTCTGTAAACAGTATTATGCCACAACCAAGATTCCTATTAGTTTACTTCTCGGAACGGCCGGAAAGTACTCAACCATCGGTGAGCTTTTTTCTGTAGAACCGCTTACAGATTACCCTGTTCTCGCAGGTGGTCCTAATCCGTCCATACATTTTTATTCTTCTGAAATCATATACGGATGTATTTGTATAGAAGAGACCGACTATGTTATCATTCTTGGTCCTATTTTCGAGTGCCCCGTCACACCCTCACAGATCAATCTGTTCATGAAAGAGAGTGCTGTTCCGGCAGCATACCGGGAGCAAATCGTCGAATTTTTATATACAATACCGACAACCAGCCGCCTGCATCTTGCAAGACATCTGTCATTACTTCATCTGATTCTGAACCGGAAGAATGCCGATATTCCGGAAATACTGGAAATAAGCTTTGGTAATACTGTGAACCGCAATTCACACAATGTAGAGCAGTTTATTGAAAATAAGGAAAATGAAGAACTTCACTCCACCCATTATATGGAGTTGGAGCTCTATGAACATATTCGAAACGGGAATCCAAAGAAACTGGCGGATTTTCTCAAATCTACTCCTTTGAATCTCAATGAAAAGAAACTGGCAAAATCGCCTTTACGCCAGGCCAAAAATATTTTTATCAGTATGGTGACAAATGTAGGGATGATCGGCGCAATTCCGGGCGGTGTTGACGTTGAACGTGCTTATCATCTTATGGATATGTATATACAGGAATGTGAACAGCTTCAGACGCTAAAAGAAATCAACGATTTACAGTATCAAATGCTTTTCGACTTTTGCGAAAAAGCCGGTGAAACCCACATACCAAGCGGGATATCTGCGGATATCTACGCCTGCATGAATTACATCAGAAGTCATACCAATGAAGCGATTCGTCTGGAAGATGTTGCCGCTCATATTGACCGCAGCACCTCTTTCATTGCCAAAAAATTCAAATCCGAATTAGGATTTAGCCCCGGCGCCTATATCAGCCGCTGCAAACTGGAAGAGGCAAAAAGTCTCCTTACTTTTACGGAAAAAAGTCTGACCGAAATAAGCAATTATCTTTGCTATTCCAGTCAGGCGCACTTTCAGACTGCTTTTAAAAAGAAATATGGTATGACTCCGAGACAGTATCGAAATAAAACACAGCAGATATAAACTCAAATCATAACCACCAGTATTTTTAACGAACTTTTGTCCTTTATAGATTCCATAAATGATGATACGCTTTGATTTGATGGAGTTTTACAAGCATATGGATATAGTCTTTGCAGCACTCTGCCTCAATAATCTCCATTCCATGTCATTGACGTAATGTAATTAACTCAAACTTCGCACTTGAATAAGTGCCTATGCACCTTGAAAATTCAATAATAACTGGCATAAAAATAGCATGAAACCATCTGGTTTTGGTATAATTGAGTTGTCCAAAAACAATCATACTTTTTCAAAATATTACTACAGGTATTGAAAGATCTCATAGATAAATGAAAGCAGTACAAACCTTATCTGATTCGTACTGCTGCCACTTTTATTTCTAAAAAATTTGTCCCGGTAGTTTCTTTTTCTCTTTATATGGAAACTGCTTATCAAACACCTCTGCTTCCCGCTCATCTACGAGATAGCCTTCCGGTGTTGCATACTCTCCAGTAATCCCATCAAGATAACCAGGTACAAGCTCTTTACACAAAAAGAATGATGCATCTTCTCCCTCTGGCAATCCATGATAACGGATACCATACTCGCTTGCCTGCCTGAATCCACTCTCTCCATAAAAATCAATATTTCCTTCAAAGCATAGTGCTCCACAGCCAAGCTCTGCTGCTTTCTCCAATGAATGATCAAGCAGAATTTTTCCATATCCCTTCCGTTTATATTCGTTCTTGATACAGATTGGTCCCATCGTCATAATTGGAATGCTTCTTCCATCATCTGCTGTGATTGCAGTTTTCACAAAGATATTCTGCCCGATAAGTTCTCCGTCCAGGTACATCACGAAATCAAGCCCCGGTACAAATGCCGGATCATTTCTCAGCTGGTTAATGACATAATGCTCCAGGCATCCGGGGCGGTATACATTCCAAAAACTATCCCTTACCAGATTTTCCACTTTGCGATATTCACTTTTTTCTTCTAAACGGATTACTATATTATTTTTCATAATCTGATTCTCCTTCACTTTAACTCTTGTACCAAACTTTTTATAGCTGATACAAATTCTACTTTTACCTTTTCTTTATCTGCTGCTCCATCATATATACTGTAATAAAAATACATAGCAGCATAAAATCTGGCAGCTTTATCCTTAGCATTTATAATCCCAATACTTTCAAATAAATCTTTCACATAGGAAGCAGGTCCCATATTTTCCATCAGGATATCAAAATCCGCTCCCCTTTCAAACGTGACATCCAGCTCTTTTTCTTTTAAAAGTTCCAGATCATAAAGTGTTGTGACCGGTTTTTGATCCACAAAAATATTAGCACGGTCGTTTGCCTCCCACAGGCGGAGTTTTTCGAGTTTCTCCTCCGTATCTAATGTGGAATGATATAAAATATAGCCGTAATTCTGCCCCAGTTTTTCCATGCTCTGCGGAAAACTGCTCTCCACCGGAGCACTGATATCATCCAACATCGAAAACAGGCTTACCTTTTCTTTTACTGGCAGTGTTCCATATGCCTTTCTTTTGATCTCGGTCGTAAATGTAATTTCCGGTATCTCTCTGTATTTTGCAATGACGTCGCGGTATCTGCGGTATTTTTCCGTGATCTGTCCATCCTCTGTCAAAAGAGCATCATAGTCATACGATGTCACATCCGGGGTCAGTTCATCATACGCTTAAATACTTTGCTGAAATAGTATTCATCCGGGTAGCCGACCTCCTGACCGATCACCCCGGCATGCATCGTCGTCTACGCGATCAGACGCCTGGCATGTTCCATGCGGACTGTCGTCAGATACTGGAAAATGGTCTGTCCGGTCACACACTTAAAGATACGGTTCATATAATCAAAATTGCCGTCAAACTCTTCTTCTAACCTTTCTCTCGAAATCTCTGCCGCATAAGACGCATTCAGCCATTCCTGTATTTTCTGGACTGTATAATAGCTTTCCGTCCTCAAGCAGATGCATCTCCCCGTGCCGGATAAAATAATTCCATCTCTTCCCCTTTACCATATAGATTTTGATGTCAAAAGGTGGTTCACAACTTAACGACTGGCAAATCTTATTTTCGGAAAATGGAACAAAACAGCCCTGGCTTTGTGTAATTTGCCATCCAAATCCCCTATACAAAAACAGGGCGTCCTCCGACGCCCTGCCAAATTTTTTACTTATTCTTCTGACACTTCCTCAACTTCAAGTCCCAGTTCTTCCAACTGTTTTTTATCCACGATTCCAGGTGCCTGTGTCATCAGACAGGATGCATCTTTTACTTTCGGGAATGCAATGACATCACGGATGGAATCTGCATGTACCATGTGCATGACCAGACGGTCCAGTCCATAAGCTAATCCTGCGTGTGGCGGAACACCGTATTTGAATGCATCTAACAGAAATCCAAACTGCTCATGTGCGCGTTCTTTGGTAAATCCAAGAACCTCAAACATTTTCTCCTGAATGTCATCCTGATGGATACGGACGGAACCACCGCCAAGTTCTGTACCGTTTAATACGATATCGTATGCCTTTGCGCGGACACTGCCCGGATCAGAATCAATCTTGTCCCAGTCCTCCTCCATCGGCATGGTGAACGGATGGTGCATTGCCATAAAACGGTTCTCCTCGTCAGACCACTCTAACAGTGGGAACTCTGTTACCCATAAGAAGTTGTACTGGTCTGGATCGAGCAGATCTAACTCTTTTGCAAGCTCGAGACGGAGTGCTCCAAGTACATTCCATACGATCTTGTTTTTGTCTGCTGCAAATAATAATAAGTCTCCCGGCTCTCCCTGCATTGCAGAAACAAGTGCCTTTAACTCATCCTCTGTCATGAATTTTGCAAAGGAAGATTTGTAAGTGCCATCCTCATTCACTGCGAGGTAAGCAAGTCCTTTTGCACCGTAGCCTTTTGCAAACTCAACCAGCTTATCGATCTTTTTACGCGGCATGCCGGCCTGTCCTTTTGCATTGATACCACGGACAGAACCACCATTTTCGAGTGCTCCTGTGAATACGGAGAATCCGCAGCCCTCTACAACTTTGGATACGTCACAGAGTTCCATGCCAAAACGTGTATCCGGCTTATCGGAACCGAAACGGTCCATTGCTTCCTGCCATGGCATTCTCGGCAGCGGCAGTGTCACATCCACACCGATTGCTTCCTTGAAAATATATTTAAGCAGTCTCTCGTTGACATCTAATACATCTTCCACATCCACAAATGCAAGTTCCATATCTGCCTGTGTAAATTCCGGCTGACGGTCTGCACGAAGATCCTCATCACGGAAACATCTTGCGATCTGGAAATAACGGTCGTAACCGGAACACATTAAAAGCTGTTTGTAAAGCTGCGGTGACTGCGGCAGTGCATAAAAATGTCCCGGATGGACACGGCTCGGTACCAGATAATCCCTTGCTCCTTCCGGTGTTGATTTGCATAACATCGGAGTCTCGATCTCAAGAAATCCCTCTTTTGCCATAAAGTCACGCATCAGATATGCAACTTTGCTGCGGAGCATCAGATTCTTCTGGATATCCGGTCTGCGCAGATCTAAATAACGATATTTTAAACGAACTTCATCTTTGGTCTGGCTGTTCTCCTCGATCTGGAATGGAGGTGTCTCCGCCTCAGATAAAATGCGGATATCAGTTGCGATCACTTCGATATCACCGGTCTTTAATGTCTCGTTTACTGCTGCGGAACGTTTCTCTACTTTTCCGGTTACCGCGATCACATACTCGCTTCTTAAACGCTCTGCCTTCTCATATCCCTCTTTACCAACGCTCTCCTCATTAAATACCAGCTGTAAGATACCGGAACGGTCTCTTAAGTCGATAAAAATAAGACTTCCTAAATTTCTTCTCTTCTGTACCCATCCCATGACGGTTACAGTCTCACCGATGTTCTGATTAGAAACCTCGGTACATCTATGGCTTCTGTGTAAGCCTTTCATTGATTCTGCCATTACTGCAATCCTCTTTCCTTTTATTTATTGAAAAATTCTATGATCTCGAAGAGATCGTATTTTTATCCAGCATCTTACTTATTAAAGAATTCTATGATCTCGAAGAGATCGTATTTTT
>DMYD01000054.1:9490-77958 GCA_003483745.1 Roseburia sp. | reverse complement strand
TTATTGAAAAATTCTACGATCTCTTTGTATCCCTCGGCGTCTAATTTTTCCTTCTGGAATTTTTTATTTTTATTCATGCGGACAACAAGCACCTGTTTGCCTGCAGCACGTTCTTCCTGTGCCTTTCCGATGATTTCACCAAGTTTTTCTGCCGGGCATCCTTTTTCAATCAGATATGCAACCTTCGGTCTCTGTGCCGGAACCGTAAATCCACTCTCCATCAGAAGAAGGATAATACGCTCAAATCCGATGGAAAATCCACATGCCGGCACATCCTGTCCGGTAAATTTTCCAACCATCTTATCATAACGTCCACCACCACCGCAGGCTGCGCCAAGCTCCGGCATGGAAATCTCAAAGATGGTTCCGGTATAATAACTCATACCACGCACTAAAGTCGGATCAAATACCATCTTAAAGGAAGCTGCTTTTGCGCCCTCCACAGTATCAATAATCTCTAAAAGATTACGCTCCACCTCAGGATCTAAATACCCCTCTAATGTTTTTGCAAGATATTTGATGCCATTTTCTGCTTCCTCAACCCCCTTAAAGAGTGCAAGGTATTTTTCGATCGACTCTTTTGCATAGCCCTCTTTTTCAAGTTCTTCTGACACGCCGTCAAGCCCGATCTTGTCCATTTTATCTAAGATGATAAATACGGTATCAAAATCTTCCTCCGCAAATCCGCTGTATGCCGCCATCGCTTTTAAAATACGGCGCTCATTGATACGGATCTCGAAATTCTTAAATCCCAGTTTACCGATCGTTGTGGTTGTCGCTAAGATCAGCTCGATTTCTGCAAGATTGGTCGGTTCTCCGATAATATCGATGTCACACTGCATAAACTGACGATAGCGGCCACGCTGCGGACGGTCAGCTCTCCAGACATTTCCCATCTGGATTGCCTTAAACGGAGACGGAAGATCATTTGCATTATTAGAATAAAAACGAACCAACGGAACGGTCAGATCATAACGCATACCAAAATCAACTAAATCCGCTTCTTCTTTTGCTTCAGCGACTTTCAACTTTTCACCGCGCTTCATTACTTTAAAAATCAGTTTTTCATTTTCTCCACCCTGTTTATTGCTCAGGTTTGCAATATTTTCCATACAGGGAGTCTCAATCGGTGTAAAACCGAAACTGCGGTAAGTCTCTTTGATGACCTGCTGCACATAATCCCGGATCTGCATCTCTTCCGGTAAAATATCTTTCATGCCGTTAACCGGCTTTTTACTTAATGCCATGAAATTTCCTCCATCTTCTGCCTAATATCCTTTGCCTATTATACTTTTCACGATTGTATACGTCAAGAACTGTTCTGTACTGGTATTTTCACAATGCTCTTTCAATATTGCTGACTGTTCTGTGATATCCCTCTAAAGTAACCATGCCATCCGTATCCTCGACTCTTCTTCCGCTGCATCTCACCCTGATCTCACCTAATTCCGGATGCATCCATGCGTACTCAAGTTCCACAACCTTATCTGTTTCCATCATACGTTTCACATTTTTATTTACATAGTCACGATAATTTTCCACAATCCTGTTGTGCCAGAACGCATAGCATTCCTGTGGCGTATATTTTCTGTCCACAGACATAATGTGTTCCATCGTCTCGTCGGCATACATTTCATAATACTGTTCGCACTCATTGATCCGTATGATCCAGAGTCCAAGTTCCGTCTCCCTTAAAATGTTTTTCGCATCAAAGTAGACAACATGCATTTTATCCTTATACTGATATATTTTCCGGACAAACTCAGCATATCTTCTGTAAGCCTCCGTCCCCTGATTGATAAAAGCACTTTCAAACTCTTCTGTCTTACACGGCTTCGAGAACAGATAGCCCTGGATCAGATTCGGAGCTAATCCTTCTAACACCGTAAGTTCATGCACATCCTCCACGCCCTCACAACAGATACGTATCGCATTCGTTTTGGCAAATTCTATCATATTACTGATCAGTCTGTAATTATAAGTAGCTTCCTCAATCCCTTTTACAAACAGTCTGTCGATCTTGATCTCCTCTACATTCAGTTCTTTTAAATAACTCATGCTGGCATATCCAGTTCCAAAATCATCAATGGATAATCCAATTCCAGCTTCCCGCCATCGTTGGAAAATATTACTTAGATATCCTGCTTCCTGTAGCTGTGTAGGTACTTCTACCATCATACAGATGTTCTTTCTATCTTTCTTTACTACATTCAC
Organism: Roseburia sp.; assembly: GCA_003483745.1. Lineage (GTDB taxonomy): Bacteria > Bacillota > Clostridia > Lachnospirales > Lachnospiraceae > Roseburia. Next base: position 75,744 of record DMYD01000054.1, on the reverse strand, counting down.
ACAACGATTACACGCTTTGCAAACACTCTATTACTTTATAAGTTGGCTGCCCCGATAATACCGGCACTGTTTCCTAAGATTGCACACCGTACCTCCGGGATAAATGCTTTTTCTCCTCCAAAACATTTGGTTTTTATATACTCCGTCAAAGGCTCGGTCAGTTTTTCTTTCTGATTACATATTCCTCCGGATAACAAAATCACATCCGGCCGGAAGATATTCACATAATTTGCAATTGATTCACCAAGATAAGTAATGTAATCATTTACAACTTTCATACCAGCCGGATCCTTCTGTTCCGCTGCATCAAACGGAATCTTACCGTTCATATTCGAAAGATCACCCTTACACAGTTCATTCATGACAGACTGCGGATCTTTTTCTGCTGCCCGCTTTGCCTCGCGGATCAGTCCGGTTGCGGAAACATATGCCTCCACACAGCCTCTTCTGCCACAGGTACAAAGCTCTCCGCCAAATATAAGGCTCGTATGTCCAAGCTCTGCTCCACCTGCATGTGCTCCCTCAAACACCTGGCCATCAATGATCACTCCTCCGCCGACTCCTGTACCGAGTGTAAGAAGAATTGCATTTTTGATCTGCTTTGCTGCTCCTGCCTTTACCTCACCAAGTGCCGCACAGTTTGCATCATTGGAAACTTTGATCGGACATGTAAAATACTTTCCCAGCTCCGCAGCCAGCGGAACATTGTCCCAGTCAAAATTATTAGAATATAAGACAACACCATTCGCAGCATCCACAGTGCCTGGACTTCCAACTCCCACACCGGAAAGTTCTGCATCCGTTGCATGTATCTTATTTAATAAGTTCTTTACGAGGTCTGCCATATCTTTTATGATCTCCTGATATGGGCGTTCCACTCTCGTCGGCACGGAATCTTCCACCAAAATTTTCTGATTTTCATCAACGATTCCTGCCTTAATATTTGTTCCTCCTAAATCAATTCCTGCTCTGTACATGTCTTTCACCTCACCATTTTAGTCGGAAACGGTTCTCATAGATTATTTATATCAATTCCGGCTGGGATTGTAAAGGAAAAACCTTTTTATTCTTCTGCAAAAAGTTTCTGCTTCCTCCGGATCATTTCATCCACTCTGTCTATGTAAGAGCTTACATCCTTGACATTCTCGCATCTTTCGATCCGATGTGTGCCATCCGGATTTGGCTCTGTCCAGACACGTTTTGTGGAAGCTCCCGCTCCGCACGCCACGATGGTCTGTTTCTCCTCCATGATCAGAATGTTATAAACTCCGGCTTTTCCCTCTTTTGCATAACCGACATTCTCAAGGTTTCCCGCCATCCCCTTCTGGCGGTACAAATAATACGGGAATAGATCCATCTTCTCCGCATAAGAGGCGGTCAGATCCATGTGTTCCTGCGTGTTGACCATCTTATAATCTTTATAGTCTTCCTTGAACATATTTAAACGCGCCGCACGCTTTAACGCCAGAGAGTGAACGGTCAGATTATCCGGTTTTAACTGCATGATCTGCTCTAATGTATCCCGTACATCCTCTAATGATTCTTCCGGTAATCCCATGATAAGATCCATATTAATATCATCAAATCCAAGTTCCCTTGCCATTTTAAAGCTTTCAACCGTCTGTTCTACCGAATGGCGTCTTCCGATCAGGTCGAGCGTTCTCTGCTGCATGGTCTGCGGATTGATGGAAATTCTTGTGATTTCCCATTTGCGCAGCACCTCTAATTTTTCTCTTGTGATGCTGTCCGGTCTTCCGGCCTCCACGGTAAACTCAAGGCAGTCTGACAAATCAAAACTGCATTTGATTTTTCGGATCAGACGGTCTAACTGATACGGTTCTAATGTTGTCGGTGTCCCACCGCCAATATAGATGGAGTTTAAATGCTTATGATAAAATTTCGCTGCCGTATAATCGATTTCTTTTTCCAGTGCATCCAGATAGGCATCTACACGGTTTTTCCAGCTGACGAGCGGATATGATGTAAATGAGCAATACAGGCAGGTCGTCGGACAAAACGGGATTCCGATATATAAGCTATATCCGTTGTCGTAATCAATTTTCTTTAAAATCGCATTTTCACGTTCTGCAATATCGGTTGCAAGCTCGATCTTCTCGTCGGAAGCAAAATAGGTATCCTTCATGTACCGGTAGATCTCCTCCCGGCTTTTTCCTTCCTCCAGCAATTTCATAGGGATCTTCGTCGGGCGGATCCCGGTCAGGTTTCCCCACGGAAGTGTCCGTTTCGTATAATCACAAAGCATGCGGTACAACATCTGCTTCAGGTGATTTTTCGTCTGCACGCGATCTGAAAAATCTACCTGTATCGTCTGACCCGGTATCTCTTTTACTTCTTCCTGATCCAGTTTTTGATTTTCCTGCGCATCCACATTTGCATGCACGATCTCCTGCCATGTGATCTTAATCGTATCTTCCCCATAATTCACCTGCATGCGGATATCGATTTTTTCATCATATTCTTTTTTTTCCGCAGAAACTCCCACATACTGTTCCGGGAAAAATGCCTTGATTAGAGAATGAATATCATATTCAAATTCCGGTTTATTTAATAAAACTTCTATCATCCCAAAACCTCTCACTTACAGATACGGATTATACATCCGCTCTGTTCCAATCGTTGTAATATCATTGTGTCCGGTGTACACGGTCGTCTCATCCGGAAGCGGCAGAAGTTTCTCCTGAATAGAGCGGATGATCTGCGCCGCACTGCCCTTCGGAAAATCGGTACGTCCCACCGATGTGTAAAAGAGGGTATCTCCGGAAAAAACAACATTCTGATACGAGAAATAATAGCAGCAGCCACCCACCGTATGTCCCGGTGTATGGAACACACGGATATGAAAACCGGCAAGGTCGATCTCCTGCTCATCCTTCAAAAATACATCCGCATGATAGGTCTTTTGAACGCCTTCCCAGCCGCTTAAGTTAAGAGACGGTGTATCTAAAGTTTCTTTTTCATGTTCCTCTGCATATATTTTGATATCAAAATGTTTTGCAAGTTCCTCTGCTCCACCCGCATGGTCAAAATGTCCATGCGTCAGCAGGATTGCCACAGGAGTCAGATTTTCCTGCCGGATCTTCTCTGCAAGTTTATCCGCACTTGCCCCCGGATCGATCACCAATACTTCTTTTGTGTCATCGTTAATCGCAAAATAACAGTTTGTCTGTACCGGACCAACTACATATTGTTCTACTTTCAGTGGTGCCATAATTTTCCCCTTTCCTGTCTGATAAAATCTTTTTCCTTACAGAAAAACTGGCTGCCCATCTGGATGCGGTTCATGTTTACCACAACCTTTTGACAACCAGTTCTTTTTTCAGTGCAATACGTCTGCCATCATCTGTCTTTTCACAAAATGAAACATCTGCTTTTAGCCTGTCGTTCTTTCTATATCAATGATGCTTTCGATCTGTCGCAGTCTCTCCACAACACTTGTCAGCTCTTCCCTGCCCTTCGTGCTGAAAGATACATCAATCGTTGCGATTCCCTGCTTACTCGTTTTCGAATGGATCGAATCAATATCGATCTCACGCTCGGTAAATACCTTTGTGATATCTACAAGAAGACCTGTACGGTTATTGCCGTAAATTTTGATCTCCGCACGGTACAAGCCGCTGTTTCCAGACTCCTCATCATGCTGCCACTCGGCATCAATCAAACGCTCTTTTTCCATATCAGACAGATTGATAATATTAATACAATCTGTTCTATGGATTGAAACGCCTCGACCTCTGGTTACGAATCCAACAATCTCATCTCCCGGTACCGGACTACAGCATTTTGAAAAATGTACAGCCACATCATAAAGTCCTTTTACGATGATACCACTCTTGGAATGCTTCTGAACCATCTTGTCTTTGTTCTCGGCAATCGTCTCAAGTACTTCATCATCCGTAATCTGGGCAAGATGGTCTTTTTTGTATTCCTCGTACATGCGGTTTACGATCTGACCTTCTTTTAAACCGCCATGTCCGATTGTTGCAAGACAGGAGTTCCAGTCATGAAAACCATATTTTCTTAAGATCTTCTCCTGATATTCCGGCTTATTGATATCTGGGAAATTGATTCCCTTTGATTTTGCGGATGCAATCAAAAGCTCCTTACCGTGTGTGATATTTTCTTCTTTCAACTCACTGCGGAACCACTGATTGATCTTATTTTTTGCCTGGGTGCTTTTTACAATATTTAACCAGTCACGGCTCGGTCCCTTGGAATTCTGGGAAGTGATCACTTCCACACGGTCACCGTTCTGAATGATATAATCGATCGGAACCAGTTTTCCATTGACCTTTGCACCGATCATTTTATTGCCGACTGCAGAATGAATGCTGTAAGCAAAATCAATCGGCGTAGAACCGGTCGGAAGATTCTTGACATCTCCGGTCGGTGTAAAACAGAATACTGTATCGGAAAACAGGTCGAGATCGCTCTTTAACAGGCTCATGAACTCTTTATTATCGGACATGTCGCGCTGCCACTCTAAGATCTGGCGGAGCCAGCTTAATTTTTCCTCTTCGGTGACGGTCATTGGCTGTGCCACGCCGCCATTGTTGCTCGCCTCTTTGTATTTCCAATGGGCGGCAATACCGTATTCCGCGGTACGATGCATCTCAAAGGTACGGATCTGTATCTCAAACGGCTGACCTGTCGGTCCGATCAGAGTCGTATGAAGTGACTGATACATATTCGGCTTTGGCATTGCAATGTAGTCTTTGAAACGTCCCGGTATCGGCTTATACATCTCATGGATCACACCGAGCGCCGCATAACAGTCCTTGACAGAATCTACAATAATACGGATGGCAAACAGGTCATATATCTGATCTAATGTCTTGTGCTGATTGACCATCTTTTTATAAATGCTGAAAAAATGTTTTGCACGTCCGTCGACCTGTGCAGGAATTCCTGCATCCTTAATGTGCTGACGCACTTCTTCCACCAGTTTCTGTACATATTCATCTCTGACACTCTTGCGCTGTGCGATCTGGTGCACCAGATCATAATAGGCATCCGGCTCTAAATACTTGAGGGAGAGATCATCGAGTTCGATCTTGATCTTGGAAATACCAAGACGCTGTGCGATCGGTGCATAGATATCCATCGTCTCACGCGCTTTTTCCTTCTGCTTCTCCGGTGTCATGTATTTGAGCGTACGCATATTATGAAGACGGTCTGCAAGCTTGATCAGGATAACTCGGATATCCTTTGCCATTGCAAGAAACATCTTACGAAGATTTTCTGCCTGAACCTCCACTTTATCCGCATCATAAGAAAGCTGTCCTAATTTGGTAACGCCATCTACTAAAAGAGCGACCTCATCCCCGAACTCCTGTGCAATCTGTTCATCCGTCATAACAGTATCTTCCACAACGTCATGTAAAAGTCCTGCAACGATCGTCTCCTTATCCAGCTCTAACTCCGCTAAAATGATCGCAACACACAATGGATGGATGATATATGGTTCGCCGGACTTTCTTGCCTGTCCCTCATGTGCATCCCTCGCAACGTGATACGCTTTCTCGATCAGTGATATATCTGTCGATGGATGATACTTTCGCACGCTGGCGATCAGTTCGTCATATAGTTTTTCCGGACTCTCAAACTCTTTCATCGGCTTGATGTTATCGTCCTCTTCTTTTACTTTTTTTTGCAGATCCAGTGATTCTGATGAAAAATCCGCCATGTGCCTCACCCACTTTATCCCTTTTTTAGTAGTTTATATTATATTTTATTTTTATGGAAAATGCAACGTTTATTGATGATATCATGCCCCGCTTTTGCTTATGGTATAGCGTTTCATACATTTTCCATCCAGATCCATTTCCTCCTGAAATGTAAATCCGAGTTTTTCCGCCAGACATTCGGATGCGGTATTCCCCTTCTGGATCAGGCAATTTAATTTATCAAATTCAAGGAAATCCCATGCATAGCCTATCACAGCAAGGCAGACTTCTGTTGCATACCCCTTTTTTTGATGTGAAACATCGATCATATATCCAAGTTCCGGTTCACCGTCACATGCCTCCCGGTTTTCGATCCCGACACGTCCAATCAGTTTTCCCGTTTTCTTTTCTATCACAACCCACATGCCATAACCGTAAAGCCGATACATATAGTTGATATATGACTTCTGGTACTCTTTTTCCTTTTCATATTCATATAAAGGGTCTAAATATTCCGTCATGCCCTCTCCGGCATACAGTGCGAACAGTCCGTCCATGTCATCCAGCGTGATCTCCCGCACAATACAGCGTTCCGTCGTAACGATCGTCCATGGAATCCCGTGTTTTCTCTCATATACCCGCTCAAGAAACATTCTGTCTGCTTCTTCAAGACCTTCGATCAGCATGATTGCAGCCTGCATTCCCTGATCCGTATTTTCATCCGGCAATCTGCTCTCAGTTGTCCCGATATAGCCAAGCGTCGCCATTCCTGCCTGATCCATAGTAGAAATAATGTGCCCATCTGTGGAGATGAGCACACTTTCTTCCGGTGGGAACAAAGAAAACTCTGCCATACGGTCAAGATTTGTTTTCCCTGTTACCACCAGTTTCAGATCCGATTCCGGCCTGATATTTTGTTTTAAATAAACCAGTTCCCACTCCGGGAGTCTGTCCGCTAATATAAATCTTAATTTTAGCATACTATCTATCGTGTACCGCACCTACAAGTTCTTTGATATCTTTTACCTGATAACGCTCCATATAATCGCGGATTCCGTCAACGACCTCCATAGTTACCTGCGGATTGGTAAAGTTTGCCGTTCCGACAGACACTGCCGTTGCTCCTGCAAGGATCATCTCGATTGCATCATCCGCATTCATGATCCCGCCCATACCGACGATTGGAATATTTACCGCCTGTGCAGTCTGGTATACCATGCGCACTGCCACCGGATGCACTGCAGGACCTGACATGCCACCCGTTCTGTTTGCCAGTGCAAACGTACGTCTGTGGATATCGATTTTCATGCCTGTCAGTGTGTTGATCAACGATAGACCGTCCGCACCGCCGGCTTCCGCTGCACGCGCCACCTCCGTGATGTCTGTTACATTCGGAGAAAGTTTCATGATGACCGGCTGCTTTGCATGTGCTTTGATTTCTCTTGTAATATCCTCCACCATCTTTGGATTCTGACCAAATGCAATTCCACCTTCTTTTACATTCGGGCAGGAAATATTAATCTCTAACAGGTCAACCGGCTGATCAGCAAGTCTGTCCACAACTTCTATGTATTCAGCAGTCGTGTGTCCACATACATTGACCACAATCCTGGTATCATATTTCTTTAAGAAAGGAATATCACGCTCAATGAAAAGATCAATGCCAGGATTCTGAAGTCCGATCGCATTTAACATGCCACCGTATATCTCAGCCACACGCGGTGTCGGATTGCCCTCCCACGGTACGTTTGCAACACCCTTTGTCACAACCGCACCAAGACGGTTTAGATCCACAAACTCGGAATATTCTTCTCCGGCGCCAAATGTTCCGGACGCAGTCATGACCGGATTATTTAATGTCACTCCACATAAATCTACTTTCATGTTCATCAGAATTCTACCTCCTGTGCAAGAAATACCGGTCCCTCTTTACAGATTCTCTTATTTTTCACATTACTGTGCGCATCCTTTTCCTTTGATTTGCACACGCAGGCAAGACAGGCTCCGATTCCACATGCCATGCGCTCTTCCATGGAAATCCAGCACTCGATGTTCTGTTCTGCTGCATATTCTTTGATTGCACGCAGCATCGGTGTCGGTCCGCAGGCATAGATAATGTCAGCATCCAGTCCATTTTCACGGATTGCATCAAGAACATTACCTTCTGTTCCGGCACTGCCATCCTCTGTTGCAATATAAATCTGTCCGCGGTTACGGAAATCTTCTAACAGGAAAAGTTCATCCCGGAATCCAAGCACGATCTGTTTTTCACAGTCTAATTCTTTTGCAAGTTCTAACATTGGTGGGATTCCGATTCCTCCACCGATCAAAAATGCCTTTTTATTTTTCTGGGGGAATCCATTTCCAAGCGGTCCTACCACCTTTAACTGCATACCGGTGCGCATGCCGGAAAATTCTGCGGTTCCCTTTCCTGCCACACGGTATACCAGACGGATCGCACCGTCCTTTCTGTCGATCTCACAGATACTGATCGGTCTTGGAAGCAGTCTGCTTCCCTCATTGCAGTAGACAGAAACAAACTGTCCTGCTTTTGCATGTGCTGCAATATGCTCTGTGCGCAGCCACATGCTGTAAATATCGTCCGCGATCTCTTCCTGCCTGATGATGATCGCAGTTTCCTCAAATTTTGTGCCCTTTGTCTGCATGTATTTTCTCCTTCTATCTACCTGCTTTTTTATTCCTCGTATACAATATGACCGCCAACGATCGTCATTTTTACTTTTCCGGTCACGGTTCTGCCGTCAAACGGCGTGTTTCTTCCTTTGCTTGCGAATTTATTTTTATCAATCTGGTATGTCTCATTCGGATCAAAGATTACGATATCCGCTGTCTTTCCAGGTGCGATATCTCCCTTGTCAATCCCAACGATCTTTGCCGGATTATAACTCATTTTCTCTGCCATCTGCATCGGTGTCAGATAACCGCCAAGTACTAACTCTGTATAGGTCAGACATGCAGCCGTCTCAAGTCCGACGATTCCGAACGGAGCATTTTTCATGGATGTATTTTTATCTGCAAATGTATGTGGTGCATGATCAGTAGAGATAACATCCATAATATTGTCGCGCAGTCCGGTTCTTAATGCTTCCACATCCTTTTTGGTGCGAAGCGGCGGATTCATCTTGAAATTGGTATCTGCATCCGCATCCGCAGCGATCACATTCTTTTCCACGTCCATTTCCGGTGCGATCTTACGGATATCATCCGATGTCAGTGTAAAATGATGTGGACATACTTCTGCAGTGACTTTTACATGTTTCTGTTTTGCAAGTTCCACCATCATAACGGAATCCTCGGTAGAACAATGACACAGATGAAGCTTTGCTCCTGTGTCATGGCTTAACATGATATCTCTCGCCACAATGATATCTTCCACAGAATTGGTAATTCCCTTTAATCCGAGCTCTCTGGCATGCTCATCCTCATTCATGACACCGCCATTGACAAGATTTTTATCCTCACAATGTGCAAGTACCACGATTCCTAATTTTGCAGCCTTCTCCATCGCCTCACGATATAACTGCGCATTCATGACGGATTTTCCATCCTCACTGATCGCAGGAATACCTGCTTTTACCATTCCCTCAATATCCGCAAGTTCTTTTCCTTCCTGATTCTTTGTCACGGCACCAACCTGCAGTACGTTTATAAGTCCGACTGTTTTTGCCTTATTATGCACATAATTTACAACATCCGGATTGTCTACAACAGGCTTGGTGTTTGGCATCGCAAGGATTGTCGTATATCCGCCATGTGCTGCTGCACGGCAGCCTGTCTCGATCGTTTCTTTCTCCTCAAATCCCGGATCGCGCAGATGCACATGCATATCAATAAATCCCGGCATGACAAAGCATCCCTTGGCATTAATCTTACGGTCTGCCTTATCTTTGATTCCTTTTGCAATCTTGGAAACAACACCATTTTCCACAAGTACATCCGCAACTTCATTCATTCCTGTAGCAGGATTAATGACCTGTCCATTTTGAATTAATATTGTCATAATTTCTCCATTCCGAAGCATATTTTATCGCTTCTGTGCAAAACTTTGTCTGTAGTTTGTCATATATTACAAACATCTGCCCACCGGCAGACTTTTTTGAATCCAGAATCAGTGTACCATATGCCCTGATCCCCGTAAACATAAAGCATCTATAAGCTTCCATAGATTTCCGGCGTAACATAGGCGCGGATAAAAATGCCATCCGGCCGGTATTCCTCTTCTAAGAGTTCCCCGCTTTTTCTGATCTGCTGCAAAATCCCTGCGTCCTGATAAGAGATTGTACGCTCCACCAGTATTTTATTATCCCGCAGCAGCGTACAGAATAGTTCTTTCAGCTCCTCTAAACCGGTTCCTTCTTTTGCAGAGATCGCTAAAGTGTGATCCGCTTTAAAATCGCGGATTGGCTCCCCGTCTGTGACCTGGTCCTGCTTATTAAATAAGGTAATGATCGTTTTCTCCTTGATATCGAGCTGGTAGAGAGTGTCATACACAATATGCATCTGCTTGTCCCGCTGTGGATTAGAAGCATCCACCACATGCAGGATATAATCTGCATATTTGGCTTCCTCTAAGGTACTCTTAAATGCCTCGATCAGGTGATGCGGCAATTTCCGGATAAAACCTACCGTATCTGTCAGAAGGATTTCCTGTCTGCCCGGCAATTCTAAAACACGTGTTGTCGGGTCTAAAGTGGCAAACAGCTTATCCTCTTCTAACACCCCCGCTCCTGTCAGATGATTTAAAAGTGTTGACTTTCCTGCGTTGGTATACCCTACGATTGCAGCTACAGGAATTTGTTTCTTTTCCCTCTGTGCACGCGTGATCTCGCGGTGTTTCCTCACTTCTTTTAATTCACGGTTCAGCTGTGCAATCCGGTCTTTGATCAGACGTCTGTCCATCTCTAACTTTTTCTCACCAGGTCCCCTGGTTCCAATACCGCCGCCAAGTCTTGACATGGAACATCCAAGTCCCGTCAGACGGCTTAATCTGTATTTTAACTGCGCCAGTTCAACCTGGATCTTTCCCTCGCTTGTTGTCGCTCTCGCCGCAAAAATATCGAGGATGATAAGCGTCCTGTCCATAACTTTCGTGTCTAACATCTGCTCTAAATTTTTGAGCTGTGCCGGTGATAACTCATCATCACAGACGATACCGGTCGCACCGAGTTCCTCGATCATGTCTGCAATCTCCTGCACCTTTCCGGTTCCGACATAGGTGCCCGGATGAATCAGTTCACGTTTCTGGATCAGTGTACCGACAGTAACCGCTCCTGCTGTCTTTACGAGTTCTGCTAACTCTGCAACAGAATCCTCTGCATCGTCACCATCCTGCTCGCTGACACCGACTAAGATAACGCGCTCTTTTACATCTTCTATTTTAATGGGTTCTGGCATGTGTTCCTCCCTTGCTGCCTATATTTTCAAAAATCAAATTATAATTACAGCTACAGAAAAATACATTTAATTCTGGCTTTCTGTATCCTGTGCCGAATTATCCCCTGTGGAGTCGTTTTCCGCAGAATCATTCTCTGTATCTGCAGAATCTGTACTTTCCGTATTATCGCTCTCATCCGTATTCTGGCGGTTCTTTAAGAAAATGTATTCTCTCTGTGCCGCTTCGTCGTCCGGATAAAGAGAAACATACTGCTGCACGACATCCCATGCAGCCGTAAAATTACCGCTGTACTCATAAGCAATGATCTGATTTGACAGAAGTTCCTGCTGATTTGTGACATTATCCATCGCAAGTCCCTGTCTGATATCTTCTAACGCCGCCTCATAATTTCCCTTTTCCATCTGGATCTGGGCAAGCGCGTTCATTGCAACAGAATCCGCTGTCCCGCTATCGACATACGCCTGATAATATTTTTCTGCATTTGCAGAGTCTTCCTCTGCCTCATAGACCTGCGCAAGGTAAAGATTTGCCTTGGCACTGTCTTTTTTTACTGCTTCCTCTAACTCTTTCACGGCGTTTTCATACTGACCGAGCAAATAATAGATTCTGCCGCGCCAGGTAAGGTTTTCTGCAGAATTACCCTTAATGTCAAAAGCTTTGTTTAAATACTCTTCCCCTTCCTTGGCCATATTATTACCGGCAAGGTTCTCATAAATTCCAACATACAATTCATAATCGTTTGGATTATATTTGACAGCATTTGCAAAATCTTTTTTTGCCGTATCCAAATCCTGTTGTTTTAAACTCAGGCACCCGTGCAGATAATAAGCATTACCGTTTTTTTCATCATATCCGATCATCGCCTGATAAGTGGCAAGTGCCCCTTCGATGTCTCCTCCGGCATACTGTGCCGCAGCCTTATAGTAGCAGATATCGAGCTCTGTATCTGTGATTTTCCCTACACACTGGGAAAGTGCGCTGTTAAAAGCTGCCACCGCACCCTCATAATCACCGGACTGCATGCTGTTAATCCCAATTTTGCGAAAATCTAATTCGTCCTCTAAACGTTCATTGGTGCATCCGGTAAAAAGTGCAGCAAACAACACTGTCCCTGCAATTATGTATGGCAATCTATGTTTTTTCATAATTATAATAAGTCCTTTTCTCTACAATTCTTCAAATACGAGCCGCATATCATACCACACAGCTCCCCCGTGTTTTGACATGGACTTTCCCTCATTTACATAACCAAATTTTTCATAAAATGGAATAAGACTCTCTTTACACGTTAAAACGATTCCTTTCCGTCCCTGTGCTTTTACATCTGCAATCACATGCTCCATGAGCTTTGTCGCACATCCCATTTTCTGATATTCCGGAAGCGTCGCTACTCCAAAGATCATCTGCCACTGTCCCTCCTCGCGGTGCATCGTGGCATCCTCAAACATCTCATCCCGCAAAATTGGAATATCTGTTGTCATTCCATTGATCATACTTGCCAGTTTTCCGGAATCCTCAAGCAGCCAGAAATGATTTGGGAATACCGTCAGTCGTTTTTCAAAAGATTCCTTTTCTGCTGCCTCTTCCGGTGGAAAGCACTGTCTTTCCATTTCCGTGATCGCATCTATGTCATTTATTGTTGCAAATCTTATGTCCATTATTTTTGTCTCCATTTAAATTTCTTTGTGCCGCAGTGCCTGCAAGCAGTCATTTTTTACTGGCTGCACTCCTGTCCGCAGTGCACGTCCGAAAAATCAGTGGCACTGCTCAATGCTTACGCACATTATACCATACCTTTTTGATATTTTGCATTGATTTTGAAACTTTTTGTGGCTATGCTATATCTAACAGTCAGATGATTCGAAAGAATCAAATATTTGCAAAGGAGGATCTGATCTTGAAATTCTTTTCCGGAAAAGAGAAAAAACATCCAGCAGAATCTAATGATGATCTCATCGAACGATTGCTGCTTGAAAATTACAACCGCTACTATCATCTTGCATACAGCTATGTACATAATCCCGACGATGCCAGTGACATTGTACAAAACGGAGCCTATCTGGCGATCAAAAACAGTGCTTCCCTAAGGCAGCCGGAATATGCTGCGACCTGGATTTACCGCATTATGTTAAATGAGATCTTCCGTCATTTAAAAAGACCGGATACCGTCTCCTACGAGGATTCACTGAGCACAGAAGGAAAACCGGACCAGTATCAGGACATGGATCTTAGAGCCGCGCTCGATTCCTTGTCCCCGGAGGATAAGGCGATCGTGGAGCTGCGTTATTTCGAGGATTTAAAGCTCGAAGATATTGCCCGCATCTTAGATGAAAATGTCAATACCGTAAAAAGCCGTCTGTACCGCAGTATGCAGAAGTTAAAACTAAAAATGGAGGAAGCCGAATGAACACCAATGATTTTTATACATTAAAAAAATCTTATGATACCCCGCAAATGCCCGAAAAGGAGGTCATAAAAATGAAAGAAAAAATGAATCAGGCGAAAGCTGAGAAGAAGAACAAACACAATAAAACCATTATCACAAGAATCTGGGTTGGCGCTGCCGCAGCGATCGCAGCGTTTGTCATCCTGCCAAATACTTCACCGAGTGTCGCCTATGCGATGGAACAGATCCCGCTGCTTGGAAATCTGATCGAGGTCGTCACATTCCGCGATTACCAGTACAGCAGTGACAAAAACAACGCCGATGTCAATGTTCCAAAACTGGTACCGGAAACTGTCGCTTCCACTGAAAATACAACGGAAGACCCGGTTGGGGAAAATTTAAAGAAATCAACCGATGAGATCAATGCAGAGATTGAAAAGATCAGTGACAGCCTGATCGCAGAGTTCAAACAGAATATGAACAACGAAGGTTATCAGGATGTCATGATCAAACATGAGGTCATCAACACAACTGACGACTATTTTACCTTAAAACTGATGTGTTATCAGGCTGCCGGAAGCGGTTATGAGATGGATTATTATTACACGATTGATTTAAAGACCGGGGAACGCCTTGCGTTAAAAGATCTTTTTAAAGAAGGATCTGACTATATCACTCCGATCAGTGAAAACATCAAATCCCAGATGCGCGGTCAGATGGATGCCGATGAAAATGTCTCCTACTGGCTGGATGATACGGAAGTTCCTGAATGGAACTTTACCTCCATTAACGATGATACTTCCTTCTATGTTAATGCTGACGGAAATCTCGTCATCAGCTTCAACGAGGGCGATGTCGGTCCGATGTCTATGGGCGTTGTGGAATTTACGATCCCGCACGATGTGATCGCCGATATTTTAAAATAAGAAATATCTATGCAGTAAAGGATCCTGGCATGGTATTCAGCAGTCTCAACTTTATTTTTATTTTCTTACCATTATTTCTGTTTGCCTATTATATCACACCTGCTGCTTTCAGAAACAGTACGCTCTTTGCAGGGAGCATCCTGTTTTATGCAGCCGGAGTGATCAAACAGCCATATGCACTGTTTCTGTTAATGGTTCTGACCTATCTCAATTATGTGTTCGGAATCCGCCTTTATCAGATACACAATCCAAGAAAAAAGAAACTCTTTTTGACAAAAGTTATTTTTTTCGATTTTTTATGGTTGTTTTTGTTTAAATATTCCAGACATTTATCTCTGCCGCTCGGAATCAGTTTTTATACGTTCCAGCTGACTGCATATCTTTTTGATATCTATTACGGACGTATTTTACCGGAACGGGATTTTGTGACATTCGGTACTTACATCAGCATGTTCCCAAAATTAATTTCCGGACCAATTACCCCGTATGAGATGCTGCGCAGGCAGCTTCACAGCGCAAGACGCTTTCTGCCCGAAAATCTGGCGGAGGGTATGAAACTTTTTATCCGGGGACTTGGCTTAAAAGCGATTCTGGCGAATCAGTTTGGCAGTCTGTGGGCAAATGTTGGCACGATCGGATATGAAAGTATCTCCACACCGCTTGCATGGCTTGGAATCTATGCATATTCTTTCCAGATTTACTTTGATTTTTATGGTTATTCCCTGATGGCAACAGGTCTGGGCAGAATGCTTGGTTTTAAACTTCCCATAAACTTTATGCACCCCTATCTCTCCACAAGCATGACAGAATTCTGGCGGCGCTGGCATATTACACTTGGACAATGGTTTCAGACCTACATCTATATTCCACTTGGCGGCAACCGCACAGGTACCTGCAAATGGATCCGCAACCTGCTTGTTGTGTGGATACTTACCGGAATCTGGCATGGCACAGAATTTCATTTTATTCTGTGGGGATTTTCCCTGTTCGTCATTGTATTGACAGAAAAACTGCTGTTAAAAAAATTGACGGACCGATACGCGCTGGCCGGACATCTTTATATGGCAGTTCTGATCCCATTGTCGTGGATGCTTTTTGGAATCAGTGATCCCGGCAGTATCGAAGTCTACACCCGGAAATTATTTCCATTTTTTTCCGCCGATGATGCCATTATTTATGTGAATGATTTCTGGAAAAATTTAAATGATTTCCGCTTTATCATCCCTGCCGGCTTCCTTTTTTCTACAAGGCTTCCAGTCCGCTTTTTAAAAAAAATCAGGGGCTCTGTGCCAGAAATTTTTGTCTATCTGGCAATTTTCTGGTCTTCTGTTTACTGTATTTACGTTGGCTCTAATGACCCATTTTTATATTTCAGATTTTAACGAAGGAACACTATGCGAAAAAAAATATCTGCCATATTGTTTTATTTTTTCTTTTTGATAAGCTGCCTTCTGATTCCACTCATTTACTTATATGTAACGTTAAACATAAATGCAGCCAAAAATACTTCCTTGTCCGTGTCTTCTGTCTCCGCCGCACAAAAACAGGACACCACGACACCATCGGACACTTCCGGTGCGCCATCTGACAATACAGACCGGCAGGATATCCCGGACACAGAAGTTCCGATGACAGAAATGACCACTGTTGATGCAGATTATTTCGATGACGCTTTAATGATCGGTGATTCCCGCACCGTCGGATTAAAAGAATATGGTACGTTGGGCAATGCCACCTTTTATTGTGATTCGGGTCTCAGTATCTATGATCTGGAAAATAAAAAAATTATGGTGGGCGGTATCGGAAAGGTCAGTATCTCTGATCTTTTAGCCAGCCATACCTATCATAAAATATATCTGATGCTCGGCATTAATGAACTTGGCTACGATGTCACACAGACATTTGAAAAATATGCGTCGTTTGTAAATTTTCTGCAAACCATGCAGCCGGATGCGATCATTTATGTGGAAGCAAATCTTCATGTGACTGCACAGCGCTCAGACTCGGATAAGACATTCAATAATGTCAATATCAACGCCTTTAATCAAAAAATTGCGACATTAGCCGATCACCGGACCATTTATTATCTGGACATCAATGAACTTTTTGACGATGCAAACGGCAATCTCGGCACACAGTACAGCAATGATAATGCGCATCCCCTCGGAAAATACTACGCAGTATGGTGTGACTGGTTAATGGAGCACGCCGTTGTCCGTGACGGGAAATCATAACCCCTTGCACCGGTTTTAAAATATCGTTATAATATTTCTTGCAGATTACGGGGACATGAAACAGCCTGCGCTATCTTTCGTATGGCATCCCCTCAGAAATGGAGATATAGATTTATGAAAAAAAAAGATATTTTAGAATTAAAACGGCGTTTTAAAAAGGATGCCTGCACTTTCACAAGACTGTGCGGCTGTTATGTGGATGCCGACCACAATAAGGTAACTTCTTTCGGGGAGACATTTTTAAATCTGGAAGATGAGGAATTTTATAAATACTTAGAGATTGCCAAAAAAGTAATGTCGGGTACGATTGGAAATAACCTTTTAGAGCTGGAATTTCCGACTGCGGAGGAAGCTGCCGGCGGCAGGCAGCAGTTTTTGATGGGACTGCGCGAGAGTGCCCTAAAAAATGATGACCTGATGGAAGCATTTTATGATCTTGTCATCGACAGCTACGACTATGTTGGAAACTATCTGATTCTTGTATTCCACGATGCCTACGACGTTATGACAAAGACTTCTGATAATAATAAATTAGACGAGTCCGAGGAAGTTTACGAGTATCTGCTCTGTGCAATCTGTCCGGTCAACCTGACGAAACCGGGACTTGGCTACCGTGAGGACGAAAATCGTATCGGACCACGTATCCGTGACTGGGTAGTCGGTGCACCGGACACAGGATTTGTTTTTCCTGCATTTACAGACCGAAGCACTGATATCCACTCTGTCATGTTTTATACCAGAGATACCAAGACTCCACACTCAGAATTTATGGAATCCGGTCTCGGCTGTGGATCTAAATTTACGGCTACTGAGCAGAAACTTACCTTTCAGAGCATTGTAAAAGAGGTCATCGGAGAAGACGATGATGAAAGCGATGCTATTTTTATGGACATCCAGGACAATTTAAATGATCTGATTCCGGTTGCCGCTGAAGATGAGCCAGAGCCGGAACCAGTTCCTGTCACGAAAAGCACCATTTCTTCCGTGCTCGCAGAGAGCGGTGTAACTGAGGAACAGGCCGCTGTGATCGAACAAACCTATGAGAATGTATTTGGCGAAGAAGTCCCGGTTGCAGAACATTTAGTAGATCCAAAACTAGTGGAAGCAAATGCGAAACGCAAAGAAAAATTAGAACTGGTTCAGCAGGTCGAAAATTTGAAACAGCAGCTGGAAGAAACACGCGCTCTTCCGGTAGAAGATTCCGATGAAGACGATGTCCCGGCAGTCAAGACCTACGATGTCATTCTCCGCGTCAAACCGGAAAAAGTCGAGCAGATCCACTCCCAGATCATCGATGGCAAGAAATGTCTGGTCATTCCGATGGACGAGGACGAACATGCTGCCGTCAACGGCGTGAATACAACCATCTGATAGCCTTTCTGACAAATGATGGTTTGTTTATGAAATAAATCGCCCGTCCCAATGGTGTGTCGCAGGTTTGTGAGTGGCATCTTGCGCAAAGCCGAAGTAATTTTTGTTCCGTTGTCCGAAAATAAGAAAAGTCTAGGTATGCCTGAATTAGATTTTCGCGGAGTGACGTGAACGGCAACAACGAGTCATCCATGACTCGATGCTGCCTTGTTCTGCCATCCGTGGCAGAACATCACTGTTGATCGACAGGCAGACCAAGATTTTCTAATTTTCTCCCAAAGTCACAAAATTAGCTCCGGCTTTGCGCAAGATGCCAGTCTTCAGGTTGTGAACACCATTTGGGTGGGCGGTTCATCTCAAAATCGGGGGCGTAGGTGCGAATTTTTGATATTCGCACAACTGAAAATATGCTTAAAATCCTAATGTGCTGTATCATTAATATTCAGCCTAATGACTTCCCAGAATTTCCATCTACTACATTGTATTACATGAAATTTTTCGTAAATTGCCAGATTAATAACGCAGAATATTTTTTCAAATGTGTATGGCAATAAATATGGGCATAGTGGTATATATCGAGGTTTTTGCCAGTGTTGTCAAACAAATAATAAACCATTGAATATAGTTATTTGGAAATATTTTTTAATCAGATTCAGACACAAAACACTAAAAATTTACGCACCCCCAAGGTTGTAAAATGAGTTCCCCGGCGAAGGGTGGTTCACAACTTAGTGGCTGGCAAATCGCATTAAGCCGGGACCTGTTTTGTGACTTTGGGAGAAAATTAGGCAATCTTAGTCTGCCTGTCCGTAACACAGTGTTGTGCTGCCACGGACGGCAGCACAAGTCTTAATGCCCCCGGACGGGGCATTTAAGACGCACATGTCACTCCGCCACAACCTATACCAGGCAGCCTTAGATTGACTTATTTTCGGACAACGGAAACAAAACCGTCCCGGCTTGATGCAATTTGCCACTCACAAAACTGTAAATCCACCCTTCGCCGGGGAACTCACATCACAACCACAAACTAGCATTTGATGGGCAGTTTTCTTTCATGAAAGCCGTTCTTTAATATAATCTTCCATTTTTTCCCGCGGCACTCCAAGCGTTAAAGAAAGCTCTCCGTACAATTCATTTTCTGCTGCCTTCATATAACGTTCATCTACCGCAGTCACTTTCTTTCCCTGCGCGATCCGTTCTTTTTTACGTTGATACAGAGTCTTTACAATACTGACCCAGGCGTGATAATCACAGGTGCGAAGTGCTTCTTTGTATTTTGCCTCGCGCTGTTTGTCATCTGGTACCCACAAGAGTTCGATCCGTGGCAATTCATCAATCAACTGTTCTGCTTCTTCCTTTGAAATCGTCCTGCGCATTACAATTTTTTCACTGTCCGTCGGCACATAAACCGTTCCATTCGAATCTCCGACTGGAGCTAAAACATAATACAGCCGCTCTTTATCTGCCCCTGAAATATCTATATGCGTAATATCCCTGATCTGACAGACACCTTTTGCGCCACACACAACATATTCACCGATTCCAAACATTTCTCCGATTCTCCTTTCTTTGATTTCAATTTTAAACGATATTATACAGGTAATTTTCTACCCAGTATTTTTACTATATCATTATTTTTCCCAAAAAGTCAGCAAAATAAGCATTCCAGAATTATTTTTGTGAAAACTGCAATATATAAAACGATCCGATATTAGGCATATTTTACATGAAATGGATTGCATGCTCTGAGGGCAAATCTATTATCATCACATTAGGAGAGATTTTGCTTCGTCTCTCCACCCCGATCAACGGACGTCTTGCACAGGGCGATACTTTCCTGAGACATTTACTTCTATGAATACGGTTCTTACCCGCGCAAACCGCGTGTTGTCTATGACAGAAAACATTCTTCCATTAACAATATCGACATAATAGACCGTATTGGCAGCGGTGATGCCTATGTCTCCGGCGTTCTCTATGGTTACTTAAAATACAAAGACTGCAGAAAAGCCTTAGAATACGGCAATGCCTTAGCAGCGATCAAACACAGCATCATCGGTGACATGGCAATAACAGATCCCGATGAGATTGACAGTATTATTGCCGAACATAAAAATACCGGCCATCACTCAGAGATGAACCGGTAACAATAAAACCTTGATATTATTTCAGAATAAAACATTATCTGCGTAAGGAAAAATCCATCCGGTCCAATGTCAGATTCGGATTATAATACGGATCTCCCGCTTTTATTTCCGTTTCCCATTTTTTTACCAGAAGTTCTGCTTCCCGATTGTCCTTTGTCCTTCCTTCCACTACCGGAACTGCCGCCTCTTTTGTTCCATAATAATATCCTTCCGCATATGGATTATATACGACCAGCCAACCGGCTTTGCGGGCTTTCAGGCAAAAATCAATGTCATGGAATCTGTTTGAAAATTCTTCCGTCATGCCGCCTGCCTCTTCGTAAACACTGCGTTTTACCATCATGCATACGCCGGACACTGCAGAATAATCCTGT
Source organism: Roseburia sp. (assembly GCA_003483745.1). Classification (GTDB taxonomy): domain Bacteria; phylum Bacillota; class Clostridia; order Lachnospirales; family Lachnospiraceae; genus Roseburia. Next base: position 55,203 of record DMYD01000054.1, on the reverse strand, counting down.
GCACAGATCACACGGCTCTCGTAACCTGCTATATAACGCGATTTACCACGGAATACATAGCCAAAGGCACCGCCAAATCCAAGCACGATACCTGCATGCGCGATCGTATCATCCTCATAGATCAGCTTTGCACCCACAATGCCGACATCTTCCCGCATACAATATCCAAGCATCTCACTCATGAAGGAGGTATTGATCATCTGTGTGAGCGGATCTAAGAGCAGTAAATATTCACCGGATACCGCTTTTACGGCAAAGTTATAGATCTTTGAAATATTTTCCTCTCCCGTGTAAGTAAGTACCCGTGCTCTGCTACATTCTTTCTGCAATTTTTCATAATATGCAAAAGTCTGCTGATCCTTACTGTTATGTTCCACCACAACGATCTCATAATTGCTGTAATCCGAACATAAAACCGCATCTATGCATCTTTTTAAATCTTCCACATGGTCACGGTTTGGTATCAATACTGTCACAGCCGGTTTCTTCTCCCAGTTGTAACGCGTGCGGTACAGGCCGTAAAACTGCGCATGTTCCACCGTTGCAGGTATATTAAGACGCTTATAATGTGCTTCCGCCGCGCGTCTTCCCGCCTCAAAAGCATATAATTTACTCTGTGGATTCGCTGCTGTGGAATCAAAATGACAGCGCCAGTGATACAACACTTTCGGCACATGATAAATCTCTTTTGCCTCCTCGCAGCATCTTAAGATAAAATCAAAATCCTGTGATCCGTCAAATTCACTTAAAAATCCTTCCTGATAGCTTTCCATGGAACATTTCACTGCAAAAAGATGACAAATATAATTGTTCGTCAGAAGGAAATCAACATCATAGTCTGCCTTAAAATGGGGTTCAAAATATTTCGTTCCGTCGGTATCGATTTTGTCCTCATCGGAGTAAAGCACCTCTACAGATGGATGTTCATTCAGGGCCTTCACAAACTCATAAAGCGCATCCGGGGTAAGTGTATCATCATGATCCACCGGAGTGACAAACTCCCCCTTTGCCATATGCATTGCCTCATTCATATTCTGTGCAATACCATAATTTTTTTCCAACACCCGGTACCGGATTCTTGGATCGTTTTTCTGGTATTCTTCCACGATTGATGTAAGTCCCTCTCCACCGTCCTCGCTGCCGTCTGCAAGACATAATTCCCAGTTATCATAGGTCTGATTCTGTACGGATTGGATCAGTTCCCTTAAAAACCTCTCCTCCGTTTTATATAAAGGCACCGCAACGGAAAACAGCGGGCGGTAGGAAAATTCTTTCTGTTTTTCCCGCTGCTTTTGCAGTTCTTCTTCTTTGATACCGTATTTTTCTAACCAATGCTCATAGATCAGTCCTTTATTCTGTCCTAACCGCTCATTGATCCTGACCAGTGTCGCCTTGATTCCATTTCTTTTTAGGAAACGGAACGCCTTTTTGGCTTTGCCTAAAATTCCAGCCAGTCCTGAATCATTGTGCCATTTATCAAGACGCATGCGTGCCACACTTTTTGGTCCGCGCATTTCCAGATAAAACACTTTTTCATCGACACGATCCGATTGTATCGTAAAAAACAATTTTTCTCTCTTTTCGTCATCAGGACTGACATGTTCCTCATCTTCCCTGTAAAAATGGTTGCTTTTGGCGTTCATAGGCTGTTTTTTTCCGTCCAACAATGACAGCTTGATCTCACCGCTTCCCACACACCAGCCGTTGACGATCAGTTTGTCCTCTGTCCTTCTGACATTATCCACACTGTAAATAATTTTATTTTCAAAAGTTTTCAGTTTTGCAACGGAATACGATGCCTCTTTATGCCAGTCTCCCTTATAGGCGGACTCGATTAAAAGCTTGTGTCCCTCTTTCCAGTTCTCTGGCAGTTTTATGATCCCCACTACCTCTTCACTGATCTCGTTGACACTGTGTATATATTTCTGACACACTTCCACACCTTTATTGATGAGCTGCTCCACCGGAAGTTCTTTCCCGTCAAGACTGACTTTTAAGGTATGATTTTTGGTGGTTCCGTCATAATACCATCCGACAAAGATCAGTGTATCCGGAATACTCAAATGAAAACGTATTTCTTCCACCATAAATTTATGTGTATTCATATACGATTCCTTCCTTCTATGCAAACTTTATATCTCAAACTGCTCTTTGCAAATGACATATGTTTTATCAAGTTCAAGTGCAACCTGATATTTTCCTTTTGCAAGTTCCTCTTTACAGAAAATCGTTTCAAAACCTGCCAGTGTGATCTCTTTGACTCCCACATTGGCATCGCGCAGATCAGACCGGAAGCTTCTGGTCGTACCCACCTCATACTTTTTATGATTTTCACCGATCAGCAGTATTTTTGTATGATTGTGATTGTTGCCTTTCTTCTGACTGTTATAAAGCCAGCCGTTGATTTGGATAAAGTCACCCTTTTCCTCGACAAAATCAACATGATATACAAGAATACCATCTTTTTCTTCCACTTTGCGGTATCTGGCAACTTCAGAATCCGGCACTTCCTTTGCTTTCTTATGCGCAGACGCACTCTTCATATCCATGGAAAAATCCACCCTGTCTGCCACCAGATTCGGGTTATAACACGGGTCATAACCGCCCTTAAACATCGGATGTTTCTCATATAACCTCTGCATTTCACGACTTCTGCGTTCTTCTTTTTCTGCAGATGCACGGTCAAGTCCACGGCTTACCGATTCATGATGGATCAGGACAACATCATTTCGCACAACGTTATAATATCCTAATTCCACAAGTCGAAAACACAGCGATACATCATTATATGCCACCGGGAATCCCTCGTCAAAACCGCCTGCCTCATCAAACTTTTTCCGGTCTAACATCAGACACGCACCTGTTACAGAGGAAAAATCATATTCGAGAAGATTTCTTCCATAGTAATAGTTGAAACTGTCACTGCCACCATATAGACAATGTGCCGGGCCAATTGGCAGATTTACCACACCTGCATGCTGGATCGTATTTCCATTCGGATAATACAATTTACAGCTTACGGCTCCGGTATGGGCAAGCTGTGCCTGTCCCAATAAAATGGATAACCAGCGGTTTACATAAACTTTAAAATACGGACTCGTATCTACGGACTCACTGACCTCGATATCATCATTCAAAAACAGTAAGAACTCTCCTGTCGCTGCATCCGCACCTATATTGCACATTCTTGAGAAATTAAATTCCATCGGCTGATATACATATTTAATCTTATCTTCGCCCTGTCCGGAATAAAGTGCAACGGCTTCCTCGATCTCTTTTTTATTGGCATCATTGCTGCCGTTATCCACTATGATAACTTCATAATTTTTGTACTCTGTATATTTAAAAATGGAAGCAAGACACATTTTTAAAATCTTTGGATTGTCCTTAGAAGGAATGATAATAGATACCTTTGGTTCTCCCTGCGGGAAATATGTTACACGATACTGTGCAACCGCCGGCAGATAAGTGATCTCACCCTTTAATCCACGACGCTCTAAGGCTTCTATCTTTGCCTTCTCCGCTGCCTCTAATGCATATGGTTTTGCCGCCATCGCATTCGCGGTGGATTCTTTGCGCATACGCCAGTGATATAAGATCTTCGGCACATGTCCGATGCGGTTCGTCTTTTCCATCACACGAAGCACAAGGTCATAATCCTGTGACCCCTCAAATCCTACCCGGACACCGGAAAGTTCTTCTAACAACGTTCTGCGGTATACAGAGAGATGACAGGTATACATAAATGACATAAAGGTATCCGGAGACCAGTCCGGTTTAAAAAATGGATTTTCGCGTTTCTTTCCCTTTTCATCCACCTTATCCTCATCTGTATAAATGAAATCGAGGGAAGGATCTTCATTCAATTTTTTAGCGATCTCATAGAGTGCATTCGGCGCATACAGATCATCACAGTCACACAATGCAACAAATTCTCCTTTTGCCGCATGGATACCATCGTTTGTGGTGCGTGAAATATGCCCGTTTTTTTCTCTGTAGATGATGGTGATCCCATCCCTGCCCTCATATTCTCCTAACACTTTGCGCACGGATGTCTGTGTCGATGCATCATCCACCAGAATGATTTCAAAATTTTTATAAGTCTGCGCCAGCACGGAATCAATACATTCCCGGAGCATATTATCTGCAACATTATATACAGGGATCACAACGGAAAACAGAGGGTTATATTTCAGTTCCGTGACTTCCATAATATCCCGTTCGTTTGCCTCGATCCACTTTCTGTATAGACTCTTGCGGAATATGTTCTTCATATCCAGTTTCATTTTTACTTTATACAAAAACATATCTGTCCCTTCATTTTTCCAGACAAAATATGCTTTTTTTATACGAGCTGTTAACATGTAGTGTTTTCCTCCTATATGCTGATCCTATTCTCTTTTCAATATCCTCTTCGCAATACGTTTCAGCTTGTTTTTACATTTATCCAGAAATTCACTTTTCCGGTGCATTTTTACATGGCATACCACAAGATCACGCCTGTGCCCGCCCATAAACCGGTTGAGATTGTGGATATCCTCCGCGATCGATAAAAACCAGCTCTCACCAATCTGAAGATTTTTTCCCAGTGTAAGTGTCTGTTTTCCATAGCGGGAAGTATAAATATATCTGCGATCCTTTCCATGCACATGCTGCTGGAACTGATCATCCATCCTGCGGAAAAGATTGATCTTTGCCTCTGCAATGCCAAATTCCGCCCAGAGCTCCGGCTCACTCATTTTGATATAATGAACATTCTCACTGTAATAATAAAATACCGTCCGGTAGATCAGATATTCGACCGGTATCGGGAATGAAAACACCCATTCATAATCCAGACAAACTAAACTGCCATCTTCCATTCTCACAAAATTGCTTAAAATACTGTCAATATTTGACACCTTAAGCGACTTTGTACCTTTGAAAACATCGCGCTCTGTTTCCTCTGAAAATAAACCAAATGTTTCTTCAAATTCCTTCGTAAGCACAAAATCCACCAGACATTCCGGCGTATTTAAATAAGTGCCATAAATACTGTCCACCGCGTGATGCATCGCGTTCAAAAAACGCTGTCTGTTTCCAAGGCTCTCATTTACTTCCTTCGCCAGACTTGTCCCTCTGATAAAAGGAAATGCAGCGCATCCGTCTGCATCCGATAAAATTTCTACCGGAGCCGGTCCCACTTTTAAATCAAGCAGCTTTTCCCTGTTTGCAATAAGTCCTGTCACATGCGCCACAGCCTCTTTGCGCAGTGCCTGTTTTTCTACATATCTATTCCCATTTTTTTTCAGAATAATCTTCGTGCTAAGCTGATACTCCGGTGCTCTCTGTCTGTTGTACTTTGCATAGATCACCGTCCGTTCATCCGCTGTCTCCGGTTCCCCATTCCGGCTCACCACCAGAAATGAGTTGGCAAAGTCTCCAAACATTCCATCCTGACAGATCGAGTCAAAGACCAGTCTCTCATCCAGCAGTTCATAGCGATCCCTGTCATACGCAACACATGGGTATCTGAGACTGCCAAAAGACGGAAGGCTTTTGTCCGAATAAATCTCAGAAGGAAGTTTTTCATCCGGCATCGGATAATAAAAATCATTCTGTGAAAAACCTGCCTCTGTCAGCATTTTATCTAACGTCTTATGTGCAAATGTCCGCACATCATCCGCTGCGGCATAATTTTCCAGTCCATCAAAACATCTGCCGGTATGATCTTCCTTTGCGCCTGCAAAATATTTCACACCGTAACGGTTCTCGATTGCAAGAAACAGTCTGCCGCCCGGTTTTAAATATTCTTTTGCCCTGTGCAGCAGATCCATGTACGGATCATCGCTTTCCCAGATGCGTCCTGCATAACCAAACAGTCCCGTAATCGTCACATAGTCAAATTTTTCTTTTGTATCCACACGGTAAAGTTCATCTGTGACCACAGTCAGATTTTCATATTTACCATTTCTTTTTAAATTCACTTTGACATCGCGCGCGGATGCCTCCACTGCAACCACACGTTTTACTTTTTTACAGAAAAGACCGGTCAGTGCACCGCATTCTGCCCCAATTTCAAGCAGTGATGCCTGTGGATCAAACGGATACCACTCCAGAAGGTTTTCACGGATATTCGACAGATGGTAAAGCACCTGCCAGGAATCATTTTCTAACAGGCATTTTTCTGTCTGTTCCTGGCTTTCCACCGCGTGAAGGAGTATATTTTCCACATTTTCATCAATCATGTTCTACCCTTTCCACAGTCACCTTAGAATCCATATCAAAAGTTCCCACCGTATTCTGTTCGGATACGATTGTAAGGTTTACCACGTCATAATGTCTGTCATATACGGTAAACTGTCCGTTTTCATAGCCGGTACAGCCAAAAGAAACCAGATAATCTCCGCCTTGCAGCAGCGCTTTCTGTGTGAACGTTACCACATACTGCTCGCCTTTTTTTGCAAGTGGGAAATCCACTTTTTCAAACATTGTATTGGTTCCGGTAATCTCAGCACCTCTTGCATTTTTTACTGTATAGGTCAGAATCGGATATTCGATATCCTCATAAAATTCCACTTTCACTTTAAAGCTGAAAATACTCTTCTTTAAGACCATTCCGGTAATTCGGCCATTTTCATCAAAGAAACCAAAGTCAATGATTTTCGCTTTTCCATTGCCATAGATCGTATTTTTATCATTCAAAGACAACTGAGACATCCAGCTTCCCTTATTTACAGTAAGAGCGTCCTTTTTCTCTGCTCCATCCGCATCCTCGTTTTCATCATACTGATTGACAAGGATCTTTTTATATATATCTACCATCTGCTTCGGGTTGCCTTCCTTTACAACCTTGCCATGATTTAACAGCACTACTTTATCGCAGTATTTGATCACGCTGCTCATATCATGTGTTACCAGCAGAATCGTAGTTCCATTCTTTTTGATATCGTCCATTTTTTTGAAGCAGCGCGACTGGAAATAAATATCTCCCACGCTGAGTGCTTCATCTACCACTAAAATATCCGGCTCGACATTGATTGCAAGTGCAAATGCCAGCCTTGCAAACATACCACTTGAATAAGTCTTTACCGGCTGATAAACATAATCTCCGATTCCCGCAAATTCAAGAATTTCCGGGACTTTCTTTTCCATCTGCTCTTTGGTATATCCCATAAGAGTTCCATTAAAATAAATATTTTCAAGTCCTGTGTACTCTCCGTTAAAACCAGCACCTAATTCGAGGAGTGCAGACACTTTTCCATTTACTTCGATCTGTCCCTCACTCGGAGTCAGAACTCCGGTAAGAAGTTTTAAAAGGGTTGATTTTCCGGCGCCGTTGGTTCCGATCAGACCAACCGTCTCACCTTTTTTTACTGTAAAATTCACATCTGAAAGTGCATAAAACTCATCATAATTTTTCTGCCTGGTCAGATGCAGTGCATCTTTTAAGCGGTCTGCTTTTCCACGATATAATTTATAAACCTTTGAAATGTGTTCGACACTGATTGCGTATTCACTCATTGTAAATCTCTTTCTCTTCCTTTAATCTATACTTGTTCCAGATATTATAGTACATCTGAAAAATGCGGTTTTAATCTGGCAAAAATACTGCTTCCCAGAATAAACATCAATACCGTTACAACCCAGAAATAGATGGTCATTCCCATATTATCCCAGAACCATACATGATTGATCATGGCATCCCTGTACCCTTTTACGATGTAATACATTGGATTTAAACGAAGGATTCCAATAAGAACCGGATGGCTTTCTGCAATCAATGCATCCTGCCACATGATTGGCGTGATCCAGATAAATACCTGCATAAAGATATTTACCAGCTGTCCTAAATCCCTGAAAAACAGGACAACAGAACTTGTCACAAACACACAGGAGATGGAAAAACACCATAATGCAATGATATAATACGGTATCTGTAACATATAAATATCCGGAAAATGTCCTGTCCCTGCAAAAATAAGCAACGTAAACAACAAAAGGATCAAATGGATAAATGTAGCAGTGACTAACTTTACTACCGGAAGAATGCTAACATTAAATACTATTTTCTTTACAAGATATGCATATTCTAATAATACACTTGTGCCGCTGGTTAAAATATCTGAAAATAAAAACCACGGGATCAGTCCTGAGATCAGCCACAGCACATATGGATAACCATTTACCTCATTACCGCCCCCACGCATACCGACGGTAAATACAAACCAATATACACATATGGTAATAATCGGACTTACAAATGCCCATAAGATACCAAAATAGGAATCAGCGAATCTTTTTTTCAAATCATTCTTAGAAAGTTCCGAAATCAGCTTAAGGTTTCCAAAAATATCTTTTACCATTCTGACTGCTGCCGGTGTTTTTTCTTTTTTTGCGGCACTAATAATCATTCAATCATTTCCTCATTTCATATTTTAAGGAAGCCAGCCAAAAGCGACCGGCTTCCCTATATTAATTTTATACCCTACTATATTCTAACTCTAACTGCAAAGTATTTAAGTTTTATCTGCATACGGATTATTTAAACTGGAAAATACCGGATGCTCTTTCATAGTCACTATCCCAGTCTCCGTGTAAGTCTGTAATAGTTCCTGTAAATTTGATCGTGTTTGTTTTCTTGTCAAATTTACCACTGATTCCCGGGTTTGAAGGAACTTTTCCCCACTCCAGCTTTCTCTGCTCATCACCAAGGATTTTCATGTTTGCTGCTCCATCTGACTGGGCACCAAGTTTGACATTGGAGAACTCAACATTTACTTTATCTCCATTTAATCTTCCTGCTGCCTCGATTCTGAACCATGCCAGATTTTTCATGCTCGCCTGATAACAGCCACCGATCTTTTTATAATCAATGTAAACATCTACATAACCATTTCCATTAGAAACCATCATCAGATGGTAGGTTTTGTTCAGTTTTAACTGAATATTACCCGGTCTGCTGTAATTCTGTCCGCCGGATCCGTTTGAAGAAATATTCTCAATCAAAGCCATATTTTTTCCTGTATATGGAGCCTGCGCACCCTGGTCATACTGCATACCAAAAGATACAGCAGAAGTAGCATTTCCCATGACAAACTTTGCATGATATCCGGTACCGGAACCGCTCAATTTTACATCTGCTTCAATGCCGGCTGCATTTTTAGCTTTCAGATTTGCAAGTGTGTAACCTTTCTTTACTTTAATGGTTTTCACTGCACTCCATTCACCATATGTCTTGCTCTTACCTTTTTTCTTGTAGCTGCGGATTCTGACATAATACTTCTTGTTTGGTTCCACACGGAGTAACTGCGCACTTGTAACATTTTTGTCTGTCACTGTTTTTGTAAATGCAGTCCGTACCCATTTTTTCGTATACTCTTTAAAATTTTTTTTCTGGGAATACTGGATCTCATAACCGGATGCATATTTGTTTTTTTCATATTTTACAGTGATTGCAGACGGTGTGGATGTTGTCTTTTTGATTTTCGGTGCCGTTAATGTCCACTGCGCATACAGTGTAACTGTACTGCCGTTGTTTGATTCTGTCGCAAGTGCAGATACATCAGCCTGATTTTTATATTCTACGCTGCCAGACTTTGATGTTGCCCATCCGGTAAATGTATAACCGCTTTTTTTGAAAGTGTTATCCGGCAGGCTTGTCTGTTTATCTGATGTTACAGCAATTGTACTCATAGAGCCGTTTCCGCCATTCGCATGAAACTTGATATTTACTGTGTAAGCCTGCACAGCCGGTGTCTCGGTTGCCTCCGCCGGATTAACATCTGCCGGGTTGACTGCTGCCGCATAAGAAACCTGCGTACCAACGGTCAATGCCAGTGCACACGCTAAACCTGCACATAATACATGTAATCTCCTTTTCATTTTCATATCTCCTTGTTTATATATTATTATAAAACGTCACATAACCAGAATTATTATACTGCTGCCACCTGTCAATTTCAACAAAAATTTATTTACAGCACCCTGCTTCCATTAACGTACATGAAGTACATATGACACACCATTGTATGCACTGTCCCAGTCTCCATGAAGATTTTTGATGTTTCCATAGAGCCGGACTGTATTTGTTTTTTTGTAATATTTGCATTTTAATCCCGCATTTGTCTGATCATGTCTGCAGTCTTTATAATCCTGTGTATTGCCGATCACATTGATTCCGCTACCAGAAGCTTTACTTCTTATATTTGCGAACTCAGCATCCACCCCATCACCATTTAATCTTCCGGATGCCTCGATCCATAAATAAATGCTTCCTTTTGTCAGATTCGGTTGGCTGAAACTTCCAATTTTTCTGTAATCCACATAGACATCTCCATTGCCCTTTGCATCAGCAGTGATCATCAGATGATAAAACTTATTCCGCTGGAATTCAAAATCGCCCGGTCTGACATACTGCTGGCATCCCGGATCATTTGAAGCCACATTTTCAATCAATGCCATATTTCTTGAGCCATATGGATTTGCTGCTCCCACATCATACTGCATACCAAAAGAAACTGCAGAATACGGTGTACCGATTACTAATTTGGCATGATAGCCGCTGCCGGATCCATTTAGTTTCACATCTGCCTCGACACCATATACCGCCTTGGTATTCATCAGTGTTTTACCATTTTTAACTTTTACAGATAGCACCTTGCTCCAATCACTGCTCCAGACCTCATCATCATATCTTTTCTTGAAGCTTCTGATCCTGATATAGTATTTTTTATTTGGTACTACCTCCATCAGTCTTGCACTGGTATCATTTTTACCGGCTGTTGCCGTCATTACATTTTTTTTAAATTTTTTATTTGTGGAATATTCAATTCTGTACCCGGAAGCATTTTTTACCTTACCAAAAGTGATGTCAACATAAGATGGTGTTTTTGACACTGCTTTTTTTAACTTCGGTGCCGGCATTTTCCAGTTCGCATACAGTGTAATTAACTCTCCATCATTATAGCTTGTTGCAAGTTGCGAAACATCTGCACCGTTTTTATATGCCACTTCCTCCTCATCATCCAATGACCAGCCGGTAAATTTACAATTTCCATTCGTAAACGTATTCTTTGGCAGTGTCGTCACTTTTCCGGATTCTACGACCAGATCATTCATAGAACCTTTGCCACCGTTTGCTTTAAACCTGATGGTAACCTTATAAACCGGTATTTCTGTTTCTGTGTTTTCCGTTTCGCCCGAATTCTCTGTGTTGCCCGTCCATGCATCTGACGGATCCTGCGATGCATAGGCCGTCTGTGCGCCAAACATCAACACCAGTGCAAATACCAGCACTGCATAACCCAGTTGCAATTTTCTTTTCATACTCATACCTCCATCTGTCTTATAACCTTAATATACTTCCAAATCAGCCTTTTTTCAACAACAGAATTGAATCACACGCTCCACATTTTCGTGTGCGATCTTTTCAATCGCATCCCCGCTCAATCCTCCTTTTTGCAATGCATCAAATAGTTTTTCCATCTCCGTGCAGTCTGCAATTTCAAATTTTCCTTCGATTCCATCAAAATCCGTGCCAATACCAACGCACTCGATTCCTCCGACATTGATCATGTGTCTGACATGTTCACACATTGTTTCGATACGGCTTTCTTTATCCACAGAATCTGCATTTAAAAATGGTGGATAAAAATTCAGTCCTGCCACACCGCCATGTTCCGCTAACACCCGTATCATATCATCTGTCAGGTTTCTCGTTGCAGGAGAAAGCGCACGGCAGTTTGAGTGGGATGCCACAAACGGTCCCCGCACAAGCTTTGCCACATCATAAAACCCGCCATCCGACAAATGAGAAACATCCACAAGAATCCCTAACTCCGTCATATATGTGACAGCCTCCCTGCCAAACGGTGTCAGTCCAAGTTTCATCCGTTCTGCCTCTTTGGCATGCGGATGTCCAAAACAGTTATCATCGTTCCATGTCAGTGTGACCAGTCTGACTCCCATCTGATAAAGCTGCTCAAGCCGTTCCATTTTTCCATCCACAACACATCCGTTTTCAACCGTCAGAAAGGCGGAAACTTTTTTCTGCTGCCAGTTGCGCTTCAGATCTTCATAACTATAAGCCGGTGCAATGATATCCGAACATATCTCCATGGTATTCTGGTATACACTGTACATATCCTGCATCTGTTTTTTTATTTCTGCATCCGTATACCAAAAAGAATCCTGTCCCGGATTACTCCAGTTTTCTTCTCTTTTCTGCTGTAAAAACATGGCAAAAAACTGTGCCTTTGCACCACACTGCTGCAATCTTTTCGCATCCACCATCGTACCTTTCAGTTCCTTTGCCGTCTTTTTTCCCTGTGCCACCACCTTTGCAAGTGTATCACAGTGCATATCAATGTAATTCATACCGGATAAACCCTTTCTTTCTGCCGCTTAAACCGTCACTTTTTTCTTTTCCATGTGCGGCTCTTTTAATATCATTTTATTCCGCAGCACACAAAATAGCAACCCGACATAGATCCCATTGACCGCCGCTAAGATCACATTTGTGGAAAAAAACGGAACTGCCACGGTATAGATCACGCCATATCCAAAATTTACCATAATATAAATTACCAGCACGCGCACGGCCAACCCAATACTGCACGCCATTCCCAGCAGAAATCCCATCCGGTTGCTCTGCATGAGAGACTCCCGGAACGCATGGATCAAAAACCATACAAAAGCTGCCACAACCAGAATTCCTGCTATGATACCAAAATAAGAAAATATATTTCCAAGTAAATATTCTCCATCCTGCCTTGTACCATACATCAGAAATGTCCTGTTTCCAAACAGACTATACTCTTGGACTGCATCCACTATCATTTTGTTCTGATATCCAAATTGCCCCGTATGTGTAAGTCTTGCCAACACATAACCGCCTGTCAGAAACTGATGAAAAAAAACTGCTACAACACCTAAAATACACGTCACAAGTAATGCCAGTCCTGTAAGATATTTTTTCTTTTCGTTTCCAAATATCCCACGAAGCACTGCTGCTATAAGCAAAAACAAACATACCACTGCATTTTCTACAACCGCCCCATTACTTATCGGCAGCGAAACAAATGATAATACCATAAACGGGATAATGATCCAGGCAACCGATTTTAAAATGCCTTGCACTCCCTTTCCCCGGTACCGATACATCATTCCCGCAAAGAGAACCGGAAGCAGTGCCTGCACGCTGTAACATGCCAACAGCGATGTCTGATAGTTTCCAATGATATCGCCTGACCACACCAGACACAGGCAGATCATGTACAAGGTATATACTGCGCGGATATGTAAAAACAGCCATGTGTAATCAACGTACATGATTACAAAAATCATTGCGAAGCTGACAGCATTGACCACAAGCAGTGAACCAACCTGCTCTGCCTGTACTGCTCCTTCATTTGCTTTCGCAGAAATAATCAGAGATATCAACATGGACGCCCCGGTCAGAAATACCGCCAGCGCAAATAATTTCCACGGAAATGCCGGTCTATGTATCCGGTTTAAGGCACAGCCTGTCTCCACCGGATCTCCCATCTGCCGCACAGCTTCTCTTTTTGCTTCCTCTTCCTCCATGCCTTCTGCTAAATACTCCTTTTCCTGTTCCTCAATGTGTCCCCGGATTTCTTCTTCCACAAGCACTCTCGCACGCTTGTTTTGAATCTGTTCTTTCAACGTTTCCATATATTCTGTGTATTCCGTCAACTTCTTCCCCTCCTGATCTTTTCTACCACTTTCGCAATTTTTCCGGTATCTTCCTGCCCTTTTTCGCACCGTCCCAATGCCATTAGACACATGCCTCCACCACCTTGCTTGACAACACATTGGTAACTGCTGCGGCATATGTTTTCCATTCTTCCTTTTTCTCTTTTAAAATACGTTTTCCCTCTCCGGTGATATGATAATATTTGCGCACTTTTCCACTCGCATCATCCTCGTATGCAGTGACTAAATGATTTGCCTCTAACGTATGTAAAAGCGGATAAAGTGAGCCCGCTTTTAACTCAAATACATTTTCAGACCTGCTGCGGAGTGTTTCGATCATCTCGTAGCCATACATATCTTTCTCATCTAAAAGACGCAAGATCAGCATAGAAAGACTGCCCTGAATCAGTGATTTGTTTAACATGTGAATCCTCCTTACCTGTTGTATTCCTATAATTTTCCCTCTTATATATAGACTGTCTATGTATTTATATTATATAGATAGTCTATATATATGTCAAGATATTCTTTACAAGGTAATAAAAATGGGTGAAAACAGATTCTGTTCCAAATCGCATTGACTAATTTTAGACACATTTTGACATAAAAAAAGGGACTGCAAAACCATTCTCAGATTTGCAGTCCCTTTCAGAAAGAATCCATAATTCAATTTTCAGGCACACAACATCTTACAAGATGCATGGCATCTTACAAGATGCACGGCATCTTACAGATGCCAGATATCCTCGTTGTACTGTGCAATCGTACGGTCTGATGAGAAGAATCCTGCCTTGCTGATGTTGACAAGCATCTTCTTAGCCCATGCCATGCGGTCCTCATAATCAGCGTAGATACGCTCTTTGGTTGCAACGTACTCCTCAAAATCCGGAAGTGTCATGAACCAGTCTTTGTTTAACAGTTCATTGTAAAGACGCTCTAAGTTCTCTGCACATCCAACAGCTTTCATCTGGTCACTTACGATGAAATCGATCGCACGTTTGATGTTTGCATCGTTCTCGTAGTAGCTTCTGGAAACGTAATCTGCTTTCTCGTAGTGTTTGATAACTTCTTCAGAAGACTCACCGAAGATATAAATGTTGTCATCACCAACGAACTGATGCATCTCAACATTTGCTCCATCCATGGTTCCAATCGCAACAGCACCGTTTAACATAAATTTCATGTTGGATGTTCCACTTGCCTCTTTGGAAGCTAAAGAGATCTGCTCATGGATATCTGCTGCCGGGATCAGTTTCTCAGCTAATGTTACATTGTAGTTTTCTACCATCACTACTTTTAAGTATGGTGCAACTTCCGGATCATTTGCGATCAGTTCCTGTAAGCAGAGGATCAGATGAATGATGTCCTTTGCAATGATATATGCCGGAGCTGCTTTTGCACCGAAAATGACCGTAATCGGACGTGCCGGTTTCTTTCCTGCTTTGATCTCGAAATACTTGTGGATCACATAGAGAGCATTCATCTGCTGTCTCTTGTACTCATGTAATCTTTTGATCTGGATATCGTAGATGGAGTTGTCATCTAACTCGATGCCCTGTGTTTTTGCAAGATAATTCTTTAACTCTGTCTTTCTTGCGCCTTTTACTGCAAGAAGTTTCTTCAATACTTCCTCATCATTTACATATGCGCCGAGTTTTTCTAACTCTTCTGCATTTTTCTTAAATCCAGGTCCGATTAAGGATGTGATAAATTCAGTCATCTCCGGATCGCAGTGTAATAACCAGCGGCGGAATGTAATACCGTTTGTCTTATTATTGAACTTCTCCGGATAAATCTTATAGAAGTTATTTAACTCTGTATTCTTTAAGATCTCTGTGTGCAGGTAAGCAACACCGTTGACACTGTATCCGTAATGGATATCCATATGTGCCATATGGACACGTTTTTCATCATCGATGATTGCTACGGATTTATCATCATATTTCTTTGTAACACGGCTGTTTAACTCATAAATGATCGGCAGTAACTGTGGAACAGCTTTCTCTAAGAAATGAATCGGCCACTTTTCAAGAGCTTCTGCTAAGATCGTGTGGTTTGTGTATGCACAGGTCTTAGATACGATGTCGATCGCTTCATCCATTAAGATACCGCGCTCCATCAACAGACGGATCATCTCCGGAATTACCATACTTGGATGTGTATCGTTGATCTGGATCACTGCATACTCGTTTAATTTGTGAAGATCCCCACCTCTTGCAAGTGTCTCATCAATGATCAGGCGTGCTGCATTGCTGACCATGAAATACTGCTGATATACACGAAGGATTCTGCCCTTATCATCGGAGTCATCCGGATATAAGAATAATGTTAAATTCTTTGCAATATCCTCTTTATCAAAATCAATGCCGTTTCCAACCAGGCTCTCATCTACGGTCTCTACATCAAATAAATGAAGTTTTGTGGTACGGTTCTCATAACCGATCACATCGATATCATATAATCTGGACTGTAATGTAAAACCGCCAAACTGGATCGGATAAGTAACATCTGTTTTTGTCAGCCAGCTCTCTTTTTCGATCCATGGGTTTGGTGTCTCATTCTGCAGGTTGTTTTTGAATACCTGTTTGAATAATCCGTAATGGTAATTTAAACCAACGCCATCACCATTTAAGCCAAGACTTGCGATAGAATCAAGGAAGCATGCAGCAAGACGTCCAAGTCCACCGTTTCCTAATGACGGCTCCGGCTCGACCTCTTCGATCTCTGCAAGGCTCTTGCCGTTGTCTGCTAAAAGTTTTTTTACATCCTCATAAATGCCAAGGTTGATTAAATTGTTGGATAATAATTTACCAATCAGAAACTCAGCGGAAATATAATATAATTTACGTTTTCCCTGATTGCTGACTTTTTCTTCTGCCATTCCTTTTGTCATCTCAAGCAGCGCATAGTAAAGTTCCTCGTTTGTGCACTGTGAAATCTCTTTGCCACATCTGTTTGATACGATTTCCTGTAATTTCATGTTTTCCTCCATGTTTCCGCGCCCTTAGCGCTGTTTTCATTATGTTCCCCAATCATTGTTTATGCATGTTCCTGTTGTCCTGATTTCGCTTTTTTTCGCAAAATCATTGTTTATGATGTTATTATAGTTTCCGCATTTATTTTTTTCTTGTAATATTGGCTCAAAAAGTGGTACAATCCTATCATCATGAATATTTTAGAATACGAAAATTATCAGGAAAAAATTTTACACGGCGATCCTCTATTCCCTTACATCACTTATCTGTGCTCGATTCCACTGGATTTCGGGTATGTGCCAATGCACTGGCACGATGAAATGGAAATTATCTATATAAAAAAGGGAAAAGGTACCATAACAGTTGACTTTGCCCAACACACGGTAACAGCCGGGGATATCGCACTGATCCTTCCGGGACAGCTTCACTCGATCGGTCAGTTCGAATCCGAATCCATGGAGTACGAAAATATCATTTTTCATCCAAATATGCTGATCTCCAAGAAAACAGATACCTGCAACACGGACTATCTGGTTCCTCTGCTGTCCGGTAATGTTTCACTGCCACTTTTATATACACCGGACAGTCCGCATTATACAGAGATTGCAGCCTGCATTGATGCGAACGATGATATCTGTAAAACTTATCCGTCCGGTTATCAGCTCTTTATCAAAGGGCAGCTTTTTCTGCTGTTTTACATCCTGTTTCATAAGTGCAGTACAAAAGAGCTTGCCGGAAAAGACCGGAGCAAATCTTTAGAAAAAATGAAAATGATTTTAAAATATGTGGAAAACAATTATATGGAAAAAATCACGATTGAAGACATTGCAACCGAAGTAGGGCTTAGTCAGTCCCATTTTATGAAATATTTTAAAAATACCATGGGAACCTCTTTCGTCGATTATCTCAACGAATACAGGCTCACCATGGCATCGAGACTCCTGATCTCATCCGACTCCTCAATCCTTGCGATCGCATCGGAAGTCGGATTTGAAAATCTTTCTTATTTTAACCGTATTTTTAAGAAACGCTTTGGGCAGACACCTCGTGAGTACCGCAAGCGGCAATCGCAGGCTTGATGAGATTCTCGTAGAACTCTTCTGCAGGCTGCGGTTTGCCAAACAGAAATCCCTGGATATAATCCGGTTCTAATTCTGATATCTTTTCAAACTCACTCTCTGTTTCAATTCCCTCGACACAGATTGTCAGATCAAGTTTGTGTGTCATTGAGATAATCTGTGTCATCAGATCATGTTCATACTGATTATTCAACGCTTTTAACGTGAAAGAACGGTCAATCTTAATATAATTCGGTCTTAAATCACCAAGACAGTGCAGATTGGAATAACCGGTTCCAAAGTCATCTAAAATGACAAGTACTCCGTTTTTCTTTAATCCGTCCCACAGCTTCTGAAAATGTGTATTGGTATCCAGATAACCACTCTCCGTCAGCTCGATTCCCACTGCGGAAGGTTCGAGTCCATACAGACGCAGCGCCGTCAGTATCTCTGTCAGTACACGGCTCTTCATGACCTGCACATAGGAAAGATTGATATTGATGCGGAAATCCGGAATATACTTCTGCCATCTGCTGCAGGTTGAGATCGCCTGATGCAGCATCCATTTTCCTGCCGGAATGATCAGACCGGTCTCCTCTAACAGAGGAATAAACTCAACCGGTGAAATGCGCTCCCACTGTACTATCTCATTTGCATCATGACCATCCACACACACTGCTTCTTTTTTCGTTTCCCCCTCCTCACATCTCTTTGGCATGGAAAAACGCATCAGTGCCTCCGCACCAACCAGCCGGCGTGTCTTTGTATCCACGATTGGCTGATAATAAGTCTCAAACCCTTCAAATCCATGATTTACCGCATGATGCAGCTGGCGTGTGATCTGCTTCTTCCGCAAAAAAGTGTCATATTCCTTCTGCATAAATATATAACATCGGTTCTTTCCAAGATCTTTTGCCGTATTTAAGGCATACTCTGACAGTCTCATAATATTTTCATAGGTTCCTGATGTTTTTGCCGTATCGACTGCCCCCGCAGAAATGGTAAACACAGATTTATACCCATTTTCTTCGATAAACACATCCAGACTCTTACGGATATTTTTATAAAGTTCTGTTGCAGCCTCCATATCGCCACCTGAAAAATCAACAACAATAAATTCATCCGCCAGTATACGGTATAACTTCTGCCATGGCTTGATATTTGCACCAATACAGTCTGCCGTATTCTTTAAGATATAATCTCCATACTCCATTCCAAAGTCGCCGTTGATGTCACGAAAATCATCGATTCCAATACGAAGGATAAATCCAGCCGGCAATCCATCCTCAAACTGTTCCACATAGGCGGAAAGACTTGATTCACCAAGCAGTCCGCTGACATTGTCTGCCTTCTGTTTCTGACCGATCTCATTGATACATCCAACCAGAAAATGCGGTTTTCCGTCCGCATCATTTAATACACGCCCTCTACAGTTGATCCAGACCGGCTGTCCTTTGCAATCCAGCCAGCGATAATGCATGTTATGAAAGACAACTTCTCCGTTCATAATGCGGCGGAATTCTTCATCCAGACGGGGCTGGTCTTCCGAATATACAAATGTATGATGTGCTTTTGCCGCATCATCAAAATTATCCCCCGGTAAAATGAAACGCTCTGTCGCATGTTTTGAGATCTTATAGCAGTCTTTCTGCAGATCAAACACATACAGATAATCATCCATACACGGATTAAACAATTCCACGATATATTCCATCTGTTCTCTTGAAAAACTATTCATCAAAAAAGGGTCCATCTTCTTCTCCATTTCTGTAATCTACAAAAACGTTATCTTAATTTTATTCGTTGCTTTTATTTTTCCAAAAATATACGGTAATATTCGCTCAAAATCCCTGATACGGCAGCATATAATATCCGATCACACCACTCAAAATCCCCGATATTGCAGCATATAGTATCCGATCACACCGCTTAAAATCCCGACAGCAGCTCCTGCAGTGACATCCCATACGGTATGCACGCCCCCGATCACACGGATCACGGCAATCATAATTCCGATCACTGCTAAAATACAGCCCGCCACTGGATTGCGCACAAATACCGTGACGGCGATCACAAATACAGAAAAAACATGACGGCTTGGAAATGATTTCCCACTTGTATCCTTATCTATCACCGATGGAAGATCATATTTTTCATACGGGCGCGGTTCATTGACAATTTTCCGAAACAGTGTAACGACCACAAAGGAAACTGCCGGGACAAGCACAGCCTGCGGTAATAACAGGTCCTGCTCTGACCACAATAAAATCAGATAAAGTGGATAGCTGATAAAAACAATTCCGGTAAGCAGCCGGTTTGCCAGAATAATCCTGCGGACTTTTTTTTCATCCTGTAAAAAATACCCTGTCATCTTCCGGTAAGTCTCCCGTGTCATGATGAGACCTCACTTCCCACAACGGATAAAAATGCACCTATAAAAATACAAAAATCTGAAATATTAAATATAATCCCTTTCAGCCACTTCGGACCAAAGTTAAATTTCACATAATCGACCACATATCCTTTTGTATAGCGGTCAAGCAGATTATTTAATCCTCCGCCGACAAGTAAAGATGCACCTGTCTTGCTAAGACAATGTCCCGGCATACGGAGCAGAAAATAATATAAAATTCCGACAAAAAACATGATCACTGTATGGATCATGCGCATAATCCGAGGCTTTTTCGCCAGAAAATTAAGTGCTGCTCCACGGTTATAATATTTTTCGATCAGAATCTTATTCCGACGTCCCGGATGCACCACGTACCTGGCATATTTCCTGTCCATGTGACGTTTGATCCAGAAATCAGAACCGAAAGCAATCCCTGCTATCAATATATATGGCATATTTTTTTTCACATTTTTCCTCCGCACTGTCATATTTCTTTCTAATTATAGTACTTTTTGA
Source organism: Roseburia sp. (assembly GCA_003483745.1). Taxonomy (GTDB): domain Bacteria; phylum Bacillota; class Clostridia; order Lachnospirales; family Lachnospiraceae; genus Roseburia. Next base: position 34,567 of record DMYD01000054.1, on the reverse strand, counting down.
TCTATTTTCCAAGCACCAGAGATCAATTCCCTCTCGAAATAAATTTTTTCAGGAAATTTTCAAGGATGAGGCAGTATGATAAAACGTTTTCAGGAAGTATCTGGAAAATATATTGAAAAAATTTCAGTGGAAAAACGCTTTCCGAAGAAATTGGCGATTTGTACCAGGCGGCAGACGGCACCTGGTGGATCGCATGACTTCCAGTTGCTTTATGGATAAAAATTGAATATTTCCGTTACACCATAAATGTGAACTGGGCGAAACAAGCATATCCTGTACTTGTTTCGCCCAACGTATCTCACTTCGAATAACAGACACTAAAAATAACAAAAAATCTGTGCTTGTTTCACACATCACTCCAACACTTTTTCCAGTTCTTCGATCACGATCTTAAGTGCCTTAATTCTCGCATACCGCTTATCCACCGATTCTAAAATATGCCACGGCGCATATGTCGTACTGGTTTTCTGGATCATCTCATTGACTGCATCTTCATACTGATCCCATTTTTCCCGGTTGCGCCAATCCTCGTCTGTGATCTTCCACTGCTTCTGCGGTGTATTCTGTCTCTCATTAAAACGCTCTAACTGTGTATCCTTGTCGATCTGCACCCAGAACTTGATGATAACAGCGCCCCAGTCGTGCAGTTCCTTTTCAAATTCATTAATTTCGTTATAGGCACGTTTCCAGTCATTTTCGCTGCAGAACCCCTCAAGACGCTCCACCATGACTCTGCCATACCAGGTGCGGTCAAAGATCGCGATATGTCCTGTCTTTGGCAGTCTCGTCCAGAAACGCCACAGATAATGTCTCGCCTTCTCGTGCGGCTCCGGGCTTGCGATCGGATGTACTTCATAACCTCTCGGATCAAGTGCCCCGGTAATCCGCTTGATATTGCCGCCCTTTCCTGCTGCATCCCAGCCTTCATACGCAATGATGACCGGAACTTTTTTGCGGTACAGACGGTTATGAAGCTCTCCTAAACGGTGCTGCAAATGCTTCAGTTCTTTTTTGTATTCATCCTCTCCGATTGTCTTATCCAGTGGGATCTCCGACAACAGGGGCATTTTTTCCATAGAAAATACATTCTGTAAAATTGGCACCGCCATCGCATTATTAGCAAGCGCCACATCAATCCCTTCTGTCAGGATCTCAAGTGCCTGTAACTCCGTCCATTTTTTTGATTCTGCATCAATGATATACCACGGTGCAGACGGCAGATTCGTTTCCTTTAAATAGGAATCAAATGCATTTAAACATTTCTCATAGTGCTCATTCTGCCAGCGGTCATTCCTGCTGACGCGCCATCTGGTATCCTTCTCCTTAGAAAGATGTTCGATCCGCTTTTCCTGTTCCTTTTTAGACACATGCAAGAATAATTTCACAACGAGATATCCGTTGTCTGTCAGCTGGCGTTCAAACCGCTTGACACTCTCAATGCGGTGCGCATACGCCTCGTCTCCAAGCTTTTCGTGCAGTCTTTCACCCATGATCTCATCCATCCAGCCGGAATCTAAAAAGCTGAACTTGCCGTTCTCCGGTATTTTTACAAAGTGACGGTACAAAAACGGTTTTCTCTTTTCTTCCTCCGTCGGTGCCGCCATGGATGCAACTTTAAAGAATCGCGGATCGATATTTTTAATAATCTGACCGATCAGTGAGCCTTTACCTGCGGTTCCCCATCCTTCCACAAGCACAAGCACCGGCAGTCCGTGCTCTTTTACCTTGAGCTGCTGCTCCTGCAGTTTTCTCCGTGCTTCCTGCAGCCGTTCCTCCAGTTTTGCATCTGACGGACGCTCTGTTTTTTCCCATTGTTTTAACATGCAAATCCCTCCCATTCTTCTGTCTTTAGTTTTCCACATTCATTCTGAAATATCAAGTATTTTCAATTATTTTTCATAAAATAAGTTTTCTGTTTATTAATTTCAAAAAAATGTGTCTTTTTTCACAGATTTATAGTATAGTAAAAGTAGATAAATGTTAAAGTTTCACATGGTTTCTTCACAAAAGATTCCATGCTATAAGGAGAACGCCTATGCTGGTTACATTAATACCCCTATTTGATGAAAACATAAAAGTCAGCGCATATTCTCTGTATACACAGAAAGCGAATTTTCTGCTTCACCCGAGTCTTTTAGGAAGCGGAAGCAATGATGGCGCCGCCCAGATTGAAGGATTTGAACTGATCTTAAATATGGGACTTGAAACACTTTCCCCGGCAAAAGAGATCTTTGTTCCGGTAAATGAAATATCGATTTTTTCCGATATTCCTGCCCAGTGCGGTCTGCCACACGAATTTTTCGTACTGCTGTTAAAAGGAAATATTCCATGCACACTAATGTATATCGACCGTGTCAAAGCACTGAAAAAAATGGGGTACCGATTTGCCATCCGCAAGCTTCCTGTATCAAGTTACGAAGCTTACCATGATCTGCTCGTACTGATGGATTATGTCATGTTAGACTGTGAAGAGATTGACATCAGCAAAGCACGTATTTATTTCAATAAAGTTTATCCAAACATCAGGCTCTGTGCTTCAAATATAACCAAAACAGAGACATTTGATGCAATCTGCCAGGATAAGAGCTGCACTTTATATGAGGGAAGTTTTTACAGACTCCCTGTTACAAAGGGAAACCATGACGTAGCTCCGTTAAAGATCAATTACATCGAACTTATGAATCTGGTTAATACAGAGGACTTTGACCTCACCAAAGCGGCAGATATCATCGGTCATGACACCGCTCTTGTCATCTCACTGCTTCGCATGGTCAATCATATGGCTGTCAACTCGGAGATCACTTCCATCCGGCACGCAGCTGCCATGCTTGGACAGAAAGAACTGAAACGCTGGATCAACACCGCCGTTGTCAATCAGTTGTGTTCCGACAAGCCAAACGAGCTTACGCGTTTATCCCTGTTGCGTGCAAAGTTTGCAGAAAATCTTGCCCCTGCCTTTGAGCTTGGCGGCAAAGCTTCCGAACTATTCTTAACCGGACTGTTTTCCGTGCTTGATATCATCCTCGATAAACCAATGGAGGAAGCACTCTCGCTTGTCAAAGTTTCACGCGACATCGAAGATGCTCTCATCCGTCAGAGCGGTATTTTTGCGGAGCCTTTATATTTCATTAAACAGTACGAAGCTGGCAACTGGTCCGAGGTCTCTAGGCTTATGATCTTGGAAAACCTCGATACACAGACTGTATATGATGCTTATATCGATGCCCTGAAATGGTATCGCGAACTGTTTTCTGACACCTACAAGAAATAATCTGCAGCATATTGTTTTGTCAGAAAATCCAGTATCATGAACTGTAAAGAAGCCGAAAGCGATGTTTCCGCTTTCGGCTTTCTTTATTCCTTCATTTTTTTATGACATCATCCCGGAACCTGCATTCTTCATCCGGTTTTTCTTTACAACTTTCTGTCTCGTAAATTCTTCTCTTTCTTTTTCCTCCAAATAGTCCTGAATCTCACGCGACAGCTTTTCGTATTTCGGAATCGTAATATTAGAAAGTGCATTCGCACGTTTTTGTGTCTTTTTGATATTATATGCAAGACGATAGGCAGAATTTTCAATCTCTGCAAGGTGGATCGTTAATTCTTTTACCTTTTCAAACTGCTGGCACGCTTCATCTAATGACATCCTTGTATGATAAAAAGAATACGCCGGCACCTGTTTCTTTTTTTCATACTCTACTTTCGGGATCTCCGTCCCCATGACACTGCGACGTTTGATACGGATGGAGTTTTCCACCGGAACCGCTTTTGCAATCTGTTCTACCTGATGGATTCCCATCTGGATATTGGCTTTCTGCAGTGCCTGATAGGCATTGGAAAATGTCTCATCGATCTGGTTCTGGATATCCGAAGCTTCCGAAATCAACTCCATCAGTTCCCGGATCAGGATATTTCTTTTTTTATCCATCAGGTCAAATCCCTGTTTGGACAATGCAAGCGCATTCTTTGCCAGTATAAGATTTCCCTTGGTCGGAAACGTATTCGGATCCATGTGTCATCCCTCCTTGTTACTCTTCCTTATCCCAGTATTTCTCAAGGATCTTTGTATCGATACGGTCTAGTTCTCCGTGTGGCAGGATATGCAGCAGCCGCCAGCCGATATCGAGTGTCTGTGCCATCGAACGGTTCTCATCTTTGCCCTGCCCGATAAACTCTTTTTCGAAGGCCGTGCCAAACTTCAGATACTGTTTATCGGTATCCGAAAGTTCATCTTCCCCGATAACACTTGCGAGATCCCTCGCCTCCCCAACCCGGGCATAGGAGGAAAACAGCTGATTGGCAAGATCCTGATGATCTTCCCTTGTATATTTTTCACCGATGCCATCCTTCATCAGACGTGACAATGACGGCAGTACATTGATCGGCGGATATATATTCTTCTGGTGCAGTGACCGCTCAAGTACGATCTGCCCCTCGGTAATATATCCGGTAAGATCGGGAATCGGATGCGTGATGTCATCATTTGGCATCGTCAAAATCGGAATCTGTGTGACAGAACCGGATGCCCCTTTCACGATTCCTGCCCTCTCATAGAGTGCTGCAAATTCACTGTACAAGTAGCCCGGATAGCCTTTCCGGCTTGGAATCTCACCTTTCTGTGCCGACACTTCACGCATTGCCTCTGCAAACGAAGTCATATCTGTCAATATGACAAGAATATGCATATTTTTCTCAAACGCAAGATACTCTGCGGCTGTCAGAGCCACTTTCGGTGTGATCAGACGCTCTGCGACCGGATCATTGGAGAGATTTAAAAACATCGCAACATGATCGCTTACACCGCACTCTGCAAAACGGCGTTTAAAGTATTCTGCCACATCATATTTTGCGCCCATCGCAGCAAACACGACCGCAAATGGTTCATCCTCATTTTCGCCATCCCCAAGACTTGCCTGTTCTACGATCTGTGCAGCAAGTTCATCATGCGGCAGACCATTTCCCGAAAAAATCGGCAGCTTCTGTCCACGGATCAGAGTTGTAAGACCATCGATTGCAGAGATACCAGTCCTGATGTAGTTTCTCGGATACTCCCTGCTGCACGGGTTCATCGGCTGTCCGTTGACATCGCGCACGACTTCGGCATGCACTGCACCGAGCCCATCGATCGGCTGCCCTAAGCCGTTGAACGTCCTTCCTAAAATTTCTTCCGACAATCCCACGCAAAGCGGCCTGCCGGTTGGCCTTGCATGCGTATTTAAAAGAGACATCTCCTCTGTACTCTCAAACACCTGAACGACCGCAAAGTCATTATTGATTTCTACAATGCGCCCTAATTTTTTCTGTTTTCCTTCCACAACCAATTCCACGATCTCATCATAGAAAGCGCCACTTACGCCCTCCACTGCGACCAGTGGTCCATTGATCTCACTCAGTCCAAGATACTCAATCGCCATACGAATCTCCATTTCTGACCAGCTTATTTTTCATACGGATCTTCATTTTCAATTTCTGTACACAACAGATCTCTATGCATTTTCCGCCATCAGATGCTGATAAAATTCTTCAATTCTGTCATCATACAGATTTAGCTGTTCTAATTTGTCATTTGCCACATCATATTTAATGGAAATGATCTTTTCAAATATATCACTTTCCCGAAGAAGCGCCATCGGCATATTCCGGTCGATCAATGCTTTGCACCGGTCATACAGATGAAGGATGATCTCCATCATGCGAAGCTGTTTTTCCATCGGCACATATGTGTCCTCTTTATGAAATGCATTTTGCTGCAAAAATCCAAGCCGGATCACACGTGCGATCTCAAGTACAAGTTTCTGATCGTCCGGAAGCACATCGCTACCAATCAGCTTTACAATCTCGTTCAGACGGTTCTCCATCGTCAGAAGATTTAATATTTCATTCCGGCACTGTACAAATGTTGGCCCAACATTCGTCTCATACCAGGCTGTCAGATCCGGAATATATTCAGAATAGCTGGTCAGCCAGTTGATCGCAGGGTAATGTCTTGCATAGGCAAGCGATTTATCAAGTGCAAGAAAACAGCGGACAAATCGCTTGGTATTCTGTGTAACAGGCTCTGAGAAATCGCCTCCCTGTGGGGATACCGCTCCGATAATCGTCACACTGCCATCTGAACCGTTTAAATTCTGCACATATCCGGCACGCTCATAAAATGCGGAAAGTCTCGATGCTAAATATGCCGGAAAGCCTTCCTCCGCCGGCATTTCTTCAAGCCTTCCGGAAAGTTCTCTTAATGCCTCAGCCCAACGTGAAGTGGAATCCGCCATGATTGCCACATGATACCCCATGTCACGATAATATTCCGCCAGAGTGATACCGGTATAAATGCTCGCCTCACGCGCCGCCACCGGCATGTTAGAAGTATTGGCGATCAGCGTGGTACGGTCCATTAAAAGATTTCCGGTCTTTGGATCATTTAATTCTCCAAATTCCTCTAAAACATTTGTCATCTCGTTTCCACGTTCCCCGCAGCCGATATAAATGATAATATCCGCATCACACCATTTTGCAAGCTGATGCTGTGTCATGGTCTTTCCTGTTCCAAATCCTCCCGGCAATGCCGCCGTACCACCCTTTGCGATTGGAAACAATGTATCTAAGATACGCTGTCCGGTTACAAGTGGTCTGTCTGCCGGATACCGGTCTGCCACCGGACGCGGTTTGCGGATCGGCCACTCCTGTGTCATGGTAAGTGCCTTCGTCTCACCGTCTGCGGTTTGTATCGTTACAATCTCATCGCAGATGGTATAATTTCCATCCGGTTTTACCGCTGTCACTATTCCGGATACGCCGGGCGGAAGCATCACGCGGTGTAAGATCGACTTCGTCTCTGGCACCTCCGCTATGACGGATCCCTCTGCTACCCTGTCACCTTCCTGCACAGTGATATGTGTCTCCCATAATTTCTCCTGATCCAGGGCATCCGCCTGTGCACCTGTCGGAATAAACGCCCCGCTTTTTTCTGCAATTTTTTGCAACGGACGCTCAATACCGTCAAAGATATTATTTAAAATGCCAGGGGCTAATTTTACACTGATGGCACATCCCGCACCGACAACTTCTTCCCCCGGCTTTAAACCGGAAGTTTCCTCATATACCTGAATGGTCGTTTTCTCCTTCGTCAGCCGGATCACTTCCCCGACTAAACGCCTCTCTCCGACATATACCATCTCATTCATTTTATAACCGAGATTCCCCTGTATCGTGATGACCGGTCCATTAATCCCGTATATCTTTCCTGTTATACCCATGCCTGATCCTCTACACTAATTCTTCGTTTTTGCATTATTTTTTGAAAACAACTATTCCGTCTGAATAACAAGTCAAAACATAAGCACATCCTGCTTTTCCCGCTGCATATCACAGCCAGCATGTTTCCCGCGCGCGTTTCATTCTCTCTGCAAACGACTCATCGATCAAAACATTTTTTGCCGGAATGACCGCCCGCATGCCGCCAAGAAATTCATCCTCCGCAATCTCTATTCTGCATCCGCACTTCTCCTCTAACATCGCCTGTTTTGACTGATCGGAAGGACTGATATACACCGTCAGATCTTCTCCCTGTGCAAACTCTTTCGCCTTGTCTATCTGTGTGTGCAAAAACGCTTCATACCCATCCGTTTTCCGATATGACGTGAGTTTTTCCATTACCATGTCAAATAATTCTTCTGTTTTCTGCTCTTTCTGTGCCTGATAATCTTTCTTCCACGCCATCGTCTGCGCCGCAACCTGCCGGTTTACTTCTTTTTTCTGTTTTTCTAAAAAAATACGCCTTGAACTTTCGAGTGCTTCGCGGCAGGACTGCTCATGTTCTTCCATCGCTGACTGATAAATATTTTTCTGTTCATCAAGCATCGCAGCACTCTGGCTGTTTGCAGCCCCGATCGCCGCGCCAAAAAAAACTTCGAGTTTTTCACTGATCTCCATGCATCCATCCCCCGTCTACAGTTTCAGCCCAATTGCCTGGCTGACATAATCCGTAATAAAATTTTTACTTCTGCCGCTTCCATGACGGTCCGGGATCTCCACAAACAGTGGCGTTCTCCTGCTTAATTTCAGACCATTCACCAGTTCCGGGAAATCCCTGCCAAGCTTTTCTGTCAGCAGGACGATGCCTATATCTGCCTGTCCCGTCACAAATGAGAGAGCATCTTCAAGTTCTGCTCTCTCGTGCACGACCACACCCTCAACACCGGAAAGCCGCATCCCCGTATATGTGTCTATATTATCACTGATCAAAAACATCTTCATGGAAATCCGCCATCCTTCCCGTCTCTTTATCCCAGAATGGAAAATGAGATCAAAAGTCCATACAATGCGATCGATTCTGCCAATGCGACAAAGATCAGTGCCTTACCCATAATACTCGAATCCTCGCTCAGTGCTCCGATCGCTGCAGAAGCCGCACTTGCAACTGCAACACCTGCACCAATACAGGAAAGTCCGGTCGATAAAGCTGCTGCCATGTACCTCCATCCCTCTGCCTGGGATGCCGCCGTATCGGATGCCGCATAGATATGTCCGCTAAAAAGCAGCATATCTGCCACCACGACCGTTCCAAAAAATAGAACCAGATTTACTGCGAGAGATGCCTTAAAACTTTTCTCTTTCTTGTTTCCAAGCACATATCCCAAGAAAGGAACCACCATACTAAAAATTAAAATTGCCACCAGAGTTATTTTTGCTGCCATATCTTTTCTCCTCCTATTTCTTGTTTCCGGAAAATGCCACAAACGGCTTTCCGGTTCCCTGATAAAATCTGCTGAACATCTCATAATATTCAAGCCTTAATACCTGGATACCCACGACCAGTCCTTCAAGACCTGTCACAACAATATTTCCAAGCACTACAACAATCCAGTTCGGCGAACCGCTCTCATATCCGGCAAGTGTCAGCACTACTCCCATCATTCCTGCATGGCTTAGTGCAAATGCCCCGACACGGACAAAGGATATACTGTTTGTTGCATAACTTAATACCACATCAAACAATTCCACCAGGGATTCCACGAAAAACATCGCCTTACTTTCGCCTTCCGGAAACAGTTTTTTCTTTCGCTCAAGCAGATTCGTAAGTGGTTCTTTCAACAGAATTGCAATAAGCGGCACTCCGACCAGAACACCAAGGATACCGGTAGCCGGGATGGGTTTGCCCATCACATACAATACAATGCATAAAACCACACATCCGTAACACAAAATACCGGCAATTCCGCTCGGACTAAAAAGAATCCGCCCCAGATCTTTTGCCCGCACGGCATTGATGATATTTAAGGCCATCGCAACCAGAATTAAAAACATCCCAAATCCGATCGCCAGCATAAGTGTTGTCATAATGTTGTCCATCGGACGCATCCACACTGGTTTTAGTATCTCCTCAAATCCAAACACACTGCCGTACATAAAACCGAATACCGTAGACCAGATACCTGCCAGTGAAAGGATTGCGCCAAGATTCATATGTTTGATCCTGTAGAATACAAATCCTCCGATCAAAAGGCAAAGCCCCTGTCCGACATCCCCGAACATGATTCCAAACATCAACGTGTAAGTAAGGGCTATAAATATGGTCGGATCCATCTCCTGATATGCAGGGAGTCCGTACATTTCCACAAACATCTCAAACGGTCTAAATAATGCCGGATTCTTTAACTTTGTCGGCGGGCTGACAGACATGTGATCTTCCACATCCTCCTCCATGACATGAATCTGTGGGTCCCCTTCTGTCTCCCGCTCTAATTTTTTTGCATCGTCCGCACTCATCCAGCCGTATAAAATGTAGTATTCTTTCTGCTCTCCCGGTTTTCTTCCCGGTGTCGTGCAGACCGCAAATTTACGCACATCAAAATTATTACAGTAATGCTCTAATGAGATACATGCCCCTGCAATTTTTCCGGCATGTTTCTCTAACGTATCATGAAGTTGTTTTTTTAATTTCCGCTCCTCTTCGTCATATTCCCGTTTTTTCTGCAATGCCTCCTGATAAGCGCTCTCCGGCGTTCCATCAAAAGAATCCGGTATATAAATACGTTCAAAGTGAAATGAAAGACACACCGCATCTACTTCTTTTGCATAAATCCTCGGCACAAAATATCCACCCCACACATATGCCTCATCACTGTCACATTCATAAAACAGTACATGATCGGTATCATGGATATAGCGTTCAAGTTTCTGATAATGTTCTCTTTCGATTCTTCCGAAACGGAATGCGATAAACTGAAATTCCAGAATTTTTTTAAATTCATAATCAAGCCTTCGAAACGGTGCGATCTGATCCATCAGGTTTTGATTCTCCATGCGTTCTTTCCGCACTTCCTCCTGACGTTTTACGATCTCATCAGTCAGCCGGTATGCTGCTTCCACTACCTTTTCTGCTTCTGCGGGCTCCATTTTTACCGGCACATCATAGGCAGCTGTCCCACCCGGCTTATCTTTGATATGTTCTAACAATGCCTGTGCTTTTGTGCAGGCATCCTTATAAATATTCGTCTCAGCAAACGGTCTTACATGACCGGATATACCAAATCCGGATGTGGCATTTTCAAAATGTATTTCATATCTGCTCAAATACTGCTCCATCACACGGTCGATATCCTGTTTCGGCCCGGTAATATGAAGCAGTTTCATTTTCTCTACCACTTGCACCCCTCCATCCCATAATTGCAGTGCTTACTGCATTCATTCCTATCTATCATAAATCATACGTTGCAAACCTTACATTGCCATAATAAGACTGCGTATCTCATACGGCGGTACGCGGTAACGGATTCCTTCAAGCACCGTCGTCAAAAGATCGATCTCATGTTCTTTTTCATACAGATAACGCAGAACCGGTGCCACAGACATTGGATGGTTTTTGCATATTTTTTCATATGTCCTTATCATGACTCTCTCCCATGTCAGTTCATCCTCCAGCTCTAACACCGCCTGTTTTCCACGAAAATACGCCGTCTGCCGGACAGTTTCCACAAATTGATCTGTGTTTTCTGTTTCGAAAAGTCTTATGGTCTCCGCAGGTTTTAAACGGTAACTTACCGGGATCCAATGTTTTTTCACGTCTGCCTCTTCCATCGAATAAAACCGCTTCGCACGGTACATCCACATCAAATTCTGCCAGTCGATCTCTGTTCCGAAAACCTGTTCTAAAATCTGCCTCGTATCCTTATCTGAAACCTTTGCGATCTCTTTCCATACTTTTTTATAATAATAGATATCAAGTGCAAATGCATAATCTGCATAACTTTGTTCCGCCCTGACTTCCAACTCTTTCAGCAGTCCTTCATACTCCGTCCCGGTCACCGCCTGTATCAGTTCCTGCACGCTGTTTGCTGCCATCACCGCTTTTAAATCAAAATCTGCATGCCGCTCAAAAAAACCTCCGCTCGCGGTAATTTCCCGGCCGTTTCCCTCCATTGCCGACTGCAGGCAGTTTTTTATCACATTGATCTCATACCGTGAAAATACAAACTGCAATGCACTTCTTGGCTGTACACCGGAAAACCGGTACAGTTTACAATAATCCATATACAGTGAATCCCGGATCACCGCCTCTACCTGTCCACGGTGTGCCACTTCTCCATGCCGTTCAAATACCGGTGTATATGCCGGATGTTCTCTCAAAAAAGCAATAAAGTCCGTCACCGTCTCATATTCCGAAATCGATGCATAATCATCCGCATCAAGCAGTCTTGCACGCATTGCTTTTGTCTTTGTCACAAGACCACTGTACTCTAACAGTCCTCCTGCCATCGTCTTCCCCCATTTCGCCACGCCATCAACTTTTGATCAGGGACTTATAATACTCTCAAAAATCTCCTCTGCAAGAGTGTCCTTCTTCTGCAAAAATTCCTCTTCTAACTGTCTTTTTACCGCTTCATAATGTTCCCTCTGCCCTGAAAGTTTCGTATCAGCCTCCGATAACAGCTGTTTTTTTATCTCTTCTTCCTGTTTTTTGCGCAAGGATGCATAATGCACATCCATCTCACGTTTATCAAATTCGAGCTGTTTTAACATCTTTTCTTTTTCCGCGGCCGCATCCGTCAGAATTGATTCCGCCTTTTTTTCGATCTCATCAAGCCTCGTAATGATCTCATTCATGAAAAAACCCCCGTAATCTTTCTGTTGTCTATTACGTTTCCCAAAAATTACTGATATATTAATTATATTCGTTTCCTAATCTGATAGCAAGGCATTATTTCCACTATTTTTTCAGTCAATATAAAACTCTGATGCCTTTTTATAACACAAAAAAAGAATCAGACAATGTATCTCTTCACATTGCCCGATCCTTCTTTTGTATCTCTTAAACAATATTTACTTTTTACTCCGCTACGCTTCTGCAGACCTTTGTATTCTGGCTGTAATATCTCTTACTTCCGCCATAATAGCCGCATACATTTCATGCTCTAATCCCACTGGTGACATATGCGGGCACTCCTGTTTCATACGGTATGCCTGTACTAAAAGTCCCCTTTTCATGTCTTCGAGTTCCAAAAGCTGCTCTCTGCTCATAACGCTTCTCCATCTCCTGCTCTTATTCTACACTGTCTTCTCTGATCTATCCGGATATGATAAATCCTTCGTCATAAGTATAACTCTATATGCTGTGTACGCACCTATGACATAATAGCATATCTGGTAAATTTTAGGGCATCAACTTGTTCGGCAATTTTACCAAATTTTAGAGATGGATTTTCCCATTTTGCCTATTTACAAACTGTCTTTTATTCATTTGTTACAACGCCATCAGCGTTTGCAGTGCCTCTTTTTTAACAATACATTCTCCATGTTCACGGATATAAGAAATTTGTCCTATCTCCGAAATTCTGCCCGCATCATACTCCACTGCACCAAATGCAAACGCTTTCATTTCGTCCCGCGGGAACTTCGAAAAATCCATGATCAGATAGTATGCTCCCTCTAACCGGTAAAGACTGCTCTTTGGAAAAGTCTCCTCAAAACAAGCCCTTCCCATGCGCAATGCCTCATCTAAATCCAGGAACCGGAGTGCACAGATCATCTGCCTTTTTTTTAACTTTTTCTGTTCTTTTGATGACTTCTTTTTATTTTCTTTTTCCTGTTTCTCTTCTGTGTCTTCCTGTTCTTTTGCCGCTTTCTTCTGATCCAGGAACGCGTCTAATACTCCCTGACGTTCTTCTTTGCTTAAGCTTCGAAACTCCTGTATTTTCTCTGGTGTCATCTGTCCAACAAGATTCGAAATTGCATCCATCAGCTGCTGAAAACTCATATCCGAATCTCCACCAAACGTGATCGCCATACTGTGGTCAGAGAGCAGCTCTGCTTTTACCATCGGGGAGATATTTTCCAGACTGATGTTTTCCTGTTCTTCCACGATTTTTAAAACAACACGCATAAACTTCTGTGTTGCCTCTCCATTGCCAATGATCTCATCAATATCAAAGCCCATCTCTCGGATTTCTTCCTCCGTCAGGGCACATCTGATTTTATTTTCTCCTACGCGCTTTATTTCCATGTTGCATTCCCCATTCGTATCTCAACTGTAAATCTATTACTATTATCCTATTTTTCCAGTTGTTTGTAAAGTCTGCTTTATTGCATCTGCAGCTTTACTTTTACAATGCGTGTCACGGATTCGTTGATGCGATCCTCCGTGATTGTTCCATCCTGTACCGCCTGAAGCAGTCCATTATATGCGGTTTCATAATCCTGCGGCATTAAGATCATATCCACGCCGGCATTGACTGCCATGACTGCTGCCTGATCTGCCGTATAGCTTCCGGTAATTGCCCCCATATTCATGGCATCCGTGATCACAATTCCCTGATATCCAAGCTGTTCTCTCAATACATTGCTCACCATCATCTGAGACAGGGATGCCGGTGTATTATCCCCGACTACCTGTGGAACAGAAATGTGTCCAACCATAACGAACGATACACCGTTTTCCACCGCTTTCTGAAACGGCACAAACTCTGTCTGCATCAGCTCTTCTAAGGACTTATCCATCGTCACCGCTCCGTCATGAGAATCCCCGGAGACACCTCCATGGCCCGGAAAATGTTTTACTACCCCAAAAACTCCCTGACTGCTTAATCCCTCAAGTTCTTTTGTGACCATGTCCGCTACCACGGATGCATCTGAGCCAAAAGATCTTGTGCCGATCACTGTATTATCCGGGTTGGTAAGCACATCTGCAACCGGTGCATAATCGACATTGAAGCCAAGCTGTTTTAAATAAGTTCCGATCGTCACGCCGGCATTGTATGCATTCTGTGCATCACCGGTCGCTCCAATATCACTCATATTTCCAACATCTGTCACTCCAAAAGCATCATTCTTTGCCACTCTTGCAACTGTTCCACCTTCCTCATCCACACTTAGGAATACCGGCAGACCTGTCCGCTCCATGGCAATATTCTGCATATTGGTAAGCATCTCTGTCGTCTGTTCTGTACTAAGAAGATTATCTGCCATATAGATCAGTCCGCCGACCGGTCTGCTTTCATATGCTGCCTTCGTCGTATCTCCGGCCGCTGTCACACTTGCATATCCTGTCAATGCTTCCGGTGTAATCACAAACATCTGCGCCACTTTATCTTCTAAAGACATACCTGATACAAGCTGTGATGCCTGTTCGTCCAACGGATCCACTGCCGGTTCTGTTGCTTCACCCGGATTCTGCATGTCCCGTGAATCATTCAGTGTCTCTGTACTCCGCGTTTCCGTTGTTTTATCTGTTTTATTACTCTTTGGCAAAAACTTATGTACAGCAACTGCAACCCCTGCAAGCACTACCATTAAAACCAGTATAAACACGGTAACTACCACTGCTGCATGCTTAAAATCGTCCTGTCTTCTCTGCCTTCTTTCTTCCTGATTCATAATTTCTCCATTCTATTACAATATTTCACACTATGACAAGCTTACCGGTATTATAACAGATGTCATTTCTGCGGTGCAACCCACGCTTCATCGATTCCATCCTGTTTCCACTGATTGTTTTCCTCAGAATAGCCGTCTACCAGAAGATACTGATATTTACTAACCGTTTTTAAAGCATCATAAACATAACGCAATGGAATATAATTTCGGTTTCCATCAGGATCTGCCGGATCCGCAAGAAATACCTCATCTGTATCCTCTTTATACAGGCAGATATTCACATAGTGACCGCCTGTTTTTTTCCAGTAAGTATTATCATCATGGCTGCTGACTAAAACAACTGCACTTTTTGCTGCTTTGACCTGCTCCTGAAACGCCTCATAAGACTGCGGTTTTGTGTAAAGTTCCGCATCAAACCCGCATTTGCGCATGACCGTTTTCATATCGCCCCAGCCGATTGCGCCAACCTTTTTCGTCGGCGTGTATCCGGAAGTTTCCCGCGCATACATAAACATGTCCCACGGCGAACAGCTATGACCGGAAAATGTACTGTATATATTCGCCATACAGCACAGTCCACACCCAAAATTGCCGAAATAATTGCCACGCACATACTGATTACTCCATTCACCGGACCATGACCGTCCCTCTCCCCAGGATTTTGGTCCCTGCAAAAAAGAATAGACATCTGCCTCCTGATAATAACCTCTGTTTGCTGCCGCTACCAGGATATCTTTGTTTTTTTCAATCACAGCATACTCTTCGCCATCCAGTTTTGTAAAAATCCCCGCATACAATTTCACTGCCGGCACATATTCCGGCTGCGTGGCAGAAGCATCTGCAACGGCTTTATCATTCTCCGGCACCAAATTTCCATCCAGACAATATGCCCCTGCAATCAGCAGAAATATTCCTGCCAGCATTGCATAAAAGCTGTACTCCTTTCTTTTCTGAAGCTTCAAATATCCATCCTCCCTATTCTGATCTGATTTTTAACATCAAAAATAGCATATCCCCATTTTCTTCTCAAACTTATCTATATTTATGTTACCCTGTAAAGCAGCTGAATTCAAGCAAAGATTTTCTTAAATTATTTACTTTACTACTCGTTTTTTTTCGGCTACAATAAAACGGTATCCTGTAATGATGTTACAGGTACTATTATTTTGAAAAGAGGTACGCAATTATGGCAAATCCAATCGTTACGATTGAAATGGAAAATGGCGATATCATGAAAGCGGAACTGTATCCGGAAATCGCCCCGAATACCGTTAACAATTTCATCAGCTTAATTAAACAGGGTTATTATGACGGACTGATCTTCCACCGTGTCATCAAAGGCTTCATGATCCAGGGCGGCTGCCCGGATGGAACCGGTATGGGTGGTCCTGGTTACGACATCAAAGGTGAATTTTCCCAGAATGGTTTCAAAAATGATTTAAAACACACAGAGGGCGTTTTATCCATGGCAAGAGCTATGCATCCGGATTCAGCCGGCAGCCAGTTCTTCATCATGCATAAAACTTCTCCACACTTAGACGGAGCTTATGCAGCTTTCGGTAAGATCACTGAGGGAATGGATATTGTAAACAAGATTGCAGAGACAGCAACTGATTACAGCGACAGACCATTAGAGACACAGCGCATGAAAACCGTTACGATTGAAACTTTCGGCGTAGATTACCCGGAACCGGAAAAATGCTGATCTGATGATGTAAATATTTTTTATAGGCAAAAAGAAGTGCACGTTCAAAAACTCCTGAACATGTACTTCTTTTTTCATCACATAGATTTCCGCTGTTCACGGTTCTTACCGGCACAGCAGATTTTTATTTCTATAAATTATTTTACTGGAATAAGTTTCTCTTTTCCACCCATATACGGCTGTAATGCTTTTGGTACATTGACACTGCCGTCCTCATTTAAGTTATTCTCCAAAAATGCAATCAGCATTCTAGGCGGTGCAACAACGGTGTTATTTAAGGTATGGGCAAAATATTTGTTTCCATCAGAGCCTTTTACACGGATCTTTAAACGTCTTGCCTGTGCATCTCCTAAGTTTGAGCAGCTTCCAACCTCAAAGTATTTTTTCTGTCTCGGAGACCATGCCTCAACGTCACAGGATTTTACCTTTAAGTCAGCAAGGTCACCGGAGCAGCACTCTAAAGTACGAACCGGAATATCCAGGCTGCGGAATAAGTCTACGGTGTTCTGCCATAATTTATCATACCATGCTTTTGACTCTTCCGGTTTGCAGACAACGATCATCTCCTGTTTCTCGAACTGGTGGATACGGTATACACCACGCTCCTCGATACCGTGTGCACCCTTCTCTTTACGGAAACATGGAGAATAGGAAGTCAGTGTATACGGAAGTTTTTCTTCCTCATTGATCGTATCGATGAATTTACCGATCATGGAATGCTCGGAAGTACCGATCAGATAAAGGTCCTCACCCTCAATCTTATACATCATGGCATCCATCTCGTCAAAACTCATAACACCCGTTACCACATTGCTTCGGATCATAAATGGAGGAATTACATAAGTAAATCCACGGTCGATCATAAAATCACGTGCATAAGAGATCACTGCAGAATGGAGACGTGCGATATCACCCATCAAATAGTAAAAACCGTTTCCTGCAACTTTTCCTGCCGCGTCAAGATCAATACCATTGAAACGTTCCATGATTTCTGTGTGATATGGAATCTCAAAATCCGGTACAACCGGCTCGCCGAATTTTTCAATCTCCACATTGCAGCTGTCATCTTTTCCGATCGGCACAGACGGATCAATGATATTTGGAATTGTCATCATAATTTTAGTTACTTTATCCTGCAGTTCTTTTTCCTGCTCTTCTAACTCTGCAAGGCGTGCTGCGTTGGCATTTACCTGTGCTTTCACTGCCTCTGCCTCATCTTTTTTGCCCTGTCCCATCAGCTGTCCGATCTGTTTGGACAGTTTATTTCTGCTTGCACGCAGATCATCTGCTTCCTGCTGTACAGCTCTTGCCTTTGCATCAAGCTCGATTACCTCATCTACTAACGGAAGTTTGTGATCCTGAAACTTATTTTTAATATTCTGTTTTACAACTTCCGGATTTTCTCTTAAAAATTTTAAATCGATCATCTTTCTCCTCTTTCTGTGGAATACACCACTTGTTTTTGTAAATTTCTGTTTTTGCCGGCAAAAACATCCGCCTGGCATTTTTCTTATGATAACACAAAAAGCCTTCCGCCCTATGTGCCATCCTGCACATGGGACGAAAGGCTGAATCACACTTCCGCGTTGCCACCCATTTTGTCACTGCATGATCTTTATCGGAAGCTTTTTTCAAAACCTCTTCTTTGCAATGACCTCTCAATTCGTATGCTATGGGATACGACCCCGTGACTTTCATCACCGGCTCCGGAAGTGGAAAGGCACTACCCTGTACCGGTTCTCACCATCCACCGGCTCTCTGAAACAGTCTCATCACCGCAGCTTCCATCACTGCCAAATTCTGACGTTATTATACACTCATTATTTCCTTAATGCAAGTATAATATACCTTTTTCCAGTTCTGTTGCTCTCTGCGCCCAGGTGTGCTTCTCTGCGGTCTTTTCCACTCCCCGCATGACAATATCTCTCATCTGCCCTTCATCTGCCAGCAGATCTTTGACTTTTACCGGCAGCTGTTCTAAATGATTCAGATCATAATACGAGACACCTTCACCCTCTTTTAACTCTTCACAAAGGTATTGACTGGTATCGGAAACACAAACTGCCCCGTTTAAAATAGAATTAAACACCCGGTCATGTGCACCGTCTTTAAACCACGGCATCACATTGATCGAGATCTTCGCGTGTGCAAGCTGCTCTAAGCAGGTCTGAGAATCGGTCTGCGGATGAATCCGTACATTCTGCATCGCAGTACAATCAAGTTTTTCCCATCCTTTTCCAATGACATCCACGACGATCCCCGCTTCCGCCAGCGTCTTTATCACCAGTCCACGCCAGTAATTACGCACATACAGATCAATGAAGATCATCTTATGCATCACAAGCCTGAAATCATCCGGTGCCACTTCTCCCATCTCACGTTCGCAGTGACGCAGAGCCACTTCCTCAATGGTCTGATCCGTTCTTTCCAATAGTTCTTCAATGATTCTACGGTAAAATGCCGCATACTCATCATTGATCCAGTTAATATGCTGTTCAAAAAAGGAAGGATGGGTATAATTTCCAGTCATGATCACATCGATATCCCGTTTTTCATAAGGCACCTCAAGTGCCCCGTCAAGCCCGGTTCCCGCTAACGGAAGAAATCCAGAACTTTGATGTTCGGGATAATATTTCAAAAAATATGCCTCCTGTTTTCTGTCAATACTGATATGGTGATACCCGGTCGGCAGATCACGCAGGCGGTTATCATAATAATAAGGATGATCCGCCGCAATGTTATAACAGGGAATCTTATATTCATCCCATACATAGCCATTTTTTTCACTGTATATACCCGCTTCTTTTTCCAGCCCCTGGAAATTGAAAGTGATCATCACCGTTTCGCCGGGTTTTATGAATTTTCTCAGCCTTTTGGCACTTCCCTTTTCATCTTTCAGGTCGTAGAAAAACACTGCATATCCCATTTTAACAAACTGTTCTGCCATCTGTTTTGAGAAATATGCAAGCGTTTCCACACCCCCCTCAAACATCACGATTTTTTTCACGTTAATCTCCATTTCAGGTCTGCACCGTTATCAAAGTGCTTATTCATGGCGCAATGCGTCGATCGGATTTAAGTTTGCCGCTTTATAAGACGGGAAAACTCCGAATACGATACCGATCACCATGGAAAACAGCACGGAACCGATTGCAGCCGGAATGCTGATTGCAACCGGCATCGTTGTCACATAGGAAATGATCTCCGCTAATATGATACCGACGATCACACCCAGCACACCGCCTAAACTTGTGAGCACCGCTGCCTCCGTCAAAAACTGATTCAGGATTTTGGACTTTCTTGCACCGATTGCTTTCTTTAATCCAATCTCCTGCGTACGCTCTGTAACGGATACCAGCATGATATTCATAACACCGATACCACCAACAATCAATGAGATTCCCGCGATCCAGATCAGCATTGTATTTGTGGAACTGCTGAGTTCCTGGATCTGCTGTGCCTGCTCTAATAAATCTTTTGCTTTATACTGGATTGTTTCATCCTTCGGTGTCAGATAATTATTGAGCACGTCCGCACACGCCTTTCCGGCAGATGTCATGTTATCGGTACTGTCCACACGGATCACAACATTCTGTGGCTCATCATACTGATAAATAATCGGCCAGGTCGTATTCGGTATATAAATAGAACCTGCCGTATCCTGTGCATATGTATAGTAATCATCAATGGAATTGATCACCGGTTCAAACACTTTTGCTTTGGTTACGATTCCAATTACCGTATACGGCTCTTTCTGGATCTCAATCGTGTTCCCGACCGGATCTTCTCCCTGAAACAATGCACTTGCGGAATCTGTATCCAGAATAGCAACTTTTTTATACTTTTTAAAATCCTCGTCCGTAAAGGCACGTCCCTCTTTCATGATATAATTACAGGTATCAAAATAGCTGTTGTCAATACCACGCACATATCCACCGGAAAAGGCGGTATTCAAATGATACACTCCGCTGTAATCCTGTCTGCTTAAGTATGCAGATGCATTCACTACGTGATCGAGATCCTTGATGTCACTCATGACTTCATCCGTCACAAGCGGTACCCCCTGCGGCACCCCGTTGTAATCCATCTCATATTCCCATTCACCCTGATAGAGAGATACTTCCACCGTATTCTCCCCAGAACCAATCAGGTTCTCTTTAATCTGTTCATTCGTTCCTTTGATCGTTGATACAATTGCAATAATTGCTGCAATACCAATGATAATTCCAAGCATGGTCAGAAAGGAACGCATCTTGTGGGACCAGATTCCCTGAAAAGATAATCTTATATTCTCAAACATCCTGTTCCTCCTGATTAATATTCAATGTCTTCATCCTCTGTCACTGCTGCTCCCTCAACAGCCGTTTTTCCATAAGGGAATGCAATCTTATCGTTCTCTGTCAGTCCTGACTTAATCTCAATTGCAGTTCCATATACTGTTTTTCCAGTGACCACATACTGCTTTTTCAACTGGTTATTCTCATCTGCCATCATAACATAAGACTTCCCATCTTCCTGCCTTACATATGCTTTATCAAGATAAATCCCACCTGTCTGCGACTGGTTCGTCTGAATGGAAAGATCCACATATTCTCCATTTTTCAGTGCAGAACTGTCTTCCATATATGCCGTGTACTGATAATAAGATACATTCGGATTTCCCTCTCCCCAGGAATTGCCACTCACCGGATAATCCGATATACTTGTCACCGTTGCCTGAAACGTCATTCCGGATTCCCATGAATTAGCGGTGACAACTGTTCCCGGTTTGACCTCATCTAACAAAAGCTCGCTGATCGTACCGCTTACATACAATCCGTCATCTCCGGTCACAACCAAAAATGCGTTTCCGTCATCCTGTTTCTGATCCGGATCTCCCACGGATTTTACAACACCGTCAAGTTTTGCATAGACCACACCATCATCAATACTGTCCTGTAAAGTCTCCAGTTCCAGTTTTAACTTGCGCAGCTGTATATCAAGTTTTTTTACTTCTGCTTCTTTGTCATTGATCGCATTGGCAAGTTCCTTCTCGGTATATCCTTCCGGTTCCTCCCAGTCCTGTTCCTCCTCGATCTCATCTAAAAGATCCTGAAAACTTTTTCCGACTTCCTCTCCGGAAAAAACATACCAGGTACGGCTTTCATCATAATCCATCGGTATGGTGCTGCCATCAACATCCTTCACATTTGGTGAAACACTGTTATCTGCCACCGGCTCATTGCGCTGCACTGTAACTTCTTTTGTCGTCCCGTCTGATTCAGTGCTGTCATCTACCACTTCATCTCCGGTTTCCACACTTTCAAACTTCATTTTCCCTTTACTGTCTTTTTTACAAATGATAAACTTTACATATTTTCCATCTGTGTAGGTTCCATCCGACTTTTTCTTCGGGCGCAGGGAATTATAGAAGCTGCCATATGCATAAACATCCTTATTGCAATAATAGATATAAGGATTCTCCGCTGTTCCATCTGCAGTATCTATATTATAAGGCTTGGAATCTTCTGTCACATAATTATAAATACGGCTGTCCTTAGAATCCTTTTCCGGCAGCGACTCAATATATGCCTCCTTCTGTTCTAATTCCTGAAGTTTTTTATTTTTGTATGTGGACGTATCAACAGAAGGTCTTGTCTTATCAACCGGTTTTGTATTTTTTAATGTCTCTAACGCATGTTCTGCTTTTGCAAGACTGTTTTCTGTCGTACTGATTTCAAGGTTTTTCCGCTGGATATCAATCTCCGCTTCGGATGTATCATACTGGATCAACGGATCTCCCTCGCTTACTGTGTCACCTTTTGAAACATAAACTTCTTTCACTTTGTTAGAGTCATCTAAATATACATCCTGGGAGGAATCATTCGTCACGATACCGTAGCTTGTCTCGGAATCTCCATAATATCCATAATTCAGGCTTGCAACAGACTGTACTGCTGCCACTAAATTTTTTTTCTGATAGGACTTATAACCATAAATTCCCCCGACAGCTGCACCGACGGTGATTGCAAGTGCGACAATGATTGCGATTACTTTTTTTACTTTCATGATGCATCCTCCTTTTCATCGCCCTCAAAAATCTCCCCGTCAATAATTTTTACCATACGTTTTGCATTTGATGCAATATGCGGATCATGTGTGATCATAACGATCGTAACACCCTCTTCATTGAGTTTCTGGAATAGTTCCATGATCTGCTCTCCGGACTTTGAATCGAGTGCTCCGGTAGGTTCATCCGCAAGCAAAATCTTTGGATTGTTGACCATCGCTCTTGCGATTGCAACCCTCTGTTTTTGTCCACCGGAAAGCTGCGTCGGCCTAAAGTCCACTCTGTCACCAAGTCCGACACGCTCCAATGCCTTTATTGCACGCTCCCTGCGTTCCTTTTTTTTCACACCGGCATAGCTGAGTGGCAGTGATACATTTTCTGCTGCCGTCTCCCTTGGCATCAAATGAAAGCTCTGAAACACAAATCCGATGCTGCGCAGTCTTAAATCCGACAGCTCCCGGTCCTTTAACTTTAAGACATCTTCTCCTGCCAACTCATATGTTCCGCTCGTCGGTTTATCCAGACAACCGATAATATTCATCAGTGTTGTTTTTCCAGAGCCGGACGGCCCCATGATTGCAACATACTCTCCTTCTTCCACGGTAAGGCAGACATCTTTTAATACCGGAACCACCAGCTTATCCTGTTGGTAATCCTTGTAAATATTCTGCAGATTCAGTATCATTCCCCTACCTCCATATTGCCGGAATCATCAGAGTCCGTATCATCGTAGGAATCATCAGAATCATCAGAATCATCAGAATCTGTATCATCAACAGAATCGTCATAATCATCTGAATCGTCATAATCATCTGAATCGTCATAATCATCTGAATCGTCATAATCTGTTTCATCATAGTCTGACATATTTCCCATATTGCCATCTACATAATTCTGCATTCCTTCATCGAGCATCATTTCCGTATCGTAATCGTACATTCCATTTTCATACAGCATCTCTGTACCGTAATCTAACATTTCCGTACCATCCTGATTGTAAAGAGGTGAAGAATAATCTACCTCACTCACATCTGTCACAGTCGTTACTCCCTCATAGAGTCCTTCCATCGGCCATGTGATATAATCATCCAGTGAAAGTCCATCTAAGATCTCATATTCTGCAAGATCTTCATCATACTCACCAAGCTCTACATAACGTTTCTCCAGCCGGTTTTTATCATTTGCAGCCCACACATAGGCGCCACTGTCATCCTGAACAATATAGTTTGAATACAGCCAGACACCTTCTTTCTTCTCTTCCTGTCCCTCATCAAGTTCAATGTATACATGCTGTCCTAACAGCAGTCCATCTGCGGACGAAAGTTCTACATAAAACGGATATTTTGTAGCAGAAACAGTATTGTCCGATGAGGAATCATCATCACTTTTCTGCACATTGTCTGTATCAACCTTCGAAATTGTTCCATTCCATGTCTGACTCTCATCTACCCTGGAACGTATGATGACAGACTGTCCATCTGAGACCATCCATACATTCTGCTCATCAATACTGCCCTTTACGCGGTATTCACCAGCCTGCAGAATCGTCATAAATGCTGCACTGTTGCCGTTGCTGTCTGTACCATTTTCATTGATTTCCTTTACGATACCGGATCTTTTACTGACAACCGAAGATGCATTGATCTGGTCTTCATATTTTGATATTTCCAGATTCTTGCTCTCCAGGTCAAGTTTATTCTCCTCAATGGAATTCTCCTCCGACTGAATATCGGTCTTTAAAGAAAACTTATCATCCTCATCTGTAGTCTTATTTAACTCATCATTCAACGTTGCTATCTTTTTATTTGAACTGTCTATCTCGTTTTGAATCCCCTCAAGTTCAAGCTTAGCCTGTTTTACCTGCATCTCAAGGTCACTGGTATCATAGGTGACAAGAGTCTGTCCCTCTTCCACCTCATCCCCAACTTTTACAAGGATCTCCTTGATTGTACGTGAAGAATCTACATTTACCTCATAACTGTCCTGAGATTCCACAACGCCATTATACCGGTTGGTATTTCCTGTATATGTATTCATGATCTTAGAAACTTTTTCAACATACACTTTATCATCCGATTTTCCTGACTGTAAAAACGGAATCTTCTCCGAAACTACATCGAATGCCTCCGTTGCAACATCTATAATAGTGTCACGATAATAATAACCGGTCCCTCCAACTGCTCCAATCACTGCAATGGTTACGATCGGGATAATTATTTTTTTCTTTTCCATAGTTCCTCCTTAAATGTCCACTGTCTGCATCTTAATCATCAGACAATCCGTATTATAGCATTTTTCCTACTTAATATATAGATGAATATTATTAATTTTTTTTTAATCATAAACAGGCTTTTTTATTATAATGGTTGACAAATCTTTTTTCTCATAGTATGATATCAAATGTGTCTGACAGACAAGCACAAAATAATTTCATAATATGCGCGAGTGGCTCAGT
>DMYD01000054.1:0-9216 GCA_003483745.1 Roseburia sp. | reverse complement strand
TTCGAGTCCCGTCTCGCGCTCTTCTATTTATGGCAGGAAACCTTGATTTACAAGTTTTCTTGCTTTTTTATTGCAATGTAAAAGTTGATTACATAAGGAACAAAAAAAGTCCAGTAAAACTGGACTTTTTATTAATGCCGGCGATGGGACTTGAACCCATACGATGTTGCCACCGCCAGATTTTGAGTCTGGTGCGTCTGCCATTCCGCCACGCCGGCTTATTCCGTTTTCAAATCGCTCGAACAATAGACATCTTATCATATCATGTGATAAATTGCAAGCAATTTTATTTTAACATTTGCTGATTTCAAGTTTTTCATTCATAGAACGTAATTTCCTATGAACGAAAAAATCCGAAGGTCCACGTTAAGCCCTTCGGATTTTCATGATGTTCACTATTCCTGACCAACTCCATCGATCACAGTTCTCTGCACGCTTGTGACACCGTTCTCTTCGTTCGTTGTCTCAAGATAATTAACTCCATTGATCACTACTGTCTTTGTTGTCGTAGTCTCATCATCGCTGTCTCCGCTGCCTCCTGCACCGATATGACATAAGATATCCCCTCCCTGCTTTCTTTTCTATGCAAAACACATTCAAATAAACTTGTTTCTGTTGTTACTATATAAAATACAGATAAATAACCTTACTGTTTTTTCTAAACATTTTCTAAATTATATTCTATATTTTGTCACAGGCTCAGATTCTGAAATGCCCCATACACATCAAGCGTCCCATATCCCTCTTATGTCAAGTTAATGTCAACAACTTTTTTGAGTCAAAATAGCTGAAAGCCGCATAACTTCGTTGGGGTTATGGTAAGTTAGTGTCAAGTCAGAGTGAATTGGTGGTAAATTAGTGTCAAGTTGCTTTTGGGCGGTTTACTCCTCCCCAAAAGCATAATTCCATTCAATCTCTACTCTCTTATCCCTGTATATGATAACCTTTTTAATGAATACATCCACCGCTTCCTGCGTCAGCTTTTCCATCTGAGAAAACCGGATAATCTCTTTTATATCCTGTTTCGGTCGGTTGTATCCCTCCGTAAACCTGCCAAATGCAAGCTCTGCTTCTTCTATTTTACATGACAGCTCCTGCATCTGCAAAGCGATTCCATCCGCCCTGCTGCGGTATTCTCCGGCTTCTATCTGCTTTACAGCATAGTTTTCGTACAATGTATCTTTCTCTGTCTGCAAATTCTGATACTGCGTCCGGTAATTACCCAGCTCTTTATTTAGTCTGCTCAATTCCTCTTTCTGAAATTGTTCAAGATTCTCACGCTGTTTTATCAAATCTCCACGGCTCATCAACTCCCAGTACAATTCCGTCAACACAATTTCTTCCAGAATGTCTGCCCTAAAATAAGTACAGCAGTCCGGTATCTGCAGCAGGGAATGTTTCCTGCACCAAAAATGATTTGGCATCTTACCATTGTTTCTCTGCGGTTTATAGTTGATCGCATATCCACACCCGCCACAATATATTTTCCCTGTCAGTGGGTGTTTTTCCCGTTTCCTTTTCGTGGACTGTTCCGGGCGGTAAGCAGATGCAAGTGCAAATACCTCCGGCGTTACCAGCGGCTCGTGATGATCCGTAATTACTTTCCACTCCTCCTTTGGCACAGCAATCCCGTTTTTACTTCCAACAGACTTGCGGACTGATTTACCGTAAGCCATTTCGCCCAGATAGAAACGATTATTCAGAATTCTCCTCACTGCCGTATTGCTCCATGTATGATGCTCCCTTTCCATTTTCCTCTCAGGATGACGCATCTGTGTAACAGTCGGCGTCTGCTTGGCAATCAGCTCCTTTGCTATCTGCGTACTGCTCATTCCTTTTTCTGCCAATGAGAAGATATGGCGGACGATTTCTGCCTCCTTTTCATTGACAATCACCGTATTTTTTTCAATTTCACTCTTGGCATAACCAAAAGGAACCTGTCCGAATACATATTCCCCATTTGCACATTTATTTTGAAATGAAGTTTTTACTTTGACTGATATATCCTTGCTGTACAGGTCATAAAGAAGCGTCTGGAAAGCAGTATCCAGCGGGGTGGTACTTCCTTCATGCTCCCTGCTGTCATAATGATCATTTACGGCAATGAACCGCACTCCCATAAAGGGGAAAATCTGGTTGAGATAATCACCCAGTTCTATGTAATCCCTTGCAAACCGGGACATATCCTTTACCAGAATACAACTAATTTTACTCTGCTTTACCTGTTTTAACATCTCCTGCAGCCCCGGTCTGTCCATATTCGTACCGGAAAAACCGTCATCACAAAATTCTGCAACCTCCTGTCCCATTAGTTCAGCATCATTTCTGATATAATCTAAAAGCATTTTCCGCTGATTGGAAATACTGTTGCTTTCCCGCTGCTCTGTGGAAATTTTACCGTCCACGGCATCATCTTCTATGGAAAGACGAAGGTAAATAGCAATCTTCCTGTTTTCTGTCATTTTGCCACCCGCCCTTCCATCAGTGCATCACTGTATGCAAATAAGACTTCCACCCTTTTCCCCGGATACACATAGATTTTATCTATCAGCGATTCAATAAGCTCCCTGGTAAGTACCTGTTCATTCTTTAGTTTTATCAATGCACGGACTGCTTTCAGATAGGTTTCTCCGCCACGCTCAAGGCTTACTTCCTGCTCCTTGAAGCTGCTCTCCTGCTTCTCCAAGTCCCGCAGCCTATTTTCTTTGCACATCTTATACTCCACATAGTCTTTCTGTGAAAGATTGCCCATGCGGTATGCCATATACTTCCCGCTTTCTTCCTCTGCAAGCCGGAGCTTTGTGCAGACCACGGCATGAAGACTCTGCTCCAGTTCCTGCTTTTTGTGCCGGATGATTGCTCTTGCAGTATCTAAATACATTCTCTGTTTTTTCATGCCCACATCAAATTCTTTTTCAAACAGTGTAAAAAGGATATCCGTCAACGCATTTTTCGAGATACGGTTAGAGGACGGACAGTTATCTGTTTTGGTTGCTCCGCCATTCATACAAAAATAACCATCCATGCGGTTTTTACTATCATCCGCATAGTGCTTCACATAGCTGTGTCTTGTCATTTTCCGCCCGCATACGCCGCAGTACAGCACCTTGTCAAAAACATTTTCCCCGATAGGGCAGCCTTTCGTTGGATGAGCGTGGCTCTTTGTCTGCTCCCGCAGTTTCCTCCTTACTCTGGCCGCCTCCTTCATAATCTCTGGCGTGATTAACGGCTCATGTGCTTCTTCCTTTACCACCCAGTCATTTTCCGGCTTATGAATGCGGTTACTTTCATCTCTTGCAGTAATGCTAGTCTTTCCCTGTACCAGCCTGCCGGAGTAAGTATCACTTTTAATAATTCGCTCCACACTGCCTTTATCCCAGCCCTTGTAAACTGCATCCGGCAGGCAGTAGACCTCTCCCGTCTTATGATACACTGCCGGTGGATTGATTTTACGGATATTCAGGTCATCCGTAACCGCCGTATAGCTTTCCGTTTCGATAAATTTCTTATAAATATATCTGACAATCTCTGCCGTATTTTCATCCGGTATCAGCCTGCGTACTTTGCCCTCCCAGACAGCCTGATACCCATAAGGTGCAGGACCGCCCACATAAGAGCCTTCTTTTCTTCTCTGTGCCAGAGAAGCTTTTGCTTTTACAGAAAAATCCTTGGCATACATATCATTTATCAGATTCTTGATTTCCGATACCATCTGTTTCGTTTCATTGCCGCCTGCCCCGGTATCAAAGCCATCCGCCACGGCTATGAAACGCACACCAAGGAACGGGAAAATCTTCTCTATATAATTTCCGGCTTCCAGATAATTTCTGCCAAAACGGGACAGGTCTTTTACGATCACACAGTTAATGTCTCCCATGCGGACATCCTGCATCAGCCGCTGAAACGCACCCCGGTTAAAATTGGTTCCCGTCTTTCCCAAGTCGATATAACAGTCTGCCACTTCAATTTTATCCGTATGTTTTCCGTTCCATTCCTCAATGAATTTCCTGGCGATCTCTATCTGCACCTCTACTGATTCATTCTTTGAAGTTTGCCTGCAAACTTTTTTGTCTATATCTGCGGAGAGTCTGGCATAAATACCAGCCTTATACTGCCTGCTCTTTTGATTCTTAGCAGCACTCGCGGGTGTGTCCGAACCTTTTCCCGCTGACTGCCTCTTTGATGTTCTTCCCATACTCATGCACTCCTTTCCCTGCCGCTTTCCTGCCCCGAAAGTGCAGTGACATATTCCTGCATGATCCGGTATTCATCCCGAAAATAAAACTCTATCTCAAGTCTTTTATCCTCGAACACATAAATCCGCTTTACCAGACTCGTCAAAGTATGCCGGTCAATTTCAGCAAGCTTCAGGGAATCCTGAAATTTTGCCAGCCTTGAAGCACTGACTACACCTTTCTGCAGCATCCGCCGTATCATGTCCTGTTGCTGTTCCTGTGCTTTCTCCAGTTCTTGTGCCTTGCGCTGAAACTCCTTGTGCAGACGTTCAAATTCTTCCTTTGTTACGACATTCTGCCTTAGATCGTCATAGAGTCCTGCGCAGAGACCGTAATACTTATCCTGCTCCTGTTTCAGCCGTGTAAGCTCCTTCTGGCATCCCGCAACTGCTTCCAGATTTGTCTCTTTTTCTTTCGCCTGTTCAAAAAGTTTACTCTGCGCTAAAAAGTCATTGGCATACCTGCGGACCGCAATGCCCACCAGTTCCTTTAACGTATTTTCCTCTATGCTGTGGCGGCTGCATCCCTCGCCCCGGTTTTTTGTGGAACAGATATAGTACACCTTATCGGATTCCTTATACCGGACTCTGCGCCGCACCATCTGTTCGCCGCAGTCCCCGCAGAACAGAAGTCCCATGAACGGACTTAAACTTTTGCTTTCCGGGCTTACTCTTCCGTCCGCCTTTAGCAGATTCTGCACCGCTTCAAAATCACTGTCTGAGATAATAGGCTCATGGGTATTTTCCACACGCACCCATTCTTCCTTTGGTTTCTCAATACTCTTTTTCACCTTATAATTGACTTTTTCTGTCCTGCCCTGCAGCAGGTGCCCCAGATAAACTTCATTGGTTAAGATACGCTTCACCGATGAACTGCTCCACTGTGAACCGGAGCCGCCGGTAAACCCGCCCCGGTAGTTAAGCCCCGTAGACTTTTTATATTCTTTCGGGGAAAGAATGTGCAGCTCGTTCAGCTTCTTTGCAATGGCAGACACCGCCATTCCCTCAATTTTCCACCGGAATATCCTGCGTACAATCTCTGCCGCATAATCATCCACCACCAGATTGTTCTTATTCTCCGGGGACTTGCGATAGCCATATACGGCAAAAGAAGATAAACATTCCCCGGCTTTCCG
Source organism: Roseburia sp. (assembly GCA_003483745.1). GTDB lineage: Bacteria > Bacillota > Clostridia > Lachnospirales > Lachnospiraceae > Roseburia. Next base: position 3,846 of record DMYD01000054.1, on the reverse strand, counting down.
CTTCACTGCGAGCTGGCTTTTTACCTTGGTGGAAATGTCCCGGCAATAAGAATCATTGATGAAATTTTTGACCGGAATCACGATCTGGCGTTCTCCGGTGTCTGCCGATATGCTGTCGTAATGATCAGTTAAGGCAATGAAACGCACACCAAGAACCGGGAATATCTTTTCCAGATACCTTCCGGCTTCAATGTAATCACGCCCGAAACGGGACAGGTCTTTCACAACCACGCAGTTAACCCTGCCCGCTTCAATATCTTTCATCATTCTGTTAAATTCTGGTCTGTCGAAATTACTGCCGGAAAAGCCATCATCTACATAAATGTCATAGAGTTCCATATCCTCCTGTTCATTTAAAAAGGAACGGATCAACTCCCTCTGACTTCCTATGCTGTTGCTTTCGGCTTTAGATACGCCATTTATCATGGCGTTGCCATCATGCTCCACTTTCACATTGTCATCTCTGGAAAGACGCAGATACATGGCGGCAAAGAATTTAGATTGTTCTTTCATGTTATCACTCCTGACTTTTTTGTTAGGGGGAAGCCGGTGGCTTTTCCTTTCCATAAAATCAGGAGTTACGCTGATTTGTCCTGATATTAGGTTAGCATAGATAAGCGGATTTTTCAATCCAAATATGAATTTTTCAAATATGAATTTCGGATAACCTTTGCAGATATTCCGCCATTTTATCATCTATGCTGGCTCCGTCTTTTTGGAACCTGACCTTAACTACATAATCACCGATCCGGTTGACATAGACATTGTTCGTCTGCCTTGCAAACGCATCCAGCTTCTTCTCCACAGGCAGGGATGTATCAATCTCTATGTCCCTCAAATCAGTCAGAGTGGAAATATCTACCGTCCTTATATCCACGGCAGCCATTTCTTCAAGTCTTTCCTTTGTCAGTTCCAAGGCTTCTCTCCTTTCCGGACAGCATAATCTTGCTGCTATCTAAGTCTATTCTTTTACCGGATTGTCCTATGCTATAGCATTTTTCACAGCATTACATCCCTGTTATTTCTTCCAATGCTCTCATACATTCTATAGCCCCAGCAACTGCAATACAGGCCGCCAGAAACATAACAGCAAGGGCGCCTGCTACAGCGCCCACAACGATCAATACGATTTTCAGTCTTCTTCCCACTCCTTATCCATAAAATAACTGTCTGCTTTCTTCCTTATAATAAAGTCTGCCACATCCATGAGCCTGTCCGTGACCGGCATGGTCGGCAGGGTATTCAGAATTTCTGCCCGGTATCTGCCACGCAGGGATGCCCTGCTGTCTAAGATGGAAAATACCGCTGTATCCTTTTCCCTGCGGATGCCGCGCCCGAACCACTGCCTTAGTTTAATCAGCATTTCCGGGATGATGATGTCCCTGCGGTATAAATCAAAGTCCTCATACAGGTTTCTCTGGTATTCCATGACCGGATCCGGCACGGGAAACGGCAGTTTTACCACAATCAGACTGGAAAGTATATCCCCTGCTAGGTCAATTCCCTCTCCGGCACTGTCACTGGCAAACAGCACTCCGTTTCCGCTCCTGCGGAAGCTACTTATCACATCCAATCTGCCTCTTCCCATGAGAAACAGCGGATAATCGGAAAGCTGCTCCTTCAGACCATAGAACACCCTCTCCATGAGCCAATAGGATGTAAAAAGGATCAGGGTATGTCCATGAGTGGCAGACACTATCTGCAATATTTCCGCCATGACCGCCTGTATGTATCTGTCATCCCGGATATTCGGAAACGGCATACGCTCCGGTATATAGAGCAGACCGTTACTCTGAAAATCAAAGGGTGAGGGCTTGCTGGTTTCTATGATTCTTGATATAACTGCAAAGGAAAGCCCTGTCATTCTCTTGAAGTGACTGAAATCACCCCGGACTGACATTGTGCCGGACGTAATAATAACCGGTATCGGTCTGCTCCAGATGTCACGGAATAAAACCTGTTCCAGTTCCATTGGAACCGCACACAGGGCAAGCCTGCCGTTCTCCCTCTTTTCCATCCAGCAGATTGAATTTCCGCTGTTTAAAAATACGGCCAGCTTGTCCGTCAGCTCCTGGCAACGCTTTTTCAGACCCTGCAACCGCATTTTCTGTCCGCTGTTTTCCTGATAGGATAAGGGAAGCTGCTCTAAAGTCTTTACCATGTGCCTTATGTAAATTTTTTCCATGGAACCTATCACTATTTCAATCCTGCTTCCCTCTCTGGTGTGGTTTCCTGCTAAATCTCCCGACAGTCTGTCAAATATCTGTCTGTTATATTCCACAATCTGACTCCGTAACATAGTAAGTTCATCCATGCCCGCGGTTCTTCTGTTCACTTCACTCAAACCCACGATAAGTTCCGCATCCTGCTCGTCCCAGACTGTGCTATACATCTGCCTTGCGGCATCTATCAGCTTGTGGGACTCATCAAACACCATTGCCCCATATCCCGGAAAGAGAGTTTTTCTGCCCTGCTTCTGTCCGATTAGATCGGCAAGTGCAGTTTACGGCATCCAGCGGTCGCCATTCTGTTTTAGAACGGCCGTTTTCCGAAGCCAACGGCCGCCCATTTTTTAGTTAGAAGATTACCGCTTATCGTGTGTTAATCTTAATCGTGTAGTGTTTTGTAGCTCTCTTCATAATGGAATTGGCAGATACCTCATCGTTGAGGATCATCGCTTTCCAGTTATCCGGATCACGCTGTGAGCATACGATGGTGCTTTTTCTCTGCTCGTTCCGCTTCTCAAGAAGCTCAAAGAGGATTTTAATCTCTCTTTCGTCAGTGATTGTGTGGAGCAGGAAATCATCCAGGATGATCAGTTCCCATTTGAGATACTTCTTCATCTTACGGGCATATTTATCGTAATCCTGCTCTTTAAGAGCTACCATGCTTTCCAGAAGTTCCTCGCTGTGAAAGTAACCGACGTTATATCGGTTGCAGGCCTTTATGCCGATAGTTTTTGCAAGGTAAGATTTTCCGGAGTCTGATTCTCCGAGAATACAGACATTGTAACCCCTTTCAATAAAGTCAAAAGAGGAAAGCACCTCTGTTATACCAGCAGGCAGATACTCCCGCTTGTCAGAGTCCACACAGTCTGACAATTCTTCAGGTGAGCCCTTCAGATGTGCAGCTGTTAAGCGATTCTTTAATGTCGTGCTGACCTTTTCCTGAAATTGTGGTCCAATCAGTTCTGCAATAAGCGTAAGTCGATCCATTTCCAAAAATCCGGGTTTGTGATACAGATCATCCAATGTAGCTGCCATAGTGGAAAGCTTAAGCTCGTTCAGTTCATCAACGAGTTCATTTATCAGTGCAGTTCCTGTAAGCATCATTCATCGACCTCCTCTCGCATCTGATCAGCAAGAGCCTTGCTGCGTGATAAAAGAGTGTCGATACTGGAAGCTTCCGGTGGCATTACATACCCTCCTCGTACCGGTTCTTTCTTTGCCGGTGTGGAATGACGGTATCCTGCCTCTCCGAGATCATCTGCTACAACAGATATCGTATGTTTAATAAAGGTATATTTCTGCTTATTCAGAGCAATCGCTTGCTTACAGCACTCCTCCAGAGCCTTATTGCTATACTTCTTTGTAAAGTTCAGAATACCTAAGCACATACGATAGGTCTGTACTTCGTATGGTCTGGATTTGAGGATCGCCCGGATAACAGTTTCTGTATTCTTGCCAATGAGCTGAGCTTTCTGGATAAAGTAAGGACCATTCCACTGAGTGAATCCTTTATAGTTATCTGGCAAGTGTTCAGGATTGGTTGACCACTGTCCTTTGCGGGTAGCTCTGGGCCATTCACAAAGAAACTCTCCGGCAAGAGAATAAATACGAACAACAG
>DMYD01000037.1:8777-24751 GCA_003483745.1 Roseburia sp. | reverse complement strand
AAAGGCTCATGCTCCAATGCCTGACATGAAACAATTAATCCGCCTTTTATCTGATCAAATATTGCCTGCCTGTCCATTTTTATTATTTCTCCTTTTATGAATAGTTGCTCTTTCCATTTATAAGCAATAGCATAGCCCCTCTACATTTGATTTTCAATCATTCTGCTGTTTTTGAAAGTAGTTTTAAAACGATAGAACATTTTTTCAACCTTATTCAAAATACTCTTATGTTTTAAAAGAGTGTTTTTAACCATTTTTCTGAATGAAACCGGAGTAAAAATATAATGCTTCGGATCAGCCATTCCATACCCAGACAAATCCATACCCCCACAATACCTGCACCTAATTTTATAGATACCAGATAGCTTAATCCTACACGTACTATCCACATAACCCCAAGCGAAACATAAGAAGTAAATTTCACATCTCCCGCTGCTCTCAATACATTTGGAAGCACATTGGATGTTGACCAAAATAATACCATTGGCAGCGTTATAATAACCAGTAGCTTGTATATATCTCCAATGGTATCCGCCGGAGCCTGATATAACCCTAATATTAATTTTAAAAATGGAACCATAACTGCTAATGACAATAAAATTGAGAACTCTCCAAGCCAGATCATTTTCTTTCCATAATTTTTTGCCATTCTTCGGTCACCGGCTCCAATACACTGTCCCACAACAGGTACTGCGAGATTCGATACTGCAAGTCCCATTGCATAAAATACCGCAACAGTGGAATTGGCAACAGCGTTTGCAGCCACACTTTTCGTTCCAAGCTTTACAATAAACATTGATACCAGAATGGCTCCTCCGTTAAAACACAATTGCTCCATTGCAAAAGGGATACTGGTCTGAATTACTGAGGTTAAAATACTTCCGTTTATCCGCATAATATCCTTTAATCGGATACTCAGCCCACTCTTTTCCCCTAACAGACAATATAGCGCCACTCCTCCACCGATCACCCTTGCCAGATTTAAGGAGAGCGATGTGCCAATAATATCCAGTCGTAAAATATTTATAAAAATAAAACTTGCAAACAGATGAATGAGATTAATAATCATTGATAATTTTAAACATATTTTTGTCTGACCAATCCCCCGGAACACTGCTACGCATCCCATATATAGCGAAAGGAAAATGCAGGAAATTGCACATCCAATCAAATATTCTGTCGCCTTATTTTTGACACAGATATCCGCATCCGCAAACATTGCATCGATAAGAGATCCCGCAAAAAAAGAAAGTACTATGGAAAAAAAGATGGCTGACACAACCGTAAACATTACAATCTGTCCTGCGGCTTTTTTTACCATATTCATATTTCCATTTCCTTTATACTGAGCGATAATAACAGTACCTGCCGCAGATATCGAACTAAATATAGCATATGTCATTGCGTAGATTGGAGACACCAGACTGACTGCTGATACCGACTCCTGACTGGACGAACTGATCATTGCGGTTGTCAGCAGACCTATAATGCTCACAAAGAATTGATCCATAATTAATGGTACAAGCATTTCAAAGATCTGCTGGTACGTAAAATAATTGCTGCTAAGACTTTTCTTTAAAAAATTATCTGCTGTCGTTCCGGCTTTCATCCCAGTTTTCCATTCTGATTTCATTTGCAAATCCCCACATTATTGATACTTCTGCAATATTATCTATATAACCCCAGATTGTTTATTTTTCAATGTATTTTATAAAAACTGTATTTACTTTCAATTTATTTTTTTACCATGGAATTTTTGACTGCTCTTTCGCAGTTTTCTTTGCATCTGTAACACAAGTGATTTCTGCTGTAATATAAATGTGGACTGCCGTAAGGCAGTCCACAGACACATATTTTTTATAAGTTTTCTTCTAAGAAAGCGGAAAGTTTATTCATCGCCTCTTCTTCGTTTTCACCATCTGTCTTTAAGGTGATCTCCTGTCCACATTTGACTGCGAGTCCCATCACTGCAAAAATACGTTTTGCATCTGCCTCTTTTCCGTCTTTTTCAATGGTTACTTTGCATGGAAATGCGGCTGCTTCCTTTACAAATAATCCTGCCGGTCTTGCATGGATTCCCTGTTCATCTTTGATTACATACTTAAATTCTTTCATTGTTTTTCTCTCCTCTTAAGCTGCTTTTTTCTTTAATACACCGAGCAGTACGCATCCGACTGCGGAACCGACTGCCAGTGAAACGAGATATAATAATGGATTTCCTACGGTAAGGAATACGAAGATTCCACCATGAGGAGCCATTAAAGTACAGTTAAATGCCATGGATAAAGCACCTGCTGCTGCAGAACCAACCACACACGCCGGTAATACATGGAGTGGATCGGATGCTGCAAATGGGATCGCGCCCTCTGTGATGAAGGAAAGTCCCATAATGAAGTTAGTAGGACCTGCTTTTCTCTCATCTTCTGTAAATTTATTTTTGAAAATTAAGGTTGCAAGCGCGATTGCGATTGGCGGAACCATACCGCCGACCATAACGGCTGCCATGATGTTATAGTTTCCGGCTGCGATAGAAGCTGTACCGAACACATAAGCTGCCTTGTTGACCGGACCTCCCATATCAACAGACATCATACCGCCAAGTAATGCTCCGAGTAATACTGCACTTGCGCCGTTTAATCCGTTCAATCCGTTGTTGATCAATGTATTCAATGCTCCGATCGGCGGTTCTACTACGTATGTCATCAAAACACCTATCATAAAGATACCAAACAACGGATAGATCAATACCGGTTTTGTTCCCTCTAAGCTGTCAGGAAGTTTACTGCAGATCTTCTTTAATAATAATACAATATATCCGGCAAGAAATCCAGCTGCCAATGCACCGAGGAATCCACTTGTTCCGTTTGCTGCAATTGCACCGCCGACGAAACCAACGGCAAGTCCCGGTCTGTCTGCAATACTCATCGCAATAAATCCGGCAAGGATTGGAAGCATGAAACCGAATGCCACACCACCGATAGACTTAAACATCGCTGCCATCGGAGTGATCGTACCGAAGTTTGATCTCTGGTCTAATGGAAGTGAATTCAGATCTACGGAAAGACCATCGATCAGGAATGCGATTGCGATCAGGATACCACCGCCGACAACGAATGGAAGCATATGGGATACGCCGTTCATCAGATGTTTGTAGATCTGATGTCCAAGACTGTCTTTTCCTTCTTCCTCGTCATCTGCTGCTTTTCCGCCTGCCTCGTAAATAGATGCATGGCCATTTGCCGCTTTTGTGAGCAGTTCCTCTGCTTTGCTGATTCCGTCTGCCACTTTACACTGGATCACCGGTTTTCCTGCGAAACGATCCATTGGAACCTGTGTGTCTGCTGCAACGATAATGCACTCTGCCTCTGCGATCTCTGCTTTTGTGAGCACATTCTTGGCACCGCCGGAACCTCTCGTCTCAACTTTGATCCGGTATCCAAGCTCTTTTGCCTTTTTCTCAAGTGCTTCTGCCGCCATATAAGTGTGTGCGATACCGGTTGGACAGCCGGTAACTGCGAGGATCAGTTTTCCGTTGGAAGCTGGTGCTTCTGCTTTCTTTTCCTCTTCTTTTTTCTCTTCCTCAGCATCTTTTTCTGCCTCTGCTGCGTCGATCACGTGTAAAAATTCATCAATCGTCTTTGCATTGCGCAGGTTTGCTGTAAAATCCTCGTCCATCAGTAACACAGACAATTTGCTGAGCACGTCGAGATGCACGTTCTCTTTTGTGTTCGGGGCAGCGATCAAAAAGATCAGGTTTACTTTCTCACCGTCTAAGGAATCAAAGTCAACTCCTTCCGGTACAACCATCGCTGCAAGCCCCGGTCGTGACACCGAATCCGATTTGCAGTGCGGAATCGCAATTCCCTCGCCGATTCCTGTGGTGCTCTCCTCTTCTCGCGCATAGACACCTTTGCGGTAAACCTCTACATCATTGATCTTGCCGCTCTTTGCCATCAGATCGACCATGGCGTCAAGAGTTTCTTTTTTGCCTGTTACTTTCCCATTCAGTTCAATACTTTCTGCTGCGAGTAAATCTCTGATTTTCATTTGAATAATCCCTCCCTTTCTATTGTTCCCCTGCAAACAATTTCTTATTACTATCGAGTAAAGCGATCACTTCTGCTTTTGTAGCCAGTTCCTCTGAAAATGCAGAGGCACTTCCGGTGCAGACACCCATCTGGAACGCTTTCCCGTAGCTTCCGTCCTCAAGGTATCCTGCGATAAATCCTGCCACCATGGAATCTCCTGCTCCTACAGAATTGACAACCTTTCCTTTTGGTGCTTCGGACTGGAAGATGCTTCCATCCTCTGCGACTAAAACAGCTCCGTCTCCTGCCATAGATACCAGAACATTTCTCGCTCCCTTTTCCTGCATTTTCTTTGCATACGTGATGACATCTGCCTTATTCCCGATCTTCACTCCGAAGATTTCGCCAAGCTCATGATTGTTTGGCTTGATCAGAAATGGATGATACTGTAATACATTCACCAGAAGATCTTTTGTTGCGTCTACCACAATTTTCAGATCCTTATTCTGTAAATGTTTCATAATGTCCATGTACATCGAGCCCGGCATAACATCCGGAATGCTTCCGGCAAGTACAAGGATATCGCCGTCTGACAGCGTATCAAGCTTTTCATAAAGCTTTTTAATATCCATCTCTGCGATTGCCGGTCCCTGTCCGTTGATCTCCGTCTCTTCCCTGGAACGGAGCTTTACATTAATTCTGGAAATCCCCTTTTCCACGCTGATAAAATCGGTGCGGACTCCTTTTTCCTCTAACAGTTCCTGTATTCTGTTTCCTGTGAACCCGGCCAGAAAGCCAAGCGCTGTATTCTCAAAGCCAAGATTCTTTAAAACCATGGAAACGTTGATTCCTTTTCCTCCCGGAAAAATAATCTCATCCGTTGTACGGTTTACGATTCCGCAGGTAAAATCATCTACAGAAACGATGTAATCCAGCGATGGGTTAAAAGTTACGGTATAGATCATTTTTTTGACTCCTTTCTGATTACTGTTTTACATCTATGACATTTTTATATTTTTTATAAGCCGGCAGGCTAAGTCCTGTCGTGATGACCGTTGCTCCTTCAAACGGTGCAAACGTCACACTGGAAATCTGATTGAATTTGCTCTCGTCTGCCAGAACGAAACGTTCCTTGCAGTTTTCCATGGATTTCTTCTTCACCATTGCCTCTTTTAACTCCGGTGTGGAATAACCTTTCTGAAGGCTGACACCATTTGCACCCCAGAAGCCTTTGGTAAAATTGTATTTTTCCAGTGCTGCGACTGCCTCTTCTCCTACGATTGCCTCTGTGACCGCTTTAAACTCGCCACCCAGGAGATACACGGTAAACCCTCTCTCTGCCAGACGCTTCGCATGGCTGATCGCATTTGTCACAAACACCGCCTGATGGCTCGTGATGTATTCGATCATCAGCTCTGTTGTCGTTCCGGCATCCAGATAAACAAAATCACCCGGTGCGATCTGTTCTGCGGCGTATTTTGCAATTTTGTTCTTTGCGTCACGATTCTTTTCTTTCCGGCTGACGACGTTGTCATCCTTAGTACTGTACGCCATCGTTTTAAGGATTGCCCCACCGTGAACCTTCGTCAACTGACCGTTTGCATCCAGTGCATTCAGATCCCTTCGTATCGTAGATTCCGAAGCGTTAAGTTCTGTCATCAACTGCTGTACTGTCACACTCCCCATACTTTCCAGTATGGATAATATCTTCGCAAATCTTTCCTCTGTCAGCATTTATTTTTCCCTCCAATTTCCGTCAACATCATTCATATCCGTTCATCTATATCTGAATTATAGATTTACACTCTGTCACGGTCAATCATTTTCCGTCAGAATCATTCACAAAAATGATTATTTAAAATTGTGCAGAAGTTACAAGAGCGGCGTTTGATAAACTTATTCCTCGCTGATTATGTAACAGAAACATTGCAACATAATTTTCTGTTACAAAAAAACTGCTGCACAGTGAGCTCTGATTTACTTGCTTCTCTCTGTACAACAGTTTCTGCGTTTTTGTTGTGATTTATTTATTTTCTTTTTTAAACCGCGCGATCGCATCTATAATCTTAAAGCTTTCGATCATGACTACTTCCGCATTTCTTGTCTTAAATTTCCGAACCATCTCATCAAATGGAAGCCCTGCAATGTAACACCGCAGTGCCATAATGATCGCGCTGTGCGTCACGATCAGCACATCTCCGTTTTCCCGTTTCATAATATATTCCATAGCATCCAGCGTGCGTTTTACCACATCATTGTAACATTCACCGCCTCCCGGTGTGCGCACATAGCGGCGGTCTTTTCTCCACTCCTGATATTCCGGACTGTTTTCCCGCTCGATCACACGCCAGTTGGAACCTTCCCAGCTTCCAAGGTTCATCTCCACCAGTCCATCCAGCGGAATACAGGTCGCATGCAGCGCTTCCGCAGCGATACGTGCTGTCTCCGCCGCCCGAAGCTGCGGTGAATGATAGACATGTTTTACCGAAATATCTTCTTCCACCAGCTGGCACGCCAGTTCCTTCGCCTGCCGGATTCCATTTTCATTCAGTGGAATATCGGTTTTTCCCTGAATCTTCTTTTTTACATTCCACTCTGTTTCACCATGACGTACAAAATATAGTTTCATCGCTCGTCCTTTTCTATGATAAAAATAAGACCATCTGTATTTCATCCCGGTAGCTTCCGTCTTTCAGTTTAAACGCATGAGGTTCTCTTCCCCACTCGCGAAAACCTAATTTTTCATACAGACGGATTGCTGCCACATTGTCATCAAAAACACCCAGTTTCAGCTGCTCAAGTTCTGTTTTTCTGGCGTTTTCGATCGCATATTCCATCAACTGCCTTCCAAGTCCTATTCCGCAGTATTTTTGGAGAATAAAAATTCCGATTCCCGCCTTATGCCGGAATTTGATGTGATTTCCCTCTTTTAAAACCATGACACAGCCAATCATCTGCTCTTTCCGAAACGCTCCGATCAAAAATTCTTCCCTGCGCTCTGCTATGTCTGAAATCATCGCCTCTGCTGCGTCCGCTGTGAAATCTGTCTCCTCCGGGTATCTCGCCAGAAAATACGTTTCACGGTAGGTGATGTCACGCACCTCTGAAAAAGTTTCTGCGTCCTGCTTCCCCGGACTGCGCAGTGTTATGTTCTGTCCATTTATCACAATCTGTTTCTCTTCTATCTGCATATGCGGCTATCTCCTATGAAGATATTTTAACATATAGAATTCGATTAACAAAGTTTTTCTTGCTAATAAGCTCTTTCAGTTTTCCTGTTTCTTTTTATTGCCCATCGTTATCGATTTATTGTACTTTTATATGCGGTATGTTAGAATACAAAATTGGATGTTTTATGCATCATCACTCGCAATAAAGGATACCTTAATTTTATAAAATATCTAGGGAGAATATTGAAAATGCCTAAGAAGATAAACTACTCTGAATTGATCAAAGAAACTCTTATTTTAACGGTCGCTGTTGCGGTCATTGCCGCCGCTGTTTTCTTTTTTCTAGTGCCAAGCCATGCATCCGTCAGCAGTATTTCCGGTCTTGGAATCGTTCTGTCGAACTTCATTCCTTTGCAGCTTTCTGCGATCACAATGATTTTAAACGTGGTACTTCTAATTATAGGCTTTCTTACCTGCGGAAAAGAATTCGGAATTAAGACGGTTTATACAAGTATTATGCTGCCATTATTTCTTGGACTTTTTGAGATTCTTTTTCCTGACAACACCTCTATGACCGGTAGTCAGGAATTAGATGTGCTCTGTTATATATTAGTTGTGAGCATCGGTCTCAGCATTTTATTCAACCGAAATGCCTCCTCCGGCGGATTAGACATTGTCGCAAAAATCATGAACAAATACCTGCATATGGAACTTGGAAAAGCGATGTCACTTTCCGGAATGTGTGTTGCGCTGTCAGCCGCGCTTGTCTATGATAAAAAGACTGTCGTTCTCAGTATTTTGGGAACTTATTTTAACGGAATCATTCTGGATCATTTTATTTTCAATCATAACATCAAGCGCCGTGTCTGCATTATCACAGAAAAAGAGGAGGAGCTCCGCCAGTTTATTTTAAATGATCTCCACAGCGGTGCGACCATTTACGAATCCATCGGTGCCTACAATATGCAGAAGCGGAATGAGATTATTACAATTGTAGATAAATCTGAATATCAGAAATTGATGAATTATATGAGCCATGAAGATCCTCTCGCTTTTATCACGGTGTATAATGTGTCGGATATGCGGTATCAGCCGAAACGGTGATTTTTACCTCAAAAAGAGTAGCAATGAAACACTGCTACTCTCCTAATCCATCTAAATCAATTTTATAGATCGTATTCGTAAGCTCTGTATTCTCCAGAAACATAATCATATAAATTGGCATATAAACTCTTTTTCCCTCAATTTCAATATTCCCTTCCGAAAGAATATAAGCTTCTTCTATCTTGTAATTTTCATTTTTCAGAACATTGTTTAATGCAGAGTGCCTTTTATAGTCCTTACCGGATTTAATTTCCAAAGGTACCACTTTTCCATCCAGTTCGATTACAAAATCAAGCTCTCCCTGCTGTTTACTGTTAAAATAATATTCCTTATGCCCCTTCGCTAATAATTCCTGCGCAACAACATTTTCAAAGAGAGCTCCATTATTGATTGCTTTTTCCTTATTTAAAATAGCAAGTTTAACCTGATTGGAATAACAGCTTGTAAGCAGCCCAACATCTGAAAAAAACAGTTTAAACAGATTTCGGTTTTCACTAACGATCAGAGGCAATTTGGGTTCACTGATATTGTATACAGGAATTGCCACTCCTGCGTCTTTTAACCAAAGAAAATCATTCTTTAACCGGTCATAACTCATGCCTTTTTCAACTGCATTTAATTGAAAACGCTTATTTTTCTGATCTAACTGTCCTGGCATTGCATCGTATATTTCCTGCAATTTCAGTTTATAATTTTTTTCATATTTTGAGAAATCAGTTTTATATAATCGTATAATTTTTTCATGCACTTTGGCGACTTTTCCCAGATCATTTGTTTCCAGATAAACAGCAACAGCTTCCGGCATTCCGCCAACAATCAGATATAAATAAAACAGATCCAGCATTTTGGAATGAATAAAATCATCCACCGGGTTTCTCTTTTTAAAATGACCTTCCAACATGAGAATTACATCATTTTTCACCCCTGCTGCCCTGACAAACTCTTTAAAATCTAACGGATACATATCATAGATTTCAAGGTATCCAACCGGAGCTGATCTTAAATCATTTAATTCTACTCCCAGCAATGAACCGCTCATAATATATCGAAATGTACCATTCTCTACCAGAAATTTTATTCTTGTAACGATATCTTTAAATTCTTGGATTTCATCTAAAAAAATAATTGTCTTTCCCTGCTCCAATGGCTCCTTCGCCACTACACTCAAACGCATCAATAACTCTTTCGCATCTTTTGCCCCGGTAAACAAATTGACAAGTTCAGGCTGCTCTATAAAATTAAATTCTATATATGGATATCCGCTTTCTTTCAGACATTGTCTTATTAGATACGTTTTTCCGATCTGTCTTGCTCCTGTCAGCAAAAAGGCATCATTTCCATGTGTAATCCATTCATTTACAGTCACCTTAGCTTTCCTTTCAATCATGATTTCCTCCTGCTATTTCATAATTCGTAATTTTTCCAACCCACTTTTATACATAATATTTAATTTTTCTAACCTTATTATACCTATTTTTTCATTTTTTCCAACCTTATTCTGTTCACTTTTTTCAATTTTTCTAACTTTATGATATCTACTATTTGCAATGTTCATCTAATAAAATAGAAAAGCAGTTCCATGTGTTTCATTTCTACATGTAACTGCTTCTATTGATTTCCTTTTATTGATAAAACGTACTTATACAATTAATTTCTAATATTCATTAGAATATATTTTCAAACCGAATATACTCCAGAATCATCTCCACCGCATACTCGATCCCAATTATGCCGGTATTGATACAGAGATCGTATTCGTTTCCATCGCCCCATTTGGTAGACGTGCACTGTTCCTGAAATGCAGCACGTTTCTCATCAACTTCCTGAATATTTTTCAGGGCTTCTTTCTCTGATATCTGATCCCTCTTCTGTAATCTCTCACATCTGATTTCTCTGTCTGCATGCAGATAAACGGAAACGCAGTCCTTGTCATCTCTGTAAATATAATTCGCACATCTTCCGATAATAATGCAATTTTCCTGTTCTGTCAGCTCTTTTACAAAATCAATATAGCGGTCTCTCGGATTTGTTGCTCCATAGCTCATCGCAATACTGTAAAGGAAACTGTCGATTGGCCTTTCATTTAAAAAGTTGGCATTTTCGTCGTAGACGTTTCTCTTTTTTGCCTCTTCCACAAATCTTTTCTTGTCAAATATCTCCAGATGAAGCTTCTCTGCCAAAGCCTCTGCAATTTCATGTCCGCCACTTCCACACTGTCTTGCAATTGTTATTTTCATGATGATAGCCCTACCCTTTCCTTTGTTTTTATAGTAAAATTCATATATCAGCTTTCACCAATGCATTGTCATATACAATAGAATGTACGCTCTGCAAACATTCTATTGTCTTGCATTAAAAATTCCCCTGAAAGTATATAACACTCTCCGGGGAATTTCCAGTCTTTCTTTTATTTTGCAATATCAAGACGAACCAGCGCCTTGCGAAGTGCAAACTCTGCACGCTTCACATCGATCGCCTCGGTCTTATTCGCGAGACGTTCTTCGGCACGCTTCATTGCTGCTTCAGCACGACCTTTATCGATCTCATCCGGCCATTCTGCAATCTCTGCAAGAAGGGTTACTTTATCTGGCAGAATCTCTGCAAAACCGGAATGCACTGCTGCGATCACATCATCTTCACCTGTTTTGTGAATCTTCACAACACCCGGTGCTAAAACGGTGGTCAGTGGAATGTGTTTTTTGTATACACCAATCTCACCAACAGCAGTTGTAAATTCGATCATGTCTCCCTCACCTTTATAAAAGATTCGATCCGGAGTGATGATCTCTACGGTAAAAATCTTATTTTCCTCTGCCATAATAATCCTCCACCTTAAGCGTTCATACGAGCGCGTACTTCATCGATGCTTCCTGCATTTAAGAAGTAACTTTCTGGAACATCATCATGTTTTCCTTCCAGGATTTCCTTAAATCCACGAACTGTTTCTGCGATTGGAACATATTTTCCTTCCAGACCAGTAAACTGTCCTGCTACGAAGAATGGCTGGGATAAGAATCTCTGTACCTTTCTCGCACGGTTAACGACAAGTTTATCATCCTCTGATAACTCGTCCATACCAAGGATTGCAATAATATCCTGAAGTTCTTTGTATTTCTGTAAAATTTCCTGTACACCACGGGCAACTTCAAAGTGCTCCTGACCAATGATACGTGGATCAAGAATACGGGAAGTAGATGCCAGTGGATCTACGGCTGGGTAAATACCTAACTCTGCAATCGAACGTTCCAATACGGTTGTTGCATCCAGATGGGCAAATGTTGTTGCCGGAGCTGGGTCAGTTAAATCGTCGGCTGGCACATAAACTGCCTGTACGGATGTGATGGAACCGTTCTTTGTAGATGTGATCCGCTCCTGGAGCGCACCCATCTCTGTCTGTAAAGTTGGCTGGTAACCTACGGCTGAAGGCATACGTCCTAACAGCGCGGAAACCTCGGAACCTGCCTGTGTGAAACGGAAAATGTTATCAATGAATAAAAGTACGTCTTTTCCACCCTTATCACGGAAGTACTCTGCCATGGTAAGACCGGTAAGTGCAACTCTCATACGTGCTCCTGGTGGCTCGTTCATCTGTCCGAACACCATGGTTGTCTTATCAATAACGCCTGATTCTTTCATTTCATAGTAAAGGTCGTTTCCTTCACGTGTACGCTCTCCTACACCTGTGAATACAGAATATCCACCGTGCTCAGTAGCGATATTGTGAATCAGCTCCTGGATCAATACGGTCTTACCTACACCGGCACCACCGAACAATCCGATTTTACCACCTTTCTGGTATGGGCAGAGAAGGTCAACGACTTTGATACCTGTCTCTAACATTTCCTGAGAAGTTGCCTGCTCTTCAAATGCAGGTGCTTTTCTATGAATAGGCCATGTCTCAACACCCGTTGGTGGATCGATCTCGTCAATAGGATTTCCCAAAACATTGAACATACGTCCAAGGGTATTCTCACCTACAGGAACGCTGATCGGAGCACCTGTAGCGATCGCATCCATTCCACGTACGAGTCCGTCTGTAGATCCCATGGCGATACATCTGACAATATCATCACCCAGATGCTGTGAGACTTCTACTACCAGTTCTTTTCCATCTCTGGTAGGAACTTTGATAGCATCGTTGATCTCAGGCAGGTTACCTTCTGTGAATTTAATATCCAGAACGGCACCAATAATCTGGGTAATTTTACCTATATTATTTGCCATGCTATAATTTCTCCTTGTTTATTTATTTTCTATTCCTGAATACGCAGATTGCGTTCAACGGGCACTCGGAAATCAGAGATTTCCTCGTTCTCGTTGCACTTTCATATCAAGTGCTATATATCTGCATTTGTGCAAGCACATGCAGATATATTTCACTTGATACTCAATCTGCTTATCTAGGAAATTGCTGACGCGCCTGCTATGATCTCAGTTAATTCCTGAGTGATAGCGCCCTGACGCGCTCTGTTATACTTCAGAGTCAAATCGCTGATCATTTCTTCTGCATTACTTGTTGCAGAATCCATCGCCTGCATTCTCGCTCCATTTTCACTGGCTACAGCTTCTACCAATGCTCCATAGAAAAGACTGGTGACATATTTTGGAATGATCATATCCAGTGCTTCTTCTGTGGTTGGCTCATAATTCATAAGAATATTCGAATCTGTATCCTCCGCTACGTCCCCTGCCTCAATCTCAACCGGAAGCAGTTTGATAAGCTTCGGCTCATGGCTGACGGTATTTTTAAAATGCGTGTAAGCAAGATAAATCTCGCCAATCTCACCGTCTGAGAATGACTGCAGGATCTTTTTACAAAGAGCTGCTGCATCCTCATAGGAAGGAGATTCGATCATCGCGGAATCCTCCAGTTCAATATGGTAACCACGGCGCTCTAATGCTTCACGTCCTTTATTACCAATTGCATAGATCAAAAGATCCTCTTTGTTCAAATCACTTCCTGTAATCAGCTTTACAATATTGGAGTTGTAGCCTCCGGCAAGTCCACGGTTAGACGTGATCACAACCACTGCCTTTTTCGTGGATTCCCCGGATTTTAAATATGGATGATTAATGTTTCCGGACTTTGCAAGCATGGAGCTGACAGTCTGATACATATAATTAAAATATGGATTCGTCTGTTCCGCTCTTCCCTTTGCTTTCTGTAACTTTACAGTCGAAACAAGTTTCATGGCTTTGGTGATCTGCTGCGTACTCTGTATGCTGCTTTTTCTTCTTTTAATGTCCTTCATTGAGGCCATAAGAAAAACCTCCCTCCGCCTACTTTAAAAAGTCCGCTTTGCATTCTTCGATTGCTTTTACAAGTTTTGCTTCTGTCTCATCACTGATGACTTTTTCAGTACGGATTGCCTCTGGCACTTCCGGATACTTGGTATCAACATATTCAAATAATGCTTTTTCAAAATCAAGAATCTTCTCAACCGGAATGTCGATCAGGTACTTCTTGGTAGCTGCATAAATGATCATAACCTGTTTTTCAACTGGCATTGGCTGATACTGAGGCTGTTTTAAAATCTCACGGATTCTTTCACCCTGTGCAAGCTTCTCGGTAGTATCTGCATCCAGCTCGGAACCGAACTGTGCGAATGCTGCCAACTCACGATACTGTGCAAGTTCCACACGGATAGGTGCTGCGATCTTCTTCATCGCTTTGATCTGGGCAGAACCTCCAACTCGGGATACGGAAAGACCTGCGTTGATCGCTGGTCTGAAACCGGAGTTGAACATCTCTGTTTCCAGATAAATCTGACCATCTGTGATGGAAATTACATTTGTAGGAATGTATGCTGATACATCACCGGCCTGTGTCTCGATAATTGGAAGTGCTGTTAAAGAACCTCCGCCTAATTTATCAGAAAGACGAGCTGCACGCTCTAACAGTCTGGAGTGTAAGTAGAATACATCACCCGGATAAGCCTCACGTCCTGGTGGTCTCTTAAGAAGCAGGGAGAGTGTACGGTATGCAGCTGCATGTTTACTCAGATCATCGTAAACAATGAGAACATCCTGTCCTGCTTCCATCCATTCCTCACCAATCGCACATCCTGCGTATGGTGCAATATACTGTAATGGTGCTAATTCACTCGCAGTTGATGCTACAACTGTAGTGTAAGACATTGCACCAAATTCTTCTAATGTCTTAACAAGAGATGCAACGGTAGAAGCTTTCTGGCCGATTGCAACGTAAATACATTTTACGTTCTGTCCCTTCTGGTTGATAATTGTATCGATTGCGATCGCTGTTTTACCGGTCTGTCTGTCACCGATGATCAGCTCACGCTGTCCACGTCCGATCGGAACCATGGAATCGATCGCTTTAATACCTGTCTGCAACGGTGTATCTACTGATTTTCTGGAAATAACACCGGATGCAACACGTTCGATCTGGCGGTATCTGTCTGTTTCAATAGGTCCTTTGCCATCAATTGGCTGTCCTAATGCATTGACTACACGTCCTAACATAGCGTCCCCGACTGGAACTTCAACAACTCGTCCGGTTGTCTTTACAGTATCACCCTCGTTGATATTCTTCTGGTTACCGAGCAATACGGCACCAACGTTATCTTCCTCAAGGTTTAATACCATTCCGTATACTTCTCCCGGAAATTCCAGAAGCTCGCCCTGCATTGCGTTGTCAAGACCGTGAATACGTGCGATACCATCTGCTACCTGAATAACGGTACCAACGTCAGCTACTTCTAACTGCGCTGCATACCTTTTGATCTGTTCTTTAATTACGGAACTTATTTCTTCTGGTCTTAAATTCATGAAGCGCATTCACCTGCTTTCAACTGTATTTTTGACAATTCGCGTGTCAGATCATTTAATTTGGTCCGGACACTGGAATCAACGACTCTGTCGCCGATGCGAATTACCATTCCGCCTATCAGTGCGGAATCCACTGCATAATGCATCTCAAATTTCACATACTTTGTAGTCTCTAACAATCGTTTCTCCACTGCTGCTTTCTGCGCTTCGGATAATTCCATTGCCGATGTCACATAAGCGGTTCCGATGTTTTTATACTCCTTGACACAGTCAATAAAATAATCAAGCACCGTATCCACTTTTGCGAAATGACCTTTTTCTACAATCAGGCGGAGCAGTCCAACAAACTCCGCGGAAATCTTTTCTGCAAATATGTCTTCTACGATTTTTACTTTTTCTTCTTTTACGATTTTTGGATGACTCATTAGTTTGAAGAGTTCAGGGTTTTCTTTTAAAGCAGCTTTTACTGCAACTGCTTCATCCCGGAATTCATCCATTCTTCCGCTCTCTAACGCAACTTCAAACAATGCATCACCGTATGTTTTTGATACTAGCTTTGCCATGTCGAATCACCCATTTCTTTCAATGTTTCTTCTACCAGCGTATCCTGCACGGTCGCATCGATGTTTGCCGCAACAACTTTTGCCGCCATCATGGATGCAACTGTGATCATTTCCTGTTTTACTTCATCCATTGCACGTTTCTTAGAAAGCTCTGCTTCTTCGTTGGCCCTCTTTATGATGCGCGCTGCTTCTTCTTTTGCGTCACTCTCAATCCGGGCTGCATTTTTCTGCGCCGTCTTGCGGGCCTCGCTTAAGATCTGCTCTGCCTCTTTATCGACTTCTTTTAACTTCGCATCATATTCTGCTTTGAGTGCTGCTGC
>DMYD01000037.1:0-8467 GCA_003483745.1 Roseburia sp. | reverse complement strand
CGTGCCGGTTCAAACAGCATCTTGGACATGAATAAAAATAAGAAAAATACTGCTAACGCCATCAAAATCACATCATGCAGTAACTGAAAATCCAGTCCAAAAAGTCTTGTCATTTCCTCCAAGGTTCGGCCTCCTTTCCAATTTTTTTATTCCAAGAATGGAGCGCCATTCATTAGCCCAAAGGCTGTACGAACAGTAAGAGCATTGCGATCAAGAGTCCGTAAAGACCTGTCGTCTCTGCAACAGCCTGTCCTAAAAGCATGGTTGACATGATATCTCCCTTTGCACCCGGGTTACGCCCAACGGCTGCTGCACCATGTCCTGCTGCGATACCCTGTCCAATACCAGGTCCGATACCGGCGATAACTGCCAGACCTGCACCGATAGCTGAACATGCCATAATTAAATCGTGTCCTGTGATATTCATATTAATCCTCCTTGTTTTGCGAAGCAAAATCCGAACCCTCTGGTGAGGAGAGGATTTGCCTCCTTGTTTTGCGAAGCAAAATGCGACTGCCCTTGCAGGAGCAGAGGATTTGCCTCCTAAATATTATTATTCTTGTTCGTAGTTCTGACCAATGTATGTCATTGTCAACATACAGAATACATACGTCTGAATTGCTCCTGAGAACAAATCGAAGTATACATGGAGTGCTGCCGGCCAGATGATTGCTATTTTGCTCAGCAGTCCATAAACCAATGCCATCATAACGGTTCCTGACAATACGTTTGCGAAAAGACGCAGCGACAATGAAATCGGCACTGCGATCTCACTGATCACATTGATTGGAAACCAGATTGGCAGCCATGGCGGCAATGGGGAACACATATCTGTCCAGATCTGCTTGATCGGCAGATTCTTAAACTGCGTGATATGGATCAGGAAGAATGTAATAAGACCAAGTGCCAGTGTCGTACCATAGTCAGCTGTCGGTGGTCTTAATCCAAACAGACCTGAAATATTACTCATTAGAATAAAAATAAAAATGGTACTGATATAGTTGACAAACTTTGGTGCTGCCACTTTTCCCATAGTGCCGCTTACCATGTTATCCAGCATTTCAACCATCAGCTCGATAACATTCTGAAATCCCTCCGGGATCTCCTTTGCATGTTTGATCGCACGGTTTCCTGCAATGGCAAGTGCCATCATAAGGAGCATAACGATCAGTATGCAGACATGTGATGTCGTGATCCAGACTTTATGTCCGAATATCTCATATTGAACGATACCGTGTATCATAAAGTCAATATTTTCGGCTCCGGATGACATCAAAATTGCGTGATTCACTCTCTCACCTCCCTTATATGAAATTGTTATCTTCACTGTCTGAAGATACATCACCTCTTCCTTGCAGTTTTTGTATTACTCTATGTGTAAAGGGCTGTAAGTACGCAGATACTTTAAGTCCCAATACCCCGATAAACGCAGTGATCAGATTTCCCAGATTCCATTTCATCATAACAAAGAAAACGATCACAACCACGGCATAGCGGAGCAGCGATTTTGCAACGATCTTCTTCTTTGCATTGTCCTCACCGTACAACTCCACCGCATCTCTTAATACGGTCGCAATGTTGACTGCCATACCGCACGCTAAGATAATACCGATCAGAAGTCCCGTGGTATACCTGACCTTGTCAGTGACAAACCAGACACCCGCCAGTTCCACGATCACTCCATACACAATAATTCCCAAAACAAGTCCCGGCAATGCATCATTGATTCTTCGTAACATTTCCTCTGCCACCGTCCTGTCCGTAAATCTTTTTTGCCATTTTAAAAATATTGGTAAATCCCGCCAGTGCACCCATGATAAACAGTGGAATCACGATCCAGAGCATATCATATTTCCTGCCGATCCATGTACCAAACAGAGTGCACATCACGATTGGAACGATCATATTCAATCCAAACTGCAGGATCAGTGTCAGCGCCTGAAACACCTTTCTGTTTTTTCTCACTTACATCGTTCCTCCATAAAGTACAATCTTTATTCATTATAACATTTTTCGCCATTTTGTCTATCAATTATCCGTCATTTTGTATAGATAATATTTCCTTTTTACTAAAATAATTTTAGATTTTACCTATTATATACAAAACATTACAATCCTCCAAAAACATCACTGCACAAAAAAACATGTATGAAAAATCCCGTCTGTAACAGTTTCTTCCATACATGTTTTTTTGATTCATATTACAGTTCCAACTCTATCCTGCGATTCGTATGTTCATAACGCTGCAGTACAACTCCCGCCGCATTCAGCATCTTTTTTGACGCCACGACCGCCGGTGTTGCCTCATACTTGTCACTGTCATACACGATCCTGCGGATCCCCGACTGAATGATCGCTTTTGCACATTCATTGCAGGGAAACAATGTAACATAAATCGTCGCACCCTCTAAGCTTCCTCCACGATAATTTAAAATCGCATTCAGTTCACTGTGTGTGGTATAAAAATATTTATTTTCTAAAGGTTCTCCCTCACGTTCCCATGGGAATTCATCATCCGAGCAGCCAGTCGGAAATCCGTTATACCCCATCGAGAGTATCTTGTGATCTTCGCTGACAATACAGGCTCCCACCTGTGTATTCGGATCTTTTGAACGCATTCCCGAAAGTACTGCAACTCCCATAAAATATTCATCCCAACTGATATAATCTTCCCTTTTGCCGCTCATGTTAACCTCCAAAACTTTCAATAACCTGTACTGTTATTTGGTTCCAAAAATACGGTCTCCGGCATCTCCAAGTCCCGGAACAATATAACCATGCTCATTTAAATGGTCATCTAAAGCCCCAATATATACATCTACATCCGGATGATCCTCCTGCATTTTTTTCACGCCTTCCGGTGCTGCAATAATGCACATCAGACGTATATTTTTAACCCCTTTGTCCTTTAACATCTGAATTGCTGCAGACGAAGAACCTCCGGTTGCCAGCATCGGATCCACCACAAACACCTCTCTGTTTGCGCAGTCTGCCGGAAGTTTACAGTAATACTCTACCGGCTCTAATGTCTCCGGATCACGATAAAGTCCGATATGTCCGACTTTTGCTGCAGGAATCATTGCCAGCATACCGTCCACCATGCCAAGACCGGCACGTAAAATCGGTACAACAGCAAGCTTTTTGCCCTTTAACTCTTTCACAGTCGTTTTGCAGATCGGTGTATCAATCTCCACATCTGCAAGTTTCAAGTCTCTGGTTGCCTCATAGCACATCAGCATTGCAATCTCGCTGACTAAGGTACGGAAATCTTTTGATCCGGTTTCCTCTCTGCGGATGATACCGATTTTGTGCTGGATCAACGGATGATCCATTACTACGATTTTTCCCATTTTAATTTTCCTCGCTTCCTTCGTTACTTTCTTCATTTAAAAGAGTGACCAGCTTTTTGATGGTCTTTCTCATTGTTTCATAGCATAGCCCATATGCCTGCAGACTGCCGCCATACGGATCTAAAATCTCCAGTTCATCTCCGACAAGTTCCGTGAGAACATATACATTCTCCGGGTTGGCTCTCTCGTATTTTTCCAGAACCTTTTCTAACTGGGCGTGTTCCATAACAAGAACTAATGTGTCCTCTGTAAAATCTTCTTCCGTCAGCTGTGCCGACATATAGCCATCCAGATTGATCCCATTGCTGATCATGACTGCTTCCGCTTTCTGATTGAGCGGCTCCGGAAATAAAACGACCATTCCTCTCGCACCGATTTCAACCGGATGTTTTAATACATACTCCCCAAGTATGCCCGCTGCCATCGGAGCACGGCAAGTTCCATTCTCCGCGACAAACAGGATTCGATTATATTGTTTCATGCGTTATCCTTCCTTCTCCCATCAAACCTGAATCACCTGATGTCCTGCTGCTTTCATTAACCGGTTCATGATTGCCTGACCGATTCTCGGTGTTGAAAAACTTTCTGAATAAATCGCATCTACATTCCAATCATCAAATTCACGCAATATTTTATATAAATGTCTGGCAATGGCATCCTCATCGCTCCTCGCTCCGATCGTCACCACATAATCTGCCTGATACAAAGATTCTGTCTCATCCGTTGCAACAACACCGACCTTTAGTCCTGCTGCCTGTTTTTCCCTGACTAATGCATTGATCTTTGCAACAACAGCCTCCTGTTCTCCCTCAACCAGCACCAGATCTGCCTTTGGCGCATAGTGTTTATACTTCATTCCAGGCGCTTTCGGCTTCTTTGTGGAATCCGCAGCAATGATTCCCGGATCAATGCGCACTTCTTCCCCGAGTACTTCCTCTAACATCTCTTTTGTAATATAACCCGGGCGCAGAATCATAGGTATCTTTTCCGTCAGATCAATGATTGTAGACTCAATACCGATTCCAACCGGGCCCCCATCCAGTATCATCGGTATCTTACCATCAAGATCTAATGCCACATGTGCCGCTTCTGTCGGGCTCGGCTTTCCGGAAGTATTGGCACTCGGTGCCGCGATCATACAACCGCTCTCATCGATCAGTGCAAGCGCAACAGGATGATTTGGCATGCGGATTGCCACCGTATCCATTCCACCGGTGGTCTCATACGGAACCTTTTCATTCTTCCACACAATCATGGTAAGCGGTCCCGGCCAGAACGCGTCTGCCAGTTTCTTTGCCTGCGGCGGAACCTCTTTTGCAATGGATAAAAGTTCTTCAAATCTGCATATATGAACAATCAACGGATTGTCCGAAGGACGTCCCTTTGCCGCATAGATCCGTTTTGACGCCTCCGGATCAAGTGCATTTGCCCCGAGTCCGTAAACCGTTTCGGTCGGAAATGCTACCAGCCCGCCGGATCTTATAATCTCTGCCGCTTCCTGCATATCCTCCTTATTCGGATTATCCGCGTCTATCTTTATCAATTTCGTCTGCATATATCACTACTTCTTTTCTAATATAATTCTTATTTTTATTTTTCCCAAACATTTGTATTATCGCACATTTTATCCAAATAGGCAACAGAGTGTGCATAATTCGCGGATTTGTACCTTGATTTTCCAGCAAAATTACCATAGAATCCGAACTGTAACTTGCTATGTTTCCGTAAATGTGGCATAATTATTACTGTTCATCTGCAAACAGTTATGTTTGGAAAGGGGTTTTCATGAAAATTACAAAATCTGATTTCGGTACAACTAACACAGGAGAAAATATTAATATATACCATCTTGAAAATGAGGCTGGTGCCTATGTAGAAATTCTTAACTTCGGATGCCGTCTTGTAAAGATCGTCGTTCCGGACCGCAATGGCAATCCAACAGATGTCTGCCTTGGCATGGACACCATGTCCGCTTATGAAAATGACGATGCAAGCCTTGGCGCCGTTGTCGGACGTGTTGCAAACCGCATCAAAGACGGTCATTTTACTTTAAACGGAAAAGAATACCAGCTTGCCGTAAACTGCGGCACCAACCACCTTCACGGAGGTCTGGTCGGATATGCCTCCAAACCATGGGACGCAAAAGTCAAAGATGACAAACTGATCCTTACTATGATTTCCGCCGACGGCGAGGAAGGTTATCCTGGTAATCTGACTCTGACCGTCACCTACGGCTGGTCCGAGGACAATGAGCTCTCGATCGTATACGAAGCTTCCGCAGATCAGGATACTCTGCTGAATGTCACAAACCACGGTTATTTTAACTTAAACGGTGAGGGAAACGGTGATATTCTTTCTCACGAACTGTATATCGATGCAGACGCAGTCACAGAACTCGACGATTCGCAGGCACCTACCGGAAAACTGATCCCGGTCGACAATACACCGTTTGATTTCAGAGTGATGCATACGATCGGCAAGTCTTATTACTCAGACTATGACCAGCTGCACAAATTCGGCACCTACGACCACAACTTTGTGATCAACGGAACCGGTCTTCGCGAAGCAGCCGTACTACAGTCCAAAGAAAGCGGTATCCGCATGACCTGTTTTACCGATCAGCCGGGCATGCAGCTTTATGTTGCCAGCCAGCCGATGAAACAGCCGGGCAAAAACGGTAAAATCTATGACAGCCGCACCAGCGTCTGCTTAGAAACACAGCATTTCCCGGATGCGATCAACCACGACAACTTCCCAAGTATCGTGTTACACCCGGATGCACCGTTCCATTCCAAGACGCTGTATCATTTTTCTACATTTTAGTGTACTGACACATGAACGACAACGCTGCAGATGAAAAATCTGCAGCTATTTTTTTAACATGTTCTGTATAGAACCCCTGCCGGATTTACCCTTTCTTTCTGTTGCCACAGGCGACCATCCATAGCGCAAATAAAACAATACCTGAAATACTTCCAATTACCCCAGGCAGTAGTCCCGGTTCCCGGTAGGTAAGTGTGACCGTATGTGTGCCCTGCGGGATACAGACTGCCATAAGACCTCCATACGCTTTAAAAATTTCTGCATATTTCCCATCAACACAGGCAGAAAATCCACTGCTGTATGGCACGGAAAAGAATGCGATCCCTCCATCCGTGTCTGTATAATCAAAAGTAAGATATGTGTCATCATATGTAAACCGGTTCGCTGCGCTTTTGTTTTGTTGTTCACACTGTGCCGCAAATTCTTTTGCACTGATTTTCGGAACCTGTGCTGCCAAAAGCTCTGTCGCACCTGTCTCTTCTATGATTTTTTCAGTCACATCATCCTCCGCAACCAGTGTATACACCAGCACAAGATCTTTCTGTTTCTCTGAGAGTTTCTCGTATTCAGAGCGTTTCATACAGCTTGTAAAAACCGTTCCCATATGCAGATAATTCCTGTTTTCATAGATGCCATAGCCGTTTTCTTCCCCTGTTTTTTCATATCCTGTCAATAAATCCTGATTCACAAATCCATAGTCATCCGAACTTATCTCATTCTGCAAAAAATACCTTACTGACAAAAGACTGCGGATTCCCGGTCTGTCGTATGGAATTTCGCTCGCAACATCACGTGTTATCCCTGCAAAATCATAAAAATCCATAATGGAACCCGAAACCGTACTTAAAAAACAGGTCACGGATGGGACATCCTGGCACATCATGGCATTGCGGTTCGACTGATCCGTTTCCACCCGGTAAAATTCATCCTCCTGCGGTCTGATCTTTGCCATTTCCGTAAAAATCTGCTCTTTATAAGATTCCCTGCCATGATCTGTCACCTGTGTATATCCCATATGGATATGGAGATACCCGGTTCCTACACAGCAGACCACAGTCGCTGTCAGAAATACATTCAGATATTTTTTCTTTTTATCCTTCTTCAAAATCCATACCAGATATGCCAGTATCACAAAACTGCCGATTCCTGCCACAAGTTCCAGCTCATACAGCGAACGGTTCTGAATCTGAAAAAATCCATCTGCCTCTACCAGTGCCGATCTGGTAATGACTCCGATCAGCAAAAATACCATCAGCAGAACGCCATAAAAAACCGATCCCATCGAAAATGACTTTCCATCAAAATCCTCCACCGCAGATGCTGTCATAGATGCCATGATCAAAAGCGGCATGAAAAACCATCTTGCATAATATACCGCATTTCCTGCTACAAAAAGCGAATTGAATGCCGGAACAAATGCGAAAACCAGACAGACAGCACACAGTTTTTTCCGGAAATCCCATCCTTTTTTCTGTATCAGATATGCGATAACTCCGCTGACCGCAAACAAAGGCAGATACAGACTGAGTGACGCCACCTGCCCTTCCTTCGTTCCAAACAATGTTCCGCCACTGATGATATCCGGCGGCAGAATCATACTCTTTAGGATTGCAAAATAAGTTTTTACATCCTGATAAACAAATAAATTTCTGTCAAAAATCGTCTGCGATACTCTCCGGTTGCCTGCCACCGCAAGCAGAGATGGGAGCAAAAAGAAACATGCCATCAGAGTACCTGACACACCCTCTGCAGCAAACCGTCCCACACAGTGCAGTTTCTCTTTTTTATCATACTGTGCATCCGCCACATACCGCACAATGATATATACGGTCACAAATATCACTTCCCCGACAAAAAAGAAATAATTTGTCACTGCCATAACAGCAGTCAGAAGCGCAAAATATCCATATTTCTTTTTTTCTGCCAGCCGGTCAGCCGCAAGGAGATAAAATGGTATGATTTCAAAGCCAGCAGATCCGACTTTAACCGGTTATGCTTTTGCAGGCTGGTATACCGATAAAAACTGCACAAATGCTTATGACTTTCGCTCTAAAGTCACTGGTAATATTTCCTTGTATGCAAAGTGGAACATTGCTTATACGGTTTCCTTTGATTCCAACGGCGGCAGTTCTATTGCAAACCAGTCTGTAGAGTCCAATCATACAGCTTCAAAGCCAGCAAATCCTTCCAAAACCGGTTTTACTTTTGCCGGCTGGTTTACCGATAAAGACTGTACAACAGCTTATGATTTTTCTTCTAAGGTTACTGGCGATATTACTTTATATGCTAAGTGG
>DMYD01000058.1 GCA_003483745.1 Roseburia sp. | reverse complement strand
AAGTCGTTAACGAAACTTTCCATCCTGCTTGAGTTTATCCACAAATATATTTTTTTAAATTTCGTCAGTTTTTACAATGGTCTGAACAGTAACGAAATATTAAAAAATACACCACAAAATATAAGTTATCCTTTACAATATCTTATCAGTGTGCTATAACAGAATTTGTCAAAACTAATATTTCATATTAGCAGAGTAGAACTCTGTGCGTTAAGTGCCATGTGAACAGGGAGTTGTCACACGGACGAAAAACAAAGGCGCTGCTTTTGTTTGCGGTACAGAATTCGCATCCCGCTGCTGCATAAAGGTATTTATGTCTCCTCTATGTGGTTTTAGGAAACTGCTAAGGAAGGAGGCTTTTTTTATGAAAAAATTAAAGGAACTGTATCAACAATCACTCCAGGAACTGTGCCACACAAAGACGGTCGTGCTCTGCGGACTCTTAGCTGCACTCGCCATCGTCTTAAGTATGGTCGCAAGCATCCAGCTCGGTCCTTACATCAAAATCGGTTTTTCCGGTCTGCCAAACCGCATCGTTGAATTTTTATTCGGTCCTGCAGTCGGATGTCTCTTTGGCGGTGCACTCGACCTCTTAAAGTATGTCTTAAAACCGGATGGTCCGTTTTTCTTTGGATTCACCTTTAATGCCATGCTTTCCGGTCTGATTTACGGCACCCTGCTCTACCGCCGTCCGGTCTCCATCAAGCGTATCGTGATCGCCGAGTTTTTTGTAAAGCTGGTCATCAACTGCGGTCTGAATACGCTCTGGATCTCCATGCTTTACGGAAAAGGCTTTATTGCTCTGCTTGGCCCGCGTGTCATCAAAAACGTGATCATGCTGCCGATCGACAGCTTTATCCTGTTCTTTGCGCTGACTTACGCTAGAAAGATTGCGGCACAGTTTGGATTTTTCACGGTCAAATCAGGTGCGAAGGAACGTGCCTGATAGGTAACATCCGATAGTGGATTCTTTTTAGAATTGCAAGTCAAAGTTCAGAATCATAGATTGTATCCTGCGCTGGCATAGCTATGATCGTAAACAAAATGCAGAGATGTGTATCCGTAAATGAATATACATCTCTGCATTATTTTTTTCTTTATTGAAACTGCTTAAACGCCTCTCTCTGGCAGTAATTATATCAGAAAGCCGATGTAATTGTAATAATTACATTTAATATTTCTCGCCATAATGCCATTTCATTGATTTTTGATCCATAAGCAGTACGTAAAAGATCTTTCCATAACGCGCACTCTCTACGATTCTTCCATGATCCAGCACAGGCAGACTGGTTCCATCCGCTTTTACCAGATGAAAATACACGTAATCGTTGGCATGCCCCGCATTGATCTGTTGCCAGATACTCTGCTCCACTGCATCTCTTTCTTCTTCTAAAATAAGATTTCGGAAGCTTCTGTCCGTATAAGCAAGCAGATCATCCATCGTCCTGCATCCGGTAAGACGGATCATCTCACGATTTGCAAACAGAATTTCATCCGTCTCATGATCTGCTCTGTATATAATGAAAGCTCCCGGAAGATTTTCCGAGACATCTTTCAGCACAAACCCAAGCTGTGTCCGGATTTCCGGACGAAGTCCTTCCCGGTATTCCATGCACCCTTGTTTTCCAAGCAGTTTTACTTCGTAGAGAGCAGTATCCGCACAGTGCATCAGTTGTTCGAGAGTTTCCGCATATCGCGGATACTCCGCATAACCAAGAGAAATACTGAACTTTTCCTGCTCACCTTCATATGGAAAAGTTCTTACCAGCTTCGTAAACTGCTCCATCTGTTCCTTTACTTCACCACACGTACAATCCGGGAGAAAAATACAAAATTCATCGCCTCCATTACGTCCAAGCACAGCCTTTTCCGGAAAGAACTTCTTCATGCTCTCTGCCAGAATCTGCAGAGCACGGTCACCGGAAGCATGCCCATACATATCATTGACAGATTTAAAATCGTCAATATCAAGCAGCACCCCGACACAATGCTTCTCCGTATTTTGTTTCAGATACCGTTCCACCAGTTCATCAAATCCATGGCGGTTATAGATTCCGGTCAGTGGATCTGTCACCGCAAGTTTTTTGAATTTTTTACGATGCTCATCAAGATTTAAGAGTGTCCTGGTGAGCCCTGTCAAAAGCAGTACGATCAGCGTTCCACCAATCAGAATTTCATACAAATATATATTGTACCCTCCATGTTCTGGCATTACCTCAAGCTTCCACTGATTTCCCCCCATATCAAAAATGTAAGACACCGGATTGGTCAGCTTTTTCCCGGAACCATAGACATATTCGTAGGACATCTCCCACGGAGAAACAGTCTTTGAAAGCTGGTACTGATATCCAAAATCCGAAAGTGCTTTTACCGAGTCCGCAAAAATGTCCGGTACACGAATGATCACGATCGTAAATCCCCAGAAAGTTTCCTGTCCGTCTTTCTGATCCAGATACACCGGATTTCTTACCGCAATTCCATATTCACCCTGTTTTAACTGAAACGGTCCCTGCATAACCGTCATCTGATGATCTCTCGCATAACGGGAAATTTCCCCACGATCCTTGTCATTCAGCAGATCAATTTTACCTGTCTCATTTCCTTTTTCCGGATAAATATCCGTCACAACGCCATCTGGCGCAAGCTGAATACTCTGAATGGAATCGCTCATCAGATTCCCGGCTATCTGCTGAAATTTTTCAAATTTTCCATCCTCACTGATTAAAATCTGTTCGAGTGTATCCGTAATTCCAATTCCTCCCATGACTTCCGTCTTCATGCGTTCCGCATATGTCATGGCATTTAATTCTGCAGCTGACTGGCTTTGTTTTTGCTGATTTTCCCTTACGCTGTACACCGTTCCCATTAAAACACTGATTCCCACCAAAAATACAAGTAACGGCAGAATGATTGTCTTCTTTTTCATAAACATCTTCGCTTTCCATATAATCAACGATAACGATACTATTATAATAAATCACATTTTTTTGCCTGTAAAGTGCCTTGAAACAGCTTTCCACCCTGCACAATGGCATTCTGCCCCGACAAAAATCTCATTTTCACACTACCACATTTTTCGAAGTCCTTTCGGATAGTGGTTTTTCATGATTCCACCCGCCAGTTTTCCCCAGCCGCTGCTAAATCCGTCTGCCATGATCAGATACCATCCCTTTTCTCCCTCATAAGAAAAAGTTCCGCCATTTAAATAACCACGAATCACCTCTCCGTCCGAAGCCAGATCTGCCGTATAGCGCACCTGTTCTTTTTTTAGTGCCAGTGCAAGCGCATGTGACGGCTCCATGCGGTTCTTTTTTACCGTTCCAAGATGCAGTCCCGGTCGCAGGACTTTAAGACCTTTTACAGAAGGCATACCTTTCGGTGCAAGATAAAGCTGATCTCCAAATTTCAGATATGTACCATTTTTCTCCAGTCCGGCTAATGTCTGTGGATCTAATGTATCTTTCGCAAAATCCAGAAATTCCACGATTCCTTTGCCCGGTACTTTCAAATCTTTTGCAGGGATTCCTTTTTCTTCCCCATTCCGGCAATAACCCTGTCTTAGTGTTCCCTCTTTTTCAAGGACAGCCAGATAGTGGCCCTCTCCTTTCAGATGCTGTGGCCAGAGACGGATCGTCTGTGCAATCTCAGGCAATACCTGTCCCATTTTTTTCCCGAAATAGGCCCATTCCGGTACTCCTGCCGACATGCCATCTGCCTTTTTTACTTCCACGATACGAAACTCCGGGTGCCGCAGCAGAAAGCGCGTCATGCTTCCCTCATTCTCCGCCGGGGCAAACGTACATGTCGAATACACGATCCTGCCGCCCGGTGCAAGCATGGAAGCCGCACAGTCTAAAATTCCATCCTGCCTTTCGGCACAAAGGCTGACATTTTCAGGGCTCCACTCTTCACATGCCGCTTCATTTTTGCGGAACATGCCTTCCCCGGAACACGGTGCATCCACCAGAATACGGGTAAAATAATCCTCGAACACCTCCGCTAAACGCTGTGGCGTCTCGTTCGTCACCATTGCATTTGCAATCCCCATCCGCTCCACGTTCTCCGATAAAATCTTCGCGCGTGCCGGATGGATTTCATTACAGATGAGAAGTCCCTGCTCCTTCCACTTCCCTGATGTGTACATTTCATGCATTCTTGCTGCGATCTGTGTGCTTTTTCCGCCAGGCGCCGCGCACAGATCTAAGATCCGTTCCTGACAGGCTGCCGGCTCTTTCATCACCACATCATAATCTCCCATCAGATAGGATACCGGTGCCATGGCGCTCGGTTCCTGGATATAATACACTCCCGCCTCATGAAGCGGATACTTGCCCGGGGCGTTATCTTTTTCATAATAAAATCCATCTTTCGCCCAGACTACCGGCTGCAGAGAAAAAGGTACTTTTCCCTGCATCTGCGCAGTATCTCCCTTGATACTATTTAACCGCAGTGCCTGATATTTATCCTTGTCATAACTTTCTAAAAATGCCGGATATTCATTTCCGAGCATTGATTCCATTCTGTTTAAAAACGCTTGTGGAAGCATTCTAATCCTCCTTGTTTTGCGGAGCAAAATGCGACTGCCCATGCAGGAGCAGAGGATTTCCCTCCTTGTTTTGCGGAGCAAAATGTCTGCTATGCTACTTTTGCATAGCATGTGCCTCTTGCAGGAGCAGAGGATTTTCCTCCTTCAGTTTTGCTCTTCCGTTTCTTTCTGCTGTAAATAAAAAACCGCCTTTTGTGCTTCTATTTATCCATCTGCCCTACATCCTGATGGGTAATTCTGGTTGTTTTCAGATCAATCAATACAAAACATTTTAAAATATAATTATAGAATACCAAATCTATAAAATAATCCTGTTTCTCTGTATGAATATGCTGCTGTCTTGCAACAAACGCATAGCCTTTTCCCATTTCCATAAGAAATTTCTGCAAATTTGAGATAATGCTCGATTCTAATTTTGTCTCATTAAAAGAAGCGTCCAATGTCAATCCTAAGAATTCCACCACAACGGGATTTTTTATAAATTCTAACTTGTCCTGCTGATACTCAAATGTCTTTTCCTGCATCTCATGCTCTACAGCATCTTTATCTTTCGACTGCAGTAATCTGTAATAATATTGTGTATCTATATTCCGCTGTAAAGTACGCACACTCCAGGTCTGCTCATATGCTTCTTTCTCATACCAATCACGCGCTGTCTTATCATGCACCTGTAATAAAGTTCTATAATGAGACCATGAAAGTCTAATATTAGATTGTCGACACAGTGTGTCGACAATCTCTGGAAAGGCTTTATAAAATCGTACACAATGATAAAGATTACTTCTGTCATAACCTTTTCCATATTTATCTGTAAGTTCTTTTGACAACTTTTTGATAATCTCTACTCCATACTCTGCACGATTTTCACCCACCAATTCTTTCCATACCCGCTCATTGTACCATATCCCCACCGCATTTACACCAGTTTTCTCCCTGTCACTTTCTGATTTTATAACACGTTAAAAGGGTTTGGGAATGCTCCAAACCCTTTTAAACCCTAATTATTTTGTACAATTTCACATGTATTCTTTTTCCTGCATATCATCTGCTTCCATTTTCCGCAGCTAAATGACATACAGGAACTGTTCATTTTTTTCTACAAACCTTACAAATCCGCTTCATCAATCACAGATCGCTATATGGTATCTTACCTTGCGGAAAATCTTCCACACAAGAATTATCGGCATAGCCAATACAAGATAAGCCGTGGACAGAAGTCCTGCGGCACCACCAACGATCATCATAATCCAAATAAGAATCTGCATTTTTTCTACCTCTCATAAAATAATATTTTTATCTTTATTTCATGAGAGCTAAAATGCCATTCTTTTTTCCGTCCGCCCTCCTCACAAACTTCACTAAGAGCAGTCCGCGCGGGACGATCTCATCCGCCCTGCGATACCAGATGCTCCAGAACTGCAGAATCAGTGCCGGAAGTATGACAAGCAGAATCCTTATTGTAACGCCTGCCATTCTGCGCCAGTTTACGGATGCAAATTCTTTTTCTCTCCCGCTCTCTAATGTTTCGCTGCGTCCTCTGGCTGTCTCTAACAGCGCATCATGTGTTTTTACCAGACGCTCGCCTGAGAACATAGTCTGACCGGACGCCTTTTCGATTGATATCATCTGAAAGGCATCCGACTGACTGCCAACACAGGTCGTCAGCAGGATCACCCATGCGAAAAATAACGGAAATATTCTTTTATAATAAGTTGGTAAATTTACCAATTTCCTTCGCCTTTTTGTAGATCTCATCACAGTTCATCTCCAGATAGACTTCCAATCCTGCTACTTCCTTATCGGAAAATCCATGATTCTTTGTGATTTTTCCCGGCGGAAGCATGCCCTCTGCAATATCACTTCCACGTTCAAATCGAATTGAAACTCTTTTTTTCCCGTCAATTTTTAAAAAGCCGGACTGTGTAAATTTTACTTCTTCCTGTTTATTCATGAAAATCCGCCTTTCTGACTGCTTCCGCCACCTCATCCGGGATATGCTCTGCCATATGCACCTTCTTTTCCGGTTCACGTTTTGCCTGATATGTTTCTAACATTTCCCCGCGTTTGCGTGTGATCTCTTTTTCCAATTCTCTTGCAGAGATCAGTCCGCATCCGGCTCCCCGGATAATGATCTGCTCTAATCCATCCGATGTTGCAACCGTCACACGATATTTTCTTCCATTTTCATGTGCAAACTTCTCAATGTACTGATCCGCAGTCTCTGCCTCCCGCGTGTAAACCACATGAATATTGTGGTAATCATACATTTCAGTCTTGTGTCCCTGTACGCGGTATGCATCAAACACCACGATCAGTTCACATCCACGCATTCCCTGATAATCACATAAAATATCGAGAAGCCTCCCACGTGCTCCATCCACATTGTCACGGGCAAGCTCCTTTAACTCATGCCACGCAAATATCACATTGTAACCGTCCACCAGCAGATATTCTTTGTCCGACAATGGCGGTGTGTAAGTCCGTGTTACCGGCGATATGTTCGTGCTGCTTCCGCCTGATCGTTTCCAGACATTACGCCCCGGAGCAGATTTTTCCCGTTTATTAGCATTGTATGTCTGATTTAAGATTCTGTCAATCTCATCTGTGCCGATCCACGCTTCTTCCCTGCTCTGCTGTTGCATATAGATCTGTTTTGGCTGCCATGCATCGGTTTCTTTTGCCGGTTTTAAAACGCTTTCCAAATGCATATAGTCCATGACCTGATCCCACGGAACCACAAATCCTGCTCCATGCGCACAAAATACAGAACCGGTCGGATTTGCCAGATCATGCTCCGAATCATAACCGGTAGTCTCCACCACTTCTTCCGTGTTATGGCAGGGCAGATAACCGTGCAGTGTACAGGTAAGGCTTCCATGTCCCTTGGTGTATGCCGTCACATCTTTTGCATAGTCACTCATCGATGCAACCGGAACAATTCCTGTCAGTACAGCCATCTCTCCATTCCGGTCCGGGGCATCAAATTTGCCGGACATTCCTTCTATGTCATTCATGGCACGTCCAATACATTCATTCGGTATTTCCAGCCTGAAATCGTACCATGGCTCTAACAGCACAGACTGCGCCTGCTTTAATCCCTGTCTTAGCGCACGGTAAGTCGCCTGCCTGAAGTCGCCACCCTCCGTATGTTTTAAATGTGCACGTCCGGCAACCAGCGTAACCTTCATATCCGTGACCGGCGATCCCGTCAGCACACCGACATGTTCTTTTTCCTCTAAATGTGTGAGCACCAGTCTCTGCCAGTTTTTTGCTAACATATCCTCGCTGACATCCGCCGCAAAGGTAAGTCCGCTTCCGGTCTCTCCCGGCTCTAATAAAAGATGAACCTCCGCATAATGGCGCAGCGGCTCAAAATGTCCCACTCCCTCCACGGTATCTGCGATCGTCTCGCGGTAGAGAATCTTTCCGGTGCCAAATTCCACCTCCACACCAAACCGATCTAAGATCAGTGCTTTTAAAATCTCAATCTGCACTTCCCCCATGATCTGTATCTTGATCTCCTGCAGTTCCTCATTCCAGACAATATGAAGTTCCGGTTCTTCTTCCTCTAACATCGCAAGTTTCGGCATCATCGCCTGTGGCTGCACACCGTCAGGCAAAATCAGTTCATAGGTCAGCACCGGCTCTAAGATCGGCAGTTCGGACTCCTCCCGGCTTCCCAATCCCTCACCCGGATAGGTGTAGGATAATCCGGTCACGGCACAGATAGTTCCTGCCGGCACCTCATCTTTTATCTCATATTTTTCACCGGAATAAATGCGGATCTGGTTTACCTTTTCCTCCCAGGTATCCTCCGGCTTATTCTGTTTATGTCCTGTCAGCAGATTTCTAGCCTTGAGCACACCGCCTGTAACTTTTAAATGTGTGAGACGGCTGCCCTGCGCATCGCGTGTGATCTTAAATACGGTTGCACCAAACTTTTCCTGATACTCCGGCATTTTCGTATATTCGGAAAGTGCCAAAAGCAGCTCCTCGATCCCCTCCATTTTCAGTGCAGAACCGAAGAAACATGGAAATAACTCCCTTTTCTGTATCATTTCACGGACAGATTCCTCTTCAATACTGCCGCCTTCTAAGTACGCTTCTAACACTTTTTCATTGCAGACCGCCACATTTTCATAAAAATCCTTATCCCTGTAAGTTCCGTCTTCATTTTTTGAGAAATCCACACAGGCACTGCTCAATGTATCTTTGATCTGATCTGATAATTTTTCGTGATCCGTCCCCTGCTGATCCATCTTATTGACAAAGATAAACGTCGGGATATTATAACGCGCCAGAAGACGCCAAAGTGTCCTCGTATGTCCCTGCACACCGTCCGCACCGCTTATGATCAGCACCGCATAATCAAGTACCTGGAGTGTCCGCTCCATCTCCGCGGAAAAATCAACATGTCCCGGTGTATCTAACAGTGTAAATTCGCATCCTCCATGCGAAAAAACTGCCTGTTTGGAGAAAATCGTGATTCCACGGTTTCTCTCCATTTCATTGGTATCTAAAAATGCATCTTTATTGTCCACACGCCCGGCTTTCCGGATGCTGCCGCTTTTATATAATAACGCTTCCGACAATGTCGTCTTTCCTGCATCAACATGTGCTAACATTGCAATATTTATATGAGTCTGTGTCATAAAAATCTCCACTCCTGCTTTCTTTCACCTGCACTCATGATAACACAAAATTTGCATTAATGCCTTGCTTTTTTCTCTTCTCCCGGTATTGTTTTATGACACAAAAATAATTCAACGGATATCTCCCCCTCAAAGCCTTCCTCCACTGCTTCTAACTCGCATACCCTGTTTTTGTATCCCATCGGTCCGATCTGCGTGTCTGAACGCATCGCTAAAAATAATGCCGTAGAATGATGCTTTGGTGCGCGTTTCAGATATTCCGTCGTGTAAAACTGCATCTGATAATCCCTGTCGCACTCATATTCGATCATGGGCAGGACACAGCCTTTGGGACATATCTGCGGCAGAAGTTCCATAAATTCGTGCTTCATCTGTGCAATCTGTTCTTTGCTGAAATGTTCCAGATAGTGTTTATCTTCAAAACGTGTCTCTGCCTCTTTCCAGACATCATGGAAACGGATGCCATGAATATAAACACTGCTTTCTGCCTCTCCGGTCAGATGGAGCACTTTGGGTTTTGTATATTCCCCCGTCTTTAAGCGGAATCTTTTTTGTACCAGAACAGATCGGTGCTGTTCTGACAGCATAACCGTAACATCCTCATTTCCCATATTCCAAAATGCTTCTTCGGACAATTCCTGCCCGTCTTTTCCCGTCAGTTCATAGCAGGTGATAAACAGCCTGTCAAGCTCCACCTGTTCTAACTCCCCTAACTCCGCTCCCTGTCCAAGCATATATAAAAACTGTATCTGTTCCTCTATATTATATCTCTCGCCAAGACAGGTGCCTGTTACTGAAGCGGCCTCAAAACAGCAGCCACCGCTTACAATTTTTTCGATCCACACCTGGTCTGCTTCTTCCAGATTCTGCTTTAACTCTGCCCGGTTTGTCTTCGCTTCTTTGTATGTTCTGTTTCCGTATTCATATTCCTGTTCCGACATGGCTGAAATTTCCCACAGATAAAATGTATCCTCTTTTTTTGCAATCATGGGAAGCACTGTATAATGTTCTCCCTCGCCATATGACAGATTCAGTATTTTGGACTCTGTTATAGTTTGAAAAAAGGTTCTTATATTTTGTGTATTCATAATATCTCTGTTCCTTCCTAAATATGAAAAATATCGATCAGAAACACCATCGCCAGTCCATAATAAGTGATTACTGCAACCAGATCATTTACCGTCGTGATCAACGGACCGGATGCAACCGCCGGATCAATATGGATCTTGTGGAAGAACATCGGGATGATCGTTCCCACAAAACTTGAGATCACCATTGCAACGACCAGAGAAATCCCAACACATCCGGAGATCAGGAATGCTGACATCCAGGCATATTTTTTGAACAGGTGGATGTAAATGCCAAGAAATACAAGTGCCATGACGCCAAGACTCGCTCCGTTTAAAAAGCCGATCTTCATTTCTTTTCCGAGAAGAGCCAGTTTTTTTCTGGTATCCAAATCCTCGTCCACAAGTACACGGATCGTTACTGCAAGCGACTGCGTACCAACATTTCCTGCCATATCAAGCACCAGCGACTGAAAGCAGATCACGATCGGCAAAACTGCAACCACAGATTCAAATATCCCGACAACAGAGGACACCGCCATCCCGAGGAACAACAGTATGATCAACCATGGCAGTCTCTTTTTCATGCTCACAATCGTCGGTTCCTTTAAATCCTCCTCCGAGGTTAAACCTGCAAGTTTTGCATAGTCATCTCCCATCGCATCATCTACTAACTCGACGATATCCGTCGCAGTCAGAATACCCACAATCTTTTCCTCCTGCGTCAATACCGGAATGGAATCCTCCTCATAATCTGCAATCTTTTCCACACATTCACTGATCTTTTCATTTTCATACACATATGGATAGGAACTGCTTATGATTTCCTGCAAAGGTGTATTTTCTCTTGCAATGATCAGATCTTTCAGATCGATCGCACCGGCAAACTTTTCCTCTTCATCGGTAACATAGATCGTTGAAATATTATCATGTTCCCCCGCCTGACGAACCAGTTCGCTCATCGCTTCCCGGACGGACAATTTCTCTGAAATACAGACAAAGTTATTCGTCATGCAGCTTCCGATCTCATCCTCCTCATAGGAGAGCAGTTTCTGCACATCTTTCTGTGCGTCTGCATCCAGATGACTCACGATCGCGTTTTTCTTTGACTCGGACAGATCATCTAACACGTCAAGCGCATCATCCGCATCCATGTAGGAAACTACTTTTGCTGCCTGCTCTAAAGACAGTTCCTCCAAATATATTTCCGCATCATCAAAATAGGAAAATATCTCTGCGATCCTTTCAGAGCCGAGCACATGGTAGAGATGCTTCCGTTCAGTCTCCGTCAGAAATGTGATCGCCTCCGCGATATCTTTCTCATGATAATCTGACAGCAGATTCCGTAATTTCTGCTCATCTTTTGTAACACGGATGATCTTTATCAGTTCTTTTACATAGTCTTTTTTCGGGATTAATACTTTTCTCATTGTGACCTCCTTTTCGCCTGAAATGGGCATAAAAATACATCGCTTCATTGTGATTGCAAGGATCCTCTGATGCGATGTATAAAAGGTGCACAACAATATAGAATATGGCGGTCAGACTCTCACAGACAGCCACATTCTCTTTTTACATCTTCGTACATCGCATATTTTACTTCGTCCTACGCTATCGCAACTGTCCATGAAAATTCACCTCCATTAAAATTTGAATTTTGATATATTTAAAAATGACGTGGTCATTGTAGCAGAAATGAATGAGAAACGCAACCACTATTCTTTATAGATATTTTCCCGTAACGCTCTTTTCAT
This sequence comes from Roseburia sp., assembly GCA_003483745.1. Taxonomy (GTDB): domain Bacteria; phylum Bacillota; class Clostridia; order Lachnospirales; family Lachnospiraceae; genus Roseburia. The sequence continues at coordinate 16,387 of DMYD01000058.1, read as the reverse complement.
TTGCTGCAATCTGCTCCGGTGTCCCGCAGGCGACCACTCTGCCGCCCTCCTCTCCACCGCCGGGGCCCATATCAATGATATAGTCTGCATTTCGGATCACATCCAGATCATGCTCGATGACAAGCACGGTCGCCCCGTTGTCGACTAACGCCTGAAATACGCCAAGTAACGTCTGTACATCCAACGGATGCAGTCCGATGGTCGGCTCATCAAACACAAAGACAGAATCCGACTGTCCTTTTCCCATTTCACTGGCAAGTTTCAGTCTCTGTGCCTCGCCGCCGGAAAGACTCGGTGTCTCCTCACCCAGTGTCAGATAACCAAGTCCTAAATTTTTCAGAACACTAAGCCTCTGATGCACCAGTTTCAGATCTGTGACTGCCTGCAGCGCCGTGTTGACATCCATCTCCATCAGTTCCGGCAGGGAATACCTGTTTCCCTGTTTATTTTCATAGCCGATCTCCCATGCCTTTTTCGCATACCTCGACCCACCACACTCCGGGCAGGGGATGTCCACATCCGGTAAGAACTGTACGTCCAGACTGATCTGCCCGGTTCCGTCACAGACTTGGCAGCGCAGCTTTCCGGTATTGTAGGAAAAATCCCCTGCTTTGTATTTCCGATTTTTTGCATCCGCTGTTTTTGCATAAATTTTGCGGAGTTCATCATGTATATTGGCATAAGTCGCCACCGTTGACCGGACATTGATTCCAATCGGTGAGGCATCGATCAGTTTCACATGGGAAATCCCTTCCGCCGAAATACTTTTCACATGTTTCGGCAGATGTTCTCCGCGAAAAGAAGCTTCCAGTCCGGGAATCAGACTTTCTAAAACCATCGTGGTCTTCCCGGAACCGGACACACCGGTCACAACGGTAAGCCTTCCCTTTGGAATATCCACCTCCAATGGCTTTACCGTATGAATATGATCCGTAGATAAATGCAGCTTTCCCAGCGCAAAAACTTCCTCTTCTCCTGCCTGCGTGCGGACACGCATATCTGACGTTTTCGCCAGAAAAGGACCAATCATGGAATCTTTATTGGAAATGATCTGCGGGATACTTCCCTCCGCGATCACATATCCGCCTCCCACACCGGCTTCTGGTCCCATCTCAATCAGCCAGTCCGCCTCCGATAAGATCTGCGTGTCGTGGTCTACCAAAAGAACGGAATTGCCGTCCGCGACCAGATCATGCATCACTGCATTGAGTCCTTTGATATTCGAGGGATGCAGACCGATCGATGGCTCATCTAACACATATAAAACACCTGTCGTGCGGTTTCGCACAGCTCTGGCAAGCTGCATCCGCTGTCTCTCTCCGGTCGACAATGTAAAGGCCGCCCGGTCAAGCGACAGATAAGACAGTCCCAAATCCATCAGCCTTTTCGTAACAGTCTGAAACGATTCGCAGATGGATTCTGCCATGGGACGCATTTCTTCCGGCAGGGAATCCGGCACTCCTGCCACCCAGTCCACCAGTTCTTTTAAGGTCATTTTGCAGGCTTCATCCAGACCTATCCCACGGAGTCTTGGTGCTCTCGCAGCTTCAGAAAGCCTGCTGCCGCGACATTCCGGGCAGATATCTTCCTTTAAAAATTTTTCCACGCGCTTCATGCCCTTCTCATCTTTTACTTTTGCAAGCGCATTTTCCACGGTGTACACAGCGTTATAATAGGTAAAATCCAGTTCACCCGCCTGATTTGATTTTTTCGCCTTATAAAAAATATGTTTTTTCTCAGCCGGACCGTGATAGACGATCTCTTTCTCTGCATCCGTCAGTTCGCGGAATGGAACATCTGTTCGCACACCCATCTCACGGCAGACATCCGTCATCAGTGACCACATCAGACTGTTCCACGGTGCAACCGCTCCCTCATCAATGCTGATCGAATCATCCGGTACCAGCGAATCTATGTCCACCGTCCGCACGCTTCCCGTTCCGCCGCACCTTTTGCATGCCCCCTGTGAATTAAAGGCAAGTTCTTCCGCACCCGGCGCATGTACTTTTTCCCCGCACACCGGACATAAGATTTCCTGCTCTGCCGCTACCTTTAACGTAGGCTCTATGTAATGTCCATTCGGACAGCGATGGGATGCCAGTCTCGAATACATCAGTCTTAAGCTGTTCAAAAGTTCGGTTCCTGTCCCGAAGGTACTGCGGATCCCCGGTATTCCCGGACGCTGATGAAGTGCTAAAGCCGCCGGGACATACAGCACCTCATCCACCTGTGCTTTCGCTGCTCCTGTCATGCGCCTTCTCGTATAGGTAGAAAGTGACTCCAGATAACGTCTGGACCCTTCCGCATACAAAACACCAAGTGCCAACGAAGATTTGCCGGAACCGGAGACACCTGCAACCCCCACAATCTGATGCAGAGGTACATCCACATTTACATTTTTCAGGTTATGGACTCTTGCTCCTTTTACCCTGATATACTTTGGTTCGTTATGGTTGGTTTCCATGATGGTACTCCTTATTTATTCGTCTTATCCTGCTCACAGAATAAACTTTCCTGACACAGTATAACATAAAATAATGGATTGCACTCCCCTCTATCCCCATAAAAAAGACAGGCATCTTAGAAATTCTTCCAAAATAAACCTGTCTTTCTTATGATTTTATCATTTTTCTGTTCAACTTTTATCGGACATTCAGCTTCCAGTCCGCCGAAGCTGTCTGCAGTTCTACCAGTCTTGCATAAAGTCCGTTCTTTTTCATCAGCTCATCATGTGTTCCGCTCTCTGCAACAACACCGCCGTCAAGGAGAGCCGTTTTCTCCGATCATGGTCTGATAGCCGTCCGGCAGTTTTTCAACTCGGTGCTCTCCATAAATTAAGAATTTGTCTTATTTCTCCTGATTATCTATCGTATAAATAATACAGGCAATTCCTGCGATCAGTATTCCCGCAACTCCGCCCATTGTATCATCGATCCACAGTCCAACAAACCCACAAAGTAACATCATGATCACAGAAACTATAGTTTTAAATTTTTTCATCCGAACCTCCTTTGCAGCTTTCGATTGCGATTTAAAAACTGTTTACAATGCTTTTATTCACAGTCTTCCATATGTTCTAAGTACCATGTCCGAAACCCGTCTAACGTCAGCCGGTCAATTTCTGTGGCAGGTCACGCAATTTTGCTACTTTTTGCTCATATTCACAGCGCAGGCTGCTGTCTTTCAAACCGTTTTTCTGTATGAACTGATACTCTTTTTCAAACTCATTCATGTTTTATTTTTCCTCATCGTTTTCCGTATCCCAGACACAATAATTCCAACGAAGAACCCCAGTATTCCACCAAGCGCAATCGTGCCTGCAAACAACAGTATCAGTTCCAAAAGATTGTTTGTACGGATATTAGAAAAGGCTTCACACACTGCATAAATGGCAAAGCACACTCCAACACCTTTCAGATTCCTTTTCAATGACCTCATTCTGATTCCCGCAAATACAAAGATCACAACACCGATCACAAAAAAGATGATCGTATCAGATGCAAAGAGTTCTCCCAATATCGGTAAATACCTCATATTTTCTCCCCTCTCTAACCTATTCCAGTTTTTTCATAACAAGTCCAAACAGCTCTGCCTTTTTCCACCATCACAAAAAACTGACAGACAAAAGATGCCGCTCAGCACAGTTCCTTCACAAAATTTCCACCTTCAAAATAAATATCATTTCCTTCACTGTCTTTATGAAACGAAATCCGCTCTGTTCCAACCAGTTGAAAACCAACACTGTTAAGCAATCCAACAGAAGGGAGATTATTTTTTGCTGTTCCGGCATATATTTTTTTTACGCCCTGTTCTTTCATATAATCAAAAATTGCAAGCAGACTTTCTTTCACATATCCCTTTCCCTGATATTGATCAAGGAATCCATATCCGATCTCATATCCATCCATTCTGATATTAAGTGATATAAATCCAATTACCAAATCTTTCAGGCAGCTTACCATAAAAATATGTTCTTTTCCATTACGAGTTGCATCTGCCCATTTTGCAATTCTTTTTTTTACATCCTCTGTATCTGTATTCTTATATGTGTCGTAAATCACATATTTTGACCTGTTAAAATCTATCCATATTTTCTGAATACTCTGCCAGTCAGATTCCTCTATCGGTCTGATTGTAAGTCGTTCTGTTTTCATATATTTCTTCTGTATACCCCTTTTCCTTCAGTCATTCATTTACAGAATGTCTTTTCCTTTGCAGTAAAAAAGTGTCTAAATCAAATCTCTAACAATGCCTCATCCCTACAGTCCCAGCTTCCGGTACCGGTTCACGCACGCAAACACTTCCTGCTTTCTCGGCATTGCAAGTCCGCACGGCAGATAACTGCTCTCGCAGACTGCTGCGATCCCCCTCTTCTGCAAAACATCCCAAAGTGCATCGACCGCTTGTGTCAGTGTGTGTTTCCCATCAAAAAAATGGATCTGCATATATTTTAACATATACCCCAGTGACGCAAGCTGCTCCGTGTCCATAAGCTGTTCCACATAGCGGACGTCAATGACTTCCCGGTTGATGGAGATGGAATCCCTTCCCATCGTTTTCATCTTTAAGCGGTTGTCCTCTTGAAACATCCGGTCCGGCTTTATTTTTCTGTCAAAATCAGGCTGCTTTGACGGTGCAATGTCCTGTTTTGGAAGTGGGAACTCTGCCGCTGCCTGCTTTGCTGACTCTGTGATCTCAAACGGCTCGTAGCGGTTCATCTGGATGATGCAGCCCGCCTTGTGAAAATAGGAACCGGAGCTTCCGGCAACAAGGACCGTCGAGATACCATATGTGTGATACAACTCCTCGACCCGGTCAATAAAAGGCACGATCGGCTCGGCATCACGGTTGACCACACGCTGCATCAGCTCATCACGGATCATAAAGTTCGTTGCACTGGTATCCTCGTCGATCAGAAATGCCCTTGTGCCCGCCTCCATCGCCTCGATCACATTTGCCGCCTGGGAAGTACTTCCGCTGGCATCCTCCGTATAAAAGGATACCGTATCTTTCCCGTTCGGCAGGTCATGAATAAACATGGAAATATCCACGTCACGGATGCTTCTTCCATCCTCGGCACGGATCTTCATTGCTGTATCGTCCGTGATGACATACTCCCTGCCATCCCCCGCAATATGGTTATAGACACCTGTCTCAAGTGCTTTTAACAGTGTTGATTTTCCGTGATAACCACCGCCGACGATCAGCGTGATGCCCTTCTTTATTCCCATTCCGGTCAGTTTTCCGTGGTGTGGCAGCGTCAGCGTGACGGAGAGACTTTCCGGTGACTGAAAACGCACCGCATCTTTCATCGGTCTGCCAGAGACACCGGACTCCCGCGGCAGGATCGCACCATCCGCCACAAACGCACAGAGTCCCATCGGATCTAACTGCTCTCTGATATATGCCTGATCCTCGGCGAGATCTGCGACAGCCTCCACCGCTTCTTTTTTCAGGGAACGGAAATAAAGGGAGCCTTTTACGCACTCCGGCAGAAAATCAAAGAAGATCTTTTCTAACTCCCTGGAATTGACCGTTCTCCCATTGGCGGGGAAACCGATCTCCATGCGCAGCACGATATCGCCGTTCTTTGCATCCATCTGGCAGGCACTGCGCTCTAACACTTCCTGTCCCGGACGGCTGACTGCCATAAGACCACTCTTTCCAGAACCTTTCGCTTTAAAGGAAACTTTCTCGACCTGGCGGGCAAACTGGCGCAGCAGATAATCCTGCACGGCGATCCTTCTGCAGTCTTTCTGATAAAGATGTTCCGGGAATCCCGCCTGTTTTCCGCGGACATGGATACTTACCTTCGACGGTGCTGCAAACGGATCTCCCTGCACATGGTCAATGGAAAGCACATATCCCGGAAATTCATAAGAACCTCTTGTGTCCTTATATGCCGGATATCCCTTATGATCGATACGCTGTAATAATTTTTTTAACTCTGCTGATGTCTGCATGATTCCCTCCTGCTAAAAAAGCATACTTTCCTGTTCTATCGTACAACCGGTTTTTAAAATACAATCCTTAAGTTCTTCTAATTCTGCCGGAACGTCTGTGTCCCTTACTTTTTGCAAATATTTTTCATCCCGTTTTTCCCCATATTGCTGATATTTGAAAAACGTCTCCTCATCCATTGCAAGCGGTTTCACATCTGGGAAAATTTTCTCTTTTATATTCATAAATATACGTATCCCGCCGTAATCTAAGTCACTGGTGTGAAAATACTCTGCCCCCTGCTCTCCCAGGCACTCCCTGAGATTTTTCAGGAAAAGTCTCTCCTTTGGTGAGAAAAAACCGTGCGAATAGACAAGCAGTGTTCCCTCATCATATGACATTTCCATAAAATTGGCTTTATTTTCAACCGTTATAATTTTTCGGATCGTCTGCTCCGGCAATAGTTTTGCATATTTTAATGTCTCTGCATTTAAGATCGTACCATAGGCAAACAGGGCTGTATCAATTTTGTTTCCTGCAAGTTCAAACCGCAGCGAACCTTTGACAGAAAGTTCCTGATGATATGTCTCAATCCCAATTTCCGATAATACTTCGTCATTTCCCATAACTTCTTCGTCAGCATCCACATCCTGGCAAAATTTTCTCGCATCCGAAATAATTTTATCCTGGACTGCTCTCTGAAATGATTTTGAATTTTTCAGGAATTTTTTACTGAATATCCGCCTTGAAACCGGTTCCTCTATCTCATTTAATCCGGCTAACGTGTTAAAATAAATTTCCTTTATTTCTCCGTCTTTGCATATTTTCGGAATTTTTTCACGTTCCAGGTCTTTTTCCAACTCCCCAATACACTGATTGATCCATGGTTTCCAGGTCTGCTGGCGTTCTCTTAATTCCTGTAACTCCTGACGAAGTTTCAAAAATGGTTCAAAATAGCGCTCATATTTTGGCACCCGCCCATCCATTTCATAAAATTGGGGAATATCAGACAAACGATATACGATCTGCTCCAGTTCACTTCCCCTTGTGTACCATCCACTTATCTTCTGCCCTTTTCCATCCTGTAACAGATGACGTGCCTGCAACTCTAAAACCTGCCTGTTCAGCTCTGTTTTTCCGATTTCATCATACAGCGCCTGAACGATTCTGATAGAACGTTTCCCATCATTTTCCCCCTGATTAGGATATTTTCTCCAATCAGTATCGCCATGTTCATAATCATCAAGGATCACCTGAACGATACTGGTTCTTGTCTCTTTTTCCTTCTCCTTCTTCAACTGCTCTTACTCCTCTACAACCAGCTGTGAAAAATCCTTCTTCTCAAACTCCTGGATCGATATGCTCTTCTTATTCGGATTTGCATAAACGAACGTCTTATCTACATTTTCAATATAGTTCTGGATCTTGTCGTTCGTCGCACTGATGATTGCCTGGAAACCGAGTCCGCGGATGAGCTCGATACAGCTTGCCACCTTCTCGGCATCCATCTTGGAAAACGCCTCGTCCAGCACAACAAGCCGGATCGTCGGGCGTCTTGTCAGTCTTGCAGACAGATTGATGTGGTACGCCTGTGCAAAACTTGCAAGCAGTGCAATGTAAAGCGGGTTCTGACCTTCACCACCGGAGTTCTTCTTGATCATCTTGCTAAGTCCGATAACCAGACGTTCGTCCCCCTCCACGATCTGTTCCATCTCAAAGGAGAGGTAGGTACGGTAATCCGCATATTTCACCATGTTCTGTTTTGCTTCATCAAGCTCCTGCTGGGATGCATTTTCCGGCGGGATAAAAATACGGATCAATTCGCTCATGAGCATCCCATATTTGTTCTCGTGTTCCATGGAAAACAGGTTCATCTGATGTTCCACCGGCGACGCAAGTGAGGACGGATCGATCTCTAAATCCTCATCCATGAACATGTCATAAAATGCACCGTCTGCTCCCTTATTTCTTGTAATTTTAAACTGGTAACGGTCTTTACCAAAGTTCAGATTACGGATGATGCGGTTTAACTCATCCCTGCGCACATATGCTTCTTTTATGGCACTGCGGATCTTGTATACAAAATCCTCCTTAAAATGCTCTACCGCTGCCTTCGCCTGCTCGGCTGCCTTTTTCTGGTATTCCTCTAACTCATTGCAGGAAAGTTCCGACAGCAGGTTATCATAATCATCATTGTTCTCCGCACTCGCCGAAAAATCACGCTTCGGGTGATTCTGCAGATAATTCATGCGGACATCGACCAGCTTATTTTTCTGCTCTGTGCACTGCACCGCCGCCTGATTCATATCCTCCTGCGTCGCCGCTTTCATGCTTTCATACTTCTTATTTTTCTGTCCGGCAATGTAGGCTTCAAATGCCTCTTCCGCTTCAATGGAACCACGGAGTTCCCGTTTCTTCGCAAGAAGTTCCTCATTTCTTGTGATGTAATCGTTACTGTCTTTTTCAATGGCATCTTCTTTTTTCCGGATCTGGTATTTTAAATCATCGATCTTCGCTTCTAAATCTTTCTGCTTTCCGTGGATTTTCTCCGCCTGTTTCTTCAAAATCTCCACGGTGCCGGCACCGATCTCTTCCATCTTTTTCTTTGTTTTGTTTTTCTGTTTTTCCTTTTCCTTCTTCTCGGAAAGGTCTGATATCAGATTCTGATACTCCTCGACCGTATCATTCAAAAATTCCTGGGCAAGAATATTTTTCGCCTCTGTCTCGCGCTCTCTGTATTCTGCTCTGTCCTGCTCTAATTTCTCCAAGCTGGCTGCAAGTTCCTTCTGGCGCTGTTTCTTACTCTTTTCACCAATATATACATGTTTCTTATAATTGTCCGGATTTAAACGGCGTAACTGATAACTCTGGTATAATAAACAGTCTGCCGTCACACCGATCTTGCACTGGCGCAGTTCGTCCACCGAAGTACACTTGATGACATTTCCGAGTAAGAAGTCCACAAATGCCCTCACATATGGCTCTTTTGCTTCTACTTCTTCTGCAAGCGCATTGTCTTTTACGCGCCAATCCTCCTGCATCAGTTTTTCCGTATCCACTAAAGATACACGGAAGAAACGCTTCTCGTCGAGTGTTTCGTATACTTCCATCGCCTGTTTGACATAGGCAGGCTCCACGATCAGCGCAAGTTTGTTCCAGGAAAGATAACCCTCGATCGCATTACGCCATGTTTCATCTTTAATATCAATGAGATCTGCAAAAATACGGACCTGGATATTTTTTCCGGTCTGTTCAGAAAGTTTTCTTGCAATTTCGGATCTCGCAAGTTCTAACTCGCTCGGATATGCTTTTTTACCAAGTTTTAACTCTGTGAGTTCTTTCTCTAACACATCCGCTTCTTTATTCATGGAACGGATCTCCGAGGAAGCCTCCTGCCTGTCCTTTTCTGCCTCTTTCTGTACTTCGACCAGGCTTCGTTTCAAACGTTCGATCTCCTCTCCGGTGATCGTGCCTTCTTTGAACTTCTCGATATCCCATAGAATCTGATTCGAAACGATATCTACATCTTCCCAGCCGTTTAACCTTGCACAGATACCATCCCACTTATTTTTACTTCGCTCTAAAAGGCTTAAGTTTTCTTCCAGACTCTTTAACTGCTCTTCAAGCCTTGCATAACCGGTTCCTGCGATCTGCTCATTGATCTCGCTGTACTCTTTTTCATAATTTTCCTTTATTTCAAGCAGTTCGGCGAGACTTTCGTTCTGCAGTATAACATCCTTTTTCCAGTTTTCCACACGGTGCTGCATTTCCTCTATGGTCTGCTCTAACTGTAAGATCGTCAGTTTGTCCATCCGGTAACGGCAGTTTAACAGTTCTTTTTTCTTCTCCTCCATCACCTGATACTGTGCACTGATCTGCTTTAACTCTTCGATCTCCTGCATCGTGGCTTCGATCTTGCGGCACATTCTGCCATAGAGCATCGCGCCCTCCTGCATGTCCTCGATATGGATATCCTGCTCCATGCAGATATATTCTTTTACAAAGTCCTCTAACCGGATATTCATTTTAAATGGGATCGCACGCTTAAACAGGCGCGGGAATTTTTCCATATCCAGTCCGCCTAAGTAGACGTCATACAGGTTTCTGCGGAATCTCTCATTATTAGAAGTGTAAAACATCTCATCTTTGGGGAAATTCTGCTGTAAATAGCTGCGCACTTCACCGATCGTCATTGCGCGGCTCTCTGTCCGGTAATCCCCCGGGATCAGCTCGCCCTTATGCCAGAAAAACAGCCTGTTTATCTCATTGGTAGCAGTCTCCACATCAAACACAACACCGATACATTCTTTTTCTTTTGTGATCGTCTGTTCCATCTCAAGAACGATCGTCGTGGAAAAGTTTTTGTTCCGCTTATATTCCGCCTGATTATTCTCGCCAATGTTTATCATACCGCGCAGGTACTCGATCAGGCTTCGGTCAGAGTCATCTGCCGCCGCCTTATTGAAAAATCCACGTCCGTCCGTGTTCGCATAAAGCACGATCTGCATTGCATCGATCACTGTTGATTTTCCACTTCCGGAATGACCGGTAAAAAAGTTGATACTCTCATTTAAGCCTAACACCTTGCGGTCAATATAATGCCAGTTGTTGAGGCAGATTCTGGTAAAAACTTTATATGCCTGATTCATCTGTTCCATCTTCTGTCTCTCCTTCCTCATCCACATTCATTTCTTCTGGTTCAAGATCACTTTCTTCATCCGTCATATCATTTTCTGAAAGTGTTTCCTCACTGCTCCACTCCAGATTCTCCTGCCCGTCTACCTCGTTATCTTTTACCTCATCGGAAAAACTGCCAAGAAGCCCGTTCACATCTTCTCTCATCAATACTAAATTGATACACGGATAGATCATGATCCTCGTATTTTCAAGCTGTTCGTCAAACACATCCAAAAACTCTACCATCTGATATTTTTTCAGAATGGCAAACGCTCTTTTGATCTCCGTCATCGATGACGGTCCCTTGATGAGACGGAATTCTCCCGCTTTTCCATTTAATTCTCCAAACGTCGTTATTACATTGACACTGGAAGAAACCGCCGCCATTTTTTCATCATAGATCAGTTTTAACAGCAGCAGATAAATGGTCGCAAGTTTCGGCAGTTTCTCACCGATTCCGTCTGCTCCCTCTAAATAAATGATGCCAAGCTCCGTATCCTGACAAAGTTTTATCCCTGCAACCGCAAAATACTCCGTCAGAAATTCCAAATGCCTGTCGCAAAAATCGTACATGCGCTCCGGCATCATGCGTCCGTATTTTTTATCATATTTTCGTTCCGGCAGAAATGTCTGGGCAAGTAAGGTTCTTATCACTTCCTGCATCCACTCCACATCCTGCGTGTTTAATTCTTCGTAACCTTCAAACATTAATTCTGTTCACTTTCTATTGATTTTTGCTTTACACGAAAAGTCATCTTCGGATAACAATAGTTTCCATTCGAAACCTGTTCCTCCTCCACCTGCACCCGGTATCTGCTGTTTTTGCGCATACTGATATCGTAGGCGAGGATCAGCTTTTCAAAGGATTCGTCATCCGAAATATTCATCCGGTCTGTCTCTAAAATGCCATCTGTCATCTGTTCGTCGATAAATTCCTCGATCTGTTTTGCCGTATAACGGTGCTCAATCTTATTTAAGCGCAGGACATCTTCCCGTGAAAGTTCTGCCGGCTCCTCCTCTTCCTGCAGATCATCCTCAAATTTTCTGCGGCGTCTTCTCTTGTAAAGCGGATTATCACTCAAAACATCAAAAGATGACAGATTCATATGTCCCGCCACCTCTTTTAACATCTCACTCTGTTCACTCTCCGTCTCAGCCGATCCAAGTTTATTCAAAAGTAAGATCAGCATACCGTGCCGTTCTGTCTCGTCACTGAGCAGATAATTTAACCGGCTCACGGTCGCACGGATATATTTGCTGTGCTCTTTATCCATATTTGAGATCCGGTGCTCGATATCATCAAATCCACGCTCGATCTGATCAATCAGATCCAACACATCCTCCTGCCTGTTTCTTCTCGTATATAAAAATGGAAGTTCCTCTTCCGTGCGCTTAGAATCTAACACAGAAGCCCTGTCCTCCGTAACTTTTTGCTCCATCTGCTGTTTCTGCCTGATACGCTCCACCCAGGCATCATCTTCCCGCATTTCTTTCAGCCAGCGTTTGATGTCCATTTTATAGATATAAAAATTATCACTCGTCTTTAAAATATGGTATTTGCGTCTGACTACTTCCTCCACATAGCCCTCTAAATGCTCCTTTAAAAGTTCATCGTAGGACTGTTTGTTTAAGAGACGCTCAAAAAATTTATCCATGTTATGAAGCATGTCCTGCAATGCCTTATTCAGCTTCTTCGTGTTGACAAGTGCCGTTTTTAACATGGTAAGATTCATGCGGTGATCATTTTTAAAGGAAAACAACGTCGCATAGACATTCTGGATATAAAGATCCGTGTCATCTAACGGCTCGTCTGCCAATTTTTCAAATGCCTCGATCATCACCGCCGCATAATCCGGTATGACGATATTGGTGGTCATCGCCTCGTAATCTTCGATTTTTCTGAGCCATTTTGTGCGCACCAGCCAGTTTAAGATACGACCCGGCAATGCGGTCTCCTCATCTTCCTCTGTCTCATTATCCTCCCTCATAAAGGCATAACGACGAGAGGAGCACATGTCGCTTAAGATCTGGACACATGCTTCTCTGCTTAAAAAGTAATTGTTGTACTGGTATTCGTCATTGATGGTTAGAAGTGCTTCTATATAGATGTCCCGGTTTACGGACCGGAACAGTCCCCAGAAAGATGCTGGGATGTCGTATATCAATTTCACGTTATTCTTTCCTTACTATCATTTCTTACAATCTCATGATACACTGCTTATTTGTATCTGCACACGTCTTATTTTTGCACAATGCATGCAGCATATCCGTCTGCACACACTTTATCTGGTGCGTGATTCATGCAGCATATCCATCTTCATCTCGTAATATGCCGGACTCATATCCAGATAATGTTCATGTGGATTTTCAAAACGCTGTTCTTCTTCCCACACTTCGGTATTAAGCTGTTTTTCCACATAAGCTCTGATATCTTCTAAGGATTCCGGCTCCACGATACGTTTTCCTTCCTTTACGACCTGCTGCTGAAGTTTTTTCGCTGTGCAGTTTTCAAAAGAACGGTTTTTCCATGGTTTTACCGGATCCGCATAGCGGTATGGCACAGACATATCAACTTTCTCTCCTGCCTTTGTGATCAGATCCGCAACGGAATGTCCTGCTTCATCATAGATACGGTATACATCTTTCAGTCCCGGATTTGTGATCTTCTCCACATTTTCAGAGATCTTGATACGCGGAGCAAAGGTTCCGTTTTCTTCCACAGCTGAAATTTTATATACTGCACCAAAAACGGGATCGGATTTTGCAGTGATCAGACGCTCGCCGACACCGAAACTGTCAATCTTACCGCCCTGCTGTAAAATGGATGTGATCGTATATTCATCAAGACTGTTTGAAACAACAATCTTACAGTCCTCTAATCCTGCATCATCTAACATCTTACGGATCTTTTTCGAAAGATATGCAAGGTCACCACTGTCGATACGGATTCCCTTTAGTCTTTTTCCCATCGGCTCTAAAACTTCTTTTGCCACACGGATCGCATTCGGGATACCGGAACCGATAACATCGTAGGTATCAACCAAAAGTACCGTTCCATCCGGGTAATTCTCCGCATAATGTTTAAATGCCTCAAACTCATCCTTATAATACATAACCCAGCTATGCGCCATGGTTCCGCTGACCGGGATATCAAACATCTGACCGGCAAGCACGGTTGCCGTTCCGACTGCGCCACCGATATATGCGGCTCTCGCACCATAAACTGCAGCATCCATGTTGTGGGCACGGCGCGCACCAAAATCAGAGACAGCCCGTCCCTCTGCTGCACTCACAATACGTCTTGTCTTTGTCGCAATCAGGGACTGATGATTCACCTGCGCAAGCAAAGCGGTCTCGATGAGCTGTGCATCAATTAACGGTGCGACCACCGTGATGATCGGCTCATTCGGGTACATGATCGTTCCTTCTTTGAACGCATAGATATCACCGCTGAATTTAAAATCTTTCAGATAAGCAAGAAAATCTTCTGTAAAAATGTTAAGAGAACGGAAATATGCGATATCCTCCTCATCAAAATGAAGATTCTCAATGTACTCTAAAATCTGCTCTAACCCTGCAAAAATCGCAAATCCGCCGCCATCCGGATTGCTGCGGTAAAATACATCAAATGCTACTCTTGTATCCTTGTCCTGATCGTTGAAATAACCGTTTGCCATCGTCATTTCATAAAGATCCATCATCATTGTAAGATTTCTTGTTTCACTCTGTTTCATCTTAATCTCCATTCTTGCGCTGTTGCCTGCGCAGTGTGTATTTCCTAGCGATTCAGTTCTGATAAGAGTTCTCTTTTCCGTTTTCCGATCAAAAGCTGTTCGTTATATGTCATATACCGCTCACAGGTATGCTCTGCTAAAAACATTGCTGCTTCTGGTGATAACGTCAGTTCCGTCACAAACACGACCATCTCCTCACCATTTTCAAACGCATGTTCCATAAAATCAAACGCATGCTCTAATGCATTCATCGCTTTCTTTTCCGCATCCTCTAATGTTTCTCTTTGTCTGTCAAACCCGGCTTTCGCCTGTGCAAAACTCTCTTTCACATCTAATCCGCTATCCGGTGTATTTTCCTTCCAGAATGCAAAAATGCGCTCCCATCCTGCCACCTGTGCCTTTGTACAGACTTCCGCCTGTTTCTCAGCTTCCACCACTGCCATTCTTTCTTCCAGCAATGCCCGATAGCTGTCCACCGGCGCTTCGCCCTCTTTCAGCCGTCTCTGATATTCTTTTAAAAATCCGTACCAGTTATCCGCGATCTGTTTATTTTCCTGTACATTTCCAAAAAATGCAGACAGACCGTCCAATAAAAGATTCACTACGCTCAGTCTCTCATCGAATGCCGCCGCATAGATTCTTGCAAAGGTCTCCGGTCTTACTTTTCCGGCAAGGATATCCGCGATCCCGTAATCATCCCGGTACTTGCGGTACAGTTCAAAATATGCTGCTGCATCCTCTGCCACGTCCTCGTGATGGATAAACTCACGGATGACACTCTCATCTACCGGCAGATCCAGTTTCTCATAAACCTGCATCAGACTGCTCAAGTCCTCCCAGCCACGCGCTGTCACGAAACGGATACCATCCACATCTGCCTCCACACGGTAAAAGTTTTTCTGTCTCAGTTCCAGATAGCTTAAAATGGCATTATGAAGATGTTTTGCTCTCGCATATTCTTTCCAGACTTTATAATCAGCTTCAATGTTCAGATAACGGACACGGTCTAAAGTCACCATATCAAAATCACGCACCGACTTATTGTACTCCGGCGGATTTCCCGCTGCAACGATCAGCCAGCCTTCCGGAATCGCCTGATTGCCAAATGTCTTGCACTGCAAAAACTGCAGCATCGTCGGTGCTAAAGTCTCCGAAACGCAGTTAATCTCATCAATAAAAAGGATTCCCTCTTTCTGCCCGGTCTTTTTCATTTTACGGTAAATACTTGCAATGATCTCACTCATGGTATATTCCGTGACCGGATACGTTGTTCCATCGAAAGATTCCTCTTTTATCATTGGAAGTCCGACTGCACTCTGTCTGGTATGATGCGTGATCGTATAAGCGACCAGACCGATCTTACACTCCATGGCGATCTGTTCCATGATCTGTGTCTTTCCGATGCCTGGCGGTCCCATCAAAAGGATCGGTCGCTGCCTGATCACAGGAATACGGTATTCTCCCTGTTCATCCTTCGAAAGGTAAGCCATTACCGTATGCTTAATTTCTTCTTTTGCCTGTTTTATATTCATTTCTGAGATCTCATTTCTTTATTTGTTCGCCTATTATCTTAATACATTTTGGCAGTTTTTCCAATCATTTTATGCTTTTTTTCTCTTTCTCTCATAATAAATCACACAGGAAGCACTCAAAATGAGTCCAAACACAGTTGCAAGCGGTGTCGCAAATCCGATCTGGAACAATGTCACGCCAGACACTTTGCTCATCGCGTACGAAACAGGGATTCTCACAAGAAAAGTACTTAAAACACCCTGCGCCGCAACCGTTGCAAGTGCAGCCCCTGCTGCGCCCATCTTCAGTGTGCCGACCAGCGCAAAGTCACCTGCAATATCACCTCTTGCAATTTTGCCGATATTCGCTCTTTCTGCGAGAAGCTTTTCTTTTCCTGCTGCCTCATATATTGCTAAGTCCGTGCCACTTGCACATATCGGATTTGGATTAGCAGTATTTATGTTTTCCGGCTCTATAATGTCAATCAGTGATTTTATTTCGGCTGCATCATTTGCCAATATCTT
>DMYD01000013.1:120506-122692 GCA_003483745.1 Roseburia sp. | reverse complement strand
GTCAAAAGAGTGATATTGACGAGTCAGTTCAGTTATAGAGATGATGAAAGAAAATGATTAATATAAAGATACACCAGAAGAGAGGTGGATTTATATTAACCTGTCACAGAGAGGAGAAAATGTATGAAAAAAAGAATTCTAGCAGCTATGCTTACTTTGTCTATGGTTGTGTCCATGACAGCATGCGGAAATTCAGAAGCAGGAGGATCAAAGGATTCAGCTAAAAATAACGGTAATGGGGATGAACCATATACAGTTACCATGGTTCTGAATGGAAGCACACAGCCGGATGAAGAAAGAATCGAACAAAAAATCAATGAGATTCTTGAACCGGAACTTAATGCGAATCTTGATATTGTTGTGCTGCCGTGGGCAAGTGCAAGCCAGCAGTTACAGCTTATGTTATCAGGGGATGAAAAAATTGATGTCTTTTATACCCAGGCAACCAATGCAGTGCAGTATATGAATGCAGGACAGATTGTAGACATGTCTGAACTGATTGATAAATATGGAACAAACATCAAACAGATTTATGGAGAGGATATAGCTAAGATCAATCAGGTCGAAGGCTTTGTATATGGCGTGCCAAATCAGATTGAACGAGGAAGTATTCCTGCCATATTTATGAGAAAAGATCTGGTGGAAAAGTACAATATTGATACAACACAGATTAAAGAACCAAAAGATCTGGAAAGTGTTTTTGAGACAGTAAAAGCGGGAGAGCCGGATATGATAATGTTATATTCGAGCAGTGAGAATGATGCACCGGCTACAAGATTATTCCGTGGAGATACTCTGTCAGATAACAATTATCTTGGTGTACTCATGGATCAGACGAACAGCACAAAATTAGAAAACTTCTTTGCGACAGACTGGTTTAAAGATACAACTACCATGCTGCATAACTGGTATCAGAAGGGATATATCAGCCAGGATGCAGGAACCAACACAGAGAACTGGAGAACAGTATGCAAGGCTGGAAATTTATTTTCACTGTTTTTTTCTTATCATCCTGGAACACCGGTAGAATTTGAAAGCTCCACCGGCTATGATTTTGAGATCGTGCCATTTTATAATGAACCGATCATAAATAGCTCATCCTATAATGGTGTTACATTCTCAATTGCCCAGAATTCAGAAAATCCGGAGAAAACAATGGAAGTACTGGATTATATCTACGGAAGTTCAGAGATCATGAATCTTTTAAACTGGGGTGAACAGGATAAAGACTATGTGATAGAAGATGCTGATAATGGCATTATCAATTTCCCGGAAGGAATCACTTCTGATAATGCAGGCTATAACTTAAACCTTGGATGGGAATTGCCAAATCAGTTTATTGCTTATAAATGGACTGGTTCAGATCCGCAATTATGGGAAAAAATGGAAGAATTTAACGGTTCTGCAAAGAGCTCCAAAGCAGTAGGATTTTTATTTGACAGCAGTAATTGTTCAAGTGAGATCGCAGCTCTTTCCAATATTGTAAAACAATACAGCGGAGCACTTTACAGCGGTTCCGGAGATCCAGATGAACTTATTCCGGAATTGTTAGAAGCATTAGATGATGCGGGAATCAATGAAGTGATCCAGGCAAAACAGGAACAGTTAGATGCTTTTCTTGCAGCAAAATAATTAGGTTCAGAAGGGAAGTCCCACAGATAAAGCGTGGGACTTTTTTCATAAAAGGAGAAACTTATGAAGAAGAAAAAGAACAAAGTTAAGGAATATCTGCCGCTCTATCTGATGATGCTTCCGGGATTATTATATCTGTTGATCAATAATTATCTGCCGATGACAGGTATTATACTTGCTTTCAAAAAGTTGAATTTTTCAAAAGGAATTTTGGCAAGCCCGTGGGCAGGACTGGATAATTTTAAATTTTTGTTCTCGTCAAAAGATGCCTGGATTATTACAAGAAATACATTGCTATATAATATAGCGTTTATTCTTGTCAATATGGTCGTTGGAATTGCAATCGCAATTTTAATCTGTGAAGTTAAGAACACAAAAATGAAAAAAATATACCAGAGTGCTATATTATTGCCATTTTTGATGTCGATGGTCATTTTAAGCTATATTGTGTATGCACTTTTAAGTGCCGAAAATGGTCTTGTAAACAATACGATCCTGCCATTACTGCATATAGATCCGATCCAGTGGTATCAGAAACCAAAATACTGGCCGGC
>DMYD01000013.1:116407-120208 GCA_003483745.1 Roseburia sp. | reverse complement strand
TTGCCATGCCTGGTACCGACAATCATTACGCTGTTATTATTGAGCATTGGAAGAATCTTCTATTCTGATTTTGGATTATTTTATCAGGTTCCGATGAACTCCGGTGTGTTGTTCCCAACAACAAACGTAATTGATACGTATGTATATCGTGCATTGATCGAACAGGGAAATATCAGTATGTCATCCGCAGCGGGTGTATACCAGTCATTAGTAGGTTTTGTCATTGTCATGTTAAGTAACTGGATCGTTAGACGTGTAGATAAAGACAGAGCATTGTTTTAGGAGGAGAGTCCATTATGACAAATTCAAAAAAAACAAAGAGATACCAGTTTTGGATTAATCTGATACTGATAGTGATGACATTGACTATTATTTTACCATTTTTGCTGGTATTTATTTCATCCATCACGGATGAAACAGTGTTGATCCGGAATGGATATTCCTTTTTCCCGGAAAAAATAAGCTTTTATGCATATCAGTATATTATCAGACAGGGAGAGAAAATACTCCGTGCGTATGGCGTTACAATTCTTATTACAGTAGTAGGTACCTTTTTTAATCTGATGTTTTCAGCATTACTGGCATATCCGCTGTCTGTGAAGACCTTGCCTTATAGAAGGCAGATTACTTTTTTTGTATTTTTTACAATGTTATTTAATGGCGGTTTAGTACCTACATATCTGATGTATGTAAATTATTTTCATATAAAAAATACAATATGGGCACTGATAATTCCTAATTTGTTGCTGAGTGCGAACAATGTGCTGATGATACGGAGCTATTTTATGACAAGTATTCCGGAAGCATTGTATGAAGCGGCAAAAATTGATGGCGCAGGACATACAAAAATCTTTTTTCAGATTACGTTTCCACTTGGTAAACCTATCCTTGTAACCATGGGATTATTTTCGGCACTGGCATATTGGAATGACTGGACAAATGGTTTATACTATTTATCAGGAAATCAGGGACAGAAATTATATAGTATCCAGAATCTTTTGAATCAGATGATCACTGATATCCAGTATCTTGCAAGCGGTAAGGTTGCCGGAAATATAGGGGCAGAAGTTGCAAAACTTCCGACAACATCCATAAGGATGGCAATTGCTTTTATAGCAATGCTTCCATTATTTATCATTTATCCGTTTTTACAGAAATATTTCGCAGAGGGTATTACGCTAGGGGCAGTAAAAGGTTAAGGGAACATCATAGCGTTTGGGAAGAAGATGAATCTAAAAAGACGAAAAAAGAAATCTTTAGCACAACAGAGTAAGCAAATACTAATTTTAATGACAGTCATTCTGGTAATTATTCTGGGAGGATGCACTTATGTTTTAAACAAAACAAGTGGGCAGATTTACGAACAGATGAGCCAGATGGCACAGTTGTATGCACAGGAGCTTGACAATCGTTTTTTGAGGATCAGCCGGAATCTTTTTTCTACGATCATGGATACTAACGAGACAAATGCCACATTCTGGGGAAATGTCAATCTGATGAAGAATGGGGATTATTCGGAGTATGCGATCGGAAAACTCAGAGAAGAATATTTTTCTTCAGCATGGGAATATGGAACGGAATACAGGATTTTTTTATACACAAACGATACGGATAAATTATATCAGCTTTCCCTGTCTTCGGATGGAAATTACACAATGTCACCCGAGATTGCAGCGTCTATCCGTGAGCAGATAGACAAATTAGATGAAAAGACATATGCAGTGAAGCGGAAGTGGGATGTTTTGGAGTGTGATAATGAGGTATATATCTGCAAAATTGCACAAAAAAATGGAATTGCCTTAGGATGCATTGTAAATGTAAAAAGTATCTTAGAACCATTCTCAAAGCTTTCGTTGGGAAAGCATGGATATGTAAGCCTTGTCGATCAGGATGAGGTCTGTATAGGTATGTTAGACCAGAGTGGAATCATATCAGAGCCGCAAAGTATGAATACCAAAAATACTTATACGATCCGTCAGGGATTATCCAGAGCACCCTTTGAGATCAGGATCGGGATTTCTTTAGGCGGTGTCTTAAGCCTGATGGCGGGAAGTCTGCTCGGAATGACAGTATTGATCTTTATGATTCTTATTATGAGTGGGATATCGCTATTTCATGTGTATTCCAATATTATGAAACCGCTTAAAGTGTTCACACAAAACCTTCAGCAATATGATGAGGGTGGATATATGCTGAACATGACGGAAGGAAATCTGCTTGAATTAGAGCAGATTGATGGAAAATTCCGTACAATGATCCATCAGATCCGCAAATTGAAGATCACGCTATATGAACGGGAATTAGAGAAACAGAAAATTGAGATGGATTATCTGAAAATGCAGATCCGGCCGCATTTTTATTTGAATTGCCTGAACTTTATTTACAGCATGATCGACTTTGGCGATTATGAACACGCAAGGGCAATGACAAAAATCACTTCGGATTATCTTTCATATATTTTTCGGAATACAACGGACAGAGTTCCGGTTTTAGCGGAATCAAAGCATTGTGAAGATTATTTAAAAATTCTGCTGCTGCGGTATCCGGATAAGTTTACCTATTATATTGAAGTTCATGATGAAGTGGCAGATGCGGAGATATTTCCATTCTTAATACAGGTTTATGTTGAAAATGCTGCAAAACAGGCATTGATGGCAGATGAAAAAATGCTGATCTCAGTTACGGTATATCCTGAGGACAGGGACGATGAAAAATACGTTAATATTTTTATCTCGGATACGGGAAAGGGATTTCCGGACGAAATATTATGTAAACTACAAAATGGACAAAACATTTCTGACAATGGAAAACATATCGGTATTTGGAACTGTATGAGGCGGTTTCAGTATTATTATGGGGATCAGGGAGAGATCCATTTCAGCAATAGTCCATTAGGTGGTGCCGTTGTGGATATTCATGTTCCATATAAAATCGGAAGGAGCGATACACAGGAATGAAATTATTGCTGGTGGATGATGAACGTTATGTGATTGAAAGTATAAAGAAAAATATCTGCTGGGAGCGGACAGGTATTACTGAGATTTATACAGCATTTACAATGAAACAGGCGCAGGAAATTATAACAGCTGTTAAAATGGACATTATTATCAGTGATATTGTGATGCCTGCTGCAACAGGATTTGATCTGGTGCAATGGGTGAGGGAGCAGAATTTCAGGATACAGGTTATTTTTTTGACCAGTTATGCGGAATTTGACTATGCAAGACGTGCGATACAGCTGGAAAGCGTTGAATATCTGTTAAAACCAATTGATTTTGAAAAACTGGAAGAAGCATTAAAAAAAGCAGAACAGGCAGTGCTTCAGGAAAAACATATAGAAAAACTTACAGAAGCGAGTGAGCAGTGGGAAAAAGACAGGACAATCCTGCAAAAGGATATCTGGAGAAATCTATTAAGCGGTAACATGACACAAAACCAGTTCTGCGAATCTGCAAAAAGGATGGATCTGTATCAGGATGGATTGATATATTTTAAACTGATCTGTTTTTATATGGATCATAAAGCGGAAGAGACACAAAAGTGGGAACCTTCCACCATCGAATTTATCATGCAAAATGTGTTGACGGAGTTATTTCATTCCTTTTATGCCAGAGTGGACACTGTATTTTGTGAAAATGAATGTCGATACTGGGTGGTTCTGTCAACGGATAAAATGCCGGAAGAAGGAGAAAAAATAAGGGAAAAAGATCTGCTCGATCATTTTGTGCAATGGATGACAGATCATGTGCATTCCTATTTTTGGTGTGGAGCGGGAAATTGGAGTGGATTTTCTGAAGTGAC
>DMYD01000013.1:101370-116101 GCA_003483745.1 Roseburia sp. | reverse complement strand
CCAAGTGGAACAGTCTATAAAAATCCGGAGCTGGATACATGGAAAACCCTTTTGGCAGGGGAGGAAGTGGAAGCAGTCATAGCAAGCATACGCAGTTATCTGGAGACAGTCAGGAAGAATGAGATGATCACGCGGCAGTTTTTGCTGTCATTAAGGACGGACGTTACACAGATGGTGTATGTATGGCTGTCAGAGATGGGGATTTATGCCAATGCACTTTTTTCAGATAAAGAGAGTGAGAATTACATGCTTGGCGCTGTAAATGGATTTAACGAAATGATGGAGTATGTAGAAAATCTGATACGGAAAGCGGTTGGATATAAATTATATATTACAAAAGAAGACTCTGTCGCAGATCAGATATGTACCTATATTGACAGTCATTTCAGGGAAGAGATACACAGAGATGAACTGGCAGAGTTAGTCTATTTGAATACAGACTATATGTCTCGGATGTTCAAAAAAGAAAAGGGAGTATCTATAAGCAATTATATATTGCAGAAAAGGGTAGACGAAGCAAAAAAACTTTTATGTGGCAGCAGTCTTCCAATCAATACAGTTTCATTACATATTGGATATAGTAATTTTTCCTATTTTACAAAAATGTTTAAGGAAAATACAGGCTTGACGCCGCTGGAATATAGAAGAAAATTTGGAGAGGGAGTACGCATATGACAGAACAGAAATTAATAGAACTCTTGCGGGATATGTCACTGGAAGAAAAAGTAAATCAGATGAGCCAGGTGACAGGAGGATTTTTTAATGGGGAGATCGTTGCCACAGGTCCTATGGCGGATAAGGGATTTACAGAAGACAATGTAAATCTTGCAGGATCAGTCATCGGATCCATGGGCGCTGAAACCCTGAAAAGTATACAAAAAAACTATATGGAAAAGCATCCGCACCATATTCCATTACTGTTTATGTTAGATGTCATAAATGGTTATAAGACAGTGTTTCCAATTCCGCTTGCGCAGGGAGCTTCCTTTGAACCGGAATTGTCAGAACAGTGTGCATCTGTGGCAGCAAAGGAGGCTTCGGTCAGTGGTCTCCATGTGACATTTGCCCCTATGACAGATCTGGTCAGAGATGCAAGGTGGGGACGTGTCATGGAATCAACAGGAGAAGATCCTTACCTGAACAGTTTGTTCTGTGCAGCAATGGTGCGCGGATTTCAGGGAAACAGCTTAAAAGATAATTATGCAATCGCAGCATGTGTCAAACATTTTGCAGGATATGGTGCACCGACGGCAGGGCGGGAGTATAATACGGTAGAACTTTCAGAACATACATTTAGAGAGTTTTATCTGCCATCGTATCAGGCGGGAATCGATGCAGGTGCAGCTCTTGTCATGACATCTTTTAATACAGTTAACGGAATTCCGGCAACCGGAAATAAAAAATTGATGCGGGACATTTTGAGAGAGCAGATGAAGTTCGATGGTGTACTTATATCAGACTGGGCAGCCATCGAGGAAATCATATACCATGGATATTGTGCAGACAGAGAAGAAGCAGCAATGCGCGCAGTGGAAGCAGGTGTAGATATTGATATGATGACAGGCATTTACTGTGAAAATCTGTGTCAGATGGTCAGGGATGGAAAAATAAAAGAAGAACTTATAGATGAGGCATGTCTTCGTATTCTACGGCTTAAAAATAATCTGGGTCTCTTTGAGAATCCATATAAAGATGCAGATCAGAAAAAAGAAAAGGAATACATTTTATGTGAGGAGCACCGGAATCTGGCGAGGGAAGCTGCAAGAAAATCTTTTGTTTTGTTGAAAAACGAGGAACATATCCTGCCTTTAAGTCAAGAGAAAAAGATAGCCTTTATTGGTCCATATGTAGATAACAGAAATTTACTTGGAGCCTGGTCATTTATAGGAGATGCCAGGGATGTTACGACTCTGCGTGAGGCGGTACAGGAACAGTACACTTTAGAAAACAGTACATTTTGCCAGGGATCACCAATGTTAGGGGCGGATGTACGTCTGGAAGGATTTGGAGAACAGCAGCAGCAATCTTATACGCAGGAGCAGGAGAATCATATGCTGCAAGAGGCAGTACAGGCAGCAAAAGAGGCAGATATGGTTGTACTTGCAATAGGAGAAGACCGTTTACAGTCGGGAGAAGCAACCAGTAACGCAAATATCAGAATCCCTAAGGTACAGGAAGCATTGCTTGATAGAATTGCGGAAGTCAATCAAAATATTGTAGTGGTTTTATTTTCAGGACGTCCGTTAGACATACGTGAAATAAACAAAAAGGCAAAAGCTATCCTTCAGGTGTGGCTGCCTGGAACGGAAGGGGCGCGGGCAATTGTGGACACTTTATTTGGAAAGTATAATCCAAGTGGAAAACTGCCTATGAGCTTTCCATATTGTGTAGGACAGGTACCAGTACATTATAATGAATATTCAACAGGACGCCCACATATAGAAGGCAAAGATAAAGACAGATTCCGCTCGAAATATCTGGATATTCCAAATGAGCCATTGTATCCATTTGGATATGGCCTGAGTTACACAACATTTGAGGTATCAGATATTCATTTAGATCGGACATGGATGGATACATCGGGACAGATTGAAGCGGAGGTGACTGTAAAAAATACAGGAAACTGCACGGGAACAGAAACCCTGCAGCTTTATATCCATGATATTGCGGCTTCTGTAGTGCGCCCGGTCAAAGAATTGAAAGATTTTAAGAAGGTTACGCTTTTGCCTGGAGAGGAAAAAAAGGTAGTCTTTACCATAACAGAACAGGAACTTCGTTTTTTGACAGAGGATGGAATCTATGCGAGCGAAGCAGGAGAATTTGAAATATTTATCGGAAAAGACAGTTTGACAGGTAATAAAGCTTCATTTGTATTGAAAAAATGATCTGCATAAGTCTGAGATTTTTCATGATACTCTAAATAGAATGTCATCGGTTATGACACAGCATTTATGTGAAGAAATTTAAGAGCCCGGCTTTGAAAAAGTCGGGCTCTTGGTATAAAATGAATGTATGATCAATGGAATCTCCGGAGTGAGCTTTACCTGGCAAAGCTGATACTGCACTCACGGAAAAAGGATGTGAGATGGCAGATAAAGTTATTGAGATATTTGAGATGACAGATGGTATAATGAAAAGCGGCATGAGTGAAAAGGAGAAATGCAATGGGCTATTTAATTTCAGAGACAACAAAAGAAGAACGCGAGAAGATCGTGGCGGAATCACTGGGAAACATTGATGCAGCCTGCGATGGCTGCATGTCCGGTCTCGTGGAAATGTACCAGGATTACATCGACGGGAAAAAAGAACTGCGCGAGATCAATATGGAGTTCAATGCCCGCTATGTGAAAAGTGAGGATATGCCGGGAAGAGAAGGCTGTGGATATCAGGGAAGATAAGGAGGAAAATTAAATGAGTTTTGTAAAAGGAATCCATCATGTATGTTTGAAATGCAGCAGTGAAAAGGAGTATGAGGAGGTCATCCATTTTTACAGGGATGTACTGGGACTTTTCGTGGCACGCACATGGACGGAAGGAATCATGTTTGAGACAGGAGCAGGACTGATTGAGGTTTTTAATAATGCAGGGTCACCACTGCCACAGGGGGCGCTCCGCCATTTTGCGCTGGCGACTGATGATGTGGATGCGTGTGTGAAAGCTGTGAGAGATGCCGGATATGAGGTATTTATTGAACCAAAAGATATTGAGATCCAGTCAAACCCGGGTTTTCCGGCACGAATTGCATTTTGCAAGGGACCGCTGGGGGAAGATATTGAGTTTTTTCAGGAGAAATAAAAATAATAAAAAAATGAAGGAAGAGTTGACACACTCATATTGTGGTATGTTAACTCTTTTTTGTAAAAAATTTTCAATGACAGAAGATGAATTCCTAAAAGCAGCCGGATTTGAAAAAAGGAGAGTGGGGGCGGCTTTGGCAACAGATATTGAAAATTAAAGTCAACTAAAATTTACGAAAAACCAGTTATCAAACCCACCAGGACATGGTATAATGGTAAAAATGTACTAGTTATGTGCAGGAGCAAAAGGGGGAGCGTAAGTTATGACATTTGCGATTGAATGGCTGGCACTTCACATATTTGGTGTCCTTGTGGCTTTTGCTTTACTGGTGATCGTTTTCCGGAAAGAAGATACAAACTATAAAGGGGAGCTTATTTTAACGATTGCCTGTTGTCTGGTGACACTTGTGGCAAAAAGCATTTACATTGCCGGCGGTCAGAAAGAAACTATGGTCGTGATCGGAAAAATGGAATACCTGGGAAAATGTTTTGGTAATTTCTGTGCTCTCATGTTTATGATACGCTGGAAAAATATAAAAATCCCTCAGTGGGCGATTCATCTGCTTCTTGTGGTAAACATGGGATTTTATGTTATGATCGCAACCGTTGATTATCATCATCTATACTATAAAGATTACTGGCTGGCTCCTTCGAAGGCAAACCTGAACGGATATACGTTGGAAATCTCTCCAGCACCAATGTACTATGTCTATATGGCTTTCTTACTGGCAGAAATCATGACCACGATCGGCATCATCATATCTTCCTACTGCTCTCAGAGAAGTATGCCCAATAAAGGAAAAATCCATTTCCTTATGGTTGCAGCGATGCTGTCGCCGATGTTATTGCTGTCTTTGCGCCTTTTAGGAATCTTAAAAGGCGATGATCCTACACCTCTTGGAATTCTGTTGTCCTGTATCTTTATGAGCATTGCCGTTGTAAAATACGGCTTGTTTGATCCTGTTAAAAATGCAAAAAATTATATTATTGATAATCTGAAAGAAGCTGTCATTGTAACAGATGCGGATCACCGTTTCCTTTTTTTAAATTCGATGGCAGATAAAATTATTACTTCTATAAATAAGGAACAGGGATATTGCACGGATGATGAGATATATACATTTATTCAGGGCAGTCAGGATTTTTTTGACTGGAAAGACCGGCATTATCAGGTGGAAGAAACAGTGTTAAAGGACAATGAACTGATACAGGGATATATGATGACGATTGTTGATGTGACAAAGATCATAGAGCAGAACCATCTGATGAAGCGTCTTGTATTACAGACGGAAGATGCCAACCGTGCCAAAACCAACTTCGTTTCGAATATGTCACATGAGATACGTACGCCGATGAACTCTATTGTTGGAATTACAGAGATTTTACTGCGTTCCCGGCATTCACCGAAGGAGCAGGAATATCTGTTGAATATTCAGAGTTCCGGGCGTGTGCTTCTTACAATCATCAATGATGTGCTGGATTGTTCAAAGATGGAAGCCGGTAAAATGCAGCTGTTTGATGAACCGTATGATACATGTTCATTGTTTCATGATCTGAGGATCAGTATGGAAAACAGGATCGGACATTCCGGTCTGGAACTGATCTATGATATTGATCAGGATATCCCATGTAAGCTGAAAGGGGATATGGGGCGTATCCGTCAGGTCATCATAAACCTGGTGAATAACGCCATTAAATATACAGAGAAAGGCAGCGTCCGCTTTTCCGTGCATGTCAGACAGAAAAATACGGATAAAGTAATGCTTTATTATGAGGTGGCAGATACCGGAATCGGAATCCGCAAGGAAGATCAGAAAATTCTGTTCGATGCGTTTCAGCGCGTGGAGATGGACAGAAACCGTTATGTGGAAGGAACCGGACTGGGCTTGACAATTTCCCAGAATTTAGTCAATATGATGGGAGGGATTATCGAAGTAGAAAGTGAATACGGAAAGGGAAGCAGGTTTTTCTTTACGATAGAACAGACAATCATTGATCCGACGCCTGTTTCTGCGGTAAATTATAATGGGCAGAAAGATAATGTGACGGAAAAAGAAGCGGAATGTCTGTTTATTGCCCCGGAGGCACACATTTTACTTGTGGATGATAACGAATTGAATCTTGTGGTGGCAAAAGAACTGCTAAAACCTCTCCGGATGCAGATCGATACGGCAGAAAATGGACTGCAGGCAGTAAAAATGGTCAGGGGCAGCCAGTATGATCTGGTGCTGATGGATCACATGATGCCGGTTATGGATGGAATAGAAGCTGCAAAAGCTATTCGTGCACTGCCGGAGGACAAGTATCAGAATCTTCCGATCATCGCACTCACTGCGAATGCAATGGTAGATGCCAGAAAGGAATTCCTGAATGCAGGAATGAATGGTTTCGTTGCAAAACCGATTGATTTTACACGGATTTGTAACCAGCTGAAACTGTGGCTGCCAAAAGATCTTGTGCGTGATGTCCCGAAGGAGGAGGCAAAGAAGCTTCTTACAGATGATCTCTCTGACAGTGAGATACAGCCGGAAGATCCACAGATAGGATTTTCATTCGAGGAGGGGGTAAATCACTGTGGTTCGAAAGCAGCACTTATGAAAACAATCCGGATTTTTTACCGCACAATCGACAGTAAGGCAAATAAGATCGAACAGTGCCTGAAAGAAGGGCTGATCAGTGACTATGTCATTGAAGTACATGCGCTAAAAAGTTCCGCACTTCTGATCGGTGCAGTACCGTTGTCGGAGGCGGCAAAGGAACTTGAAAGTTATGGGAAACAGGGAAAGACAGAGGTGCTAGAGGAAAAGACACCGGAGGTGCTTGCCATGTACCGTGATTTTAAGAATATATTGAAACCTTATGCAGATAAGGAGGAAGCAGCTAAACAAGAGGCTTCAGATGGAGAGTGGATCCAGGCATTACAGCAGATTCATCAATGCATAGAACAATTTGATCTTGATGGGGTGGACCGGATTATGGAAAAACTTGAAGAATATCAGACCCCGGAATGCCTCAGGGAATCTATGGATCAGCTGCGTGTGTATGTGGCGGATGTATCCATGGAAGAGATCATGAAGCTGACAGATACCATGACGAAGTTATTACAGGACTAAAGGAGGTATATTATGCCTGAGGACAAAAGAGAATTTCTCATTTTGATGGAAGAACAGAGTTATCTGATGAAGTCATTTGAGAGTACGTTTGAAAAAGAAAATGTGAAAGCAAAAGTAGTAAGCATTGCAATGGCGACTACACTTACCACGAAAGAGCAGCCACAGGGTTATCTGATCTGCACAAGTGCCGAACTTCTAAAAAAGGCGGTTGGAATCAAAGTGATCGTCGATCATGCGATTAAGCATAAAACACCTGTGTTTGTCATGGGAAATGTGGAAGAACTTGAAAAATTGTGGGAAACACTTCCAAAACAGATGTTTACAGACATTTTTATAAGACCGATCAATGTGGTGGAGATGGTGGAAAACATCAAAAAGCAGGTTGATGAATATTATAAAATGAAGAAAAAAACTATTTTGGCGGTGGATGATTCCGGAGTGATCCTTCGAACCATCAAAACACTTCTGGAGGATAAATATCAGGTCATTCCTGTTAATTCCAGCGAGATGGCGATCAAATATCTCGCCTTAAATATTCCCGATCTGATTTTATTAGACTATGAAATGCCAATCGTGGATGGTAAACAGTTCATGCAGATGATCCGAGAAGATACGGAATTCCAGAATATACCGATCTTTTTTCTTACCGGAAAAAATGATGCCCAGACGGTCATGGAAGTCATGTCGTTAAAGCCGGACGGTTATCTTTTAAAGAGTATGGATGCGCAAAAACTGCATGCAGCGATCGATGATTTCTTTAAAAAACAGACAAAATAAAAACCGGAGAACGGAAGGTAACATACAGAGTATGGATATGTGTGGTACCCCTTAAGCAGAAAAGGCAAATACCCCAGACTGCTTAGGGGGTATTTTGTGTATACAAAAAATTCAGTGAATGAGAAATCAAAGAAAAAAATAAGAAAAGTTTAATCTTCACAAAATTGACAAATCTGTATGTAATGATAGAATAACTTTGTTGAAAAAGAGACGATAAAAGATGGAAATATGAGGAAATCATGAAGATAAAGTTATATTTTGAAAAAGAAAATCTGATCCGGCTTGCAGTGGCAATGGTGTTTGCGGCAGTGTTATTTGCAGTGATAAGGTTTCCGATATGGGTGCTGCTCGGATTTGGTGTACTTTATTTTGGAATCAAAAGTCTAAAGATTGAATTAAATGAAAAGCTGTCATGGCTGTGGAGTGCAATCATGCTTGGAGCCGGTGGCATTTTTACGGCGTACCATATCCAATATCTGTTACTGGATGCAGAACTGAGAGCAAAAATATCCGACAATAAAATGCTTTTGAATGTGCTGTGCTGTCTGGTAGTTTTTCTGGTCATTCAGGTATTTACGAATAATACGGGACTGACCTGCCTGATCTCACATATCGTGTTGTTATCGCTTGCCGGGATCAACTATTTTGTGTATCTGTTTCGTGGAAATGAGTTTATTTTCAGCGATTTGAAATCTATCCAGACGGGGCTTTCTGTAGCAGGGAATTATGAATTTGTTCTGGATGCAAGGGCGGGGTATGTCATACTTCTTTCCACGCTGTATGTTGCATTTATCCGTAAATTACACGTATCCTTTAAGAAAAGGATTCCGATGTCGATCGTGTGCATTTCACTTGCCGTGCTGTGTTGTGTATACATTGGAAAACATACGCAGGGTGTTGTGACAGAGACCTGGGAACAAAAAGGAAGTTACAGAAACGGTTATATTTTAAATTTTGTGCTAAGCATCCGCGACTGCTTTATTGCGGAACCGGAGGGGTATTCGAAAGAGGCAGTGCAGGAACTGGAGGATCAGTATAGCAAAGAGACGGGTACCGATTCCGGAGAGACAGGGAAGAAGCCGACGATTATAGTGGTTATGAGTGAATCTTATGCGGATCTTGGTGTGGTGGGTAATTTCTCAACGAATATCGAACTGACACCGTTTTACGATTCACTGGAAGACAATACGATCAAAGGGCATGCACTTTCTTCCGTATTTGGTGCTAAAACGCCAAACTCCGAGTGGGAATTTTTGACAGGAAATTCCATGGCATTTCTGCCGAGCGGTTCTGTTGTATATCAGCAGTATATCACGGATACACCGACTTCTCTGGTGTCAAATCTGAAAAATATTGGTTATACCTGCGTGGCAATGCATCCTTATTATGATACCGGATGGAGCCGTAATATTGTATATCCGAATATGGGATTTGATGAGACACATTTTATCGATGATTTTGACCAGACAAAGATTTTGCGTGACTATATTACAGATCAGGAACTGTACGAAAAAATCGTTGACCGTTATGAGAGTAAAAAATCCAACGAGGATTTGTTCATTATGAGTATTTCCATGCAGAATCACGGCGGTTATACGGAGAAATACGATAATTTTGATGAAAAGGCGCGTATGCTTGGTATCAATTATCCGGATGTGAACCAATACCTGTCGCTGATCCACGAGAGTGATTCGGCATTAGAGTATCTGATATCTTATTTTGAGAAAGTGGATGATCCGGTCGAGATCGTATTTTTTGGAGATCATCAGCCAAGTTTGTCATCCAGTTTTTATCCGTATCTGAATGGAAAAGGATTAGGAGGACTGACGCTGTCGGAACTGGAAAATCTTTATACGGTACCGTTTTTTATCTGGACGAATTATGACAGCGATAAGGAAAGTGTGGAATTGACGAGCCTTAATTATTTGTCAACGCTGGCATTAGAGCGTGCGGGCATCGCGCTTCCGGCATACAATCAGTTTTTAGCCGATATGATGGAAGAAATTCCGGCGATCAATTCCAGAGGATTTTATTCAAAATCACTGGGCAGGTTTTTCCATGTGGAAGATGCGACCGGTGAGGATGCAAAATGGCTGAAAAATTATGAAATACTGCAGTATAATAATATGTTTGATAAGAAAAATAAGAGTGAATTGTTTTTCCCTTACTTAAATCAATAGAATGTTCGCGGGTGTGCATTCTATTGTATAGATGATTCTGGGAGCAAATAGTAGTTAAACCACGATATAAGGAGGAAAATGATAAGAGTTATGGAAGCGGTAGTTTTAGGAAGTACAGGGATTAAAGTAAATAAGAATGGATTCGGTGCATTGCCGATCCAGAGAGTCAGTACGGAGGATGCGGTAAAACTGGCAAGAAAAGCGTATGAGGCGGGCATTACGTTTTTTGATACGGCACGGTTTTACACGGACAGCGAGGAAAAGTTAGGTGAGGCATTCGACGGAATGCGTGAAAAAGTATATATTGCTACTAAAACGGCAGCTAACAATGCGGACGAATTCTGGGAACAGCTTGGCATTTCCCTACATAATTTAAGGACGGATTACATTGATATTTATCAGTTCCATAATCCTTCGTTCTGTCCAAAGCCGGGAGATGGAACAGGACTTTATGAGGCGATGCTTGAGGCAAAAGCACAGGGAAAGATCCGCCATATCGGTATCACAAACCACAGACTTGCGGTTGCCGAGGAGGCGATTGAATCCGGACTGTATGAGACACTTCAGTTTCCGTTCTGTTATCTGGCATCGGATAGGGATATTGCTCTTGTAGAAAAATGTAAAAAAGCAAATATGGGATTTATCGCAATGAAAGCACTCTCCGGTGGACTGATCACAAACTCGGCGGCAGCCTATGCATTTGAGGCACAGTATGAAAATGTGCTGCCAATCTGGGGTGTGCAGAGAGAAAAAGAGTTGGACGAATTTATTTTTTATATTGATAATCCACCAACTATGACGGATGAGATCCGTGCGCTGATCGAGCAGGATAGAAAAGAACTGGCAGGGGATTTCTGCCGTGGATGCGGTTATTGTATGCCGTGTCCGGCAGGTATCGAGATCAATAACTGTGCGCGAATGTCGCTTTTACTGCGCCGTTCTCCGTCAGCTTTGCAGCTCACACCTGAGGTTCAGGCGAAAATGAAAAAGATCGAAAACTGTCTGCATTGTAATAAATGTAAGAGTAAATGCCCATATGGACTCGACACGCCGGCACTTCTTGCAAAGAATTACGAAGATTACAAGAAAGTACTTGCGGGAACCGTGAGTGTCAATTAGAAAGATGAGGGCAGTGTGAAAAATAAGCTGCCTGGAAGTGAGGATCATTATGAAAAAATATGAAACAGTTGTTTTTGACCTGGATGGAACTTTATTAAATACGTTAGAGGATTTAGCGGATGCCACAAACTATGCGCTGCGCACAATGCAGATGCCGGAGCGCACGATTGAGGAAGTACGTGCATTTGTTGGGAATGGTGTGCGCCGTCTGATGGAACTTTCTGTTCCGGGCGGATTTGACAATCCGAAATTCGAGGAAACATTTGCTGTTTTTAAAAAATATTATGGAGAGCACTGTAACGATAAAACAAGAGCTTATGACGGTGTTGTTCCACTGCTTCGTGAATTGAAGGAGAAAGGCTATGCGCTTGCAATCGTTTCGAATAAGATTGATTTTGCTGTCAAAGAATTAAACGAGATTTATTTCGAAGGTATCGTGCAGGCTGCAATCGGAGAGCGCGAAGGTGTGGCGAGAAAACCGGCACCGGATATGGTGCGCACGGCGCTTGCAGAACTTGGAAAACCGGCAGATACGGCAATCTATATCGGTGACTCAGATGTGGATGTCATGACAGCAAAAAATTCAGGACTGCCATGTATCTCAGTTCTTTGGGGATTTCGTGATAAGGAATTCCTGATCGGACATGGGGCAACAAATTTTGCGGAGAAGCCGGAAGATATCGTAAAGTTTTTAGAGCAGTAGATGTGGGCAGATTCGTATATCTATAAAAAGAAAGGGGATTCAGTGTGAAAAGAAGAAATATTATATTGATCGTGACGCTGTCGCTGTCACTCACGTTTGCGGCAGGCTGCGGTGAAAATAAAAACACCGGTGCGGCAGGCACTACACAGCAGGAAACAAATGAAGATACCGTACAGAGCGAACCGGAGACAGAAGCGGCGCAGACTTCGGAAAGTTCACAGCAGGACGAAGCAGAGGGAACAGAAGCCGTTGACGCGACAGAGGAAGGGCAGGAAGCACAGTCTGATTACCAGATAGAGATGGTAAGTTACAAAAAGACGGATCTGATCGATATTTCTTATCCGAAGATCACAGGCTGGAGCAACACCGAAAAGCAGGAGGAATGGAACACTTACTTTGAAAATACGGCAAAAGAAGCTGTCGGGGAAATGGCGGGAGATACGGAAGATGTAAATCCTGGTGCAAATGATTCCGTGGTGCTCACGTATACTGTGCAGGAACAGACGAAGGATATGCTTTCTATTACCTGTCAGAGTTATTATGATTATGAAGGAGCAGCGCATCCTTCCGCAGCCCTTACTTCTGTTAATATTAACATGAAGACCGGCGAAAAAATGACATTTTCTGATTTCGCAGATCCGGATGAGACGGCAAAAATTTTATTTGCCGGAAAAGACAATACAGATATTGCACAGGGCTATACGGTACTGGATGCAGAGGGAAATCCGGCTACTGAAATTACAATGAAGGATATTTTGGAATTTAATTTCATCTGGATGGAACCGACAGAGGAAGCACTTGCGGCAAGTCTTACACATTTTGATGGGGAGCCGGATGATTATGGGACAGATGAAACAACCGGAGAATCTTATGTGCATGATGGAAAAGTATATGTGATCTTTTATGTCAGTCATGCAATGGGAGATTATGCAGTGGTAAGAATAGATTAAATTATATGAAATAAAGGATTATTATGCAGTCAGTACAGGAAAAATATAAAAATTTGCAGGAATATTTAAAATCATTAGGTAGTGTTGCAGTCGCATTTTCCAGCGGTGTGGATTCAACATTTCTGCTTGCAGCGGCAAAGGAATCGCTTGGTGCGGATCATGTGATCGCAGTCACTGCATCCTCCTGCTCCTTTCCGAAAAGAGAGTTAGAGGAGGCAAAGCAGTTTTGCAAGGAACAGGGAATCAAACATATCATATGCAAATCGGAAGAACTTGATATCGAAGGATTCCGGCAGAATCCGAAGAACCGCTGTTACCTTTGCAAGCATGAGCTGTTTGAAAAAATACTTGAAATCGCAAATGAATATCAGATCAATGCCGTAGCAGAGGGTTCGAATATGGATGATAACGGCGATTATCGTCCGGGACTTGTAGCCGTAGCAGAACTTGGAATCAAAAGTCCGCTCAGAGAGGCCTTACTGAATAAAAAAGAGATCCGCACACTTTCCAAAGAAATGGGATTGCCGACATGGGACAAGCAGTCATTTGCGTGCCTTTCCTCCCGGTTTGTTTATGGAGAGACGATCTCTGAAGAAAAACTTGGTATGGTAGATAAGGCAGAACAGTTATTGCTTGATCTGGGATTTCATCAGGTGCGCGTAAGAATCCATGGGGATATTGCGCGTATTGAAGTGCTGCCGGATGAGATTGAGAGACTGGTTTCCGGGGAAAACCGGGAAAAGATTTATTCTTACCTGAAACAACTGGGATTTTCCTATGTGACACTTGATCTTGGTGGATACCGTATGGGAAGTATGAATGAGACACTTGATATCGCAGAAAAATAATCCATACATTAGTAATAAAAAATAATGTATTGTTGAGAAAACAGACAGGTAATTTAACGTAGTTATTTAGGAATCAATCATATACTACATCAGGAAACAGAATAGTGAAATAGCAATAGAGATAACAGGAGATATACAGGATATGTTAAATCAATTTTCGAGAACCCAGTTATTACTTGGGGCGGATAATATGGAACGGCTTGCCAATGCGAAAGTTGCGGTCTTTGGGATCGGCGGAGTTGGCGGCTATGTTGTGGAGGCACTTGTAAGAAGCGGAGTCGGATCTTTTGTGATCGTGGATGACGACAAGGTCTGCCTGACCAATATCAACCGTCAGATCATTGCAACCAGAAAGACAGTTGGAAAATATAAAGTTGATGTGATGACAGAGCGCATCTTAGAGATCAATCCGGATGCGAAGGTGGAAGCAAGAAAATGTTTTTATCTGCCGGAAAATGCACATGAGTTTGATTTTTCCGAATATGATTATGTCGTGGATGCAGTAGACACAGTTACAGCCAAATTAGAGATCATCATGCGGGCAAAAGAGTGTAACGTACCGGTGATCAGCTGTATGGGAGCCGGCAATAAATTAGATCCGACCAAATTTGAAGTAGCAGATATTTATAAGACGACAGTCTGTCCGCTTGCCCGTGTCATGCGCCGTGAGTTAAAAAAACGTGGCGTCAAAAAGTTAAAAGTTGTATATTCTAAGGAACAGCCGACAAGACCGATCGAAGATATGAGTATCAGCTGCCGTTCACATTGTGTCTGCCCGCCTGGAACAGTCCATAAATGTACAGAACGCCGTGATATTCCGGGAAGTATCGCATTTGTACCGTCTGTGGCAGGTCTGATCCTTGCCGGGGAAGTTATAAAAGACCTTACAAAATAATTCTTACAAAAATATTTAAAATATTGATGCAGGGAACATGAGGAAGATTAAAAAAGTTATGGGTGAAATACATGAAAAGGTATTTCGCCTATTTTTTTGTGTGTGAATTTGCCTGTTTTTAGAAAAAAATAGACAAAAACAGAATATAATAAAAAAATTAGTACAAAAGTACAAAATGTATAACATAATACTTGCATTTTGTAATGTAATGTGCTAAAGTGTTATCAGCGTAAAGGGGCGCAGAGAAAAAGAGCCATCTTTGCGCATTTTTATTAAGGAGGAAAATCCTCTGCTCCTGCAAGAGGCACATGCTATGCAGGCATAGCAGACATTTTGCTCCGCAAAACAA
>DMYD01000013.1:650-101081 GCA_003483745.1 Roseburia sp. | reverse complement strand
AAAACAAGGAGGATTACTATTATGAAAAAAACCAAAGCAGTTTTGGCTATTTTGATGGCCGGAACAATGATGCTTGGTCTTGCAGGCTGTGGCGGGAACAGTTCTTCTGCAACACAGGGAACAACTACAGGCACAGAGACAGGCAGTGCAGCAGGCGATGCTGCAGGAACAGATGTCGCAGCAAGCGCATCAGACATGAATGTTATGCTTGAGACTCCGGTCGAGTCACTCGATCCGCAGCAGGCTACCGACGGAACATCTTTTGAGGTAATCGCTGATTACACCGACGGACTGATGCAGATGGATGCGGACGGACAGGCAGTTCCGGCAATCGCAGAGAGTTATGATTTATCAGATGACGGTCTGACCTATACATTCCATCTTCGTACCGATGCAAAATGGAGCAACGGCACACCGGTTACCGCAGCAGATTTCGTATTCGGATGGCAGAGAGCCGTTGACCCGGATGTTGCATCTGAGTATGCATATATGTTAAGTGATATCGGTCAGATTAAAAATGCGGCAGAGATCATTGCAGGTGAGAAAGACAAGAGCGAACTTGGTGTAACGGCAGTAGATGATAACACACTTCAGGTTGAGTTAAATGTACCTGTCAGCTACTTTACATCTCTGATGTATTTCCCGACTTTCTATCCGGTAAATGAGGAATTCTTCAATTCCTGTGGAGATACATTTGCAACAAGTCCTGAGACAGTATTATCAAACGGTGCATTTGTATTAGATTCTTATCAGCCGGCAGCAACTGCATTCCATTTAACAAAAAATGCAGACTACTATGATACAGACAGAGTAGAACTTTCCGGATTAAACTATCAGGTAATCCAGGATTCACAGCAGGCATTAATGAACTACCAGACAGGCGCACTGGATACAACATTAGTAAACGGTGAGCAGGTTGATCAGGTAAAAGATGATCCTGAATTCACAACTGTTGGTGCTGGTTACTTATGGTATGTCAGCCCGAATATGAATTCTGTTCCTGAACTGGCAAACTTAAATATCCGTCTTGCAATGACAATGGCAATCGACCGTGATTCCATTACAGGAGATGTATTAAAAGATGGTTCTGCTTCTACCTATACAGCAGTTCCGATGCAGTTCGCAGCAGGTCCGGATGGATCTGATTTCTCTGAAGATCAGACAAAATTCTCAGATGTATGTGCTTATGATACTGCAAAAGCAGCAGATTACTGGGCAAAAGGTTTAGAGGAGCTTGGCGAATCTGAGATTACTTTAGACATGGTAGTAGATGCAGATGATGCACCTCAGAAAGTAGCACAGGTATTAAAAGAGCAGTGGGAGACAACTCTTCCAGGTCTGACTGTAAACCTGGTTGTTGAGCCAAAGAAACAGCGTGTAGAAGACATGCAGAACGGTAACTTCCAGTTAGGATTAACACGTTGGGGACCGGACTATGCAGATCCTATGACATATCTTGGAATGTGGGTAACAGACAATTCTAACAACTACGGTCTGTGGAGCAACGCAGATTACGATGCAATCATTGACGAGTGCACAACTGGTGATCTTTGCACAGATGCAGAGGGACGTTGGGCAAGACTCTACGATGCAGAAAAGCTCGTTATGGACGAAGCAGTTATTTATCCACTTTACACACAGTGTAATGCAGAAATGCTTTCTTCTAAGGTAACAGGCGTTGAGTATCATCCAGTAGCTATCAACCGTGTATACAAAGATGTTGTAAAGACCGAATAGAAAAAAGTATTAAAACAGTTATAATCCTGTTTTACAGGAAAATGAATATAGCCGCACTAAAGTGCTAACTTTGGTGCGGCATTTCATCATATTGCTCACGCTATAGGAAATGAGGCAGGTATTTCCTATGTCGTGAACGGAAAACTAAAGGAGGAAAATCCTCTGCTCCTGCAAGAGGCACATGCTATGCAAGCTATTGAGCATAGCATGCATAGCAGACATTTTGCTCCGCAAAACTAAAGGAGGAAAATCCTCTGCTCCTGCAAAGGCAGTCGCATTTTCCTTCGGAAAACAAGGAGGATTAGAACGTGAAAAAATATGCACTTAAGAGAATTTTTACGTCTCTGTTTACGTTGCTTGCAATTTTGCTCGTTCTGTTTATTTTAATGCAGCTGATGCCGGGTTCTCCATTCAACGATGAGAAGTTAAATGCAGACCAGAGGGCAGCACTGTATACGAAATATGGACTGGATCAGCCATTGCCGGTACAGTTTGTGAAATATGTAGGCAATATGTTAAAGGGAGATCTCGGCGTAAGTTACAATATCTCAAAGAATACACCAATTTCCCAGTTGATAAAGACAAGACTTCCGATCTCCATCAGTATCGGAGGATATGCGGTGTTAATTGGTGCCGTGGTCGGGCTTCTGCTAGGGCTTCTTGCGGCGTTAAAGCATGATACGATATGGGATTCACTGGCAACGATCATTTCGGTTATCGGTGTGTCGGTACCGTCGTATGTGTTCGCACTGGCACTCAGCTATAACTTTGGTTTTAAATTAGGGTGGTTCCCGATGCTGTTTTCTGAGAGCGATATCTTCGGATCAAGTGTGCTGCCAAGTGTATCACTTTCCATGTTTACGATGGCGTCGATCGCACGTTTTACACGAAGTGAAATGCTTGAGGTGCTCGGCAGCGATTATATGCTGCTTGCGGAGAGTAAGGGAATTTCCGGCTCTGCGCTGATTTTTAAACATGCACTGCGAAATGCGCTGATTCCGATCATTACGGTGCTTGCACCACTGATCGTCGATCTGATGACCGGTTCTCTGGTTGTTGAAAAAATATTTGCAATACCGGGTGTCGGAAGTCTTCTGGTAAATGCGATTCAGTCGAACGACTACAACGTGGTTATCGCATTAAGCTTTATTTATTCTGCAATGTACATTGCCATCATGCTTGTGGTAGATATCCTTTACGGAATTATTGACCCGAGAATTCGTCTGGCAAAGAAAGGAGACTGATATGGTGTCACAGGAAAATACCATGAATGTGGGAAATAATGCTGCCGTCTACATACCGGTCGAGGCAGATTTTAAATTTAAACATACAGATGGCGAACTTGCGTTAGATGACAACTTTGCAGCACAGAGTTTCTGGAAAGACGTATTGATCCGCTATTTCAAAAAAATCAGTGCAGTGATCGGTCTGATCCTGATCATTATCATTACGGTATTTGCAATTATTGGCCCGGGAATG
The DNA here is from genome assembly GCA_003483745.1 of Roseburia sp. Taxonomy (GTDB): domain Bacteria; phylum Bacillota; class Clostridia; order Lachnospirales; family Lachnospiraceae; genus Roseburia. The sequence goes on along the minus strand of DMYD01000013.1, from coordinate 97,865 downwards.
AATGATTTCAGTTACTCCGAACAGTCACTGACACAGAAAAACTTTGCACCGAGAGTAAAAGGTCTGGAAAAACTTGGCATCTTCGATGGCAGTGAGGGCATGAAAACAACGACCGGAACAAAAAAGATCAATTACTATGAAGAAAAAGGCTTAGATGATCTTTACTACTGGTTCGGAAGTGATAACTTCGGACGTGATATCTGGACACGTACCTGGTCCGGCGCACGCGTTTCCCTGATTATCGCCGTAGCAGCCGCTATCATCGATATGGTGATCGGTATGAGCTATGGACTGATCTCCGGATATTTTGGCGGGAAAGTCGATATGTTCATGCAGCGGTTTCTGGAGGTCGCGAACGGTATTCCGCGTCTTGTAATCGTAACACTTTTGTTACTGGTACTGCAGCCGGGTATGCTTACCATTATTTTTGCATTGATGCTGACAGAGTGGGTCGGCATGAGCCGTATCGCAAGAGCTGAGATGCTCAAATTAAAGGAGCAGGAATTTGTACTTGCATCACGGACACTTGGAGCAGGAAATTTCTTTATTATCTTTAAAGAAGTTCTGCCAAATATCATTGGACCGATCATTACACAGGTAATGTTCTCCATCCCGACAGCGATCTTTACCGAGGCGTTCTTAAGTTTCGTAGGTCTTGGTATTCCGGTGCCGCAGTGTTCACTTGGTTCACTGATCTCCGAAGGATTTAACAGTTTTACCACACATCCGTACCAGATCATTCCACCGATCGTTGTAATGGCGCTTCTGATGTTAAGCTTTAACCTTGTAGCAGATGGTTTACGTGAAGCATTAGATCCGAAGCTGAAAGAAATGTAAGAAAGGGGATTCGTATATGTCAGAGACAAAAGAACAGATTTTAAAAATACGGGACCTGGATATTACGTTTCAGACGACTGCAGGAAGCGTGCACGCTATCCGTGGAGTCAATATTGACCTGATGAAGGGCGAGACAGTTGCGATCGTTGGTGAGTCCGGCTCCGGTAAATCCGTAACAATGAAAGCTGCCATGGGTATTTTGGCATCCAATGCGAAAGTAACAGGCGGTACCATAGAATTTTCCTATCATCATGCGGATGGAACGCCGCAGACGGTAGACATTTTAACAAAAGATAAAAAGTGGATCAGACGCCATATCAATGGAAAAAGAATTGCCATGGTATTCCAGGATCCGATGACAAGTCTTGATCCGACCATGACAATCGGAAAACAGATCATGGAAGGTATGATCTGGCATTTTAAGACACCGAAGAAAGAAGCCTGGGATAAGGCAGTAGAACTTTTAAAAGAGGTTGGCATCGAGGATGCGGAAAAACGTATGAAAAACTATCCGCATCAGCTCTCCGGTGGTATGAGACAGCGTGTGGTCATTGCCATCGCGCTTGCCTGTAACCCGGATCTTCTGATCTGTGATGAGCCAACGACTGCACTGGATGTTACGATTCAGGCAAAGATCATCGAGCTGATCCGCAGGGTACAGAAAGAGAGAGGCATTTCCGTTATTTACATCACACATGATCTTGGTGTAGTTGCCAAAGTGGCAGATTACGTCAATGTCATGTATGCCGGAAAAATCGTCGAGAAAGGTACGATCAATGAGATATTCTATGATCCGAAGCATCCGTATACATGGGGACTGCTCTCCGCAATGCCTGATCTTGATACCGCGGACGAGAGGCTTTACACGATCCCTGGTTCGCCGCCAAACCTGTTAAATGAGAAACCGGGCGATGCGTTTGCACCGCGTAACCAGTTTGCACTTGAGATCGACGACAAGGCAGACCCGCCAATGTTCCAGATCACAGATACGCATTATGCGGCAACCTGGCTGTTAGATCCGCGGGCACCGAAGGCAGAGATGCCGCTTGAATTAAAAGAGCGTATTGCGCGAATGAAGAAGGAGGCTAAGATCGATGACGGTGAATGAAAACAGTAAGCCTCTTCTTACCGTGAAAGGCTTGAAACAATATTTTAGGGTAAGTAATACATATACCGTGCATGCGGTAGAAAACGTAAGTTTCCAGATCTATCCGGGTGAGACATATGGTCTGGTAGGGGAATCCGGTTCCGGAAAATCAACGATCGGAAGAAGTATCATAAGACTATATGATCCGACTGCCGGGGAGATCAATTTTAACGGAATGGACATCAGCGGCAAGATCAATAAGGCAAACAGCCGGGCGCTGCGCACGCAGATGCAGATGATCTTCCAGGATCCGATGGCATCTTTAAATCCAAGAAAAAAGGTGCGAGATATCATCGGCGAGGGTTTAGATATCCATCACATGTACAAGACACGCGCAGAGCGTGAGGAAAAGATCAAAAACATCCTGGCAAAAGTTGGACTTGCGCCGGAACATGCGGGCCGTTATCCGCATCAGTTTTCCGGAGGACAAAGACAGCGTGTCGGAATTGCGAGAGCGCTGATCATGAACCCGAAACTGATCATTGCAGATGAGTGTATCTCGGCGCTGGATGTTTCCATTCAGGCACAGGTTGTAAACCTGATGAAGGATATCCAGCAGGAGACAGGAACCGCGTATCTGTTTATTGCACATGATCTTTCCATGGTTAAATATATTTCGGATCGCATCGGGGTACTCCATCTGGGACATCTCTTAGAGACCGGAACAACGGAAGAAATCTTTGAGAATCCAATTCACCCATATACGAAGAGCCTTCTTTCTGCGATACCTGCACCGAATCCGGTCGTGGAAAAAAATCGTGTGGCAATGAGCTACGATTACAAGACTTCCGGCATTGATTACAATAAGGGAACGGATCATCTGGTGTCCGGGACACATTATGTGAAATGTACGGATGAAGAATTTAAGAAATGGACAGAATAATATAGCAGGAAACCATCACAAACCGGGAGCCGGGGAGTGGTGGCTTCCTTTTTTTTTTGGTAAAAGTGCTGAATTTTTCGCGTGTGGTGTGCTGAATATTATGCGAAAAATAGAATGTGAAAAATTGAACCGAAACCGTATTGACTTTGAAAATGGATTTTGGTATATAAGAGTAAAAATTCAAAAATTCAAAGAGAAAGGAAATAACAATCTATGTTGTCACAAAAGAGTACAATGAAAGACAAATTGGAAAATATGCGTTTGAAGGAAAGGATAAACTATGGCTACAGAAAAGTCATTATTATGATGTTGATTTCGGGGCTGTTTTCTATCGTGGTCATAGGTGTGTTATTTGCTAATATGTTACATTATATAGATGATGTCAATGCTGCGGATCAGGCGGTAAAAATCTGCAGGATCAATGTGAATGCGTCAGCGAGAAATATCAGGGAAATGGCATTAAATAATGATACATCTGCTTATGACAGTTATGAGCAGAATGTAAAAAAGCTGCTTGCAGAAGTGGATTCGCAGCTGGAAATATTAAAGAAAACCAAAGTATTACCGGATGAGGAATATAATGAGTATGCATCTGCTCTTTCTGATTGGGGAAACATTGGTTATTCGATTATAGAAGAAATTAAAAATGGCGAAAAAGAGAAAGCGATTGATGAAATTTTTAATAGTTGTACACCTGCATTAAATAAACTTGTGGAAATTGCCATAAGATTAGATGAGATCACAGATGAAGTAAGTGAGCAGTCTGCAAGAACTACAATTATTTTTGCTGTTGCAGGAATTGTGTGTATTATTATCTGTCTGGTTTGTGCATTGACACTGACTAAGGTAACAAGTAAAAAGGTACTTGAAACAATTCTGAATCCATTACGTGCAGTGGAAGACGTTGCAAGGGAACTGACAGAAGGAAATTTACACAGTGCGCTGGAATATCATTCGGAAGATGAGATTGGAAGACTGGCGCACAGTATGCGCAAATCAATTCGTATTTTGGGAACTTATGTAGATGATATTGATCGTGCAATGAAACTGTTTTCAGAAGGAAATTTTGATGTTCAGCCGGAAGTAGAGTGGAAGGGAGATTTTGTCGGTATTTTAAATTCTTTCATGTCATTTGAGAAGAGTATGGCAGAAACGATCAAAGGAATTAAAAATGTTTCGAGTGAGGTTTCAAGTGCAGCAGACCAGGTGGCATCAAGTTCCAATGATCTTGCAGATGGAGCTACGAATCAGGCAGCGGTTGTAGAAGAACTGACGGCTACAGTTGCCGGAGTTTCTGAACAGGTAGAAAAAAATTCACAATCTGCAAAAGCAATCAGTGGAAGAGTGGATGAACTTGGAAATGCCATTTCAGACAGCAATGGTAAGATGCATGAAATGGTTGCTTCTATGCATGAGATTAATGAGGCATCAAAAGAGATTGATAAGATTATTGCAACAATTAATGAAATTGCTTCCCAGACAAATCTGCTGGCGTTGAATGCTTCTATTGAAGCGGCAAGGGCCGGAGAGGCAGGAAAAGGATTTGCAGTTGTAGCGAATCAGGTAAATTTATTAGCTGAACAGAGTGCCCAGGCGGCAAAAGAATCAGCATCACTGATCGAAACATCTGTGAATGCGGTAGAAAAAGGTATGATAATTGCGGAAGAGACTGCGGCACAGCTGGAGGAGGTAGCAGAGAACTCTAAGCAGATTACGGAAGAAGTTACACATATTGCGGATACATTAGAGACACAGACAACAGAAATCCAGCAGATCAATGAGGGAATTGAGCAGATCAATGACGTTGTGCAGACAAATTCTGCAACATCTGAGGAGTGTGCGGCTGCCAGTCAGGAGATGAGCAGTGAGGCAGAGAGTCTGCAGGGAATGATCCAGAAATTTAAAGTTTCGGAAACTGAAAATGTAACAGAATAAAAATACTTCAACTATATTACATTAAATTATCACCTGTTTATTGCATGAAAGAGACAATCTATAGTATGATAGAGAAAGTACAAACTAAGGATGGAAAAGGTATATACTATGATAGTCTCGGTCATTGAAAAGATCTACGCATTTTTATGGGGGGATCTGATTACGATCCCTTTGCCGCAGGAAAGCAGCATAGGGATTTCTTTACTTGTAATTCTTCTGATTCCGACAGGAATCTATTTTACGGTCCGCACAAGATTTTTGCCGGTCAGGCTTTTCCCGGATATGATAAAAGCACTTATGGCAAAAAAAGAAACTAAGGACAGTCTTTCCACATTTCAGACGCTGATCGTCTCGACGGCTACCAGAGTCGGCATGGGAAATCTGGTAGGCGTTGTGGCGGCAATCTCGGCAGGCGGTGCCGGTGCTGTGTTCTGGATGTGGGTGACTGCGCTGATTGGTTCCTCGACCGCATTTGTGGAGGGGACGCTCGCACAGTTACACAAGGAAAAAGATCCTTTGTATGGCGGATATCGCGGAGGTCCCGCATATTATATCCATCATTTCTGTGAAGAAAAATTGAAAAAGAAGAAAAAGCATGTGCTGATCGCGGTACTTTTTGCAATTTCAGGACTGATCTGCTGGTGCGGCATCAGCCAGGTCATCAGCAATTCCGTGGTATCTTCCTTTGAAAATGCATTTGGCATCCCGCCACTCTACACAACGATCGTACTGGTTGCGATCGCGGCGGTGATCGTCCTTCGGAAAAATGCGACGGTAAAAGTGCTTGACGTGGTCGTACCGGTTATGGCGGTCTGCTATTTTGCGATCACGATATTTATTATCCTGAAAAATATTGGAAGCATCCCGGCGGTTTTTGGTCGGATTTTTGAGGAGGCGTTTGGACTAAGACAGGCAGTTTCCGGCGGCTTCGGCGCTGTCCTTATGAACGGCATCAAGCGCGGACTGTTTTCAAACGAAGCCGGTTCCGGTTCCGCTCCATGCGCTGCCGCAGCAGCCGAATGTGAGACTCCGGTCAGTGCCGGACTGACACAGGCACTTGGCGTATTTGTCGACACCATTGTGATCTGCAGCTGCACTGCTATGATCATGCTCACCGCACCGGAAAACATTGTAGCAGGAAAAGAAGGCATGGATCTTCTCCAGTCCGCAATGCGCTATCACCTGGGTGAATTTGGCGTCATATTCATTGCAGTGACCTTGTTTTTATTCAGCTTTTCCACATTTTTAGGCATCCTCTTCTATGCCAGAAGCAACGTCGCCTACTTGTTTGGAGATAAATGGATCTTTCAGACCCTGTACAAGATCCTTGCACTGGTTATGCTGTTCATCGGCGGAATTGCTGCCTATACTTTCGTTTGGGATCTCGGCGACGTCGGAATCGGTCTGATGACTATCTTCAACACCGGAATATTGTATCTGCTTGGTGGTCAGGCACTTACCGCCTTGAAAGAATTTGAATCCACCAAGTAAAAAATAAAATAGAAACGGAGCAAAATAAAAATGAAAAGAGAATCCTTCAAATCCCGCCTGGGCTTTCTGCTTGTAAGCGCCGGCTGCGCCATCGGAATCGGAAACGTCTGGCGATTCCCCTATGTGGCTGGACAAAACGGCGGCGGTATCTTCGTCCTGTTCTACCTGATCTTTTTGACAGCAATGGGACTTCCGGTGCTCACCATGGAACTTGCCGTGGGGCGCGCCAGCAGAAAAAGCGCCGTGTTAGGTTATAAAGCACTCGAAAAAGAAGGCAGCAAGTGGCATATTCACGGCTGGATCGCAATGTTTGGCTGCTATATGCTGATGATGTATTACACGACTGTATCAGGCTGGATGGTATCGTATTTCTTTAAATTTTTAAAAGGCGAATTCCAGACCGGCATGACTGCGGACAATGCTGCGGCAGTATTTTCTAATCTGCTCGCAGATCCGGGACAGATGGCATTTTGGATGATCCTTACCGTGATACTGGGATTTTTTGTGTGCAGCAGGGGACTGCAGAACGGACTGGAAAAAATAAGCAAGATCATGATGAGTGCGCTGCTGATTCTGATCGTTGTTCTTGCGGTGCACAGTATTACACTGCAGGGCGCAGCAGAAGGCGTGAAGTTTTATCTTGTCCCGAATCTGGACACGATTGCAGAGACAGGGCTTAAAAATGTGATCACGGCAGCAATGAATCAGGCTTTTTTCACACTGAGTCTTGGCGTTGCCGCAATGGAGATCTTCGGAAGTTATATGGGCAAAGATCATTCACTTGCCGGTGAGGGCGCACGGATCTGTGGACTTGATACCTTTGTTGCAATCATGTCAGGACTGATCATTTTTCCGGCGTGTTTCAGCTATGGAGTGGAAGTGGATGCCGGACCGAGCCTGATCTTTATCACACTGCCAAATGTGTTTGTCAATATGGCAGGTGGACGGATCTGGGGATGTCTGTTTTTCCTTTTCATGACCTTTGCAAGTTTTTCAACGGTCATGGCAGTGTTTGAAAACATTATGTCATTTTGTATGGATATGTTTCACTGGAGCAGAAATAAAGCTGCACTTATCAATGGAGTGCTCATCCTGGTCGCAAGCCTTCCATGTGTATTGGGTTACAACGTATGGAGCAGCCTGCATCTGATAGGCGGCCGCGATGTGCTTGACAGTGAGGACTTTATCGTCAGCAATCTGCTTCTTCCGATCGGTTCACTGATTTATCTGCTGTTTAGCGTAACGAAGTGGGGCTGGGGATTTGACAAATATATCGACGAGGCAAATACGGGAGAGGGACTTAAGATCTCGAAAAAGTTAAAGCCGTATTTCCAGTTTATATTGCCGCTGCTGATCCTGTTTATCCTGATTCAGGGACTGGTGTAAAACAGGAAAGCAATTAAGAGAAAAATAGTGAAAGAATAGTGAAAAATAGTGTAAAAATAGTGTAAATTTAATGGAATAAATTACGGAAATGAAAGGGCAAAAATGATCAATCGCGACGACATGCTAGAACTCACCAGACGGATGACGCCCGCGCGGGCATCCATAGACCGGATCGCAGGCGCATATTTTGACGAAGAGGGATATGTGGATGGAACATTCAATACGCATTTCTTAAAATTGTCTGCATCCGAAAGAGCCAAAAACTTAGAACTTGCAAAGACGGTGCTGATCTCAAAAACCAATGAACAGATAAAAGAATACAGGATTCCGGACGAAAAAAGAAAGCCGGGGAGTATCTGGCAGTTATTTGACGGAATCAAGGAGACAGGTCTGAAGGACGATGCATTCCCAGATCTTTTCTATGAGCTGCTTGGAGAGAAATATAAACCGGGATACCCGTATGCGTGTTTTTTGTTCCACGGGAGATACGATGTCCCGGTAAAAGGAACCGATAAGGCATGGCAGGAGGGCTCAGAGGAAGTGTACGAATATCTGATTTGTGCGGTCAGTCCGTTAGAGGGCGAGTATGAGCCGGGCGTGCCGGAGAGTGGATTTTTGTATCCGGCATTTAAGGATCACAGCACGGCGGGAGAGTATATCAATTTGTATGAGAAAGATGCCGGTCACAGTGAGAGTGTGTGGCAGAAGCTGCTAAAGTGATATGTCAAAAATGGATGAATACATGGTCGTGCTGCCGGAGGCACATCCGCTTTGCGAAAAAGAAAAGTTTGAAATTGAAAATCTGGAAAATGAGCCGTTTATGCTGTCAGAGCACGGTGGAAAAACCGAAGTGACCGAACTGTTGGAAAAAAGCGACGTTCACCCGCAGAAATAATTTTCCGGTATCAAAAGTGATTTTGATGTGCTAAGATATAAAAAATAAAAAAAGAAAGTGAATGGAAAATGGAATTAGACATCATTGGTCTGCTTGGTGCATGCTCTTATGCACTCGACTGTGTCGAAGCGGAACTGACACATGTTGCGACAAAACATGGAAAAAGAGTTGCATATATGAGCGTATGCACAGCACAAAAAATGGGAATTACAGGAGATGCCTTACAGGATATTGTGGCATGTTCGCTGCTGCATGACAATGCACTGACACAGTATATTCACGAGGAATTTCACAATGACCTCACAAAAAATAATATTGAAAATATAACGTCAAAACAGCTTGGCATCCACTGCATTTACGGGGAAGAAAATTTAAAAATGTACCCGTTTCTGACGGATGTGAAAAATGTGATCTTATATCACCATGAAAATGCCGATGGCAGTGGGCCGTTTGGAAAAAAATGGAAAGAGATTCCTCTTTTTGCAAGGATTATTCATCTGTGTGATATTTTAGATGCGTTCTGCCGTACTCCGGTATTTGATGATGCCGTCTGGCAGCGTGCAAAAGATTATCTTTTGAAAAATAAAGGGACGAAATTTGATAATGCATGTGTGGATGCTTTTTTGGAAGTGTTTGTGCAAGAACATTTTTTGAGTCTTGGAGATGCAGATTTAGAAGAACGGCTGTGGAATATTATACCAAGGAAAAAACGGGATTTAAGCGGTGAAATGTGCAAAAATTTTGCCAATCTGTTTGCAAAGATCATTGACTATAAATCCGAATTTACAAGCCGTCATTCACTTGGTGTTGCGGAAAATGCAGCCAGATTATCCACATATCTCGGTGATGACGAGGAGACGGTGCTAAAAATGTATCTGGCAGGTGCACTGCACGATATCGGAAAAGTTGCAATCGGAAATGATATCTTAGAAAAACCGGGACGCCTGACGGACGAAGAGTTTTCCAAAATGAAAAATCATGCGGGATACACATATCTGATCTTATCACAGGCGGAAGGAATGGAGGATATCCGCGATTGGGCGGCGCTCCACCATGAAAAACTCGATGGCACCGGGTATCCGTTCGGTAAAACTGCCGACGAGCTAAACCGGCAGGAACGTATCATGGCGTGCATTGATATCTATCAGGCACTGACGGAGAGCAGACCGTATAAATCCGGGATGACGCACGAGGCAGCATGTGCGATACTGGAAAGTATGGTGCAGAAGGGATGGATCGACGGCGGGATCACGGAACAGATTAGAAAATGTTTTGCGTAAGAGAAAGAGATTATGAAGTTTGATTATAAAAAAACAACGTATGCCTGCTTTATCGGTTATATCGTGCAGGCGATCGTAAACAGTTTTGTACCGCTTTTATTTGTGACATTTCAGAAAAGTTATCAGATACCGCTGACACAGATCACACTGCTGATCACGATCAACTTTGTGATCCAGTTGTTAGTTGATCTGCTCTCAGCAGGATTTATAGATAGGATCGGTTATCGTGCATCGGTGATTATTGCACATATCTGTGCCGCTGTGGGACTGATACTGTTAACGGTTTTGCCGGAGGTACTGCCGGATCATTTTGCTGGAATTTTATGTGCAGTCGTAGTGTATGCGGTTGGAGGCGGACTGATCGAAGTTTTGATCAGCCCGATCGTTGAGGCTTGTCCGACCGACAATAAAGAGGCGGCAATGAGCCTGCTCCACTCGTTTTACTGCTGGGGCTGCACGGGTGTAGTCCTGCTGTCTACCATATTTTTTGCGGCTTTTGGCACTCGGAACTGGAAAATCCTTACTTTATTATGGACGATCATTCCGATCGCAAATATGATCCTTTTTACGAAAGTACCGATTTATAGCCTTCACGAGGAGGGCGAGACTGGTATGACTATGAAGGAACTATTCCGGGAAAAGGTATTCTGGATGCTGATGGTCATGATGGTCTGCTCCGGTGCCGCAGAACAGGCAGTCAGCCAGTGGGCATCCACCTTTGCGGAGCAGGGACTTGGTATCACAAAGACAGTCGGAGACTTGGTCGGTCCGATGTCATTTTCCATCCTGATGGGAACATCCCGTCTGATCTATGGAAAATACGGTGAAAAATTAAATCTCGACCGTTTCATGAAGTTGAGCTGTGCGCTCTGCATCCTTTCCTATCTTTGCATTTCCCTGATCCCGGTTCCAATGTTGGAACTTGTAGGCTGTGGGATCTGTGGATTTTCCGTTGGAATCCTTTGGCCGGGTACGTTCAGCAAAGCATCCGCTGCATTAAAACGCGGTGGAACTGTTATGTTTGCCCTGCTCGCCCTCGCCGGGGACTTGGGCTGTTCCGGCGGACCGACTCTGGTTGGATTTGTGTCGAGCGCATTTGAAAATAACTTAAGAATTGGGATATTTGCGGGCATCCTGTTTCCGGTGGTATTGCTGCTGGGGTTGGTGTTTGCGGGCAAAAAGGGAGAAAAACAGAAATAATAAATAAAATTTTTTACATGATTTACCAAACATGTTGTACTTACAACAGATTTTTTCTCTAAACTGTGTATACTATAAACCGTAACTATGGATTTACACAGCAAACCACAGAGGTGAACCCAACAATGTCAACATTAAAAAACCTGCCCACCGAAAAAGCCCAGCCCTTAGATCACCTGATTGATATCCGCGAGCGTCAGGTAGTCAGCATGTCACTCTCAAACAGTGATCATGTGTGCATGACAATGCTTGCATTTGCAGACGGTGAGGATGTCAGAGAAGAAGAATATCCCGGAGATACCATGTATGTGCTGTTAGACGGTGAAGCATATATATACACGAAAGATCAGAACTATCCGCTGCAAAAAGGTGAAACGCTCATGATTCCGGAAGGCATTTCACATGGCGTGAAGGGAAACGGGGCATTTAAAATCATGCAGATTACCGTAACCGGTTAGGTATATGGGATATCTGTAAAATACAGATTTATAATGGTTTCAGTTTATTTTACGGACGGTAAGAATTTTTATAGCAGAGAAGAGGAAAAAATCATGGGGGAAAAATTAATCAAAAACGTAGAGCACAGAAAAGCATTTTGTCTGAAAGATCTTGTAGACTATGAAGCAGGAAAAGTAGCAAGCATGACACTTGCACAGCAGCCGGGCGTAGGCATGACAGTATTTGCATTTGATGCAGGTGAGGGTATCAGTGCACACGCAGCAGGCGGGGATGCGATGGTTCAGATCTTAGAGGGTAAAGCAGAGATCACGATCGACGGAGTGCCAAATATCGTAAAAGAAGGCGAGTCCATTATTATGCCAAAAGGTATTTCCCATGCGCTTAAGGCTGTGACACGTTTTAAAATGCTTCTTACAGTGGCTTTTTAGTGATTGTCAGGCAGCGCATTTAAAAAATCAGGAAAAATAAGACAGATGAACCGCCGCAGCAGGATATACTTATCTGGCCGGCGGAAAACAAAGATATGAAAAACCGTGCGGATTAAAATTACCGCACGGTTTTTTTGACCAAATATTAATTTGTATATAGTTCATACGGATTTACAGTTTAAACTGTTTCATATCTGCAGAGAGCTTTGAAATATCATCAGCCAAAGCGGACACAAGCTCGGAAGATTGCCGAACAGCGGCATCCAGTTCCGTTGCCATAGCAGAAGTCTCTTCTGTGGAAGATGCATTGTCGGTTGCAAGCTGTGTCAGAGTATCAATACTCTCTGTGACAAGTTCACGCTGTGAGTTGACATTCTGGATTTTTCCGGTAATGGTCTGGATGGAAGCCATACAGGAATCAAGTGCACCCTTTAAATCCTCAAACATCTGCTGTGTGCTTTCAAGCGCTGCAACCTGCTCGTCAGATGCCTCGCTCATTTTCTTCATCAGCTCCATAGATTTTTCAGAGTTCTGGCTTAATTCACTGATGATATTGTTGATCTCACTGACCGTCTGCGCAGACTGGGTGGCAAGTCCACCGATTTCTTCTGCAACAACCGCGAATCCACGTCCGGCTTCACCGGCTCTTGCTGCCTCAATGGAAGCATTTAAGGAAAGCAGGTTGGTCTGGGATGCAATTTCGCTGATTAAGGTCGCTGCCTGACTGATCTTGTTGACAGAATCATTTGTCTGGGCTGTCTGGTTATACATAGAATCAATATCAGTCTTGGTTGTAGAATTGACATCGATCAGTCTGTGTAAGGTTTCCATGGACTTATTGGAACGATCCTGCATCAGCTGTGCATTCTGATCAAGGGATTCCATTTCTGAGGAAGTATCTGCGATGCCATCGGCAATCTCAGCAATATTTTCAGAGGCACTTGAAGTTGATGCTGCCTGAGAGTTACTATTTTGTGCAATTTCATTGATCGCAGCGGAAACGCTCTGAATGGAGTCATTCATACTGTCGAAATTCTTTTTAAAATCTGCAACAGCAGACTGTAAATGAGAGGAAACTCCATCAATGTTGGAGATAAGTCCGACAACCTCCTGCTGTGCAAGATCAAGTGCACCGGCCGTTTTTCCAAGTTCATTTTTACTTGAAACATTGACTCCGGTAGTCAGGTCTCCGGTCGACATCCTGTTTGCAAAATTCTGGATCTCGATCAAAGGTCTGCAGATCGTATTACCGAAAATACGGGATGCAATGAATACGACAACTGCAAAAACCAGAGCGATAATAATCAGGGCTGTGATCATAGTCTGATATTTTTCGTGAACTTCATTTTTTGCAATATCCATTTCTGCTTCCATATCGTCTACATAGTTACCGGTGGAAACAACCCAGTTCCATGGGGTAAAGATTTGAGAGTACGCGATCTTTGGTGCTACGGTAACACCATCGGCTTTCGTAAAATAAAATTCATTGAAGCCGCCGCCGTCAGAACCGGTCGAAACTTTCATGATCTCCTGAATGATCTTGACGCCATTCTGATCAGTCAGATCATAACGGTTATTGCCTTCCTGATCAGCTAAGATCGGGTGCATAACGAGGTTGTAGTCGGTATCATCAATCCAGAAATAGCCGCTTCCATCATCCCTGTAACGCATGTTGCGGACGATCTCTGCTGCTTCTTTTTTTGCTTCGTCTTCAGTCAGATCGCCGTTTTGGGATTTGTCGTATTCTGCCTGTAAGATAGCGATGACAGACTGTACCTGGCTTTTGATCTCAGTATTGTACCCGTCTAACATGGCATTCTCATAACTTTTGTTTGCCATGGAAGTCATGGTGCTGATATTTGAAATTGAAATACCGCCAATGACCATGACAGATACAAGAACGATCATAAGACACATTAGTGTCAGTGAATTTTTTACACTTTTGCTTTTCATGGATATCAATCTCCCTTTCCTATAGATTAATTACTCTTATCTTACTATTTTTTGACAAAAAATGATAGACATAAATTACAAAAAAATATAGTACTTTAGCTATGAATTTGTGGGTAATCACAAAAAAGCGAAAAGAAAAAGGAAACACGAACATAAAGTAAATCGTGTTTCCTTTTTGAAGAGCGGAGACGGAGGGATTCGAACCCTCGTGCCCCGGAGGGCTAACGCATTTCGAGTGCGCCCCGTTATGACCACTTCGATACGTCTCCGGATATGTTTTTGCAAATACTTGATTAGTATATCATATTTTGAATGATTTGCAAGAGAAAAGTGGTTGTTGTAAATAGGGAGTGGATATGCTAGTATATTAAAAGTTTCATAGAGAAGATAATTGGTGCCGGCTGTTTTTATCCGGGAAATGGAGCAGTACATAAAGTACAGTATAGTTTTCATTTTAAAAATAGGCCGGTTAAAAGGGAAACAGGTGCGATTCCTGTACGATCTCGTCACTGTGATTAGGGAGTGCAGATTCCAAAGATAAGTCACTGATGTACTTTGCAGTATGTTGGGAAGGCGGAATCTGTGTGATGATCTTTCAGCCAGGAAACCTGCCAGTTGTCTGGTACAGGGAAATATTTCCCGGATCACGAGTAATTGGTCGTACCGTAAATGTAGGCTGTCAGATTGTCAGCTTATTTGTGCAGACTTATTACTCCGCCCTCAAATAAGGCGGAGTGTTTCTTTGTGTGGAAAAATTCCACTGTGTACTATGAACGATACATTATATTATAATAAGGAGAGTAGTGTGAAAAATACATTTTTCACACGCAAGATTTGTGCTTTGCACAAACTTGTGATGCGCTTAAAAGCAGCGCAGAAATGGAGGAATATTATGAAGAAAAGAACTATCGCGTTACTTACCACATTAGCGCTTACCACAGGTATGATCGCCGGATGCGGAAGTAATAACACAGCAGCAACAGACACTGCAAAGACCTCTGAGACAGCATCTTCTGAGAAAACAGAGGCAACAGAAACCGTAGAGAGCACGGAAGTTGACGATCAGGCGGCAGCCGATCACGTCGCAGAACTGATCGATGCGATCTATGTTCAGACAAGAAATGATGATACGGACTCACAGTGTGCAGAGGCAAAAGAGGCATGGGATGCATTGACAGATGCACAGAAGGAATTAGTTTCCGGCGAGAACGCAGATCCGGATTATTTCGGAAGAGATACAGGAGATGCCTCAAAGGATGATCCGTTAAATGAAGATAATATCGGAGAAAATGAACTTCTTGTAGTAAGTTTTGGTACCTCATTTAACGACAGTCGTGCCGAGGATATCGGTGGAATCGAAAAAGCACTGGAAGCAGCATATCCGGACTGGTCTGTAAGAAGAGCATTTACCGCACAGATCATCATCAACCATGTACAGGCAAGAGATGACGAAAAGATTGATAATGTGGATCAGGCATTAGAGAGAGCTGTTGACAACGGAGTAAAAAATCTTGTTGTTCAGCCGACACACTTAATGCATGGTGCAGAGTATGACGAGCTGGTAGAGACAATTGACAATTACAAAGACAACTTTGAGACAGTTACCGTTGCAGAACCGATGCTTGGTGAAGTAGGATCTGACGCAACTGTGGTCAATGAGGACAAGGCAAAAGTTGCAGAAGCAATTACAGCAGAGGCAGTAAAGACAGCAGGATATGATTCTTTAGATGCAGCAAAAGAAGATGGTACAGCATTCGTATTTATGGGACATGGTACTTCTCATTCTGCAAAAGTAAGTTACAGCCAGATGGCAGCACAGATGAAAGACCTTTCCTATGATAATGTATTTATCGGAACGGTTGAGGGTGAGCCGGAAGAGACAGCATGTGAAAATGTGATCGAGGCAGTAAAAGAAGCCGGTTATACAAAAGTTGTCTTAAGACCATTAATGGTTGTTGCAGGAGATCATGCAAACAATGATATGGCAGGTGACGATGAAGATTCCTGGAAGAGCCAGTTCACCGCAAGTGGATATTTTGACAGCATTGATACACAGATTTCCGGACTTGGAAGAATCGATGCAATCCAGCAGATCTATATTGATCATACAAAAGATGCGATTGATTCCATTGGCAATCTTGAGTCAACATCCACCACAGAGAGTACCGTTGGTACTCTCTCTGATGGTACCTATTCTGCAAAGTTTGACACGGACAGCAGTATGTTTCATGTCAATGAGGCAGATGATGGACGTGGAGTTCTTACTGTAAAAGATGGAAAAATGACGATCCATATCAGCCTTGTTTCTAAGAAGATTGTAAATCTGTTTGTCGGAACTGCAGAGGATGCAAAAAAAGATGGTGCTGATATTTTAGAGCCGACAACGGATACCGTAAAATACAGTGACGGAACAACAGAAGAGGTATACGGTTTTGATGTTCCGGTGGAAGCATTAGATGAAGAGTTTGATCTTGCGATTCTTGGTACAAAAGGCGAGTGGTATGATCACAAAGTAAGCGTTTCTGATCCGCAGAAAGCAGATTAACTGATCCGGGCTGGTCGGTCAGATACAGACCTGGATATAGATGGAGAGATATATGAAGAAAAGAAAAGTGACTGCATTGCTTTTAGCTGCAATGATGTGCATGCAGATCTTTGCAGGATGCGGGACAAAAAATGATGCTGCCCAGACAGAGGGTAGTGTGGCTGCAACGGAAGATGCACAGGGAGCAGCAGGGGAAAATACACAGACAGCAGGACAGAATGCCACAGAGGAAAATGCAGGCGGCATGGCAGAGCAGAATGAAGCAGAAGAAAGCATCGCAGGAAAAGCTGCCACAGAACAGGCAGACAACGCAGAAGTTTCAGTTCCTGAGGATGGCGAATATACGGTGGAAGTCACATTAGAAGGCGGCAGCGGAAAAGCAACCGTGGATTCACAGGCGAAGGTTACTGTGACAGATGGAGTGGCATATGCAACGATTGTATGGAGCAGTACGCATTATGATTATATGATCGTGAACGGTGAGAAATATCTTAATGAAAATGAAGGTGGAAATTCCACATTTACATTTCCGATTGATGGGATTCCATGTGAGATGGATGTGATCGGTGATACAACGGCAATGAGTACGCCGCACGAGATTGATTACACGCTGACTTTCAAATTCCCGGAAACGGCAGATTTTAAAGATTTAGACTGCAATGGGCGTATGGAGTTATCCTACGCCGATCAGTTTGAGGTAGAACAATATGGTGCTTATAAGTTGATTACGATCGTGGATAACGGTCGTTTTTTGCTTGTACCAAAAGGTGTCACTGTGCCGGAAGATGTGCCGGGGGATGTGACAGTTTTAGAGCAGCCGCTTGAAAATGTATATCTGGTATCGAGCGCGGTGATGGATTTAGTCTGCCGGATCGGCGCAGTTTCTGATCTGAAATATACGGGAGTAAAAGAAAAAGACTGGTATGTAAAAGAGGCGGCAGATGCCATGGCAGCGGGAAATATGATCTATGCCGGGAAATACAGTGCGCCGGACTATGAACTCTTACTTTCCGGGGGATGTACGTTTGCGATTGAAAATACGATGATCACGCACAATCCGGAGGTGAAAGAAAAATTAGAGGAACTGGGAATCAAAGTTATGATCGAGCGCTCCAGTTATGAAAAGCATCCGCTTGGAAGACTGGAATGGATAAAACTTTTTGGCGTTTTGTTCGGGAGAGAACAGCAGGCCAAAGCGTTTTTTGATGCGCAGGTAGCGCATATTGAGCCGATTTTGGAAAAAGAAAAAACAGGACTGTCAGTAGCATTTTTTGCAGTTGCATCGGATGGAACGATCACGGTACGGAAACCAAATGATTATGTATCATCAATGATCGAACTTGCGGGGGGCACTTACTCCTTAAACGGCTATGTCCCGGAGGAAGAAAACGCACTTTCTACATTAAAAATGCAGATGGAAGATTTCTATGCAGCCGAAAAAGATGCTGACATTCTCATTTACAATGGTACAATAGAGGGAGAACTGACATCGATAGAGGAACTGGTGCAGAAAAACAGTCTGTTTGCGGATTTTAAGGCAGTAAAATCAGGACAGGTCTATACGACCGGAAGCAATTTTTATCAGCAGACCAGTGGAACCTGTGATTTCATCGAGGATCTCAATAAGGTATTGAATGGGGAAACGGACGCAGAGTACCGGTTTTTAAAGAAAATCAACTGACAGGAAGTCATATTAACCAGAGGAAATCATGAAGAAACGTTATATCATCTCTTTTGTTGTTGCAATTATCATATTGGCGGTATTATTTTTGTGGAATATCGGGGCGGGAAGTGTGGACATATCCACATCGGATCTGTTTGCAATCCTTGCAGGAAGTGGAAAAGATGAGACATTTTCACAGATTGTGTGGAAAATCAGACTGCCGCGCATCCTTGCTGCCATTTTGCTTGGAGGAGCATTGTCTGTATCCGGATTTTTACTCCAGAGCTTTTTCCAGAATCCGATTGCTGGACCGTATGTGCTTGGAATCTCGTCCGGTGCAAAACTTGTGGTGGCGCTCACCATGATTTTTTTGCTGGAAAAAGGGATCATGATCAGCTCCTTTGGTATGGTAGCAGCTGCGTTTGTGGGGGCGATGTTTGCCATGGGATTTGTACTGCTTATTTCATTTCGCGTGTCAAAAATGTCGCTGCTTGTGGTGTGTGGAATCATGATCGGTTATATCTGTTCAGCCATCACAGATTTTTGCGTTACATTTGCGAGTGACTCTAATATTGTCAATCTGCACAACTGGTCGATGGGAAGTTTTTCCGGTATGACGTGGGAAAATATTAAAATGATCGTCATGATTGTTGGTTTGGCAGTTCTGGTGACATTTTTCCTGGCAAAGCCGATCGGGGCATATCAGATGGGGGAAGCCTATGCCAGAAATATCGGCGTCAATGTAAAAGTACTGAGAGTCACGATGATTCTTTTGTCAAGTCTTCTGTCCGCCTGTGTAACTGCTTTTGCAGGACCGATTTCTTTTGTCGGGATTGCAGTGCCGCATCTGGTGAGGATGGCGACAAAAACCGCGCGTCCGATCATATTGATTCCGGGGTGTTTTTTATGTGGCGCGGTCGTGACACTTTTTTGTGATGGAATTGCAAGGACTGTGTTTGCACCGACGGAAATCAGTATCAGTTCAGTCACAGCGTTGTTTTTGGTGCCGGTCGTGATTGCGGCAATGTTGAGAAAACAGGAGAGGGGGTAACCACATATGCAGGAGATCCGCACAGAACATCTGACGGTTGGTTATGATAAAACACCTTTGATCGGGGATGTGAATCTGTCCGTCCGGCCCGGGGAGATACTGACGCTGATCGGTCCGAACGGTTCTGGAAAATCCACAATTTTAAAAACCATCACAAAGCAGTTGAAAAAACTGGATGGAACGGTGTTTCTTGGTGAAACATCCATGGATGAATTAAAAGACAGTCAGATTTCCAAACGATTGTCCATGGTCATGACAGAGCGACTCCGCACAGAGTTGATGAGTGGCAGGGAAGTGGTAGCTTCCGGACGATATCCATATACAGGAAGATTTGGTATCCTGTCAAAAGAGGACTGGGCAAAAGTGGATGAGGCGATCGCACTTGTCCATGCGGGGGCGGTGCAGGATCAGGACTTTATGAAGATCAGTGATGGACAGCGTCAGCGCCTGATGCTTGCGCGTGCAATCTGTCAGAATACCAAAATCCTGATCTTGGATGAGCCGACCTCCTATCTGGATATGGGATTTAAGATGGATATTCTTACGAATATCCGCATGCTCGCGAGAGATAAAAAGATGGCGGTCATTATGTCACTGCATGAACTTGATCTTGCGCAGAAAGTTTCCGATACGATCGCCTGTGTCAGAGGAGACCGTATTGACCGCGTCGGCACACCGGAGGAGATTTTTGCCGGAAATTATGTGCAGGAATTATACGGGGTGGCAGATCAGAGTTTTGATCCGGTGACGGGTCAGATTTTTTTGTGTACGGGATATCAGAATACAAGGGATTTCAGAGATTCTGACATAGAGAATTGCAGCAGTAAAGATTTCTGTAGTGGCAGTCAAGTCCCAGATCCGGTCAGCCCACAGATTTTTGTAATCGGCGGCGCAGGCAGCGGCATCCCGGTATACAACAGGCTGTGGCGCGAAAACATTCCGTTTGCAGCAGGAATCCTGCAGGAAAATGATGTGGAGTACAAAGCGGCTGTGGCACTTGCGTCAGAAGTTGTAGCGGAAAAGGCGTTCTACCCGGTTGGATTGGATAAGGTGCAGGAGGCAAAGCGGCTGATTGACAGCTGTAAAAAATGTATTTGTGCAGTGGAAGAGTTTGGACCGCTTAATGAGGCGAACCGGGAGCTGGCGGAGTATGCGTGGGGACTGGGGAAACTATTGAAAAATGTAGAATAAAATGATATGATACTTTTGTCAAAAAGTGTGTGTTACCTCTCAATGTTTTTGGACGTTGGGAGGATTTTTATTCATGAGAGGAAAGAATGCCGGTCACAAAGGAATTTAAAACGATTGAGGAACAGATTGCGGGGCTTGAGAATAGAAACCTAAAATTTAAGAACAAAGAGAAGGCGGCAGAAATTTTAAAACGGTATAATTACTTTGATGTTATAAATGGTTTTGAAACGATTCTGCTTAAGGGAAATACCGCACAAAAAGAGTATGACAATGTCTATTTTGAGGATTTTCGAGATTTGTATTTTTTTGATATGAAACTAAAACAGTATACTCTTTTTAAAGTGTTTGATATTGAATCAAGATTGAGAACTTCGATTGCCTACAATTTTGCCAGTGTGTATTGTAAATCAGCAGAAGACACAATGAATTATACAAATCCTGCTTTTTATAAGGCACCGGACGCATCCGATAAGCATATGTGTAATATTTTTTCCTCGTTTGATCTGTTTCGAAAAACGCAGTTTTTTCCGAATGGAAAAGTAAAGAAAAAATCATTTATTGATGAACTGAAAAAAGATAAAGATTATGTAAATCAATATGAAGATCCACCTTTTTGGGTTGTGATAAAAGCATTGCCATTGGGAAGTAAGAAATCAATGTGCACATCTGGAATTGATTACGCGTTTCCGACTGAAAAGAAAGTCCAGTTTGAATAATCTGAATGATATAACGGAAAAAAGCGGGGTTGTCCTATGGAAAATTAAATTATATGGATGTGGTAAAAATATTCAGGTTGTTTGAAAATATTGTGGATATAAAAAGGGTAATAGCAGTTTTCTATTTAAAAATGTTAATAAAAGGACGTAAAAAGATAGCAGATAAAGCACTGTCTAAAATGGGAAGAAAGAAATTCAGTGTCTGGATGAAAATATAAAAGTTTTCAGAAAATTGTTGCATTTTTTTGAACCTCGTGTATAATAATAGTACGGTAAAGCCAGCGCTAGAAAGCTGGTAGCCATGTATTTGGCGTAAAGGCATCCACAGAAATGTGGGTGCCTTTATTTATAATAATAGAATGTTTGCAATGCTTGCATTCTATTTGGAATGTTTGCAGAGTGCAGCGTTTTTGTTTGTGTAAACAATGTATTTAAAGGTAAAGTGAATCAAAAACATATGAACAGTATACACAGAGATATCTTCAAAGCCATCCACGAAGGGAAATGGTTAAAAATTGAATATCTGAACAAAGAGGGCAAGCACACAAATTACTGGATTGGAATCCGTGACTTAGACCCGCGGAATAAGACACTGAAAGTAGACGGGCTTCATCTGAAACGGTGCTCCATTGAGGGGTACGATAAGATCTATATTGATTCTATCCTCTCGACAGAGATTATAGAAGGCTCGTATTGCCCGGAGAACAAACAGCTGATCGAGGACATTGCGCTGCACACGGAACGCTATCAGAATCTTTTTGCAAACACGGCAAATCTAAAAATACTTAATTATCTGGAAATGTGCAGTAAACTGGATGCTACGCCGTATACGACCGATTATGAACTGGTGCATTATATTGATAGTGATCAGGTGCGCAACGGAGAGTACCAGTTGTCTGAGGAACAGTTTAAAGAAATCGTGGCAAATTTTCAGAGACGCATGAACCGGGGTACAAATCAGGGGAAAACGCTTCATATCCAAAAACTGGCATTAAATATTTTAAGTATTAACACGAAAAAGGGATTGTATGTACTGGGATACCGGAATCTGAATCTGGATGTGAAAAACAAGGCTTTTAAGCCGGATGAGGATATTACGGTCTGTACGCAGTTTACCATAGGGGGAGTGCAGGAAGGCATCCGCAGGTATTTAGATGCAGATGAATATGAACTGCTGTCGGATTTTGAAAAAAATCTTGAGAAAATAAAAGATGCCATCACAGAAAAAAATGGAGCACGGGCTGTTGTGGATGATATGCCTTATGTCATCGGACTTGGCATGGACTGCGCATTGAACCTGCATGAGGAGTATAAGGCGATTCTTGACATGTACGAAAAAGAGCAGGTGACTTTTCCAATCCGTGCATTTTTCGGCGATCTTTTAGAACGTCCGCGAAGAACGAAAGCATATCCAATCGCACTGTTAAACCAGAATATCAACCTTGATCAGCTTCTTGCCATCAATAATGCCATGAAATATCCGCTTGCCTATATTCAGGGACCACCGGGGACTGGCAAGACAAATACGATCTTAAATACGATCGTGACGGCATTTTTTAATAATATGACGGTACTGTTTGCGTCCTACAACAATGTCCCCATAGACAATGTATTTGAAAAATTAAGCTCCCTGACTTATAAAGGAAAACGAATCGCATTTCCGGTATTGCGGCTTGGAAATCAGGATAAAGTAAAGGAATGTATCCGCTACATCAACCAGCTGCGGAGAGAGGTACAGGGGGTTAAAGTATTTTCTTCCACATTAGACCGGCGCAAGGGTGACAGGATCGACCGGGCAAAACAGCTTTCCGGCAGGTTAAAGGAATATGAGGAAGTCTTAGATCTTACGGAGCGAAAAGAGACACTGACGCAGGTCATGGAGTACCAGGAGCGGATGAAAAATGTGGCGACACTTTTTCATTTTCAAACAGATCTGCAGGGGCGGCAGCTTCGGAATCTGGATGAAAAAATCAGAAAGATCGGTGAGATATCCGAGCGGGATGCGATGGCTCTTTTAGACCGCAACGAGGATGAATTTTACAGTTATTTATATTATACATCTGCAAAATACATCAAGGAATTGGAAAGTAACAGATTTCAGGATTTACGGGAAATATTAGATGATGATGAGAATCCGAATGAGCAGGCAGTCGCATTTAACAAGTATCTGCAGAAATCAGAAAACGTGAAGAAGCTGCAGAAGGTATTTCCAATCATGATAACAACCTGTATTTCAGCACATAAATTGGGCAGCCCGGAGCCGATGTTTGACATGACGGTTATGGATGAGGCGAGCCAGTGCAATGTCGCAATCTCGCTTGTGCCGATCATCCGGGGAGAAAAACTGATGCTGGTGGGAGATCCGCAGCAGTTAAAGCCGGTTATTTTATTAGATGAACTCACCAACCGGAAACTGCGCAGGAAATATCATGTTGCGGATGAATATGATTACCGTGAAAATTCTATTTACAAGACGTATCTTGCTTGTGATGCGGTCAGTGATGAGATTCTTTTGCGGAATCATTATCGATGCAATGAAAAAATCATAGATTTTAATAATAAAAAATATTATAACTCAAAACTTCAGATACAGTCTGACAGCGCAGAAAGGCAGCCGCTTGTCTATGTGAACGTAGATGGCAGGTTAAGTGAGATCAAAAACACTTCTCCGGCAGAAGTGGAGGAAATCATGCGTTATGCCAGAGAAAATCCGGATAAAAGTATTGCTGTCATTACACCGTTTGTAAATCAGCGGATGTTGATTGAGCAGGGGATCAAAGAAAACGGATTTGAGCATGTCGTGTGCGGTACGGTACATGCGTTTCAGGGAGACGAAAAGGATGTGGTATTGTTTTCCACGGCGCTTAGCAGCCGTACCGGAAAAGGAACTTATAACTGGCTTAAAAATAATAAAGAACTGATCAATGTCGCGACGTCGAGAGCGAAAGACAAGCTGATTCTTCTTGCAGATGGGAAAGAATTAGAGCGGCTTCATCAGGGAAATGAAGATGATGATCTGTATGAACTGGTGCAGTATGTGAAAACAAACGGGGAGTCGAAAATCACAGAAAAGCATATCAGTTCAAGAGCACTTGGAATCCAGCCGTTTTCCACGGAAACAGAAACAGCATTTATGAAAAATCTGACACATGCGCTGGAAAATATCTGGCTTACCCGGAATAAATATACAATCCACAAAGAAGTTGCCATATCGCAGATGTTCCGGGACAATATCAGTTACGACAACCTCTTTTATATGGGTAGATTTGATTTTGTTGTATATGAAAAGCGTGGAAAGCGCGAGATGCCTGTTTTTGCGATCGAATTAGACGGCAAGGAGCATTTTGAGGATGAAGTGGTGCAGGAGCGGGACAGACAGAAAAATGAGATCTGCAAGGCTCACCATATGCAGATCATCCGCGTGGAAAACTCTTATGCGAGACGCTATCATTATATCAAAGAGATTTTAAATGACTATTTTGCGAAGGCACGTTAAACAACTAATAGTTGATACATAAAAAGAAACAACAACTGGCACATGCTTGAAATATCAACCATTAGTTTTATAATGAAATTAGAAAAAACGAGATGGGGGATGCGAAATGTTTGATATCATGACAATGGCGGAAAACATCAAAACATACCGGAATAAAAGAGGACTGAATCAATATGAATTTGCAGAAAAATTAGGGATCAGTCCGCAGGCAGTATCTAAATGGGAGTGTGGACAGTCCTGTCCGAGTATCGAAAATCTTTGTGTGATCTCAGAGATTTTAGATGTTTCCATTGATACGCTGATCGGTGAAAACAGTGACAGCGAAAAGATGATGATCGGAATCGATGGCGGAGGAACAAAAACAGAGTTTGTTTTATTCTCAGAGAGCGGAAGAATTTTAAACCGGATCGTCCTTGGCGGCTGCAATCCGAATACGGTAGGGATTGAGAACGCAATGAACATCTTACAGCTTGGCATAGATACGCTGATGAAAATCGAGGGGAAGATCAGCGGAATCTTTGTAGGTGCTGCAGGATTAGATTCCGGAAACAATACATCAAAGATCAAAAAGATGTTAAAAGAAAAATATCCGAAAGTAAAAATCCAGTGCGAAAATGACATCTATAACGTCATTGCCTGTGGAAAAAATCTTGACCAATGTGTGGCTGCGATCAGCGGAACCGGAATGATCATTTACGCAAACCAGAATGGAAATTTAAAGCATTTTGGCGGGCGGGGATATCTGCTTGATAAAGGCGGCAGCGGCTACCACATCGGACGTGACGCGATCTGTGCGGCGCAGGACGCAAGGGACGGGATCGGAGAACATACGATACTGACGGATCTTGTTGAGGAAAAATTAGGGAATACGGTATGGGAGAGCATCCAGGACATCTACAGTAAAAACCAGTCCTATATTGCTTCGTTTACGCCGTGCGTATTTCTGGCATATGAAAATGGGGATAAAATCGCAGAGCAGATTTTGCAGAACAATGCAGCATGTTTAGCGGAACTTATCAATTTTGCCGTGGATCATTATGATATCGGAAAATATGTGGTTGCATCCGGCGGAATTTTAAAACAAAAACCGGCATTCCGGGAAATGTTAAAAGAGATGCTGCATCCGGAGATTGAATTAGACGTTCCGGACTATCCACCGGTATATGGTGCATGTATCATGTGCTGCCTGTTATGTGGGGTTGATACAAAGCCGGTAAAAGAGCGTTTTATGATGTCATATGATTCATACCAGTAAGGAGAGGGAGGAAGATAACATGAGAATTATTAAAGTAAAAAACTATGATGAGGTTTCTGTAAAGACGGCAAATATGATTTTAGGACAGGTAAATTTAAAACCGGATGCGGTTTTAGGACTTGCTACCGGCGGTTCACCTGTGGGGGCATATAAAAAGATTGTGGAAGCATATAACAATGGCGAAGTTGATTTTTCTGAAGTTACGACGATTAATCTGGATGAATACAGAGGAATCAAAAGAAGCCATAAGCAGAGTTACTGGAGTTTTATGCATGAAAATCTCTTTAAATATGTAAATGTGAGAGAAGACCACATTTTCATTCCAAACGGAGAAAATCTTAACAGTGAGGAAGTCTGCAGGGAATATGACAAGATCATCGAAATTGCCGGTGGTATTGATATGCAGCTTCTTGGAATCGGCCTGGACGGACATATCGGTTTTAACGAACCGGCAGATCATTTTGAAAAAAATACACACTGTGTGGAACTGACGGAGAGCACGATCGAGGCAAACAAGAGATTTTTTGAGAGTAAAGATGAAGTTCCGCGTCAGGCATATACCATGGGTATCCTGCCAATCGTACAGGCAAAGAAAGTCATCATGATTGCAAATGGAAAAAATAAGGCGGATATCATCAAAAAAGCATTTACCGGACCGGTCACACCGGAAGTCCCGGCATCTATTCTGCAGATGCATCCTGATTTTACACTGATCGCAGATGAGGATGCACTTTCTGAGATTTAGAGGAGCAAAACAAGGAGGAAAATCCTCTCCTCACCAAAGAGTTCGGATTTTGCTTCGCAAAACAAGGAGGAAAATCCTCTCCTCACCAAAAGGTTCGGATTTTGCTTCGCAAAACAAGGAGGATTGGCATGATTATAAAAAATGCATTGGTTTATACAAAAGATCACAGGTTTGAGAAAAAAGATGTCAGGATCATGGATGAACGGATCGCAGAGATTGCAGAAAACGGTCAGATCACAGACTCAGATGAAAATGTGATTGACGGAGAAGGTCTGTATGCAATACCGGGACTTGTGGATATTCATTTCCATGGGGCGGTAGGTTATGATTTCTGTCAGGCATCGAAAGAAGAACTGTTAAAAATAGCAGAGTATGAGGCGAAAAACGGTGTCCTTGCCATCTGTCCGGCGACGATGTCTTATAATGAAGAAATTTTAGGGCATATTATGGATAAGGCAGCAGACTATAAGGAAGATAGCGGAGCAGATTTAGTCGGCATCAATATGGAAGGGCCGTTTATCAATTTAAAAAAAGCCGGTGCGCAGAATCCGGAATATATCATGCCGGCAGATAAGGAAATGTTTTTGCGCCTGCAGGAGAGAAGCGGTGGGCTGATCAAACTGGTAGATATCGCGCCGGAAGAAAATGGAGCCATGGAATTTATCGAGCAGTGCCATGACAAAGTAAAAATCTCCATCGCGCATACCTGTTGTGATTATGATACAGCGAGTGAGGCATTGAAAAAAGGTGCAAGCCATATGACACACCTCTATAATGCCATGCCGGGAATCAACCACAGGGAACCGGGACCAATCATAGCGGCATTGGAAGCCGGGGCAGAGGTGGAGTTGATTGCAGATGGCATTCATATCCACCCGGCGGTGGTGAGAACCACATTCCGGATCTTTGGGGCAGATAAAGTCATTCTGATCTCGGACAGTATGGAAGCTACGGGACTTTTGGATGGAGACTATCAGCTTGGTGGACAGGGAGTGACCGTAAAAGGCAAAAAAGCGGTATTGACAAAAGATCCGGGGGTTATTGCGGGCAGTGTCACAAATCTGTTTGACTGCATGAAAAACTGCGTACAGAATATGGAAATTCCGCTTGAGGATGCCGTTTTGGCTGCAACTGAAAATCCGGCAAAATCCATCGGTGTGGAAAAAGATTACGGTAAAATTGCAGTTGGAAACTATGGAAATCTGCTATTATTGGATAAAAATCTGCAGATCAGAAATATCATTCAAAAAGGGAGAATAATGTCAGTCTGAAACTTACAGATATGGTCGTAAGTGTATAATTTTTGTTTTTTTTTAGTAATTTTTCGCGATGTTAAGGGAGAGGCTTGAACTTGCAGATATTTAATAGTATAATCACTTAAGCTAAAAAAATTTTAAGTACCTAAAATATATTTAACGGTGGAAAATGCGCGGATCGCATGAGCCGGGTATTTTTTCCGGAACACAAGGAGGACATTATGATTACCTGGAACAACTTAGATACCCTTGATTCTTATAAGGAACTCTCACAGGCTTCCCGTGTAAACCTTGCAGAAGTAATGTCAGGTGAAAACGGTGCAGATCGTGTAAAAAATTACAGCATTCCTATGGCTGAGGGATTTTCTTACAATTATGCAGCAAAAGCGGTTGATGGCGATGTGCTTGATGCACTTGTAAAACTTGCAAAAGAGGCACAGCTCGCAGAGAAGTTTAAGGCTCTCTACAATGGTGAAGTTGTAAATACCGGTGAAAAACGTCTGGTACTTCATCATATGACACGTGGACAGCTTGGCGATGCAGTAAACGCTGACGGCGTGGACAAACGTGCTTTTTATGTAGAGCAGCAGAACAGAATTGCTGATTTTGCAAATAAAGTACATGCAGGTGAGATCACAAACGCAGCAGGTGAGAAGTTTACAACAGTTGTTCAGATCGGTATCGGCGGTAGCGATTTAGGTCCTCGTGCAATGTATCTTGCATTAGAGAACTGGGCAAAGAAAAATAAGACTTTCAAAATGGAAGCAAAATTTATCAGCAACGTTGATCCGGATGATGCAGCAGCAGTTTTGAATTCCATTGATGTGGCTCATTCTATTTTCGTACTGGTTTCAAAATCAGGTACTACACTTGAGACACTGACCAATGAGTCTTTTGTAAAAGATGCATTAAAGAAAGCCGGATTAGATGCTTCAAAACATATGATCGCAGTTACCAGTGAGACATCTCCGCTTGCAAAGAGCGATGATTATCTGGCTGCTTTCTTTATGGATGATTATATTGGAGGACGTTTCTCTTCCACTTCCGCAGTTGGTGGTGCTGTTTTATCCCTGGCATTCGGACCGGAAGTATTTGCACAGTTCTTAGAGGGTGCAGCAGCAGAGGATAAACTTTCCGCAAATGAAGATGTATTAAAGAACCCTGAGATGCTTGATGCACTGATCGGTGTATATGAGCGCAACGTATTAGGTTATCCTTGCACTGCAGTACTGCCATATTCCCAGGCATTAAATCGTTTCCCTGCACATTTACAGCAGCTTGACATGGAGTCAAACGGTAAATCCGTAAACCGTTTCGGTGAGCCTGTAAACTATCCGACAGGTCCGGTGATCTTTGGTGAGCCTGGAACAAACGGACAGCATTCTTTCTATCAGTTATTACATCAGGGAACAGATATTGTTCCGTTACAGTTTGTTGGATTTAAAAATAACCAGATCGGAACAGATGTTGTGATCCAGGACAGCACAAGCCAGCAGAAACTGTGTGCAAACGTTGCAGCACAGATCGTTGCATTTGCATGTGGTAAATCTGATGAAAACCGCAACAAGAACTTCGAGGGTGGCCGTCCATCGAGCATCATCATTGGTGATCAGGTAAATCCGGCTTCTCTCGGTGCGTTATTAGCACACTTCGAGAACAAGATCATGTTCCAGGGATTCTTATGGAATGTAAACAGTTTCGACCAGGAAGGTGTACAGCTTGGTAAAGTCCTCGCAAAACGTGTTCTTGCACATGAGACAGACGGTGCACTGAAAGTATTCAGTGATCTGTTGAATATCTAGTAGATACGGATGATAGTGTAAATTTAGGATTACATGTAATATCAGATGAAGCAAAAATGCTCTTCTCTAAGCGGACATGGAAATGTCGCTTGGAAGGAGCATTTTTTGTGTTGTGGAAATTGCCAATCAGGCATTGAATTGTTCTAATCCAGCAATTATAATGAAATACATTGGTTAGTGATGGAAAAGGGTGGAATTTAGAACATCATAGTAAGAGATAATTTTATAAGATCATAATTGAAGAACAGAAAGGACAGACGTATGGAACAGGAAATGCAGACACCTCACAAAAGGCGTGTACGTTATAAAGGAAAATACCCGAAGAAGTTCGAGGAAAAGTATAAAGAACTTCAGCCGGAAAAATATCAGGATACGATCGAGCATGTCATCAGAAAGGGAAATACGCCGGCGGGAATGCATATTTCCATTATGGTGCAGGAAATACTTGATACATTAAAGATTAAACCGGGCGAGATTGGTTTTGATGCTACATTAGGATATGGCGGTCATACGAAGGCAATGCTTGCCTGCCTGAACGGACAGGGACATATCTATGCAACGGATGTTGATCCGGAGGAGTCTGCAAAGACAAAAAAACGGTTAGAGGAACTTGGATACGGAGAGGATATCCTGACAATCCGCCTGCAGAATTTTTGTACAATCGATGAGATTGCAAAAGAAGTCGGTGGGTTTGATTTCATCTTGGCGGATCTTGGAGTATCGTCCATGCAGATTGATAATCCAAAGCGGGGATTTTCATTTAAAGTGGATGGACCGCTTGATCTGCGTTTGAATCAGGAAGCAGGGATCAGCGCGGCAGAGCGGCTTGATACCATCACTAGAGAAGAACTTGCCGGGATGCTTTAT
The DNA here is from genome assembly GCA_003483745.1 of Roseburia sp. Taxonomy (GTDB): domain Bacteria; phylum Bacillota; class Clostridia; order Lachnospirales; family Lachnospiraceae; genus Roseburia. The sequence continues at coordinate 67,384 of DMYD01000013.1, read as the reverse complement.
GAAAATGCCGATGAACCGTACTGTGAAGAACTTGCGAAGGCGATCACTGATGAGATCCGAAAGGGCAACCGGATCGACACGACCACAAAACTGCGTGAAGTGATTGAAAAGACGCTTGATTTTCTGCCGGAGAAAGAAAAGAAGGACACTATCAAAAAGACCTGCCAGCGTACATTTCAGGCACTTCGTATTGATGTAAACCGTGAATTTGAAGTTTTATATGAATTTATGGAAAAACTGCCGGATGCTTTAAAACCGGGTGGACGCGTGGCAATCCTCACGTTTCATTCCGGGGAGGATAAGCTGGTCAAAAAAGCGTTAAAAGAAGGATACCGGGCAGGTATTTATGCGGACTACTCAAAAGATGTGATAAGACCAAGCGCACAGGAATGTGCCCAAAATGGAAGGGCGCGGTCCACAAAGATGCGCTGGGCAGTCAAATTATAAACTGGTATGTTTGAAAAATAAAAAACTGGATGTTTTCATACATCCAGTTTTTTCTTATACTTCATAACATCAGGATCCGGAAAGAAATTGACACATAGTAACTGTTTGAAAAACTGCGCAGAAAATCAAATTGGTTATTATTAGAAGGAGAAAGTTAGTTATGAGTAATATAAATAATACAAAAGAGCAGTATGAATTAAACCGTGAACTGGCACAGATGTTAAAAGGCGGTGTCATCATGGATGTCACAAATGCGGAGCAGGCAAAGATCGCAGAGGCGGCAGGAGCATGTGCAGTTATGGCATTAGAGCGTATTCCAGCAGATATCCGGGCGGCAGGCGGTGTGGCAAGAATGAGTGATCCGAAGCTGATCAAAGAAATCCAGGGTGCAGTTTCTATTCCGGTCATGGCAAAATGCCGTATCGGACATTTTGCGGAGGCACAGATCTTGCAGGCATTAGAGATTGATTACATTGATGAGAGTGAAGTGCTTTCTCCGGCAGATGATGTCTATCACATTGACAAGACACAATTTCAGGTGCCGTTTGTATGCGGTGCAAAAAATTTGGGAGAGGCACTCAGAAGAATCGCTGAGGGTGCAGCGATGATCCGCACTAAGGGCGAGCCGGGAACCGGTGATGTGGTTCAGGCAGTGCATCACATGAGGCTGATCAACTCAGAGATCGCAGCAGTTGCGGCAAAACGTGAGGATGAACTTTTTGAGGCAGCAAAACAGCTTCAGGTTCCGTATGATCTCGTAAAATATGTGCATGATCACAAAAAACTTCCGGTTGTAAATTTTGCAGCAGGCGGTGTGGCAACTCCGGCAGATGCAGCATTGATGATGCAGCTTGGTGCGGAGGGTGTATTTGTAGGTTCCGGTATTTTTAAATCGGGCAATCCGGCAAAACGTGCAGCAGCGATTGTACAGGCAGTGACGAATTACAATGATGCAAAATTGATCGCAGGATTATCCGAAGATTTAGGAGAAGCGATGGTCGGCATCAACGAGGATGAGATACAACTTCTTATGGCAGAGCGCGGGAAATAAATTATTAAGAGTGAATGGAGAATAGTGTGAAAAATAGTGCAGGAATGGAAAATATCATGTCAGAGAAAGTATCAATCGGCATCCTTGCGGTGCAGGGAGCATTTGCGGAACATCAGGCAATGCTTGACGGGCTTGGCGCAGATACATTTCTGATCCGTCAGAGAAAGGATTTAGAAGAGGCAGTGCAAAGTCACAGGCTGCAGGGCATTGTGCTTCCCGGAGGCGAGAGTACGGTGCAGGGAAAACTGCTTAGAGACCTTGGCATGTTTGACCGGTTAAAGGAATTGATCGAAGCAGGTACGCCGGTACTTGCGACCTGTGCAGGACTGATCCTTTTAGCAGAACGTGTTTCCAATGATGACAGGGCTTATTTAAAGACACTGCCGGTAAGCGTGAAACGCAACGCCTATGGCAGGCAGCTTGGAAGTTTTGTTGCAGATGCCGAGATTGCACATGTTGGAACCTACCGGATGAATTTTATCCGTGCACCGTATATTGATGAAATTTTAGATCCACAGGTAGAGACGTTAGCGGCGGTGGATGGCAATATTGTTGCGGTTCGCTATAAAAATCAGCTTGCGCTCAGCTTTCACCCGGAAGTGAGTGAGGACACGAGAGTGCATGCATATTTCTTAGACGAAATCGTGCAGGCTGTATAAAAAAGAAGAAATGGGCGAAGGGGACTTGAATAAAGGAACTTTCGCCCAAAATACTTGACATAAAAAACCATCCGGTATAGAAGATAGATTGAAAGAAGGTAAGATCGGGCGTATAATAAAGATAAATGAGCAATTTTGAAACAGAAAGTTATGAAAGAATCAGGTACAAAACACCTGTGGAGATGGAGGAACGCTATGGTCGGTGCAGTGGATGGATACAAATGGAATATCACAGATTCTTATGATAATCATTTAAATCAGCGGAATAATGTTAATAATAAGAATGATCTGGGACAAAAAGATACAATCGATGCGGATGATAAATCTAAGACCACAGAGTGCCAGACCTGTAAAAACCGTAAATATGTTGACGGTTCGAACGAAGCGAACGTCTCCTTTAAAAGTGCGGCACATGTTTCACCGGAGGCTGCATCGTCTGCTGTCCGGGCACATGAGGGACAGCATGTTTCCAATGCATACAACAAAGCTGCCACACAAAACGGCGAAGTTGTGTCTGCATCTGTGAGAGTCCAGACGTCGGTCTGTCCGGAATGTGGACGATCATATATCTCCGGGGGTGTAACAGATACACAGATCAGATATTATAATGAGACAAATCCCTACCAGAAAGATTTAAAGAGCACGGACGGGATTAAACTGCGCGGGGCAAACGTCGATGAGATCGCATAAATAAGTGATTTGTACCCCGAAACAAACTTATGATGTCAATGAAAACGTTGATTTCATTGAAAAGCGGGCAAGAATGGAGGATTTTATGTGTACAGCAGCAACTTACCGGACAAAGGATTTTTATTTTGGTAGAACATTAGATTATGAATTTTCATATGGAGAGGAGATTGCGGTAACACCGCGCAATTATCCGTTTCATTTCCGCCATACAAAAGATTTAGAAAAACATTATGCAATCATTGGAATGGCGCATATGGCAGGAGATTATCCGCTTTATTATGATGCGGTGAATGAAAAAGGTGTCGGCATGGCAGGACTTAATTTTGTCGGCAATGCATATTATCATAAGGAGCAGACAGGCAAAGAAAATGTAGCGTCATTTGAATTTATTCCGTGGGTGCTTGCACAGTGTGCAACATTAGATGAGGTGAAAAACCTGATTGCAGACTTGAATATTGTAGACACACCGTTTAGCGAGAACCTGCCGTCGGGCATGCTGCACTGGATCATTTCAGATAAGAGCGGATCGATTACAGTAGAGTCCATGAAAGATGGCCTGCATATCCATGAAAATCCGGTTGGCGTTCTGACAAACAATCCACCGTTTGAACAGCAGATGTTTATGTTGAATAATTATATCGGACTGTCACCGAAACAGCCGGAAAATCATTTTGCGGATAAACTGGCTTTGAATACCTATAGCCGTGGTATGGGAGCTTTAGGACTGCCGGGAGATCTGTCATCCGCTTCCCGTTTTGCAAGGGTTGCGTTTACAAAAATGAATGCAGTTTCCGATGATTCTGAGGAGGAGAGTGTGGCACAGTTTTTTCATATCTTAGGTTCTGTTGACCAGCAAAGAGGATGCTGCGAGGTCTCAGACGGAAAATATGAGATTACGATCTATACTTCCTGCTGTAATGCGAGCCGCGGAATTTATTACTATACCACCTACTCAAATAGCCGGATTACGGCAGTGGATATGCATAAAGAAGATCTTGAAGGAAACGTTCCGGTGCATTATCCAATGCTCACAAAACAGCAGATCATGTGGCAGAATTAAACGGGTTTTCCATTATATTTGCATTCTTTTAACACAAATTCACGGAAATTTCTTACGGCAGGCGGCATAAACGCCTGCCGGTCATGAATCATATACAGATTGCGTTCCCATACAGGCGCGCTGATCTGTAGAATCTTTACATCCAGCTTTAATAAAAGATCCATATAGGGAACGACGGCGATGCCAAAACCCTGTGCAGCCAGTCCGGCGATCACTTCGGCCTCTTCTGTCTCATAGGCAATCTGCGGGATTGCGTGGATCTGTGAAAACAGATGGTCTACGACATCACGCATACCGGAACCGTGGGAAAAATATATTTGCGGATATACGAGCGTTTCTGTCAATGCAACGGACTGTTTTGCTGCCAGCGGATGGTGGCTGGGAACAATAAGCACCAGATCTTCACGTGTGATTGGTACAGTGTCTAATGATTCTGTCTCCGGTGGCATGGAACAGAAAATGAGATCATAGTCTCTTGCCGAAAGTCCGTTTACAAGATCACCGGTTGAGCCGGTATGAAAAGTAAAATGCACGTCGTGTTCGGGATGGGATGACAGATAGCGTGCAGCAAGCCGTGGAATAAAATCAACACCGAGAGAACGCAGCATACCCAGACGGATCAGACCGTCTCCGCGGGCACTCCGCTGCAGGGAGGAAACCCCGGAATCTAATGTGGCAAGTGTGCGGTTTGCGCAGATTAAAAACTCTTCCCCAAAACTTGTGAGAGTGGTGTTGCGTCCGCTTTTTTCAAAGAGTGCTACACCAAGTTCGGCCTCTAACTGTGAGATGGCATGGCTTAAACTGGGCTGCGTGATACAAAGTTCATGTGCAGCCTTTGTATAGTGCTGCATTTTTGCTAAAGTTACAAAATAACGGAGCTGGAACAGGTTCATGGCAGATGAAATCTCCTTCCTGGCATACGCCGTTTGCCAATCATGTGGGCATGTTGACTTTCTTTGGTTCATTGTAGCATAAATGATAGATAATAACTATTAAATTATAAAAACTATTGATTTGTTAAATGAATTGGAAAGGTGTAAAGTGTTTCTGAAATTTGGGGATGACAATGACTACAGAAAAAGGAATTCTGCAAGAAAAAATCCCCGGGAGGAAATAGTTATAATGAAAGAAACAAAAATACAGAAAGAAGAAACCCGTCGTACGATCCGCGGAGAACTTGCACTTATGGCAGCAGTTGCCATTAACAGCTTTGGCGTTGTGCTGATGCTTCATTCCGGTGCAGGCATTTCAGCAATATCAAGTGTGCCGTATGCATTTTCTGAAGTTTTTACACATGTATCGTTAGGAACATGGACTTATATATTTCAGGGACTTCTTGTATTAAGCCTGATGATTCTGCGAAAAAAGTTTGTGCCGCAGTACCTGTTCAGTTTTGCGGTTGGATTTGCATTCAGTGAGTTATTGGATGTGCATGAGAGCTGGATCAATGTATTGCCATTAACACCTGGTTATCGTGTACTTTATTTTCTGATCAGCTATATCCTGCTCTGTATCGGAATTGCCTTATCAAACCGCTGCAAATTGCCGATTATTCCAACTGATTTATTCCCAAGAGAATTATCAGACATCACATCGGTTACTTATTCTAAGATCAAAGTTGGTTTTGACGTTACCTGTCTTGCAGTGACAGCCGGACTGACCTTTGCATTTTTAGGACATCTTGACGGACTTGGAATCGGAACTGTTTTAGCAGCATTTACCATGGGAAAAGTGATCGGACTGATCGGAAAATGGATGGACAGGCATGCCTGCTTTGTATCATTCATGACACAGAGACAGACAGCCTGAACTGTGTTTTCTGTTATGTTGGCGAATTCGGTTGGAAAAAAGTGTATTAATGTTTAGTGAATGGCAAATTGCCCCAAGCTGATTCTAGTTTTGTTCCATTGTTCGAAAATAAGAAAAACTAAGTATGCCTGTGATAGGTTCTCGTGGAGTGACGTGTGCGTCCTAAATGTACCGTCCAGGCACATTAGGACTTGTGCTGCCGTCCGTGGCAGCACAACACTGCATAGCTACAGGCATACTAAGATTTTCTAATTTTCTGCCAAAGTCACAAAACTATTTTCAGCTTGGGGCAATTTGCCAACCACTATGCTGTGATACACTTTTTTCCAGCCGAATCATCCATCTGCGTAATTATATTGGCTCAAAAACCCAAACACAAGACTGTTCATGACAAAAAAGTGTGTTATAATCAGAAACAGAAAAAGTTGACCATAATATAGAAAATAAGCTGATTTCCATAGAAAACAGGTGGACAGCAGCCCAAAGAAGGTGTAACATGCTATGACTATGCAGGAAGCAGTTATAAAAAATATTGATACAGATTACTCTTACCAGCTTGCAAAACGGATGGAGCAGTTTCGTTCGAATGAGAAACTCGGTTACCGCCCGGCGGGATCAAGGGCAGAATTCCTGACAGGGGAAATGTTAAAGGAAGAGATGCAAAAACTTGGTCTGTCGGAGGTATGCAAAAATGCGGTGACTGTGGATGGCTGGGAATTTAAACATGCAGAACTGACCTTTGAAACAAAAGATGGGAAAAAACATACGGCATTACTTGGAGCATATCAGACAAATTTTGTGACGGACGGTGAGCAGGAGTTTTCTCTGATGTACCTTGGCAAGGGAACAGAAGCGGATTATGAAGGAACGGATGTCACAGGAAAACTGGTTCTTGTCGATATCAATCAGAGAGACGAGTGGTGGATCAACTATCCGGTATATCAGGCGCATTTAAAAGGCGCGGCAGCAGTGATCGCCGTGCAGTGTGGCGGCTATGGAGAAGTGGATGCAAAAGCACTCAACGCACAGGATATTGCAGGACCGGAGGATGCACCGGCATTTTCCATCTCAAGGGAAGATGCAAAATTATTGAGGAAACTGCTTGATGGAGAGAAAGAAGTAACCGTACGGTTGAATGCTGACAGCCGGGTAAAACGTGACTGCACGACTTATAACATCTCAGGCTGTATTCCGGGAAAACACCCGGAGCGCATGGTACTGTTATCTGCGCATTATGATTCCTATTTCAGTGGATTTCAGGATGATAATACCGCGATTGCCATGATGTTTGGCATTGCAAAAACGCTGATCGAAAGCGGATTTAAACCGAACAACACGATCGTGTTCTGTGCGATGGCGGCAGAGGAATGGGGTGTTGTTGATTCTAACTTTGACTGGTCAACCGGAGCTTACGAGCAGATTTTTACCGCACACCCGGAATGGGTTGGAAAAGTGATTGCAGATTTAAACTTTGAACTCCCGGCACTGGCACATGGAACGCGTGCGAGAATCCGCTGCTGTTACGAGTATGTACATTATATAAAAGAATATTTAGACAGGCTGCCGGAACTTACAAAGGCCTACCCTGAGGTGACAAGTGTGACAGCACCGATTGAGACATGGTCAGACGATTTTTCCATGGCGATCGCAGGAATCCCATCCATGGTCAATGATTTTACCGGCGGAAGTTTCATGGAGACGCATTACCATTCCCAGTTTGACAATGATGATTTCTATGATGAAGCGGTTTACCGGCTGCACCACGAATTATTTGCATTGCTGATTTTAGCATTGGATGAGACGGCAGTTGTACCACTTGATTTTTCACCGGTCTTAGAGCGTGTGATCGCGGGAGGCAGCAGGATTGTGACCGCTGCGGAAGAAATATTGTCACAGACAAAGAAAAATCAGATTGGACAGGAACAGATTGCCACAGCCGCCAAAAAATTAATTCAGGTAACAGAAGAGGCGCAGAAAAAAGAAAAACAGTCTTACGACCAGACTGCCGCAATCAATGCCCGCTACCACATGCTTCTTGCAAATGGTAATATGGAAGAGGCAGAGCAGCTTTTTGTGGAAAACAGAAGCAGAGAGGCAAAACTGCTTGCAAAGTTTAAGCAGGAGCAGGATTGTTTTGTCCGTATTGACTGGTATGGGGAGGTATTTTTCCCACATGAGATCCTGTGGAAAAATATTGGCTTGCTGCAGGATACCATAGATGCTTTAGAACAGTCTGATGTGGATAAAGCACTGGAAAAAATTTATCAGGTGGATAACAATGCATATGCGTTTATGTTTGATGAATATGTCTACCGCCATTTTACGGATTATGTGTTCAACCAGCCGAAGGAGCGTTTAAAGTGGGGTTATGGCCGGTTGTTAGAGCATGAGGATCTCTACCATGTGGTGAAATGTCTGCTGAAGAAAAGAAAAGAGGCGGACACAGACTATCGGGAAGAATTGCATTACCTGAAGGAATGTTATAATAAACAGACCGGACGTTTATTGAGTACGTTAAAAGAAATCGGTCAGACAATACAGGAAATGTTTTGATATAATAAAAGCAATCGGTCAGACAATACAGGAAATGTTTTGATACAATAAAAGGGGATAAGAAAAATATGAAATCGGACAAATTATACCGGGTAGAGCGTGAAGATCTGCCAAAATTAGAACAGCTGTTATACCGTTGTTTTGCGCACGATCCACTTTATGAAACGCTGATCCCGGATGCCGAAGTAAGAAAACGGCTGATGCCGGAATTATTTCAATGTGATATGGATGAATTTTATGAGACATGTGAGATTTTTGCGGACAGTAAAGAATTAAACAGTATTCTTGTTGTGTCGGATGAAGCGGAACATATCAATATGTTTCATTTTTTCCTGACGGAGTCGTGGGCAACGATCCATACGGATGCATATTTGATCAAAGAAGATCCGACACTTGCGACGTTCCACAATTTTATCAAGGGTGGAGATTACCTGAACTCGAGCTGGACTGATCAGCTGCATCAGACACAGAGGCTTCATATCATTTATCTGGCAGTCGATCCGGATATGCAGCATCATGGAATTGCAGCCAAACTGTTAGATGAGACGATCGCATATGCGCAGGAACACCACATGATGATCTCATTGGAAACACACAATGAAAAAAATGTTGATTTTTATAAAAATTTTGGATTTCAGGTGTATGGCATTGTGGAGAAGAATTTCCCATTGAAACAATATTGCCTGATCCGGGAATATCAGTAGGGAAATGACGGGATACTGCAGAAAGAGTGTTCCGTCATTTCTTTTTTATTATTTGGACTAATGAAAAAAATGATTCGTCCGATATAAAGACTAGAAAGCGAATTTCAAGGAAGAAAGGAGATGCCATTATGCGAGTAGAAGCTTATAATCAGGTGGCACAACTTTACAATAGAGAGAAAACGCAGAAAGTGCAGAACACAAAACAGATGAGCACCGGACGCGATGAAGTGCAGATCTCTTCTATGGGACGTGATTACCAGATCGCAAAGCAGGCAGTGGCAGATGCTTCGGATATCAGGGAAGATAGAGTCGCACAGCTTAAGGAAAGGTTGGACTCTGGTAATTATAACGTGGATATGAATGATTTCGCGAATAAGTTATTAGAAAAGTACAATGCTTTAGTAAAGTAAAAGTGAGGATGAATCTGTGGCTAGTTTAATGGAAGAGCTTTTGGATGTGCTGGGTAAAGAAGAGAAGCAGTATCAGGAACTGATCACACTTGCGACTGAAAAAACAGACGCAGTGGTGCAGGGCAATATCGAACATCTTACGGATGTTACGACGAGAGAGCAGGATGCTGCGAGCGTGCTTCTTAATCTTTCCAATAAAAGAAACCGTGTCCTGACGGATATGGCGACTGTCCTTGGTCAGAGTCCGGAAGAGATGACAATCACAAAGATGATCGGATATCTTAACAAGCAGCCAAAAGAACAGGAAGCACTTACCAGACAGCGTGACAGGCTGCTTGAGACCGGTGCTAAGATGCAGCAGCTAAACAGACAGAATGAAGCACTTTTAAAACAGGCATTGGAGATGGTGGAATTTGACCTTACCTTGCTGAGAAGCACGCGGCAGGCACCTGAGACTGCCAACTATGATAAAAACGCTTACAATACGGGCGATATCTTAGGAAGCAGCGGATTCGACGCAAAGCAGTAATTCATAATAATAGAATGTCCGGAATGCGTGCATTCTATTTTTTAAGCAGGGAGGAACTACCATGGCAAATGGTTTTGGAAGTATGTTTATCGGCGTAGCCGGTTTACAGAGCAGTCAGAATGCACTTAACGTAACATCAAACAACCTGGCGAACTTAGATACAACAGGATATGTGCGTCAGAGCGTTTTGTTTGCAGACCGTGACTATGTCACATTTAATACAACAGCAGCAATCAGCAATCAGCAATCCGGTCTTGGTGTAACGATCGGAGATGTTGTCCATTCAAGAGATGTATTCTTAGATCGGTTATACCGTACGGAATCAAGCCGTCAGTCTTTTTATGCATCGACCAGTGAGGCACTGACAGAAGTGCAGAACTATTATCAGGAATTAGAGGGACAGGCTTTTCAGGATGCATTAACCGATTTCTGGGGCTCATTTCAGGAGCTATATAAATACCCGGAGGATAGCGTATATCAGAATCTTGTTGTTCAGAAGGCACAGCTTTTTACCAGCAGATCAAGTGCTGTTTATTCTGGACTGAAGAGTTATCAGTATAATATCAATTCACAGATTTCCGATGACATTGATCAGGTCAATGAACTTGGAAAGACGATCAGTGAACTGAATTTGCAGATCCAGAAGATCGAGGCAGGAAATATTGAGACTGCAATGACACTGCGTGATGCGAGAGATTTAGCACTGGATGAGTTAGCAAGTCTCGTTGATATCTCCTATAAAGAAGAAGTAAACGGTGTTGTGCGCGTCAGCGTGGAGGGCAACGAGTTTGTCAATGAGAACGGCTACTATAAAGTAGAAAAACAGACGGACAAAGCGACAGGATTTGTGACACCATACTGGTCCCATCTGTCAGATCCGGACAAGGGTGAGTATACCTATCTGTTTAATTTTAACCGTGATATTTCCACGGAAAATAAAAACGATATGGGAGAGATCAAAGCTCTTGTGCTTGCGAGAGGAGATAAAGTTGCCAATTACAAGGATATTCTTGGAGTGGACGGCAAGACTTATGATGATACGACAGGCATGTCGGTTATGCTCCGTGCAGAAGCACAGATGGATCAGCTGTTCCATGGAATTGCAACAGCGATCAACGATATTTTATGCCCGAATACGGAAGCATCGAATTATATCACAGGTTTAACAGGAAACGGCTCTGTTACCATGACTGATGCAGACGGCAATACCTATACCGTGACAGCAAATACGAAGATCTTAGATGCAGATAAGTGTGCAGTTGGATCGGATGGGAAACTGCCACCACAGGAGTTATTTACAAGACTTGGAACGGAACGTTATACGGAGGTTTCCTATACAGATCCGGCTTCTGGTGAGACAAAGACCTATTATTTATACAATGAAGAAGATCCGGCTGATACAACAAAGCAGTACACGATGGGAAGTACAAGTGTGAACAGCGCATTGATCACAGATGAAACACTACTTCCACATTTACGGCAGAATGGAGACGTGGACCAGTCCCTGATGGCGACACTTGCAGCAGTGTGGGATAAAGAAAGCCTTACAGTCAATCCGAATGACACAAAGGCATACAGCTTTAAGGACTATTATGCAGCTATGATCGGAGAGGTTGCTACCTACGGAAATATATACAATTCTACTGCAACAAACCTTTCCCAGACGGTACAGTCAGTTGATAACCAGAGACAGCAGGTAATCGGAGTTTCTTCGGATGAAGAACTGACTTATATGATCAAATACCAGAACGCATACAATGCATCCAGCCGTTTTATTAATGTTATTAATGAGATGATCGAGCATCTGATCACACAGCTTGGATAGCAGCATAGGAGGTTAACATGCCATCAACATTTTTTGGATTAACGATTGCATCTTCAGGATTAAGTGCATACCAGGTTGCCTTAAATACGAGTGCAAATAATATATCGAATGTACAGACAAAAGGATACAGCAAACAGCAGGCAAACCGTGTTGCTTCCGAGTCTATTCGTGCCTATGCAAAATACGGCAGTATGGGAACCGGTGTTACGACCGAGTCCGTAAAACAGCTTCGCAACCAGTATTATGACAACAAATACTGGTACAACCAGTCATCTGTCGGTTTATATGAGACGAAGCTCAATTACCTGAAGCAGATTGAAAATTATTTTATTGATGATGATTCTTCCAAAGGTTTTTCAACAATCTTAAACACGATGTTTAATGACTTAGACACCTTAAAGAACAATGCCGGAGATGTGAATACACGTCAGCAGTTTATCGGAAGTGCCCAGAACTTTGCAACATTCTTTAACAGCGTTGCATCCGGTCTGGGAGATATTCAGAATAATGCCAATGAGGAGATCAAGTCCACGGTACAGAATATCAATTCCATCGCAGAAAAGATTGCAAGTTTAAATCATCAGATCAACGTCATCGAGATCCAGGGCGGCTATGCAAACGAACTGCGTGACCAGAGAGCACTGTTGATCGATGAGTTATCCGAAATTGTTCCGACAGAGGCAGAGGAACTTCCGGTACAGAATTCAAACGATCCGGAACTGCCAACAGGTGCCAATTACTTTACAGTTAAGATTGGTGGACAGGTATTAGTTGATACCTACGATTATGAAACATTAAAATGCGTTGCAAGGGAAAATAAAGTAAACCAGTCCGATATGGATGGCTTATATGATGTTAAATGGGAAAAAACCGGAAACAGTTTCAAAGCGGGAGCAAGTTCCATGTCAGGTACCTTAAAGGCATTGTTTGATATCCGTGATGGTAATAACGGAGAGAACTTTACCGGTGAGGCAAGAGTGATCGACAGCAAACATGTGAAAGTTGTCAGTCCTTCCATCACAGACATTGAGGCAATGACGGTGCCGGAGAGCGGTACACTTACCATTTACGGAAAAGATTACAATTATACAAGCTTTAAATTTGAGACAGATGCCAATGGCAAGATCACATCCTATACATTTGAACTTGAAGATGCATTAAGCCAGCAGCAGTCCACGAAAGTAGATGGCATGCAGGCATCTATTGGAAATTCTGTTGATACCATGGGTGTTCCGTATTACATGTCACAGATGAACCAGTTCTTACGTTCTTTCTGTTCTTTGTTTAATGATATTATGTTAAAAGGACAGGATTTAGACGGAAATAAGACAGACTATTATTCATTCTTTACCGGTGCAGATCAGGTAACCGGCGAAGAATATGTACTGGGAAAGAGTGACAAGAATCATGGAGCAACGACAGACTGTGGTGCCAGTTCATATTACAAACTGACAGCATCCAATATCTGTGTATCTTCCATTTGTGTAAAGGATTCTTCCAAACTGGCTGCACAGTATAAGGCAGATACAGAGGAAGGTGTAGATAAGTATAAACTGGTGGAAGATCTGGCAAAATTAAAGAGTGATACGGTTTTATTCCGTGCAGGAAATGCATCAGGATTCCTGAAATGTATGATTTCTGATATCTCCATTGATACACAGCAGTCTACGATCTTCAGCAACAATTATACAAATATACAGGCAGCGCTTGAGACACAGAGAATGTCTGTTTCCGGTGTGGATGAGGATGAGGAAGCACTTGATCTGATCAAGTTCCAGAATGCTTACAATTTATCATCTAAGATGATCTCGGTCATGGCAGAAGTATATGACAAACTGATCGAGGAGACCGGAGTATAAACGGATTTATAACAGGAGGAAATGGCAATGCGTATTACAAATAATATCATATTGCATAATACATCCATTAATATCAATGGAAATAAAGGAAATGTGGACACACTGAACAATCAGATGACCAGCCAGAAAAAAATACAGCGTCCTTCCGATGATCCGGTAACGGCGATCCGTGCACTCCGTCTGCGCAGCACATTAAGTGAGATCGACCAGTACTATGAAAAAAATATTCCGGATGCAGAATCGTGGCTTTCTGTGACAGAGACTGCAATCTCCAGTATGCAGGACGTTATCAAGACGATCCGTACCCAGTGTGAATATGGCGCACAGGATTCTCTTACAATAGACAACAGAAAGACGATCCTGACACAGTTGGAAAAACTGCGTGATAAAGTATATTCAGAAGGAAATGCGGATTATGCGGGCAGAACGGTATTTACCGGATACCGCACAAATAAAAAACTGACATTTACGGAAGACGAACAAAAGACAGCATATGAGATCACCCAGAATATGTCATATTCTGATCTGCAGGAACACAGATATTATGGAAATGATGTTATCGTTCCGGGAAATCAGACGGATGTGAAGGACAAAACGAAGATCGCTTCTCCAACCCAGGCGGCTTACAATAGAATTCGTCTTGGATATGATGGAATTGACAGCCTGGATACCACGGATGCGACAGGAACGACAAATAAGATATCTGCAAATGGAGCAAAGACAGCGGTTAGTTATCATTATACGGATGCAGCAGGAACAAAGCAGACCGGGAATATGAATGTGACCGTATATGATTCCTATGACAAATGGCTTGCGGCATCAACAGCTACGCCGAAGTCCTATGACATTGCAGATGGGGAGGCAGTGCTGATCCGCGATACCGGAGAAATGGTATTCAGCAAATCAGCTGCAGATACACTTTCCACCAATAAAGCATCTCTTGATATTTCCTATACAAAGACGGGATTTACAAATGGAGAACTCCGTCCGGAATATTATTATAACTGTACGAATATCACAGATAAAAATAATCCGTTAAAATATGAAAAGTATGATAAAAATGGCAATCAGATTTACCAGGATATTGATTATGTAGTGGCTGCAAACCAGACACTTACCGTCAATACAGAGGCGTCAAATGTGTTTGATCATGGACTCAGCAGAGATGTCGATGAGCTGATCGATGCAGTACAGCGTTCACTTGACGCAGAACAGAAAGTCACAGATCTGGAAGCTATGAAGAAAATGCAGGAATATTCTTCGGATGACTGCCAGGCAAGCTTGGAAGAGTGGATTGCAGCAGCCAAAAAAGAGCGCGACTATGCCAATGATAATATGCAAAAGCTCTATAACAGCTACATTGGAAACTGCGATACTTATCTGCAGAAAGTTAATCTTGCATTAACAGATGTCGGAAGCAAAGGACAGAGCCTTGCACTGACGAAAAACCGTATGTCAAATGAGCAGGAAACGATGGAAGAGTTAAAGTCCAAGAATGAAGACCGAGAACTTTCAGATATCATTCTGGAGTATACAGCGGCATACACTGCTTATCAGTCATCACTGCAGGCAGCTTCAAAAGTAAATCAGGTGACATTGCTCAGCTATCTGTAAAATGGATTAACAGCAAAATGACAGCACTATTTTTAGAATGCGTATCGTGATCTGCATCAGGAGGAAAAGGGAATGAAAGCGAACACAAGGCTTTTTGGGGAGATAGATATTGATGAGGAGAAGATCATCACTTTAGAGAATGGGATGATCGGATTTCCGGATCTGAGAAAATTTACACTGATTTTTGACAAGGAAAAAGAAAGAACACCATCCTCGATCATGTGGTTTCAGTCCATGGATGAACCGGAAGTTGCATTTCCGGTCATGCATCCAAATGAACTGAAACCGGATTATGCACCATCAGTCAGTGATGAGATGCTGATCCCGCTTGGAGATCTTACAGAGGATAACACCTACATACTTGTAACGCTGACAGCAGCGGCGGATAAGAAAGATACGACTGTCAATTTAAAGGCACCTTTGGTGATCAATACAGACACCAGAAAAGGCTGTCAGGTGATTGCGGAAGATGATTATCCAATCAAGTTTAATGTATATGAAGCCGTAAAAGGCAGAAAGAAAGCAGAGGAATAAAAATGCTGGCATTGACACGAAAAAAAGGTGAGTCTCTGGTGGTAAATAACAATATCGAGATCACAGTGCTTGAGATCCGCGGAGATCAGGTAAAAATCGGTATATCTGCGCCGAAAGAAGTGCCGATATACCGCAAAGAAGTATATCTTCAGATTCAGAATGAAAATAAGGCAGCTCTCAATATTGATGCGATCGCATCCTTAAAAGATCTGCTCTAAAAAATACCGGAGCACATAATTCACAATAATAGAATGACCTCGGAGCGTGCATTCTATTATACAGGCAGAAAAATGCGGCTCCGGTATTAATTTTATGCGCAAAGAAACCGATATAAAACACAGATTAAGTAAGTTAGCATACGGGTTGTAATATAGCCGGCATGCACAGATAGACACAGGGAAGTGTGAAACACAGCAGAAAGAAGTTGTGGATACCATGGAAACGGAGGTCAGGATCATGGGAGTTCAACGGATACAGGAAACATCGGCAGCATCTTACGGCAAATCCGTAGAGGCAGCTACGTCTGGCAGCAGTAACGCAGCAGGCGGTAACGGCGTGTCACAGTCAGTGGAGAATATTACGACTCCATGGAAGACGGAAATAAAAAACAGTGCAGATACAAAGACAGGTATGGATGCAGGAAAAGACAAGGATGATGAGCCGGAAACACTTGTCGGCGCAGGAAATAACACCCAGATCCGGAAAGCTGTAGAAGAAATTAATAAGAAAGCACACAATTCGGAAGCAGTCTTTGGCATCCACGATGCCACGAACCGCGTTATGATCAAGATTGTGGACAAGGACACGAAAGAAGTCTTAAAGGAATATCCACCGGAGAAAACACTTGACATGATTGCAAAGGTCTGGGAAGTCGCAGGACTTTTAGTGGACGAGAAATTGTAAACAAAGACAGCACGGACTGTCTATAGAGTATACACAATAACAGATGAAAATTTTCATCAGATAGGAGTGATAATATGCCAATCAGAATTACCGGTCTGACATCAGGTCTTGATACAGAAGCTATCATTTCAGCTCTGGTATCTTCATACAACTATAAGACGAATAAATACAAAAAGGCACAGACAAAATTATCCTGGAAACAGGATGCGTGGAAAACACTGAATACGAAGATTTACAGTCTTTACAGCAGCGTCGGCAACATGAAATTATCTACCGCATATAATTTAAAATCAACAACTGTTTCCGATTCTACCAAAGCAACGGTAAAGGCAGGAAATAATGCACCGACCGGAACACAGCAGTTAAACATTATTAAAGTTGCACAGGCAGGTTATCTGACCGGAGCACAGCTTTCAAGCAAGACGACGACATCCACAACACTTGCTGAACTAGGTTATACAGGTGGAGATGCAAAGATCAATCTGACAAAGGGTGATGGTACAACAAAAGAGATTACATTGACACAGGGATCAACCGTTGGTGATGTGATTGCATCATTAAAAGATGCCGGTGTCAGTGCAAACTATGATGCAACAAATCATCGTATCTTCATTAGCTCAAAGGATACCGGAAAAGATAACGATTTTACCCTGACCGGTGGAAATACAGAAGGTGCAAGAGCGCTGTATCAGTTAGGACTGAGTGTTGGCTCTGATGCAACAAATGCAACATACAAGTCTTATACACAGTACTATGATGCAAATGAAACTCAGCTGAAAAGCAAGGTTACAACTGCAATTAAGGACTACAAGGATGCGAAAACTGCATATGAGAAGGCGTCTGCACAGAATGCAAATCTTACATCTGCGTATGGATATGCGACAGCATATTCTGAAATGCAGGATGCATTAAAAAATAGTGGCTTAACTACAGATGAGCAGAAGAAACTTACCACATTACTTGGAATGAGCGCAACACAGAGAGTGAATTCTGTGATGGATGCGTCTGGAAATGTATACACCAAATCAACGACTTTGGATGATGGAAGTACTATTTATGAGTACGGAAGTGGAAATGATAAAAAATACATTCAGGCGATCACGACAGCAAAAGATGATCATAACAACATTTATACTAAAAATGCAGATGGCAACTATGTAGATTCAGGTGCAGGTCTGGTTTATAAGGCAACCGGTGAGAAGGACAGTGACGGCAATGAATATTATGTTTACACTGCTCCGGATGGACAGGAAGCCAAAATTGCCATGAAAAATGAGACAACGAATTATTATCAGGCTGATGTAGCACAAAAAGGATACACGGAATACACAGATAATGATGGCATTGTTTATAGGTCAAATGAAAAAGGAAACTATACCGGATCCGATGGAAAAACTTATAAGCTGGAAAACAATACGTTTACAGAAATCGACAGCGATGGCAATGCGGTTAGCAATGGAAGAACAGCGACAGTTACAGAAGATCAGAAAAAAGAAGTTAAGACAACTTACAGTCATGGAAATACAGCATTGTCTGATACAACCCGTGCAGCAGATCTACTGAGCAGGTTCAGGGAGGATCATAAGGATACACTTACCGATGACGTTATTTCCAAATTGACCTCTAATATTGAGAAGGTTAATGTATATGAGAGTGCTGAGGATTCTTTGGATGACACTGATACATATTCAAAAAAGAATATTATCTCTTCCATCCAGCAGGCATATCAGAGTGGCGGTGCAAGTGCAGTTACAGAGGTAACTAACAAGTATGCAGAGAAAATTACCGAGAATCAGACTGCTATGACTACTGCACAGAAAAAAATGGATGACAATTCGGTACTTGCAGATCTGGCTGCGATGGATTCGACTTCATCGGATTATACAACAGCTTTGGCTGCATTTGTAAACAAAGTACAGGATTCACAGAGGATCCTTGATCAGAGTTCTACATTAACAAACTCAGGTGCTAAGAAGATTGACGGCTGTGATTCTGAAATTAAGTTAAACGGCATTACATACACCAGTTCGCTCAATACCTACTCTATCAACGGACTTTCCATTACTGCAATGCAGGCAACCGGAGATGGGGATACCAATGCGATCACTGTCACAACTGCGACCGATACACAGGCGATTTATGACAAGATCAAGAGTTTCCTGACACAGTACAATTCTCTGATCAACGAAATGACATCACTTTACAACGCAGATACGGCAAAGGGATATGAGCCCTTGACAGATGATGAAAAGAGTGCAATGTCTGATTCAGAAGTTGAGAAGTGGGAAGAGAAAATTAAATCTTCATTGCTTCGCCGCGATGACAGCCTGGAAAGTGTCATGAATCTGATGACGAATGCCATGAGTCAGCCGGTTACGATTGATGGCAAGAAATATTATCTGTCAAGTTTTGGAATCAAGACACTAGGTTTCTTGAATGCACCGGAGAACCAACAGAATGCATATCATATTGACGGTGATGAGGACGATACAGCAACTTCCGGAAACGAAGATAAGCTGATGGCGATGATCAACTCTGATCCGGATACGGTCGTTTCCTTTATGCAGCAGCTTACGACCAATTTATATGATGCAATTGGAACGAAGATGAAATCTTCAACTTTAAGCAGTATTTATAAAGTATACAATGATAAAGAGATGGCATCCGAATACAGTGATTACACTACCACGATCAAAAAGTGGGAGCAGAAACTGCAGGATCAGGAGGACGCATATTACAAGAAGTTCTCTGCAATGGAGACGGCATTGTCTAAATTACAGAGCCAGACATCTTCGTTATCCAACCTGTTCGGAGGCTGATAAAATTGCTGAAAATGGTGGTAAAATAAAAAAGAGAGTGATAAAATTTAAATATCTGCCCCACATATGTGGGACAGATATTTGTGGCATAAAGAAAATTATGTTTAAAATTATATAACACATGGAGGAAATGATTTATGCTGGCTAACAAAGGATACGCAGCGTATGCAAACAACAAAGTTATGACTGCATCACCGGCGGAACTGACGCTGATGCTTTATGAGGGAGCGATAAAGTTTGCAAATATCGCGATTGAAGCGATCGAAGCAAAAGATATTCAAAAAGCACATGACAATATTATGAAAGTAGAGCACATTATAGAAGAGTTCCAGAGTACATTAAATCATAAATATCCGGTGGCAAAAGACTTTGATGAGGTATATAATTATCTGATGGTTCGTTTACGTGATGCAAACATGAAAAAAGATAAAGAGATCATGGAAGAAGTGCTGAAACACTTGCGTACTATGCGCGATACTTGGAAAGAAGTTATGAAACTGGCACATACGCAGCAGTAAGGGTACAGAGAATATGGAGAAGAATCAATATATTCCGGTTATGATACAGAGCTTGAAGAAAAAAAGCGAAATTTTAGACACTATAATGGAATTAAATATCAGGCAGAGCGAAGAATTGGAAAATCCGGCATTAGATCCGGATGATTTTGATAAGACAGTAGAGGAAAAGTCAAAGCAGATCGAACAGCTGGATCTGTTGGATGATGGTTTCCAGGAACTATTTGACCGGGTAAAAGATGACTTGAAGAATCATCAGGATCTTTATCGTGATGAAATAGCGCAGATGCAGGATTATATCCGTAAATTAACCAGTAAAAGTGCAACCATACAGGTACAGGAAACACGCAATAAAGATTTAATGACAAAAAAATTTGCATCTGTACATAAACAGGTCAGAGAAGTCCGCAAGAGTCAGCGTGTTGTAAATCAGTATTATAAAAATATGATGAAGACAAACTATGGCGAGCCGGTGTTTACGGACAAGAAGAAATAAAGATAGAAAAAAGAAAAAAATTTCTTTTTTACTATAAAGTATCGGGATGAACATCCGATATATAATACAAGTAAACAAAGTGATGATGAACATTACTTGAAAAAGTTACTTGGCAGTGGAACAGAATGGAGCGTACGGCCGGGAAGGAAAACTGCAAAATTTAGACGATGCGGCATGGAAGCCGCAGTAAATTCAAGGAGGAAATGAATTATGGTAGTACAGCACAATCTTACAGCTATGAACGCTAACAGACAGTTAGGTATCACAACAGGAGCTCAGGCAAAATCTTCTGAGAAATTATCTTCTGGTTACAGAATCAACCGTGCAGGTGATGACGCTGCTGGTTTAACAATTTCTGAGAAAATGAGAAGCCAGATCCGTGGATTAAACAAAGCTTCTGACAACGCTCAGGACGGTGTTTCTTTAATCCAGGTTGCTGAGGGTGCATTAAATGAGACTCACTCTATTTTACAGCGTATGAATGAGTTAGCTACTCAGGCAGCAAACGATACCAATACAACAGCTGATAGAAATGCTATTCAGTCTGAGGTTGATCAGTTAGCATCTGAGATCAGCAGAATCCGTTCTACTACTCAGTTCAACACCATGAACTTATTAGACGGTAAATTCGCAACAAAGAATCTTCAGGTTGGTTCTTTATGCGGACAGAAGATTACTGTCAGCATTGACAATATGAGTGCAACTGCACTTGGTGTTGATAAATTAGCAGTAACAAGCTTCACAACTGCTGGTAAAGCAATGTCTGCAGCTCAGAAAGCAATTAGTATGGTATCTGAGCAGCGTTCTTACTTAGGTGCATTACAGAATCGTTTAGAGCACACTATTGCTAACCTTGACAACATTTCTGAGAATACTCAGTCTGCAGAGTCTCGTATCCGTGATACAGATATGGCTGAAGAGATGGTTACTTACAGCAAGAACAATATCCTTGCTCAGGCAGGACAGTCTATGCTTGCTCAGGCTAACCAGTCTACTCAGGGTGTATTATCTCTGTTACAGTAATAATACGCTACTTAAAAGCCGACAGTTTAACTGTCGGCTTTTTCTGTATAAAAAGTTAAGGTAAGGGGCAAATGTTGTGAAGGAGAAAATAGAAAAACAACTTGAGACAAATATAATTGCACTGTATCAGAACAAAGGAAAAGAAGCAATGGAACAGACACTGCAACTGATAGGATTGTTTCAAGATATGACAGTGAATTGTGATGGAGAGAATAGAGTTGATATCCAGAAAACCGGAATTCAGGTATTGCATAGGCTGTTGGAAGCATATGAAAAGGGTGATATCCTGGCGATAGCAGACTGCCTGGAAGAAGATGGCAAAAGATTTGTGGGAATATATTATAAATAGAGGGAAGATATTAGCTTGGTATGAGTATATATGAAAAAAACATGATGATTTTAGAAAAAAAATATTCTAAAATTGCGGATCAAATAAAAAACATAGAAATTGGATCGTTAAAAGAAAAAATACAGATAAAGTCTTCGCTGGATGGGGAAAAAGTGCTTGAAGTAAGGTGCAGGGAACACTGGTGGAGATTAAACAGTGAAGTGTCTCCAGAACGGGCATCTCAGGTTTATGCTGACCGATATGCAATTAGATTATATGGGGTATATTTTATATATGGCTTTTCGGATGGAAAAAGTATTGATCAGATGATACGAAAAGGAGATAAAACAAATCAGTTTATTATTTGGGAACCGGATATTGAAGTAATGGCGGTAGTGTGCCATTATTTTAATGTTGCAGATATATTAGATCGCGAAAATGTGAAATTGTGTATACCCGAAATTGATGATAGAATAGACGAAACCATTCATAGTAGTATTGATTATACCAACATGAAGTTAGTAGAATACTGTATTCTTCCTAATTATGATGTGTTGTATACAAAACAGTGTGAAAGCTTTATGCAACATATTTTGGATAGAATACAGGATGAGATTGTAAAGAAAAGTACAAAACTTGGTTTCGAACGTATGATACCACAACATATGCTATATCATATGCGAAATATGATTTCACAGAGGAACATTGCACAGATAAAAAAAGCATTTGAGGGATATATGCCTGATAGGATACCGGCAATTATTGTGTCGGCAGGACCATCTCTGGATAAAAATGTAAAAGAATTAAAGAGAGCGGAGGGAAAGGCATTTATTATTGTTGTAGATGCTGCACTTCGTACAGTACTGCGTGCGGGGATACATCCGGATGTTGTATGTACAATTGATCCGGAATCGCCAGATCGTTTTTTTGAAGAATTAGATCTAAAAAATATAATATGGATATATGGAAAATGGACAAGACCCTGGATTTTTGAACACTATGGTGGAAAGATATTTTATCAGGGAAATTATAGTACAATGTGGAATGCTGCTATGGAAAAAAAATTAGGGTATGAATTTCCGGAATTACTGTCGGGAGGTTCTGTAACAGCAGATGCTTTTATGCTGGCACATTATTTAGGATTTTATAATATTGTTTTAGTTGGACAGGATATGGCATTTACGAATGGTGTATCTCATACCAGTGGAATAGAGGGTGCATTTGGGGATAATGATGATTATATCAATAGCCGTTATCTAATGACGGTTGAAGGAATTGATGGAAGTGAACTAAAAACAGATTTTCAAATGTGGCGATATAAAGAATGGTTTGAAAAGATTATTCATATGAATAAAGATGCGTTTCGTGTGATCGATGCAACGGAAGGTGGAGCGCGTATTCAGGGAACCATTGTACAGTCTCTACACGATACAATAGACCAGGAATGTCAGGAAGATTTTAATGCATACGATATTATAAATAGAATTGAACCGGCATTAAATGAAACACAACAAAGGGAACTACTGGAAAAATTAATGCAGATCAAGGAGGACGTATTATTATTCAGTGATATATTGAAAAAAAACATTGAAAAGCAGCGAAAGATATTGGAGACTTTAAAATATGGACAACAGAATGATACATGGGTTATGTCCGAGTTGAAAGTAATGATGGAACAGAATGCACAAATAGAACAATCACCTTTGCTGGAACTTCTGGTTTATTATGCACAGAAAGAAGAGTATGAGATTGGAGATGATATTTATATGGAAGAAGATATGGGCGTTGCAGATATGGTGGAGAAAAGTGTTTATTTGTTGGAAGGCTATTTAAGGGGGACTGAGCTGTTAAAAGAGGATATTGATGAATATGCATTAAAAAGTTAGCAGTAATGCTAACTTTTTAATGTTTCGAGAATAGTGTGAACCCGATGGGAAAAGGTATGGTAATCTTTCATTTTGCCGTATGAATTTGCTATGATCTGCTGACGAATATTGTCATGCTTCAGATAATAACGAATTTTGGAAATAAAATCATCCGTATTTTCAAAAAAAACAAAGTCTTCGTCAGGAATAAAGAAATCAAGGAAGTCGCTTTGATAATTGGTAAGTAAAAAACCTCCACTTCCCATAATATCCATTCCGCGCAAAGGAATGCCAGATTGAATACTTTTTAAGGTAATATTTAAATTGATAGTACTGTTTTTAAAAACCAAAGGCATAACAGAATACCAGTCAATAGGACCGATGTATTCTGCATCAGGAATATCGGCAGGAGGCTGGTGCGTGTAGAGTTTTAGCTGAAAGTGTTTTGAAGCAGCTTTTAGCAAGGAAAGCCTTTCGTTTGAGGTGATCTTTCGGCAAAGAAAGTAATTTGCATAGACGTAGGCCGGAGTTTCTGTGCCATCGGAGAGTGGCTGATAGGGGATGGAGTTCTGCAGATCCTCTAAGATGGCAGGAGTAATTAATTCTTCTAAAAAGAAAGATCCATAGACTTGCTGCTGCGCATTCATAATGGCATCTAAATAACCTCTCGTGTAGTCACTAATAGAGACAAGTCTATCATAAAAATTATGATCTTCATTATAAAGAGAACCCACAAAAGAAACTTCAGAGGAGAGTTTTGAAGTTAATGCAGGGGAACAGGATAAATTAGAAAGCCGTTTTACATTGGCTGCCAGAGGAAGATAATATACAGTCGTAATCCCTGCATCTCTGAAAGTCTGATAGATGGTTTTATCAAATAAAAAAACATAGTTACATGTATTGATCAGACTGCACGAATAAAGTGCGACTAAAGGGCAGTCATATACATAGGATACATAGGGAATATTATATTTTTGACAACAATTTGATAAAACAGGGAAAAAATTAAAAGAAAATACAAAATCGTATACTTTTTTTTCGGCAAATGCAAAAAAAGCAGTTTCAAAGGCAGCATTTTTTCGCTCCTGATAAGAGGGGTGTGAAAATAGATCACAGTGAATATTATTTTCTTCAAAAGCATCTATCATATCCTGCTTGGCAAAAGCGGGTGTGTCTAAAAAAATAATTCTCATAGGTCATCCTTTCGTAATTCCATAAGCCAGAGAAATCATCTGAAGCAGGCGTTCTGGATAGTTATGATATTGAATAACAGTCTGTAAGCCGTTAAGAGCAATTTCATTGCGTTCTTTTTCGTGAGACAGGTAGTACTCAACCTTTTCTAACAGTTCTTCGTCACTGGAGTAGCATACAAGATCATACCCGGGTGTAAAGTATTCTGCAAGTTCAGACTGGTAGTTTGTAAGCAAAAAACCACCGCAGCCTAATATGTCAAAAATACGTAATGGCAGACCGGAGCGGATGGATTTGGAAGTAATATTTAAATTTATTTTGCTGTAATGGAAGATGAGCGGCATTTCGGTTAGCGTTTTTACTGTTCCACCATTATGAACAGGAAGACCTGTTGTATCGCTTCCAGTGTAAAGATCCACAGGAAAATGAGAGCCAAGCAACTCCATGGTATGGATGCGTTCCATTGCGGAAATAATAGGTTCAAGAAAAAAACGTGTAACAGAGGAGCGAGAGTTTTCTATTGTTTTTTCTTCAAAGGAACATTCGTTTTCACAAAAAGCAGATAGGTCATTTAAAGCAGAAACTGGAAGTAATTCTTCTAAAAAATAATAACCGTATACTTTTGACTGTGCCAGCATAATGCTGGAGAGATAGCCACGCAGATAGTCTGGCAAAGCAGAGAGCTTGTTGTAATCACATTTCTCTGTGTAAAGGGAACCTACGAAGCTGATATTACCTGAAAAACGTGAAACGTCAGCAGGTGTTGCACTGGAAATGACAGATGCCCAGCGCTTTGGATCACTTGCAAGAGGTAAATGGAAAATACAATTTGGATTATAAGGATAAAATGTATTATATTGATCACGATCGAAAAGAAAAATACGATTCCATTCATTATAGATTGCAGGAGAATATAATTCGGCAACAGGACTGTCAACAGTCCAACAAATATAACGTAATTTGAAAATGTTACAGACTTCTGATATAAATGGATAAAAATTTATACTGAAAACAAAATCATAATTATGTGAAAAAAGAATATCGGTCAGAAGAGAAACACCTTCAGCCGGCGTAAAACTTTTATTATATATTTCAACAGTAATTTCGGTCACTTCATTCCCTAATTCTTGAAAAGAATGGATAATATCCGGTTCGCAGATACTGCCATAACGATAAAATAAAATCTTCATGTGATATTGAGCCCTTTCCATCACAGAATTGCTTTTTACATGTATGTATTATATACTAAGTAAAGGTTATGTTACAAGTTCAGATATATTGAAATTGCATTTTTTATATCAGAGGTTATGAGAAAACTCTAATGGTTCGATATAAATAATACCAGTATTATGACAGCAGGATGCTGTGTAAGAAAGCAGGAGGCTTATATGTTAAATGGAAAAACGATATTAGTAACAGGTGGAACAGGTTCTTTTGGAAATCAATTTGTGACCTATGTATTGGAAAATTATGATCCCAAAAAAATTATTATATATTCCAGAGACGAGTACAAGCAGTTTATTATGGCTAATAAATTCAAAAAATATGGCGATAAACTGCGTTTTTTTATTGGAGATGTAAGAGATAAGGAAAGATTATACCGGGCATTTGACGGAGTAGATTATGTGGTTCATGCAGCAGCTTTAAAACAGGTGCCTGCCTGTGAATACAATCCAATGGAAGCAGTAAAGACAAATATCAATGGAGCAATGAATATCGTAGATGCAGCACTGGATTGTGGTGTAAAAAGGGTTGTTGCCCTGTCGACGGATAAGGCAGTTAATCCGATTAATTTATATGGTGGTACAAAATTAGTATCAGATAAACTGTTTATTGCAGCAAATGCATATGCGGGAGCCAAGGATGTGTGTTTTTCTATTGTTCGTTATGGCAATGTGGCGGGAAGCCGTGGCTCTGTTATTCCATTTTTCCGCAATATTATTCAGAATGGGGGAACAGATCTTCCAATTACAGATTATAGAATGACTCGTTTCTGGATCAGCTTAGATGAAGGTGTGCAGCTTGTAATAAAAGCTCTTTCAGAGGCAAAAGGGGGAGAGACGTTTATTTCCAAAATACCGTCTTTTAAAATTACAGATCTTGCTCAGGCAATTTTGCCGGGATGCAATATGCCGGAAGTTGGTATCAGGGAGGGCGAAAAACTACATGAAATTATGGTCACCAGAGAAGATTCTATGATGACATATGAATATGATAAACATTTTATTGTGTATCCACACTTTGACTGGTGGGATGATGCAAAGATCCAGCCGGGAGGAAAAAAGGTAGAGGCAGGGTTTGAATATAGTTCTGGAAAGAATACGGAATGGCTGTCGGTCGAGAATATCAAAGAAAGACTGAAAAACGTAGAAGAACATTAGAAAGTGGATAATTGGAGGAATTTATTATGATACAGTATTGTAAACGTTGTTGTTTGCCAAGTACAAAGCCACATCTGTCATTTGATGAAGAGGGTATTTGCAATGCCTGTCGGAATTATGAAAATCGCAAGAATGTAGACTGGGATGAACGAAAAAAAGAATTGATGCAGATTTTAGATCGTTATAGATCCAAAGATGGAAGTAATTGGGACTGCATTATACCCGTAAGTGGGGGAAAAGATAGTACCTATCAGGTTGTTACTATGTTAGAGTTAGGAATGAATCCATTGTGTGTAACGGCAACAACCTGTGATCTGACCGAGATTGGGAGAAGAAATATCGAGAATATAAAAAAAATGGGAGTGGATTATATTGAGGTCACAACCAATCGGGTAGTCCGTGCAAAGTTAAATCGTATCGGTCTTGTGGAGGTAGGTGATATTTCATGGCCGGAGCACGTAAGCATTTTTACAGTTCCGGTAAGAATGGCAGTTAATTTTAATGTACCGTTAATCATCTGGGGGGAGAATTCGCAAAACGAATATGGTGGACCTGCAGCTGCAGTGGAAAATAATGTATTAGATCGTAGATGGTTAGAAGAGTTTGGTGGGATGTTAGGACTTCGAGTAACAGACCTGATAGGGCAGGAAGGTATTACGAAGAAAGATCTGATACCTTTTACATATCCGACCGATGAGGAATTAAAACGTGTCGGCGTTACCGGCATATTCCTGGGATACTATATTCCGTGGGAGGGTTTGCATAATGTTCTTGTGGCGAAGGCACATGGCTTTGAAAGCTGGGGAAAAGTCGTAGAAGGCGATTATGATGATTATGAGAATTTAGACAATTATCAGGCCGGAATACACGAATATTTCAAATTTTTAAAATTTGGATTTGGAAGATGTACGGATCAGGCTTCTATGCACATCCGACGCGGAAGAATATCCCGTGAGGAGGCCATGAAGATAATAAAAGAGCGTGATGGTGCTTTTCGTTGGACATACTTGGATAAGAAGTTAGAGGATATCTTAGAACCGTTGGATATAACAGTAGATGAGTTTGTAAAAATCTGTGATGAATTTACAAATAAAAAACTGTTTGTAACAGATAAAAATGGTAAGTTAGTAAAAGATAAAAAAGGTAATCTGACAAAAATCAATTACGATAATGTAGAAAAGGAATGTCAATAGTATGGATACGGCGATTATTGATTACGGAATGGGTAACTTATTGTCTGTGCAGCGCGCTTTTGAAAAGTGTGGGGCGGATGCCGTTATCATTGATAATCCATTAGAACTCCGGGAGGCACTGCATATTGTGCTTCCCGGAGTTGGTGCATTTCCGGATGCGATGGAAAATCTGAAGAAAAACGGGTGGATCGAAGAATTGAATCGGGCGGTAAAAGAGAAGGAAGTTCCAATGCTTGGAATCTGTCTGGGAATGCAATTGCTGGCAGAAAAAGGATATGAGGTACGGGAATGTCAGGGATTGGGCTATATACCAGGAGAGATTATTCGACTGGAGACAACGGATCTAAATGAACGGATACCACATGTAGGATGGAATGATATTATAAAACAGCAGGATATACCACTGTTTGAGGGAATAGCGGATGAAACAAATTTTTATTTTGTGCATAGCTATCATTTTAATGTAAGCAGGAAAGAGAATGTAGCAGCGGTAACGCCCTACTGTGGAGAGTTTGCATCTGTGGTAATAAAGGATAATATTATGGGAACACAGTTTCATCCGGAAAAAAGCCAGAAAGCAGGTTTTAAGTTAATAAAAAATTTCTTGAGAATGTAAGGCGGGGAAAAGTATGTTAAAGGTACGGGTAATACCAACTTTATTATATAAATCAGTGGGACTGGTAAAGGGAATCGGATTTAATTCATGGCGCAGGGTAGATACGGTACTACCTGCCATTAAAGTTTATAATATGAGAGAAGTGGACGAGTTAATCTTGCTGGATATAGAGGCTACAAATGAGAAGAGAGATCCGGATTATAACGAGATCAGAGACTTTTCAAGGGAATGCTTTGTGCCGTTTTGTGTGGGTGGAGGTATTCACAACATAGAACAAATAAGGCAGTTACTTCGTGCTGGCGCAGATAAGGTGGCAATTAATACAGCCGCATACGACGATATTGCACTTATTACTGAGGGGGCAGATTTATTTGGCTCACAGTGTATTGTAGCTGGCATTGACTGCCGACTGATAGATGGAGCATATCATTGTTTTTCCCATAATGGTTCGGTGGATACAGGATATCTGGTAGAGGATTGGGCAAAAAAGATTGTGGATGCCGGCGCCGGAGAAATATTATTAACATCAATAGAATTGGATGGTACCATGAAGGGATATGATATAGATCTGATAAAAAGAGTAACGGCTTGTGTTTCGGTACCTGTTATTGCATCTGGTGGAGCAGGAAATTATGAACATATGAGAGCGGCAGTCGTGGATGGGGGTGCATCTGCAGTTGCGGCAGCAAGTATTTATCATTTTACAGAGCAAACACCGAGAGAGGCAAAAGAGTATTTGCAGCAGCATGGGGTAGCAGTGCGATTAATTTAAAAAGTACAAAGAAGAAATGAGATTAATATGAGGAAGATTATAGAGATAGGAGAAGGAGAGGGTTCTTTTCTTGATTTATTGTTAGATGAAACGTTGTGTGCTGGCACGGTGTATATCCCTGAACAGCTGGCAAGAATGGCAGGTGGAATCAATTCTCATCTAAAGTCTGGAAAAAAGTATGAGCTTTTAATGCGCATTGCCATACAGAAGCCTATTCGCCTGAAAAATATAGCGAAAACAGATAGTTTTTTTATAGAGGATCATATTGTACTGGAGGATGATGATCAGAATACAAAGCTAGAATATGGATGGATGACAGACTGCTATCTTGTGTCAAAATATAGCGGACAGCTTCAGCAGAACAATTTATTTGATGCTGTTGTGCAAAGTATATTGCAGGATGCACAGCTTCAGGGGAGATATAATGAGACAGTAGAATATCTCGAAAAAATGTTAAAAAAGGAACAGGAATATTATTATATTGATGATATAACAAAACCAATATTAATCTATAAAGGAGACGATATCTGTCATAATGTCTTGACAGTATTTGCCGAGCAGTTTGGAAAGGCGTTGGAACATGCGGGAAAACAGGTTATATACTTTGACATGGGAAAGGAGCCTATTGGAAATGTGACCCGCTATATGTACCAACATTTTTGTGCGATCATAGGCATACAGTCATATATGTTTTCAATTAAACTGGAAAATGATATAGAATATTTGCATCAGTATATCTATGGACCGAAGTATAATTTTATTTTTGATCACCCGATCTGGTTGAAACAGCATTTACAACATGGATTAAATGATTTTTTTGTTTTGACGTTAGACAGTGACTATGTAACATTTGTGCAGGATCATTTTAGGCTGAATGCGATTTTATTTCCGCCAGCAGGAATAGCGGTGGATGGGACAGAGAAAAAAATATACGACCTGACATTTGTAGGTACTTATAATGATTATCGAAGTCAGCTTCCGGTATTGAGGAAGATGAATCGGAGTATGAGATTTTTTGCAAACCATTTATTGCGGGTAATGAGAAAAAATACAGACTTATCATCAGAGGAAGCATTTGACCAAACGGTAAGGGAACGGGGGATCGTGCTGACGGAAACGGAATACCTGGAGTTGTTTTATGAGATGAGAAGAGTATTCTTTTGCATGATACATTACTTTAGAGAGTGTGTGATACAGTCGATCATAGAAGGTGGAATAAAAATAGATTTATTTGGAGACAGCTGGAAAGAATCAAGGTTTTATGACCATCCCAATGTGGTATGCCATCCTGATATTACAGTAGAAGAGAGCATTACAGTCTGGAAACGATCAAAACTTTCACTGAATATAATGTCGTGGCATAAGGCCGGGTTCACAGAAAGAATGGCAAATATTATGTTGGCTGGAACTGTGCTTGTGACTGATGATACGAGATATCTCCATAATCAATATGATGAGAATGATATGCTTATATTCAGATTAAATAAATTGGAAATTTTACCTCAGCAGATCATGGAACTTCTGGGAGATGAGGAAAAACAGAAAGCCATGGCAGAGAGAGGAAAGGAAAAAACGCTGAGATATCACACATGGAAAAAAAGAGCAGAAGAATTTTTGAATTTATTATAGGTAAATAGAAGGATTAATTATGCCGATATAAAGTATAGCTTAAAGAAAGGAAAAGTCACAAAAGTGACGGTGGAATCATGGAAGATCAAAGAAGAGAGAAAGTAGAAGCATTAGAAGTACTGGTAGAGTTTAATGGGCGTTTAGTAAAAAATATTGGTATTTTGGTAAAAGAATTGTCAGGAAACCGTTTGGATGATACAGATAATTTTTTACAGTCTATCATTAATGCTATTAACTGGGAAATTGAAGTGATGAATGGAACCATGGATGTCCTAAATGAGGGACAGATCAGAATTGATAAAGACAGCTTCAACCAGTCAGCAGTTGCATTAGGCAAGGCTGTGGCGTCAAAAGATGATGC
Organism: Roseburia sp.; assembly: GCA_003483745.1. Lineage (GTDB taxonomy): Bacteria > Bacillota > Clostridia > Lachnospirales > Lachnospiraceae > Roseburia. The sequence continues at coordinate 35,548 of DMYD01000013.1, read as the reverse complement.
AAAGATGGCAGAAGCGTTTGCCAATATTACACCGGCATTTGAACAGTTAGGAAAGGTCGCCGGGGAAGTATTGAAATAAGATGGAAAAACAGCTTTTTAGTAGTAAAAAGCTGTTTTTTAAATGGAAAGGAAACTATGTGTGAATTAAGAGAACTAAATTTGCGACGTGCGATGTGGGAAGATGGAGAATTTTTGCTGGAACTAAGAAATGATGAAACAGTCAGGGCAGCTTCATTTCAGACAGAGCTAATATCCAGAGAGCAGCACTTTAAGTGGTTTCAGAAAAAACTGACAGATAAAAATACATGGATTTATATTTTGCAAAAAGGAAAGCAGAGAATCGGGCAGGTGCGGATTGATCTACAAGGTGGGTATTACCAGATTTCATATGCAATTTGCGCAAAGGAACGTGGAAAAGGATATGGAAAATGGATGTTAGGAGAGATGGAAGAACGGATAAAGCGGGAAGCAGGCATGAGAGGAGGAAAACTGACAGGGGAGGTAAAAGAGGAAAACATTGGGTCACAAAAAACCTTTGAAGATCTGGGGTATATAAAGAAAAAGTCGAAATATGGTTATCAATATGAAAAGAAACTCTAAAGAAAAGTATCTGTTCTTGTTTTTATTCGCAAGAACAGATACTCTGTATGGATCAAGATGTTAATTCCACATGTTGAAAATGGCATAATGCGAGGATAAACGTTTTGAGAGGAATGAATTAGAAACAGTGGTATTGTCTGTGGTGAAATATTCAATGGCATCCATAATGTCTGAACAGCATTGTCCGGCATTCGAGAAGATCCGCGTTCCTTTTTCCAGAATTGCCTGGTAATTTTGGGGAGAGGCAATGAACTGTTCTACATGTTCCCGCAGTGTGCTTTTTGTGCATTTGATGACATAATCCATTGGAACTTCTGCAAAACGGCTGGGGGTTGTGTCTGGAATAAGCCAATCTGTAACTGCAATACTTGCTTTGTGGAACATGAGAGCTTCACCCATTACACTTGATTCATCGGAAATAACGAGATCACACATGGCAAGAGCTGTCATGATGCTCTCTTCTGGTTCAATATAGTATAAATTATCATAATTTCCCTCATGTAAGGTTCGCTGCTGATTTATGTTGGCGGTAATATGGGCATATTTTTCCGGCCAATGAGCCTGTTTGACCAATAAATTGACATTTAAAGATGAAAGTGCCTGAATAAAATCGTCTTCTTTTCCGTCGTTTTCCCATGAAGGAGCATACAGGATAGAAAAATCGTGTTTTAACTGAAATTTTTCACGAAGCTCATTTACATGTTGCAAAAGGTCTGGAGCAGAAACGAAATCGCTTTTTGGGTAACCCAGCTGATAGGTTCCGCATCTCGGATTGGTATAATACTGGCAGGCACACTGAGACCAGAGATCTGCCCAAAAATCTCCGGGAACTATGCCGATATCAAATTTATTCCAGCGCTCTAACTCCCAGAGGTTAGGCCAGCGATTGTGTCCCTGTGCAAGGTCGTGTAACAAAATCAGAGAAAATTTAGAATTTTCCGGATGACAAACGTGCTGGCAATAAACTCCAATTTCTGCGGACTGATAAAGGTCCTTAGTAAAAGTTGTATGATATCCGCGGGCAGCTGCTTCATCTGCGATTGGTTTTAAATTATAATATTCCCCCATATCTGTGTAAAAGAAAGTGATATCTTTTGTACAGGGACAAAAGTGTTTGGTATGAGTAAAGTTGGTAATGCCATCAGGTAACTGAGAGATGATGCCGTGTGTCTGATAATATTGTAAAAGAATATGATAATCATCAGAAAGGATATCATCATTCTGAACTGGAGATGCAATAGCAGACGTAAGAGGAAGATTGGTATAGGCGATTTTAGCAGGATATAATAATTGGTGTAAAAACGCTGCATGCTGCATAGAATCCGGAACAGGAAGCCTGGATAAAGAAAGCGTTTTTACATAGCTCGTTTTTAAAAATAAGGTGGATAGGTCGCCATAGAGATTAACATTGTTGTTAATACTATAAGTTAATAATTGCTCTCCATTAAAAATTTTTTCATCAAGCATATCCTGATATGCAAAATCTGGATGTGCAATTAATGTGCCGGTGCTGTCAATAAAATTGCGAGTACATAGGATGGCATCAACAGAAGGAATATTTTCAATGAGCGAAAGAAAAATGGGGATCCGGTTTATTTCGTAGGAGTGGTTTAAGTCAAAAAAGCAAATATAGTCACTTCTGGCACTTGCAATATATTCATTGAACTTTGCAACAATATTTTCCGATGAAATATACACTAAGTCTATATTATCATAATTCTGTGTCCGGTTTATAGTGTCAGAAATAGGATCTGCGGCATTGTCAGAATTTAGAATACAGATGATACTGACACATGGTTTCGTTAAGGCTACGTCATTGTCTGCTTCCATAGAAGCCATACAGCGATTATAGAAATCGTCGCATCCAAAAGAAGATTCATAAATATCAAGACATCTTTTGGCGGTATCAAAATCATGTTCTTCAAGACATTTTCTGGTAAGTTCCATCATTTCCTCTTGGGGTGATAAAGTATTCATTGTGACCTCCATATCAGTAAGTTTAAAATAAGTATAAAGAAAAAAAACGTATATTTCAATAGAATAACTGGAAACTGGTATAGGAATTTGATAGAATGTGAAACAGGTAGAGGAGAAAAATAAAAATGAAAGTACTTTTTTTTCAGTGGCATTCTTTTATGAATAAGGGAATCGAAAATGCTTTTAGAAAGCTGGATATTTCATATGAAATCTTTTTCTGGCAGTTTGAAGATTGGGAGAAGGATGAAGCGTTTGTGCAGAAGTTCTGCAGCAAAATAAAAAGTGAAGATTATAATGTAGTGTTTTCTGTTAATTATGCACCGCTTGTTTCGCAGATATGTGAGGGTGAAAAAATACCTTATGTAGCATGGATCTATGATTCGCCCTTACATATTAGAAATCTTTCATCTTTGAAAAATTCCTGTAATCAACTTTATTTTTTTGACAGAGGACAGGCAGAAGAATATAAGAAAATGGGGGCAAATGCGTTACACATGCCGCTGGCAGTAGATACAACAGTATTTGGACAGGTGATACAGGCAGGAAATAAGAAGCTGTATGAGACAGAAGTATCCTTAGTAGGGAAGTTATATCAGACGCAATATGCTTATTACACAGAATATTTGAGCCAATATAGAAAAGGGTATTTAGAAGGGATCATCAGTGCACAGTCTAAAATATATGGAGGATACTTAATTCCAGAATTGATAACAGGTAAACTGATAGATGAAATAAATGAGGATTATCGAATAAATGGTTTCAGCTTTGAAATGGGAAACAGGGAATTAGAGTTTATGCTTGCATGTGAGACCACAGGACGGGAGCGTTATACGGCATTGATATTATTGGCGAGACGATGTCTGGTGAATCTGTATTCTTCAGATGAGGAAAATAATCTGCCGGGGGTCAATTTAAAAGGATATGCAGATTATTATACACAAATGCCGATGGTTTTTTCCCAAAGCAAGGTAAATTTAAATATTTCATTAAAGACAGTACGGACCGGAATACCTCTTCGGGTAATTGATGTTATGGGATGCGGAGGGTTTGTTCTGACCAATTATCAGGAGGAGATAGGAGAATATTTTGCAATGGGGGAGGAATGTGCGGTATATGAAAGTATGGAGGACTTGTGCGAAAAGACGATATATTATTTGGATCATGAGCAAGAACGGCAGCAGATAGCCAGAGCAGGTTATGAGCGCGTGAAAAGAGATTTTACGTTTGAAGACAGGATACAGCGTATGTTTGAGGGGATCAGATAAAAAGGAGAGAGAATATGTACGAAGAATTAATGAAAACATTAAATCCAAAACCGAAATTTAATTTAACGTAGTATCAGAATGAGGATTTGTATTCTGAGGGAGATGTAGAAGATCAAATTATCCAATTAATAGCAGAAAATGAACCGGAACACTATACGGATGCTATTTACGATAATTTCAGCTGGTCGAGTTACTACCATTTAACGCATTTACGGAAGAATATTTTAAACTGGTATGATTTTGAGAAGGACAGTGATGCACTTGAGATTGGGTGTGGATTAGGAGCGATCACAAGCGTTCTTTGCGATAAATGTAGGACAGTCACTGCGGTGGAATTGTCCAAAAGAAGAGCAACGGCAGCATTACTTCGATGCAGAGAGAGGGACAATCTGGAGATTATTGTAGGAAACTATAAATGAGCAAATTTGAAAAATTGCACAAAACTACACTGCCAATTTCATAAATGAGTCAAAGTCATTGCTTTCCCTTGCACATTGAAACAGATACCGATACTATTCCTGCTGGATAGTATCACAGATCCGGTGATATCCGGTTTCGAAAGAGCAGAATTCACCAGTTCCTGTAACACATATATAATGTGCCAGTGACATCAGCAGCCAGTACCGCCAGATTCCCTGTGCAGAGCGTATCTGGTAGCGCCCGGTTAGAATAAAATTTGCAAAAGTTAAATTTTTTTAACTGGTTGTATATGAATGACGAATGATGTATAGTATTTGCGAGAGACACCTTCTTTCTCGTGGATGTTGCAAATGTTTGTTTTGTCACTTTCATTATACAACATAATCGAATTCAAGGTGTCTTTCTTTTATGCAAAATCACGAATTTGCTCATTTATAGATTCTAATTTAAAATATTTTATGGTATTATAGCCACAACGAGCCATAAATCACATTTAATACCCATTTATTATTGAGGTCGATATCTATGAACGATAAAAAAATTGCATTTATCATTTGCACAAATAACAACCTTTATTATGAAGAATGTGTACGTTATATTAATGAACTGATTATTCCAACCGGATATCTAATTGATATCATTGCCATTAAGGATGCCGATAATATTCTATGCGGATACAACGCTGGTATGGCTTCATGCGATGCCAAATACAAGGTGTATCTTCACCAGGACACTTTCATCCTTTATCAAAATTTTTTAAAAGACACCATAAATATTTTTGAAAATAATTCAACTATTGGGATGATTGGCGTCCTCGGTACAACAAAACTTCCAGAAAATGCTAATTGCTACCTTTCCTGGAATATTGGAAAAGTTGCCGCATATGACGGTATATCTCTTAACAGCACAGATTTTTTATATCAAACAAACGCATTACCTTATATCTCTGTAGAAGCCATAGATGGAATGCTTATGATGACCCAATATGATTTACCATGGCGTGAAGACATACTGAGTGGATGGGATTTTTACGATATATCTCAATCATTAGAAATGCGTTATAATGGCTACACTGTTGTCGTCCCCTATCAGGAAACCGAATGGTGTTATCATGATAATGGTGTAGCTAACTTAAGTAATTACGATATAGAACGACAAAAAATCATCAACGCATACCCAAGTATTTTTAATATTTCAGTTGATGCTTCTCAGCAAAATGAATTACAAAACAAATTAACATTATGGCATAATATATATCAGGATTTACTCAACTTATTTAACAAAAAAGAATATTCCGAATTAGCCAAAGTCATTTCCAATATACGTGATAAAGAAATTTTGCATACACATATCCGCGAATTAATTAATTTAATGGATATTTATGTGTTAGAACACACAAATCATACTCCACATAGTATTTATTTTTCTGGTGCACCATGGGAACAAATATATGATTTATATTTATATACACACTTTATCGTAATACGTCTTGGATACCAAAAAAGTGATGATCGTTATAATGATTTTTTTCAACTGCTAATTAATCAAAAATTATCCGTTATAGCCGTTCATTTTATTGCAATGCACTCCCTAAAAGACGGTTCTAACACCCTGCAATACCTGCTTGATTGGAATTCAAATGATCTTTGACTTAGTTTCTGTTATTTGAACAGAACTAAGTTAAAAATCATTCTTCATAAGTTGATATTTCATTTCTGCTAATTTCCAGTCTACCTCATTATCGATATCCTGAACCTCCAGTTCTGGCACTATTATAGGTATTATGTTATCCATAATCTTTCCATTATTTCTCAAATAATTTTCAACATTATATACATAAAACTGTCCTGCATCATGATATTGTTTTTCAAGATCCTGAGAGCGTGATCTTGCATATTGCGGATATTTGAACTTAATTCTTTTATTTTCATCTACAATATAGCACCTTTGAGGTGGATAAGAGAACTCAACAACAGGCATAACTGCCTCCACACCATCACGCTCTATCATCTCCATTGCAAATTTTAACTTTTCTCTTGTTATAAATGGTGCTGTCGGATAAATACAACATATATATTCAAATGTTCTTCCAAGTTGTTCATATTCCGAAAGCACCTCTAAAATTACATCCGACGTTGTTGCATAATCATCGGATGTCCTTTCACTCCGTAAGAAAGGAACTTCTGCCCCATAACTGCGCGCAATTTCTGCAATTTTATGACTATCCGTCGAAACCATAACTTCAGAAAATATCCCCGATTTCAACGCCGCTTCTATTGGATATGCAATAATAGGTTTCCCACAAAATTCTTTTATATTTTTTTTAGGAATTCTTTTACTTCCACTACGTGCTGTAATAATAGCAATCGCTTTTTCTTTCATCTTATTCTCCATCTGTATACTTTCCATTCTTCAATTTCAGTCAGTCCAGTTCTAATATAGTTCTACCTATCAGACAAAAAAATAACATTCTCTTCCTTAATTTTCAGCGGATGATTCAACAACCATACACGAAACAATCTTTCTGCAAGGAATCCAAATACACGCCTCTGGTAACCATCATACGATTCTACATTAATTCTTCTTTCCACTTCGAACAAAATATCAAACAGCCAATTACAATACTCATCAAATAAATTTTTCGGAGCAATCATCATATTTCCCAATGACATCAGGTTTCTATCCAGACTCCATTCAAACGCCGGATAATCCATTGGATATTTTTCCTTAAGAACCTGCTCGCAAATATTCAGATCCTGTCTATTATGTTGTTTTTCATAATGTGCCCGCACATTTCTTTCCATTGTCATTCCACTGTCCGGGACAATCACATCATATGTTTTCAGACATTCCTCAATATATGCTGTATCTAACAGTACTTTCTGTAATGCACCCTCAAAAACGCTTTTCCGTTTTGTAAAATATCGTCTATAATGGCACACCCCCACAATGTCACATTCAACATTCTTCCATATCCAGTACATTCCTGTAAGCTCGCAATATGACTTATTTTTCTCCGAAATCTGATTCCCTGAATTATCTTTCAGATACCCAAGATCTATGCTGCCCTCACTTCCAACCTGAAGCGGAAGATATCCCTTTTCAAATGGGACCTCAAAATTCTTGTGTGACATAATATATATTCTAGTGTCCACTTTTTAAATCCTCCCCAATTCTTTTGTGGGTATCCATGCATATATATTTTCTTCTGTAGATACCGGATAATATCCTGTGATCAGTCCTTGCTGCACCTGCGTATCTGCCATTTTTTTTTCTGTCATAATTGCTTTTGCATTCTTAAGTACATACATCCATACCTTATTTTTGCATTCTATACTAATTTCATCTAAACTCAACAAGGATGCAACATCAAATTGTTTCTCCTTTCCACTGTCATCCACGATTCCATAATCAATAAATTCCTTTTCTGTTATAATCTCATCATAAATTTTGTTATAAACAGCCAGCCTTATTTCCGGAATCGTATCAATTCCATACAACTTTACATTCATCCCTATTCCGCTGCCTAAAGCCTGTCTTGAAACAGTGCCCATTTTCTTTAAAAACATTCCCACATCTAAGACAGTTTGTGCACCACTGCTTTTTATCATCTCAAAGTAAAAATAGCTTAAATCTTTATCCGTTATGATACTGCTCATTTCAAACTTCCTCCATTTTCCAGCTTGAATAACAGCACGCTAACATTCTAACAATTTCTTTATATTATCAATGCACTTCTGTCTATCTCCTCCTCGAAATACAGAACTCTCCAACCATTGCTTTTCTTCTAATATAAGTTCTGTAAACATACTCTCCAGCATGCGAAATGGCTCATATATCGGCATAATATTATATTTCTCTAGTAATGTCTGCATGGAACAAAATTCTTCAAATTTTGGATATGCATAGTAAAATTGTGCAATCGCCCGACACAATACAAATTTAGCTGGAACAGCTTCAAGTATCCATTCCTGATCAAACCATCGCACATTTCCTTCATCATAAAAACCATTTCTTAAAATCATGTCCAAGAAACCCACTCTCAAAATGGGACCATATGCCTTTTCATTTTTTTCTATACTGTTATCTAATGTATAAAGAATATTCTCTTCCCAATCAATGTAATCTGACGATTCTAATATTTCTTTATATAATAAATCAAAAATCTTATATACATCGTCAATATTTTTACTATGCCAGGCCTCTAATACCTTATCTTCTAACAGTGGTTTTTTTTCAAAATCCGTAACGACTTTTCCATTCTGCCATGTACTTTCCAAAACATTTCTATGATGTTTTTCTAACGCCCGGTCATTTTCAACAATTTGTTTTAAATGTCCCTGTTCACAAGTTTCCGTCAATGCAATCTTTTCAACCTTCCCTTCTTTGGTAAAACGAGTAGCAATACGATACTTTTCCTGTCTTTCGCTTCCCATACTTGAGAAAGTTATTTTTCCAATATCCTGTGAATCCGAACACTCCACCAAAAATGAATTTGCAAAAAATTCAAACACACCATTGTCAATAACGTCTCTGTATAATCCTTTTTCATCTGCTATAAGTGTCGATTTGTCTGGCACATAATAGCACTGCAAATTTTGCATATTGTCATTCTCAGGAAGATAATTTTCTGAGTAAATTACGGTCGGAAGTTTATAATCCGGCATTGGATAATAAAAATACGTATTTTTAAATCCACTCTCTTTAACCAAATTTTCCAGTGCACTTTTGGAGAATGTCCGAACTCCCCTTTGTGTAAAACTATATTGATTCATCCCCTCAAAAGGAATACCTGTATGATCTTCTCTCGCACCACACCAATATTTCAATCCATACTGGTTCTCAATCGCAATTAAAAGTTTACCATTTGGTTTTAACAACTGTTTTATTTTTTTCAAAAAATCTTTATAAGGATTTTCTGAATTTGTATAACTCCCCTGATACTCCAATACACCAATCAATGTAATATAATCAAACTTCTTTTCAAACTGAATGTCATTCAGATTTCCAACAATGATCTCCAGGTTTTCTTTTTCCCGACATCTTAACCACGCTGCCGTTGCTCTTCGTTTTGACAACTCCACTGCCGTAACGGTCTTGCACTTGTCACATAATACGCTTGTAACTGCACCAAGTCCACACCCAATTTCCAATGAATCACTTTCTTTATTAAAGTCATACCAATTCAAAATATTTTTTCGTAAATGAGTCAAATGGTAATAGGTAGACCAGCTAAAATGTGTATATATCGCATCTGTATAATGTTCCGGTTCATTTTCAGCAATTAATTTAATTATCTCGTCTTCTACATCGCCTTCCGAATACAAATCTTCATTTTTATACCAGTTTAAATTAAATTTCGGTTTTGGGTTCAACTTTTTAATTACTTCTTCGTACATATCTTTCTCACCTCATGTATTAAATTTTATTAAACATACGCTGTATTCTGTCCTCAAACGTAAAATCCCTTTTTACACGTTCATATCCAGCCTGCGCAATACTTTTCCGTTTTCATAAACGAATACCACTGAAAAAAGTATTTTCATCTTAGTTTTTCCTCTTGTTCTATATTCCCTGTTAATTCTATCAAATTTTAATCTATAAATCCAGTTTATGTATTGAATTATATATTTTTTTCTTTATACTATAAATGAGCAAATTTGAAAAATTGCACAAAACTACACTGCCAATTTCATAAATGAGTCAAAGTCATTGCTTTCCCTTGCACATTGAAACAGATACCGATACTGTTCCTGCTGGATAGTATCACAGATCCGGTGATATCCGGTTTCGAAAGAGCAGAATTCACCCGTTCCTGTAACACATATATAATGTGCCAGTGACATCAGCAGCCAGTACCGCCGGATTCCCTGTGCAGAGCGTATCTGGCAGCTGCCCAGTGCCAGTTTATCCTTGCACTGCCGGGAAAATACTTCGATTGACCACCGACATACGTAACAGGACAGGATTTCATCGGTTGATAATGATACATCGGTGCTGAGAAAAGCCCGCAATGCTTTCGGGTTTCCAAATGCTTTTTCCGGGTAGCTCAAAAGAACAACAGCATTTTCGATGCCATTAAGTTTTCCTTCATACCGGTACACATAATAATTTTTGTTTTTAACTGTTACAAGGTTAAAATCTGAATGTGTCACGGACAGAAGTGCGGCGAATTCGCTGAGTTTCTTTCTGATCCCGAAAGGATAGAGCATCCGGTTCGTTTTTAAAGCACCAATCGTATGAAATCCTCTTTCCACAAAGGTACTGATTATTTTTTCAGAAACATACCAGCAGTCACACAGGAAATAGGACATCACCGGGGAAACTGGCAGTTCCCTTGCAATGCTTTGCACAATGTCGATTTTGGAAATGGATTTATTGTACAAAACAAAAGCATAATTCAGGACAATGCCGTTGAGGAAAGCATGACAGCAACAGCCTGATGCCCATAAGATGATTATTTTTACAATAAGATAATAAAAAAAATAAAGACAGTAAAGAAAAGTATGATATAGCTTCTCTGCTTGCATTGAATGTAGGGATATGCCATTATCGACGATATTTTGTGAGTCAGGATAGTCTGGAAAAGAAACAATTGGAAGATGTACTGCTGGATACAGATTATTTGGAGACGTGTTTGAAAAACTATGATATTGTGATCCCTGACAGTGGTATGACAATGCAGGAAAATGTGCGCAGGCACTATGAGGAAAAACATAACATTAATGATGTGCACATTTGTGAAAGGGTGTTACAGGAAAAATATCCAGAGGATTACAGGGCTTTTGAATGGGTTTTGGAACGAAATCTAATGACGCTCGGAAATATGACGGTTGCACCGAAAGCCTTATTTGATGAATATTGTAATTGGCTGTTTGATATTTTGGCTGAAGTGGAAATGCGCATAGATATTACATCATATGATGACTATCAGAAACGTGTTTTTGGTTTTCTGGCAGAACGACTGTTTCGTGCATGGCTGATCAACAGACCTTTAAAAATAAGAGAAGAACACATTATCTTTCTTCCGGAAAGATGATTTGCTAAAATAGCTGGTTGAGGTAGAAAAATGGAAAAAGCAATTGCAATTATTACTGCACGTGGAGGAAGTAAGAGGATTCCAAAGAAAAATATAAAGGAATTTTGCGGGAAACCTATTATTGCGTATTCGATTGAGGCAGCGATAAAATCAGAAAAATTTTCTGAAGTGATGGTGTCAACGGACAGTCAGGAGATAGCAGAGATCGCAAAAAAATATGGAGCAAAAGTTCCGTTCCTCAGAAGCGAAAGAACATCGGATGATTATGCAACAACATCGGATGTTCTTCTGGAGGTAATATCAAGATATAAAGAGCAGGGAAGGGAATTTCAATATATATGTTGTATTTATCCGACAGCACCATTTGTGACAAAAGAAAAGCTGACAGAGGCAATAGAATTGATAGATACAAAAAAGGCGTTGGCGGTAATGCCAATAGTTGAATTTTCGTATCCGCCTCAAAGATGTTATGTTATGAATGCAAATTCCAGCATTGAGTATAAATATCCGCAGTATGCCCGGAGCCGGTCACAGGACTTAGAGAAGCAATATCATGATGCAGGGTAATTTTATGTGTATGATACTGTGAATTATTTAAAAAATCAAGGTAAGATATGGAAGAATATCCTGCCTGTGGTCGTATCGGAACTTGAAGTGCAGGATATAGACAATGAAACTGACTGGAGACTGGCGGAACTAAAATATCAGCTGATGTGTAAATAAAAAGCTAAAGTTATATAGGGTTTGATTCGATATAAATATTATAAATAGAAGTCTCAGGGAAGAGGTAGGTGGAAACATGGTAGTTAATCATAATATGGCGGCAATCCGTGAAACCAATCAGTTACATTATAATGTGAAAAAGATGGAAAATTCCTCAAAGAAGCTTTCAAGTGGTTATCGTATTGTGTCAGCCAATGATGATGCAGTCGGCTTGCAGATATCAGAAACGATGCGAAAACAAGTGAGAGGATTAAATAAGGCATCCAGAAATTCACAGGACGGAATAAGTATGTTACAGACTGCCGATGCGGCATTACAGGAGACACAGGATGTCCTGGATCGTATGGTTGAACTGACAACGCAGGCAGCAAATGATGTTAATACAGATGCAGATCGAAGTGCTATAAAGGATGAGATTGATCAGTTGAATCAGGAAATTGACAGAATTGCATATACAACTAACTTTAATCAGCAGTATATGCTGGCGGAGGGAACACCCCAGGCAAAGCCAGGTTATTTTCAGATCCAAACTGGTTCGCTGGCAGGACAGAGCGTGACGATCCGATTTGTGAACGCAAGTAAAGAAAGTCTCGGAGTAGATAAAGTGGACGTATCTTCCCATGAAGCAGCAACAAAATCTATCAGTACAGTTCAGGATGCAATTGAGAAGGCAGCAATATGGCGCGATGATTTTGGAGGACAGCTGCAGCAGTTACAGCATGCAGCTTTGACTATTGATAATACGGCGGAGAATACGCAGATTGCAGAATCAAGTCGTAGAGATACGGAGATGAATATGGAATTGGTATTACATTCTACAAATAGAATCCTTGTAAATGCATCTCAGAGTATTTTGGCACAGTACAATAATGATGCAAAATCAGTTATTGAGATTTTAAAATAATAAAGTGGAGTTACTTTATATAAACGGTAGAAAATTTTAAAATTTCTGCCGTTTATTTTTTATAAATAGGACATATAGAGGGGGATTAAATGATTCATTTCCATGAAAAAATAAAAAATGGTATTTATGTGATTGCAGAAATGTCTGCAAATCATGCGGGAAAGATAGAAAATGCTTTTAAGATTATTGAGGAGGCTGCCAGAGCCGGGGCAGACTGCGTGAAGATACAGACATACACGGCCGATACACTTACAATTGATTGTAATGATGAAGCATATCGGTTACATGGTGGATTATGGGATGGATATAATTATTATGAGTTATATAAGCAGGCATATACACCATGGGAATGGCAAAAAGAGTTAAAAGAAAAATGTAAAGAGGTTGGAGTGGATTTTTTATCAACCCCATTTGACAGAACAGCAGTCGATTTTCTGGAAAAAATAGGAGTGGAATTTTATAAGATAGCTTCCTTTGAACTGGTAGATATTCCTTTGATCGAATATGTAGCCAGTAAGGGAAAGCCTGTGATTATGTCTTGTGGAATGGCAAGCGTAGAGGAAATAGAGGATGCGATAAATGCATGCTATAGACAGAGTAACAGGGATATAGCATTATTGAAATGCTGTAGCCAGTATCCGGCTCAATATGAAGATATGAATGTTTCTGTTATACCGGATATGAAAAAGAGATTTGAAGTACCGGTAGGTTTATCAGATCATTCGATGGGGTCTCTGGCAGATGTCGTGGCAGTATCGCTTGGAGCACAAATTATAGAAAAACATGTATGCTTAAGCCGGGAGATTGAGAATCCAGATGCAGGATTTTCTATGGAAATCTGTGAATTTGCGGATATGGTACGAGATGTGAGAAATGCTTCGTTGATAAAAGGGAAACCAACCTATGACTTGACGGAACATGAAAAGAACAGCCTGATTTACAGACGATCACTTGTTGCAGTGAAACCAATTCAAGCAGGGGAGATGTTTACGGAAGAAAATGTAAGAAGCATACGGCCGGCAATCGGGATCAAACCTAAATATTATTATGAGTTGCTGCAAAAAAAAGCAAAAAAATCGTATCGGTTTGGAGAACCGATTTTAATGAGTGAGATAGAGGAATAAAATGGATGATTGGATTTCGTGTAGATGCAAATGAAGAAGTAGCATTAGGGCATATGATGCGGTGCATAAGTATTGCAATGGAATGCCAAAAACAAGGTGAGGAATGTGTCTTTTTCCTTGCTGAAGAAAAAGAAACAGAACGATTACAATTGGCTGGATTTAAGTATTTTATACTAAATACAGATTGGAAAAAAATGGAGGAAGAATTACCGTTTTTTGAAAAGTTTCTAAAAGAGAAAAAGGTAGATTATTTGGTTGTAGACTCCTATCGGGTAACACCAATGTATTTAAAAAAAATAAATGCGATGGTTAAAGTACTTTATATAGATGATCTGAAAAAAGAAAAATATGATGTTTCGGCTATCCTTCATTATATCGATTGTATACCGGATATGTTTTATAAAGAAAAATATAAGGATAGTCAGACGGTAGTTTTGGATGATATGAAGTATGCGCCGCTTCGGGAGGAATTTCAAATATCAGAAAAAGAATTAAAGAGAGAAAAGAGTATTTTGATTACAACAGGTGGAACAGATACCTATAATGTAGCTGGAAGGATCGCAGAACTTTGCCAACAGGAAGCAGAAATAAAGGACTATAAAATAGATATTGTTGTTGGAAATATGAACCAACATCAGAAACAACTGGAATGGTTGGTATGTAGATATTCTAATATTAGTTTGCATAAAAATATTTCAAATATAAGCACTTTTATGCGTCGGAGTGAATTGGCAATATCGGCAGGTGGCACAACTCTTTTAGAATTATGTGCATGTAAAATACCGACAATTTGTTTTTCGTTTGCGGACAATCAGTTAGAGTTTGCACAAAATATGGGGAAGATAGGCGCAGTTATTTATGTGGGAGATGTACGTGAAAAAGAGAAGTTAGAAGAGGGGATAATTGAGCAGATGAAATTCCTTATACAGAATGATGATATAAGGAGCAGACAGGCAAAGCATATGGAAAGTTTAGTAGATGGAAAGGGTGCATCCAGAATAGCGAAACTGCTTTGCTTGAAAAAAAGCGAAAGAAAACAGGAGGAAAGATTATGATACCATATGGAAGACAGACAATCGAAGAGGATGATATACAGGCAGTCGTAGACGTACTGCGTTCTGATTTTCTGACAACAGGACCAAAGATTGCAGAGTTTGAAAAATTAGTAGCAGATTATGTGGGAGCAAAATATGCAGTTGCAATTTCCAATGATACTGCAGCACTTCATGCAGCATGCTATGTGGCAGGAATTGGAGCCGGGGATGAGGTGATCACTACACCGATCACTTTTGCGGCATCTTCAAACTGTGTGTTGTATTGTGGTGGAACACCGGTATTTGCGGATGTGGACCCGAACACATATAATATCGATCCGGAGGATATTAAGAGAAAGATCACAGATAAGACGAAAGCGATCATTGCTGTGCATCTGGCAGGACAGCCATGCGACATGGATGCCATTCATGCCATTGCAAAAGAACATGATCTGATCGTGATAGAAGATGCGGCACATGCACTTGGTTCTGAATATAAAGGGAAAATGATTGGTTCTATGTCGGATATGACGACATTTAGTTTTCATCCGGTAAAACCGATCACAACAGGCGAAGGTGGAATGATCGTTACCAATAATGAAACATTATATAAGAAATTAGTGCTGTTCCGCAGTCACGGTATTACTAGAGATGAAAGCCAGATGACCTGCAATGAGGGACCATGGTTTTACCAGCAGATCGACCTGGGATACAATTACCGTATGACGGATATCCAGTGCGCATTAGGATGCACACAGATGAAAAAACTGGATTCTTTTATTGCACGCAGAAGGGAACTGGTAGAGCGTTATAATAAGGCATTTGCGGATTGTGAAAATATCGTTACGCCATATCAGCTTCCGGATACCAAGAGTGGATGGCATCTTTATATCATACAGGTAAAGAATAAAGACCGGAAAGAGGTATTTGAGGCACTGCGTGCGGAAGGGATTGGAGTCAATGTGCACTATATACCGGTATACCATCATCCGTATTACAGAGAGCATGGATATGCAGATGTAAACTGCCCGGTAGCGGAAGAGTTGTATTCCCACATTATCAGCCTGCCGTTATTCCCGAAACTTACAGATGAGCAGCAGGATGAAGTGATTGAGAAGGTAAAGAGAATGGTAAAATAAATTAATGCGAGGTGGGATATAAATATGGAAAATGATTATGAGAAGAAGATTAGCCGTTTGGAAAATGAAATATTTGATTTACAGGTGGAACTGAAAAAAGAACAGGAAGCATTTAACGAAATTATGAGAATTGTGTCCAGGTTTGGTGATATTATGCAAAGCGTAATTTCACAAAATGAAACATTTAAGGTAAGATTTGATAATTTGCCGTATGAGCTGACGGATGCAATACAAAGAAAGCTTTACTGGCTGCCGGAGATTATGACGGTGGAACAGACAATAGAAGAGATCGTCACAAATCATAAGTCGATTTGCAGATTTGGAGATGGGGAAATCGGTATTATTTATGATCAGCAGAGATGGAAGTTCCAAAGATGTGATATGGGACTGGCAGAGCGTCTGAAAGAGGTTATTACATCCAATGAAGCAGATATTATGATAGGGATTATTGATTTTTATGGTGATTTATCACATCGAAGTCCGGAGGATAGAGATCCTATTCGTAGTTATATTACACCAGAGATAAGAATGCAGCATTATGAATTGCTGCAAAAGGGGAGAACATATGCAAATGCGAGAATATCGCGTAACTGGACAATGCAAATGGTTTTGAATCAAAAGCGTATATGGGAGAACAGAGAATGTGTCTTTATTGAAGGAAAACAGACACGCATGGGCGTTGGAAATGATTTATTTGATAACGCGGCATCTGTTGAACGGATTTTGTGTCCGGCAGAAAATGCGTACGATAGATATGACGACATATATAACGAAGCAATAAAGCAGCCGAAAGAAAAACTTATTTTAATTGCATTAGGACCAACGGCATCCGTTCTGGCATATGATTTGGCAAAAGCGGGATATCAGGCAATCGACCTGGGACATGCAGACCTTTCGTATGAGTGGCTGATTAGAAATCATGGGAAAAAAACAGAGGTAAAAAATAAATACAATAATGAGTATCCTGATGGCGATAAGGTAGAGGATATAGTAGATCATCAATATCAAAGCCAGATTATAGCAGATTTCTCAATAATATAGGTTTTTAAAATAAAATATAAAAACAATATTTATGCAGGATGTTTCATGAGCAGCAGGATGAAGTGATTGAGAAGGTAAAGAGGATATGTACGGAGAATATATAGAGAATTTGATCGGGTGTTTAAATCAGACAACCCTGTACGATAAAAATGGTAATCCATATAAAGATTATGAGGCTGCGATTAAACAGTTGGTGGATGTATTTACAAAAGCAAAGAGAGCAGGGAAACAGGTCTTTTTTATTGGCAATGGAGGAAGTGCAGCGATAGCAAGCCATATGACAGCAGATTTTATGAAAAATGGCGGAATGAAAACCTATAGTCTGTATGATAATTCGGTTACAACATGTATGGGAAATGATTATGGATATGAATATATTTTTTCCCGTCCACTGGAATTTCTGGCAAATGAAAAGGATGTGCTGGTTACAATCAGCAGTTCTGGTAATTCACAAAATATTGTAAATGCAATTAAGGTGGCGCAAAAAAAGGGATGTGTTGTGGTTACGCTGTCGGGGTTTCAGAAAGAAAATAAGATCCGGAGTATGGGAAATTATAATTTGCATGTACCGGTACGTCATTATGGAATGGTGGAATCTATTCATAATTTAATTCTGCAACAGATTGTGGATACGATTCTGGAACGTGATGGGGAATGTTTATAAAAGAAAGGTAAAGCAGTATGGAGAGCAACAGAGTGAAACAGGCAGTAATACTTGCAGGGGGGCTCGGAACACGTCTTGCACCATTTACAGAACATGATCCAAAGCCAATGTACCCATTTGAGGGGATCCCTTTTCTGGAATATCTGATCAGGCAGGTAAAAGATTTTGGAATAAAAAAGATCGTGTTATTGCTGGGATATCTTCCTGAAAAAATTACAGAGTATTTTGGAGACGGACAGGATTATGGGGTGCAGCTGACATATTGCATTACGCCTGTGGAATATGATACAGGAGCACGGATCAGGGAAGCACGGGATAGATTGGAAGAACATTTTTTACTGATGTACTGTGATAATTACTGTCCGATCGATTTTCAGAAATTGCAGGAAAGTTATTTTCGAAATCAGGCGTTACTTCAGATTACTGCATATGCAAATACGGATCATTACACAAAAAATAATTTACGGTTAAATGAGAATGGTCAGGTGCTCTGCTATGACAAGAAAAGAATTACAGAGGGACTGAAAGGAGTAGATATCGGCTATGCGATTGTTAACAAAAAGTTACTGCAATTGTTGCCGGATGAGAACTGTAATTTTGAGGCAGTTGTATATCCGGAAATTGTAAAAGCCGGAAAAATGTTTGCAACAGTAACAGAGCACAGATATTACTCTGTTGGATCATGGGAACGAATAGAACTAACGCGTCAGTTTTTTAAACCTGTAAAAACTATTTTTCTTGACCGGGACGGGACATTGAATGTTCGACCGCCGAAAGCATGCTATGTGGAGAAACCGGAACAATTTGTGTGGATAGAGGGAGCAAGAGAAGCGGTAGCGGCGTTAAAAAAAGCAGGATATCGCATTATTCTTGTGTCAAATCAGCCGGGGATTGCAAGAGGTTGTCTAAGTGAATCGATGCTGGATGAAATTCATCAGAAAATGAAAACAGAACTGGAACAGGTTGGAGGAGCAATCGACGCAATTTATTACTGCCCACATAACTGGGATGAGGGATGCGATTGCAGAAAACCAAAGCCGGGAATGTTTTTTCAGGCACAGAAAGAATATTCGCTAAATCTAAGGGAGTGTGTTATGATAGGAGATGATGAACGCGACATGCAGGCGGCACAGGCTGCCGGGTGTAGAGGCATTCTTGTGGATGACACATACACATTACAATGTGCAGTAGAAGAACTATTATTGAATACGGGGAGATAAAATAAATGATAATTTCTAAAACACCTCTTAGGATGTCCTTTTTTGGCGGAGGAACGGATTTTGCGGATTATTATGAAAATAGCAGATATGGATATGGAGCAGTAATAAGTACAGCATTAGATATGTATGTGTATATTATGGTGTGCAAAAGATTTGATGATAAGATCAGGGTGTGCTATACCATCAATGAATTTGTAGATTCTGTAGATCAGATCAGGCACAATATTATTCGGGAAGCATTAAAAATGCTGGGAATAGAAAAGGGTGTAGATATCGTATATTCTGCAGATATTCCATTAAGTTCAGCCGGAATTGGTCTTGCATCTTCAAGTGCTCTTGCGGTAGGTGTTTTGAATGCACTTCATGCATATAAGGGGGAACATGTATCTCCGGAGGTACTTGCAAGAGAGGCATGTGAGATAGAAATAGAGCGGTTAAAGAATCCGATAGGTGTGCAGGATCAATATGCAGTAGCGTATGGGGGATTCCGTAAATATAAATTCCATAAAAACGGCAGTGTCACAAACGAAATGGTGGTGTGCAAACCGGAAACTTTAAAAGAATTAAAAAACAATTTCATGTTGTATTTTACCGGTCTGACAAGAATTTCCTCTAATATTCTGGCAGAACAGAAAGCGCATATTTATGATAAAGAAAAAGTACTGGATGCGATGGTAGAGATGGTTTATGCGGCAGAGAATGCACTGGCAGAGGGAAACGTTGACAAGATAGGTGAAATGCTTGACGAGGCATGGAAACTGAAAAAACAGATGTCCAGTGGAATATCGAATCCACTGATAGATGAGATGTACGAAAAAGCAAAAACGGCAGGTGCTGTCGGTGGAAAAATTCTTGGAGCCGGAGGTGGAGGCTTTATGCTGCTTTATGTGCCACAGGCAAAGCAGGAAGCTGTTCGGGATGCAATGAGGGAATATAAGGAAACCGCATTCGGATTCGAAACAGAGGGATCACGGATTATCTTCACAGAGAAAAACAGGGGAGAATAACGGATAGGATGAAGAAAATTATTATTTTTGGTGCGGGGCCAACGGGAAGACGTGCATATGATTTTTACAGGGAATTTTGCGATATTATAGCATTTGCAGATAATAATGAGATGCTGCATGGAACAGATATAGATGGAATATCGGTTATTTCAGCGGAACAGATATCAGAGATATCATACGATTTTATTATCATAGCTTCTGTACCGGGATATGATTCGATATGTCAACAATTAGAGAGTTGTGGCATTGGGCAGGAAAAAATACGAAGATACTCATCGGGGACGAACAAAAACAGGGAGGATTCTTTTTATCAATATGCCAGAGAATTAGAAGCATTGCCGGGTGCATGTGCAGAGGTAGGCGTATTTCAGGGAGATACGGCCAAAATAATTAACAAGGCGTTTGCTGACAGAAAGTTATATTTGTTTGATACATTCAGTGGATTTGATGCCAGAGATGTGGCGACAGAGCAGATAAATGGTTTTTCGGATGCAAAGGCGGGAGAGTATCAGGACACATCAGTGGAATATGTTCTGAAAAAGATGGAATATCCGCAGCAGTGCATCATAAAGAAAGGATACTTCCCGGAAACAGCAGAGGGGCTGGAGGAGACGTTTGTATTTGTCCGACTGGATGTGGATATGTATCAGCCGACAAAGGCAGGACTCGAATGGTTTGGGGAACGTATGATAAAGGGTGGATTTATAATTTCACATGATTATTATACAAAGACATATGGCGGTGTAGCGCAGGCAATAGATGAGTATATCAAATTGCATCCGCAGATACGACGTGTTCCGGCAGGAGATGGGTTAAGTGTAATACTGGTAGGGTTTTAGGAGACAGGTATGATTTCGGTAATAATGCTTACATATAACAGAGAACAATATATAGCAAGAGCAATAGAGGCGATTTTGGGGCAGACTTACGCAGATTTTGAATTTGTGATTGTTGACAATGGGTCTGGCGATCAGAGTGGAAAGATCGCAGATGGATATGCCAGAAAAGATGCCCGGATCAAGGTACTGCATATTGAAAAAAGCAGTATCGGACATGGAAGAAATATCGGGATTGCAAATGCCAGGGGAGAGTATATCGCATTTGTGGATGATGATGATGTTGCTGCTCCGGATATGCTTGAATTTTTGTATCAGTTAGTGCAGGAAAATCATGCAGATATAGCAATTTGTGGAGCACAGAAAGATGTGAATGGAGAGATCTTGCCTCATAGTATGTGGGATGAATATTGTATCTGGAGTGCTGCAGATGCCGTAACAGAGCTTTTAAGACGAAAGCGTAATAACGCAGGGCTGCCTACAAAACTGGTGAAACGCACATTATTTGAACAGATACCATTTAAAGAAGATTGCAAATATGAGGATATCTGGATCTGTTATAAGTATATGGCAAATGCGAATAAAGTGGCTGCATATGGTCTGCCAAAGTACTGTTTTACCAGGCATGAGAATAATAATAGTTCATTTACGCAAAATGCAGGTCAGTGGAAAGCAGATCAAATGGAAGAATATCTGGCAGCATTTCGTGAACGGACAGAATATATCAGCAATAAATTACCGGAACTACAGGGATTGGTACAATACAGTGAATGGTCTTATATGATCAGTATGTGCGATAAAATAAAAACATATAAACTGAACGATTGTATGGAGATACTGAAAAGACTTGTCAGGGAACTTCAGAAAAATCAGAAAGAATTTTTAAACTCACCGTATATTCAGGAGTTTGAAAAGGAATGGATGAAGAGCTATATACTGCAGGAAGGGCAGGCAGAGCATGGGTTATAATAATATTATAAAATCATATAGTCAGGACAGGAATGTATTAGGTAAGGCATTGCCGCTTGATACGCCGTATACCGTATTGATCGATATCAGCGATGCATGTAATCTGCGATGCAAATATTGTTTTCGTTATGATACAAGTATTGTAGCGGAAGATTACCGAAAAAATCGTTTGATGGATTGGGAAACGTTTGTAGAAGTTGTTGCGCAGCTGAAAGAATTCCCAAGTCAGATAAAGAGAATTGCTCTATCGCATAATGGTGAGCCTTTATGTAACAGAAAGCTACCCCAAATGGTGAGTTATATTAAGAAAGCAGGTCTTACCGGAAGAACAGAAATCCATACCAATGGGTTACTGTTGGATGAACAGTATATTAACGAATTATGTGAGGCAGGAATTGACAGGGTAGTTATATCATTGCAGGGATTGGATGAGGAGTCATATTATAAAGAGTGTGGAGCAAAAATAGATTTTACACAGTTTTATAATAACTTAAAATATTTTTATCAGAAAAAACAAGATACTCAGATACATATTAAAATTGTGGATGAAGCAGTTAGAGAAGAAAAAGAGAAATTTTATGAACTTTTTTCTCCTATTGCAGACAGAGTTTTTGTGGAAACAGTGGTTCCTCTTTGGACAGAATCAGATATGAGCAGTGGAAAATTAGAAAAAAATAAATATGGGGATACATTTAAAGTGCAGCGGTGCTGTCCATTAATTTTTTATACTATCAATGTCTTGCCGGATGGAACAATATATCCGTGTAGTCATATCAGACCACCATTTAAATTGGGAAATGTAAAGAATAGTACGTTGCTTGAAGCATGGAGAAGTATGAAAAAAAAGACTTTTTTAAAAGATATGTTAGAGAATGGGAGATTTAATGTGGAGGCATGTAAAAATTGCTATATTCCACAGAATACAGTGATGACACCGGAGGATAGTATAGATGCATATGCGGGAGAAATATTAGAAAGATTTAAACTATAGGAAAAATGATAGAACTAAGAAAAAGGGGAGAATACCGCTATGGAAAAAATAGTAAGAATGATAAATGGAATCGTACATACATCCGGGTGTACGCTGAAATGCGAGTATTGCTATTTATCACAGGCAAATTATGTGAATGAAATAGGCGCAAGGAGAGCCATTGCATACCCATTGAATACGATAAAAAAGGCGTGTTCAAAAGAAAGACTAGGTGGAACTTGTTACATACAGATTATCGGTGATGGGGAAACGTTATTGCCAGAAGATGTTATAGATTTAATTTGTCTGTTATTGGGAGAAGGACATTATGTTCAGGTTGTTACAAATGGTACCCTAACAGAAAAAGTAAGAAAGCTCATAGAATGTGTGAAGAAGGAAAAGTGTGAGCATCACTTACTGATGTCATTTTCTTTACATTTTCTGGAGTTGGAAAAACGGAATTTGTTAGACAAATTTGCAGAAAGTGTAAAGTGCGTAAAGGAAAATGGGGTATCTTGTCGGATATCTATGACATGTTCAGATGAATGTGTTGAGGCTGAGGAACGGATACACAAATATTGTAAGGAAAAATTAGGATGCGAATATATAGATTCAAACAGAGCGAGGAAAGATGATGAAACTGGAAATGCAGTAGGGGTATTTTCTAAATACGATAAAGAAACTTACTGTAAAAAAGTTGAAAAGAGTTTTCCATCATTGAATTTGAAACGTGAAAGAGATTGGGAAGAATTAGACAATCACCAATTCTGTTATGCAGGAAGCTGGTACTTTCAAGTGGATTTTACAACGGGGACATATGGACAATGTCTAAGGAGTGCAGGACCATCCTATAACTTTTTTGAAAAATTAGATGAGAAATTGATTCTGGAACCGGTTGGAACGGGATGTAAGGCATCATATTGTTGGTGTGGATGGGCACCTATTCTTAATCTGATTCCGAATAAATGTAATTATATCCCAATAGAAGAAAGAATGAAGGCACCAGAAAATCAGTTTATTGAAAAGGATGTATTGCATGCGGCAGGCTATAATTTAGCGGAGACCAATAAAGAATATTCGGAAGAAGAAAAAGCAGAATCCACCAGAAAAAGGTTGGAATGTGAGAAACTTTCACGGGAGATAGACTTACTGAGGTTTGATTTTAAAGAGGAGCGCTATGACAGTTTCATAGATGGGGCGGAAAAACTTTTGGAAACAGATTTGGATCCAAGACTTTTGAATGTGGTATGGCTTGTTGTGAGATATGGTTATGCGCTGATTCGAACCTCCAGAGTACAGCGGGCACTTGATTTAGAGTCTTGTTGGGATGACATGAACTATAGTGCAGATTACTGTTATTTAATGGGCTTGATTTATATGCAAAACGGAATGTTAGAAAAGGCGGTAGCATCATTTTTGGAAGCAACGGAAAAGTACTTCATTATGGATAAGGGGGTTAATGATTATTTGGCATATTATAATTTGGGAGTAATTTATGAATGCACAGGAGCACATGAGGAGGCAAAAGATTATTATTTGAAATGTGGGGAGTATGAACCTGCAAAGCAGAGGTTGATGGAATTGAATATATAGTAAAATGGGAGAAGCAAAATGTCAAAACTTATTACGGTATTTACGCAGGCATATAATGTAGAAAAATATATGGAACAATGTATTAAGAGTGTTATGGCACAAACTTATCAGAATTTTGAATGGATATTGATTGAAAATGGTTCAACAGATGGAACCAGGGAAATTATACGGAAGTATGCACAACTGGATAATAGGATAAAGGCGAAGTATTTTGATCAGAACAGGACAGATGGGACAAACTATTATATCAGGGAAAATGCAAAAGGGGATTATATCGTAAAATTAGATAGTGATGATTGGATTGATCCAGATTATCTTGAAAAATTAATTGCTCCATTGGAAGAGCAGAATGCAGATATATCTATTTGTGGGGCAATGAATTATATCGAGGAAACAGGAGAAGAAACACCTCATGAATATGGGGAGTTGGAGGGAATTTACCAGAAACAGGATATAAAGGAAAATTTTATAGACATGCGTTTTTATATGGGGACTTACTGGGGGAAAATGTTCCGGAAAGAGATCTTTGGAAAAGTCCTTCCTTCAATGGTAAATGTGGAGGAAGGGTTAAGAAGAGGGGATAATTATGGGGCTGATGAAGCATTAACATTATGTTATTTGGCAGAATGCAGCAAAATAGCATTTGTAAAGGATAAAATGTATCATTATCGAGTTAGAGGCAATAGTTATGCTTCCTATACGATTGGAATTAACAGAATAGAGTGTTACCTTATATTGCGAGAGATAGAAAAAGATTTTTTATATAAAATTGACGCAGCTACAGATCAAAACATCATTTTTGTGGAACTATCATTTTGGGAATATATAGGTCGATTAATGAAATATATTATAAAACAAAATTGGACAGCTGATAAAAAAATGGAAACTATAAGTGAGATATCTTTGAATCCAGGTATAAGACAGGTAAGAAATGAATGGTACAATTCGAAAGTACATTCAATTTTAATGGAAAATGTAGCGTGGTGTTATATGAATAACAGGGAAAGTGCACATTTAAAAAGTATACTTTCACTGTTGGAACCGGGCATTTTTGAAGATATTTCAGATAAAACATATGAGTGGATGAGAAGAAATCAGATATTGATGTCTTATATTATTATGGGGGAGTTTTTTTATGTACAGGAATATCTGAAACAAATTGCAACAGCAGATAATGTTGAGTATATTCAGGAACTTCAGAAAAAATTAGAAAGAACAGGTAAGCTATGAGCGAGACGGAGCCTTTAATTGAATGTATAGCAAAGGAATGTTATGATAATTTTTGTAAAGTAGTAAAGAAAACCAAACAATTGCGTAAAGATAAGCAGATCGTAATATTTGGGGCAGGCATTATGGGAATGCAATTTGCTTATACGCTGTTACAATTGGGAATAAATGATTTTATTTTTTGCGATAACAATTCAGAAAAATGGGATACAATGTTAATTGGTAAACCAATAAAAAATCCATCATTTATACAAGATATTGGCAGATATTTTGTTTTCCTGGCAATGGAAAATTATGAACAATGTGCCAACCAGCTTGAGATGATGGAGTATAGGAAAGGAAAAAATTGGCTTCTTTTAACAAATAGTTCAGGAAATAAGATGTTGGAATCATTTGAGGAAAAAAATGATGCTACAAGACTTGTATTAGGAGACTGTATAGTTTCAAATGTATCGATCAGAGAAGACGATAAAACATCAATAGGAGAATTATTAAATAGGAAAAATACAGTAAAAGTTCTTGCACTAAATGGATTGTACATGAGAGGTTATTATAATATTTTAAGACTGTGTAAAAGAAAAATAAAGTATTTGAAGGAAGTTTATATATTGTTAAATGTAGATATTATGAGTGGCAGATATTTTTTGCTTCCTAAAAATCAGCATAGCGATATTATGAGGGAATTATATAAAAAATCAGAATTTTCAGATGAAGAAATGACAGAATTTCTTGATATTATTGCAGAAAGAGAAAAGAACACAAATATATTGGATATGTCAACACCAAATCGAAATGGTAGTTTATCAACAGAAGAGATAGAAAATCAGAGATGTATTCATATGAAAATAAATTTTTTGTATAGGATATCAGAAAATACTGAAAGCATAGAGTATCTGGAACGTATCTTAGACTTTTGCAGAAATGATAATGTGAAAATAATTTTTGTAATTATGCCGATTAATTACGAAGCTGGATACAAATATTTTGGTGACACGTTTAAGGTACGTTATGAAAAAATTATCTCGGTGTTACAGAAATATATTATAAAGGGAAAAGGGGAAGTACTAGATTTGAGTTATCTCCTGCAAGAAAAGGATTTTATATGTTTAAGATCTGTAAATGAGGGAATCAGAGAGCATGGGAGAAAAAAAGTAGCAGCGAAAATTGAAGAACGGATGAGAGGGATTATTTGATAAATGGAGTGGCCATTAAAGACGGCAGAAAAAGACTTAGTATCATCATTTGAAAATTTTATAGTGGAGAATAAAGACGCCTTTTGCAGTAAGCGAATATTTATTTGGGGAGCAAGCGTCAGAGGAACTCTATTTGGAATCTTACTTGAAAAATATGGAATAAAGGATTTTTTTTATCTTGATAATGATGAACGTAAATGGGGAACTAATATTAAGGAACATGAGGTTATTAGACCAGATGAAGCTAAAAAAAATTTGAAAAACATATATATTATTATACCACTGGAATATGCAACGGAAGTGTGCACACAGTTGCGCGATTGGGGATTAGCTGAAAGAGAATTTGCAACAGTAGCTTCAGATGTTGAAAAGAATTATACGGATGAATTTTATAGAGTATACAACAATGACAGGCTTATATTAGGGGAAACCTTTTTGAATGAGACAATTATTGATGAAAATAACGCGGAAAGCATAAAGGAATGCCTGTGGAAGAAGTATAAAAAAGAAAACACAAAAATATTAGCAATGAATTGTATGGGAATGCAGGGATTTTATCAGATGCTTCGGCTTCAGATACTGCAGGGAAAAGCACCTAAGGAAACATGGGTTTTTGTTAATTTTGAGACTTTGACGGAATATCATCATATATTGTCAAGAACACAACACCCGGATTTATTAAAGCTAATTGCAAAAACAGGAAAAATACAGGATAAAAGTTTTGAACGATATATAGAGCAGGCGGATAAACGGGCAAGAAATTATAAAATTGAAATGCAGTATTCACCGCAAAGGACATTTGAAAGTAAGAATGTAGATCATGAGGTGGTTCAAAAAGAATATATGAAGATGCAGCTTCTTCAGCCGTTATCTTTGGAAACCGTGGAATTGGTATATTTTAAGAAAATATTAGAACTTTTTAACCGATATCGTATTATGGGATGTATTATTAATATACCCATTAATTATCAGTTGGCAGAAAAGTTATATCCGGGAAAATTTGTGAAAATTTATGAACAGAACAGAACGGTATTAAAAAAAATGGTGGAAGATTATAAATGTACATTTTGGGATATGGGTAATTTACTGGAAGAGAAAGACTTTGCTGCTACAGTAACTATCAATGATGCAGTATATCAAAGCGGGAGAAATAAGATTATGCGATATCTCGATGACAGAGAGGAAAAAAAATGACGGAAAAAACGAATTACGCATGGCCGGTTACTTCAAGCAGCAAGGAAGAGTATTCAGCCTTTTGCGAATGGATGATATCAAATCAAAAAATGTTGGAACACAATGAAATTGCAATTTGGGGGGCAGGGATCCGAGGAACAGAGTTTTCAATTTTTTTTAAACGAAATAATTTTACAAAAATATTTTTTACAGATAGCAATAAGCAGAAATGGGGCGGATATATTAATGAATTTCCTATTGTTGATATTGATACATTAAAGAAAAAAATGGCTACTGGAAGGGTAAAAATATTAATATCGACAGAGAATAGCAAAGAAATTGAAGAAGGGCTGATAAAAGAAAGCTATGTGAAACAAAAAGATTTTTTTTCAATAAAATCAATTCTGTATGAAAAATATATAGAAGAATTTATGCGCCTGTATACAAATGATATATTAGTTATGGGAGATTGTGAGTTTTCAAAAATTTCTTTAACAGATAAAGATATGCGTAACTTGGGGGAAATGCTGAAAGATGAATTAGGAGAGCCTGCAACAAAGGTATTAGCCATGCATGGAATGGGATTACGCTCACATTATAATTTGCTTCGTATGCAGATTGCACAAGGGATGATACCTAAAATATTGGTGATTATGATCAATTTAGATACTTTAACAGGAAAGCAGCATTTGTTACCAAGATCCCAGCATGAAGAGCTATTGAAGACTGTATATCAAAAATTGGATTTTTGTGATCGAGAATATGAAGAATATTTAGAAATCGTACATGAACGAAATAAAAATCTACAGGCGGAATTCTTTACTACAAACAATATAAATAATGTACCAATGCAAACGAAATCTAAGTTATATATGAAAATTAATTATTTATATACATTAGATGTAAACACAGAGGGCATACAATATATGATAAAGATATTTCGAATAGCGAAAGAGAGAGGTATAAAGGTTATTCCATTTATACCGCCGGTAAATTATGAGCTTGGGGAAATTATTTTCGGAAGCAAATTTAAAGAGCGATATTCGGAAAATATTAGTAAAATAGAAGAAATAACAACGGAAGCAGGTTTTAAACTGTTGGATATGAGTTATTGTCTGAGACAAGAGGAGTTTGCACAGCCGAATACGCCTGATGAAACTGCAAATGATATAGGAAGGACAAAGATGGCGAACATATTAGTAAAAAATATTGAAACGATAATATGAATGGCTAGTTTTAAACGAGAGGAGTGATATGGATGAATAATGTAATTCAATATTTATTACACAGTGCAGGTACACATCCGGATAAGATTGCATTCGAGGATGAAAGCAGAAGCATAACATTTGGAGAATTAAAAAAAGCGAGCATATCTGTTGCAGCTTCTATACATAAAATTTTAGGAGATACCATTAATCAGCCAATTGCAATATATATGGAGAAAAGTGTGGAGTGCATTGTTGCTGCAATGGGAATTGTCTATAGTGGTAACTTTTACACACCAATTGACAAAAACTCACCACAGGAAAGAATAAACAAAATTTTAAGCACACTGGAACCGGTTGCTATTATATATGATCAGGCAGAAGGTGTATTAAGTGGAGACTGGGAAAATCTTATATTGGATGAAACAATGGACGATGCGGTTGATGAGCAATGGTACCGGAAGGTGTGTGATAGTGACCCTGTATATGTATTATTTACATCCGGTTCTACAGGTACACCGAAAGGAGTTGTAATAAGTCATAGAGGGGTTATTGATTACGCAGAGTGGCTTGCCAGTAAATTTTGTTTTGATGAGGAGACAATTTTTGGAAATCAGGCTCCGTTTTATTTTGACAATTCTGTTTTAGACATTTATTCTACACTGAGAAACGCATCTACTATGCACATCATTCCGGAAAGCTATTTTGTATTTACCGGTAAATTGGCAGATTATCTTCAGAATAAAAAAATAAATACCATTTTCTGGGTACCATCAGCATTGATTACATTTGGTAATTCTGAAGCTTTTAACAAAATGGAGTTTCCTTACTTGAAAAAAATTTTGTTTTGTGGAGAGGTAATGCCAAATAAATGTCTAAATATGTTACGAAAAAAAATGCCGGATGTTTTATATGCTAATCTGTATGGACCAACTGAGATTACAGACGTCTGCTCCTATTATATCGTAGACAGGGAATTTGCGGATGACGATTCTTTACCAATAGGATTTCCGTGTGAAAATACGCAGATTATTGTACTTAATGAGGAGAATAAGCTGGTTCAACAGGATGAAATCGGGGAATTGTGTGTAAAAGGCAGCTGCCTTTCTATGGGGTATTATAAAAATCCGGAAAAATCAAAGGATGCCTTTGTGCAGAACCCGTTGAATGATAAATATGCGGAGCGAATTTATCGTACAGGAGACCTTGTGAGATATAATGAATTTGGAGAGCTGATGTATGTTGGAAGGAAGGACTATCAGATCAAGCACCAAGGACATAGAATCGAACTTGGAGAGATTGAAACTGCGACCGGTGCAGTGGCAGGTGTGAAAAAAAGTTGTGCTTTATATAATGATGTTCAAAAGAAAATAGTACTTTTTTGTGAAGGTGATAAAACCTTAGTGACAGAAAAGGAAATTTATAAGGAATTAAAACAAAAAGTACCACATTATATGCTGCCTGCGAAAATAAATCTGGTAGAAGAACTGCCATTGAATGTAAATGGAAAAATAGACAGAGTAAAGTTAAAAGAGGAAATATAAATGGATGAATATATTAAGGTAATTACTGAAATTTTAAAAGAAGTAAATCCATATGAGGATATCGAAGCAGATACAGATCTTACTGCGGAGGAACTTCTTAGTTCACTGAATTTGATGTATCTGATCACTGAGTTAGAGGAACGCTATGACGTTACGATACCAGAAGATAAAATAAAACCGGAATATTTTAAAACCATTCGGAAAATTGCGTTGATGGTAGAGGAATTAAAAAAAGATAATTAAGATTGTAAGTTATATGTAAATAAGGTGGTGAATGCATATGAGGAAGATAATATGTGCAAAGGATTATTTTGAAAAATTGTCAGAAAAAGGTGTTGTACTATTTGGTGGAGGAAGTAAAGCAAGACAGGCGATAGAATTATTAAGAAAAAAAGGAATAAAGATACTTGCAGTGTGCGATAATGATGAAACCTTGTGGGGAACAGAAATTAGTCCTGGTTTGGTAATCCAAAATTTTTCAAAAATAAAACAAGAATATCAGGATTTTATAGTTTTACTGACAGTAGCGATTAATAATGCTTTACCGATTTATCAGACGTTGGGTAATACGGTAGAATGTTATCAATTCTGTAATCCATTTAAAGTGGAACAGGGGTTGTTGAGTGATTGCGAGATTGAAGAGAATCAGAACCAGATACAAGAGATAATAGATTGTTTTGAAGATGATAGATCAAAAGATATTTTTATAGAAAATATTAACTATAAATTAACGGGAAATATGTTACCATTAGTAGAGATGGTTACAGGGAATAATCCATTATTAACATATTTTGATGATGAGTTATTTGAAAGTAATAAAACGCATGTGTATGTAGATGTGGGTGCATATACAGGGGATAGCATTACAAGCTTTGTGATGGCGACCAGGGGAAATTACAAAAAATTAATAGCATATGAAGGTGACAAGGGAAATTACGGTGCTCTTGAACAATTTAAAAAGTATGCAAGACTACCTAGGTTTGATATAAAAAATTATTTCTTATGGTCTGGATGTGAAGAACGCACGGTGTATACATTTAGCGATAATACGGGTATAAATTATGATAGTCCTAATTTGTATACGGGTGTAGATACTATTGCGGATAATGGCACACTTCATGAAACCAGAAAATTACAAATTGTGCCTCAAAAAACATCTGTACATAGTGATACGCTGGATCATCAATTTCACAATGAAGATGCACCAACAATTATGAAAATTAATGCAATGGCAGCAGATTTTGCAATTATAAAAGGTGGAAAGAATCTAATAGAAAATTACAAACCCATGTTGATTTTCGAGTACGGGGTAAAAAGAGACGATTTATTTTCGATGATATTATGGTTAAAGCAAGTAAATCCTGAGTATAAATTTTATTTAAGAGAGAAGCGGATATACAGAGATATAAAGACAATTCTTTACGTAAAATAAAGTGTTTTAATGCGGTGTACATTAAAACGATTGAATGGAGAAGAAGATTTTTGCAGACAAAATTAATCACATTTATTATATGTGTCAACAATGAACTATATTACGAAGAATGCACATATTACATCAATAGACTTTTACTCCCAGAGGACTATGACATTGACATGATTGCAATTCGTGAAGCAGATTCGATGTGTGCTGCCTATAATGCCGGGATGCAGAGCAGTGATGCCAAGTATAAGATCTACATGCACCAGGATGTGATGATCAGGGATATTCATTTTTTAGAACACATCATAGAACTATTTACACAGAATAAAAATGTTGGGATGATCGGCATGATAGGTGGTACCAAAATGCCGAAAACAGGTGTAACATATCGCGCATGGAATGTTGGGATGGTAGATTGCCGCGATCCGGACATGGCATATTTTATGGCTGGTGCAAAAAATATGAAGAAAGAAGATACTATTGTCGAGGCAGTAGATGGACTTTTAATTGCTACGCAATATGATGTGCCATGGCGGGAGGATTTGTTTAACCATTTTGATTTTTACGATGTTTCCCAGTCGTTTGAGATGCGCAGAGCCGGATATGATATTCTGGTGCCATATCAGGAAAAGCCATGGGTGATCCATGACAGCAGTTTTGCAAAGCTGACTTATTATGATGAAGCACGGAAGATATGTTTAAAAGAGTATCCAGAGTATTTATATGCAGATGGGGGATTTGAATTTACTTATGATAGGGAATGGAATGATTTAAGTGATCTGCTTGCAGAACAGATAAAAAGCCTTATGGAAAAAGGAGACTGGGATCAGATCGACCAGATTATGGGATCTTATCGCAGTACAGGGAGAAAAAGCAGTACGCTGGAAATTTTGGGTGTATTATATGATGTTTATAAAAAAGAAAAGATGTCTGGTGTAAAACATAGCTTTTTCGAGTATATGAGAGACTATTCTGATATCTATCACAAATACCTTTCTACTCGTTTCCTTTTAAGGAGAATGGAATTAGAGATGGAAGAGGAAGCATACCAGGAACTTCTGGATGCGATCAGAAGGGAATATATTTCATATGAGGCAATAGAGGAAATGATTCTTCGCTCGGTTGTTGAAAAAAAGGCAGTGTTAGAAAAGCTGATTGTTATTTATGAGGAAGCAGGACTGGACAGGTACAGTATTGCATGTGAAAAATTGGATCAACTAATAAAGGAAAGAGCACTTCCGATTACATATAGTCAAAAGACATCATGTCTTGAATGAGGGCAAGGCATGTGTCAAGAAAGATGAATTTTAATGTTTAATTTGTAGTGCATGTCGTTCATGGATGAAAGTTCCTATGAAAATAGAATATTTGAGTAATAGGATGAGGTATCTAAAATAGTGAAAAGGAAGAGTGCTATGAAAAATGACAAGAAGGAAAAAATATGGGGTTTGCTTAGCCAAAAAGAAAATGTAGGAAATGAAATACAAACATTGATTTTAGAATATGAAAATGAATTTTCTGATGACATGGATATCTTTCTGATGAAAATGTGCCTTTTTATTTATGAGAATAAAATACAGGCAGCAATTGAGCTCGGAAAACAGGCATTAATAAAGAACCCGTATTTATTAGAAATCCATCTTAAATTGGCAGAAGCATATAAGAACCAATCAAAGTATATGAACGCATATAAGCATTATTGTATATCAAAATTATTAGCGTCATTTGCAGGAGAAGAAAAAATATGCAGAGATTGCGAACTATTAGCAAAAAGTTCGTTAGAACAGCTGGAAGAACTAATCACTTATTTACCTGATGAACAGAAGATATATTTGTCTCAAAAAATGATACCAGCATTTCTTGGTTATGAAAAAAATCACTTTGGATATAAAGAGCGGCGTTTTAAGAAGTTTGAGCATATTGGTATAATGGCTCAGTTGTCAAGACAAAAATTTGATATTTTTATAATGAACTGATATGTTGACGGGTTACATGGGGGATGCAGTGCAGCATCTCCTAGATCTTTATATTATGCGGCTGCTCTGGCTGCATCCAGAAGCATTACCGGATAGTATACCTCAGCAGGTCGTTTGTTCCCAATGGACTGAT
Organism: Roseburia sp.; assembly: GCA_003483745.1. GTDB lineage: Bacteria > Bacillota > Clostridia > Lachnospirales > Lachnospiraceae > Roseburia. Next base: position 1,152 of record DMYD01000013.1, on the reverse strand, counting down.
GGCATCTTTCAAAGTTATAGGTGTAGATATATCTTCCGATGGCTTCTCTTGCTTCCTTGAGATTAGCATACTCCGTGAGATATGCTTCCTCATACTTGAAGCTGCGGAACCAGCGTTCAATCATGATATTATCTGCCCATCGGCTTTTGCCATCCATGATTTGATGGATCCCGCTATTACGAATAAAGTCGATGTATTTGTCGCTGGTAAACTGGCTGCCCTGATCCGAGTTGATGATTAACGGCTTAGCTACTTTAAATGCTTTTTTACAGGCGTTGATGACCATGGTGGTATCCAGAGTATCATCAACATCCCAGCCAACGATACAACGGCTGTACCAGTCGATAATGGCTGTCAGGTAAAGAAATCCGTGCTTCATTGGAATGTATGTAATGTCAATCGACCATGCCTGGTTGGGACGGTCTATGACTGCGTTACGAAGCAAATACGGACAGACTTTTGCCTGCTTCATGCGCTTAGACAGATTCATCTTTGGATAAAT
>DMYD01000013.1:0-378 GCA_003483745.1 Roseburia sp. | reverse complement strand
GTATGCAGATGGTCAATGATAGATTTGCATTCCAATTCTTCCTGAGAAACAGGGAGTCCACCGTAATACACACTGGTACAATTGATTCCAAGCAACTTTGCACCGGTAGAAACTGGCAATTCTTTAGTCGTCGAAAGGCTTCGGACTAAATTTACTCTCGTAGTCAGGTCCGACAACTTCTTCAGATTTTTTTTTGAGCCAGTCAACCTGCATAGTAAGTTGACCAACCTTTTTTGCGTATTCGGCTTTTTCCTTGCGTTCTTCGGCAAGTTTTTCCCGGAGATTGTATTCCCTCTTGTTATCAAAAGCAAGAGAAGCATTTGCAAGGAATTCCTTCTTCCAGTTGCGTAGGAGATTTGGTTGAATATCGTTTTCAAC
>DMYD01000016.1:1411-91045 GCA_003483745.1 Roseburia sp. | reverse complement strand
CTCTCGTTTTTTCACACGCCCATTTTTTCATATGATAGAATTTACATGTTAATTTTCTGTTTCAGTTCCGGCAGCTTCGGTGGTAGAACCGTTTTTCCATTTGTCAAATTTATCTAATACGGCATCATAGGTACGCTGGGAAATATCCGGAAGATCTTTGCCCCAGGATTTGGTTGCATCTTTAAAACCCTTTTTAAACGCATCGATCAACAGATCTGCTTTTTCCGGATCGTTACCGGAGAGAGCTTTTGCAAAATCAAGGATACGGTCGGAAGTCTGCTCTACACCCCAGTATCCGTCCTCTGCGATATCTGCCTGAGCCTGTTTCTGGGTTTCCTCATCGACGGTAAAGTTTCCTTCTGCTAAGAAGCTCCACATGGAGTCAGCGTTTGCAATTGCTGTTCCCTGTTTGGTCATCATCTTTTCGACTAAACTGCGTAACTGGGAAGTGCGCTGCTCGGCATCTGCTTTTAATTTTGCAACCATTGCATAGTCAGTTTTTTTGGTAACAGTGTTTTTGTCTGTTTGAGAAGATTTCTCATATACAACACCGGTTTCTGTCTTATCAGATGCTGCAGTTTTATCAGAAGTTGTGGAAGCTGTCTTTGCAGCGGTAGTTGTCTGATAGCTGTTAAACGTTGAATTTACGTTGTTAATTGCATTCATATCCATAAATAATTCCTCCATTCCGGTAAATGAATGACCGATTTGTTCATGCAGTTTTCATTCTTTCTTTTGTAAAATATATCGGCTTTTCGGGAAAAATAGTTTAGATAGAATTGACCTTTTGGATTTAAAATGATAAGATTTATGTTGTATACAAAAAACAACGAAAATACATGACAATGGTATGGGGATTATGAAAGAAATATCAGTAAAAGCACTTGCAAAAATTAATCTGGGACTCGATGTTGTACGTAGACGCGAAGATGGGTACCATGAAGTGAAAATGGTCATGCAGACAATACATTTGTTTGATCGACTTGAAATGAAAAAGACAGCGAGTGGGATCACAATGACGACAAATCTGTCGTTTTTGCCGACGAATGAAAATAATCTGGTTTATAAGGCTGCAAAACTTCTGATGGACGAATTTCAGATCAAAGATGGCATCGATGTGAAGCTGCACAAACATATTCCGGTCGCAGCGGGGATGGCTGGAGGAAGTACAGATGCGGCAGCAGTGCTTTACGGTATGAATCGGATGTTTGAACTTGGATTGTCTAAGGAAGAGCTGATGCAGCGTGGAGTTAAGATCGGTGCAGATGTTCCTTACTGTATTATGCGTGGAACTGCACTTGCAGAGGGAATCGGTGAAAAGCTTACAGCACTTTCGCCTATGGTAAAATGTCCGGTGCTGATCGCAAAACCACAGATCAGTGTATCAACGAAATTTGTATATGAGAATCTGAAACTGGATGAAAATACAGTTCATCCGGATATTGACCGTCTGGTTGAGGATATCAGACAAAAAGATCTTGCAGCTATTACCGCGGATATGGGAAATGTTTTAGAAACCGTGACGATCCCGAATTATCCGGTAATTGCAGAAATTAAAGAACATATGATGAAGCATGGTGCTGCGGGAGCAATGATGAGCGGGAGCGGTCCGACCGTATTCGGATTGTTTGATGATAAGGATAAATCGGTTGCTGCATATGAGGCGATGCAGGCATCCGGACTGGCAAAACAGGTTTACCTGACCAGTATTTACAACAACATGAGATAAGCGAAGAAAGGGAGGAAAACAGGTTTATGACAGACGATTTGACGCTGAATATGGATGCGTATCTGCCCCTTCGGGATGTGGTGTTTAACACACTGCGTGAGGCGATCCTAAAAGGAGAGTTAAAACCCGGAGAGCGTCTGATGGAGCTGCAGCTTGCAGCAAAGTTAGGCGTCAGCCGTACACCGATCCGTGAGGCAATCCGGATGTTAGAGCAGGAGGGACTTGCGGTCACGATTCCGAGAAAAGGCGCGGAAGTAGCCAAAATGACAGAAAAGGATATGGAGGATGTACTTCAGATCCGGGATGCATTAGACGAACTTGCCGCATCAATCGCATGTGAGCAGATGACGAAGGAACAGCTAGATAACCTGACAGAGACGATGCATGAGTTTGAGGAATCTACCAAATCAAAAGATTTGAAGAAGATTGCAGCAGCGGATGTGAAGTTTCATGATATTATTTATCAGGCGACCGGCAATCCCAAACTTGTCAATATGCTCAACAACTTAAGAGAGCAGATGTACCGCTATCGTGTTGAGTATTTAAAGGATGAGAGAAATTATCCGACACTGATGCGGGAACATAATGAGATCGTGGAGGGGCTGTTGACAAAGGATAAGATGCGTGTGACAGAAGCAATGCATAAGCATGTGAAGAATCAGGTTGTGGCGGTCAAGGAAATGATCAGGGAGCAGGAGTAAGAGATTTTTTTGTATAAACTGGTTCAAATTGCATAGAATAAGGAAAATGAATTTTGGAGGATAAGCCGTAGGCTTATCCTTTTTTGGTTGCTGAAAAATGAGGGATATGTATGAAGGAAAAAATACCGGTTTCAAAGAGATTAAGTGAGAATATCGCGCAGATGGAGGAGTTTTTTCATGAGTGTGATGATATCAAGAAGAAGGAATTGATGCTTGGCAGGCAGATGGATGTGGCATGTTATCTGACGTTCATTGAGGTGTCGGTGGATATGGGGACATCGGCACTGAGTGAGGTGTTAAAGTATTTAAAAGGGCTCGGAAGGGAAGAAATTTATCAGGCGCTTAAACAGAATGGGCTTGGTATTTCAGATGCAACGTATTTTGATACGATAGAGGATGCCGTGGACGGGCTTTTAACCGGAGAAGTGATTTTGTTTGTGGACGGCTTTGACCGGGCAGTAAAGATACCGGATGACGGTTATCCGAATATGGGGATCACGGAGGCGGATTCGGAAAAAGTAATAAGAGGCTCAAACGAGGGATTCTGTGATTCGGTAAAGCAGAATGCGGCGCTGATTAGAAAGCGTATCCGTTCTCCGAAAGTCAAGGTGAAGCAGAAAAAATGTGGTGTGCGCTCGAATACCAATGTCTATCTTGTTTTTATGGAAGATCTGGTGTATCCGGGGCTGGTAAGGGAAATTGAGCACAGGCTGGAAGGTTTCGAGATCGACGGTGTGTTAGACAGCGGTGTGATTGAACAGCTTACCGAGGAAAAATGGTATTCACCGTTTCCGCAGTTTCAGACGACAGAGCGGCCGGACCGGGCAGCGATGGCTGTTTTGGAGGGAAGGGTGGTCGTGCTTTCCGACAATTCTCCGGTGGGGCTGATCCTGCCAACCGATTATAATTCGTTCATTAAAACGAGCGATGACTATTACAACCGGTGGGAGATTGCAAGTTTTGGAAGGCTGCTGCGCTATGCCGCATCTTTTTTTGCTATGACATTGCCGGGATTTTATCTGGCGGTGACAAATTTTCATACGCAGATTTTGCCGACGATGCTGCTTTTATCCTTTGCGGATGCGAGAAGCGGCGTGCCGTTTCCTGCGGTAGTCGAGGTAATTCTGATGGAACTTTCGTTTGAACTTTTAAGAGAAGCTGGAGTGCGGCTGCCGGGAGCCATGGGAAATACGATCGGGATCGTCGGAGGATTGATCATCGGTCAGGCGGCCGTTGAGGCAAATCTGGTCAGCCCGATCGTAGTGATCGTGATCTCATTTACCGCACTTTGTTCCTTTGCGATTCCAAATGAGGAATTTGCGACCGCATTTCGTATTTTAAAATTCTTTTTTATCGGAATGTGTGCATGGCTGGGGTACTTTGGCATGCTGCTGGGACTGCTCTTTGTACTGATTCATCTTGCACACTTAAAGAGTTTTGGAATTCCATATCTGATGCCATTTATCGGTGCAGATCTGACAGACTACGAGGATGAACGTGACTTTCTGTGGCGATGGCCGATCCGCAAACTGACAAAACGTCCGATTTACGCCAGGCGGGAGGAGCGGGTGAAACTGAAATTGAAATAAGGATGAATGTTTGAGTCAAATCGTGCATCCACAACATAACGACTGGCAAATTGTACAAAGCCGAGAGTGTTTTTGTGACTTGGAGAGAAAATTAGTAAATCTTAGCCTGCCTGTAAGTATACAGTGTTGTGATGCCGTGGATGGCAGCACAAGTCTTAACGTGCCATGGAAGGCACGTTTAAGACGTACACGTCACTCCGAGAAAATCTAATGCAGGCAGACTTAGATTTTCTTATTTTCGGACAACGGAACAAAACAGGCACGGCTTTGTACAATTTGCCAATCAATAAGCTTGAATGCACTATTTTCCCAAAACATCATTGAAATAAGGATGAATGCTTGCTGCAAACACCAAATAAAAAGGGGTACAAGGAATTATGTTTTCATCAAACGAAAAAATTTCAGGCCGTCAGGCTTTCCGGCTTTTGGTATTTGATCTGCTGGGACTTGGAACACTTCTGATCCCGACTGCAGTTGCCGGTTTCTGCGGAAGAGATGGCATTTTCTGTATTATTGCAGGAACGGCGGCAGGACTTTTGTTTCTGCGCCTGATGGCCTACGCAGTGGGCGGGATGCAGAGCGGATTTGCGGAATACACACAGAGCATGTGCGGTATATTTTTTGGAAAAATCATACAGGCGGGATATCTGATTTATCTGGTTTTGTTAGCTGGGTATACGGCGTATCTGTTTTCTGCGGCTGTGTTAAAAAATCTTCTGCGGGAAGAATCTTTTTATCTGGTTCTGGTTTTGATCCTAGTACTTGTGTGGTATGGTTTGTTAAGCGGGATTGAGGGACGGGCGCGTGTCTATGAACTGTTATTCTGGTTTATTCTGATTCCACTTTTTATCATGTTAGCGTCAGCACTTGATGAAGTAAAAACCGATTACTGGAATCCTGTGTTTTTTGCAGAAACAGGGAATTTTTTTGCCGGAAGTTATTATGTGTTTATCTGTTCTTCACTTATTTTCCTGACCCTGTTTCTGGGAGGGTATCTGAGAAAACGGGAAACTATGATGAAAGCAGGGAGATTAGCACTAATTTTTACAGGATGTTTAGAGGCAGCACTTTACCTGATCTTACTTGGCGTGTTTGGTGGTGCGGCACTCTCAAACATGCAGACGCCTGCGATCACGCTGATGAGTACGATCAAAATTACTGGTGGATTTTTAAAGCGTGCAGATGCATTTATGTTTGGTATCTGGTTTTTTACATTATATGCATTGTTGAATAGTGCAGTATTTTATGCAGAAATGTTATTAAATGGTTTATATCATGCAAAAAAAAGGCAGACATTGTGGAAAAAGTGGGAGCGGGCGGCAGTGTTTTCAGCAGTTTTTGGTGTGGCAGTGTTATTTTATAACGCGAAAGAAAATACCGTACTGTATGAAAAATTTTTGTGGTATATCGGGACACCGTTTCTGGTGTTCGTTCCGGTAGTGTTTGCAGTCATTCGGTACGCACGGCAGGGAAAACAAAAAAAACATTTGAGGTCCGGAGCGATTATTTGTGTCCTGTTGGGACTGACCGGACTTTCCGGCTGTGCGACGGCAGAACTTGAGGAGCGCAATTTCCCAATCGAGATGGCAGTAAACGACATGGAGCAGTTTGACATGGAATGGCTGAATGCTGATGAGACCGGTAATCGTGTGGTGGATTACAGCCACATGAAAGTTATTTTACTGGATCAGAAATTTTGGGAAGATGCCAAAAATATGGATACTTTTCTGGAGATTCTGGAAAAAAAGAGTGACGTGCCGAGAAACACCTATCTTGCGGTGGCAGAGGATGCAGAGGCAATATTAAATATACAGAAAAATATGGAAGAGTCCGTCGGCACTTATCTTGAAGATTATTTTGAAAACGTGTCCGAAATCAAAAAAACTGCCTATCCGACACTCGGTATGCTTTATCAGGAACAGGAAAATAAAATGGAAACCCTGTTCATTCCCTATGTGGAAGAGGTGGACAAAAAGCCAGTCGTGACACAGTATTATGCCTGGAAGCGTGGTGAGGCGGCAGGAATGATTGACAGCCAGACGGCAATGCTTTCTTTTTTTACGCAGAATCAGATGGAAGAATATACACTGACACTCGCGGACGGAGTGGATGTGCGTCTGTTTGCACCCCATAATCAGGTCGTTTTTTCCAAGACAGAAGAAAAACAGGTCATTGCAGAGATCAACTGCAGTGGAGAGATCCTGTATGAAAAACCGGGATGGAGGCAGAAATTGCAGTCTGAATATGGTCAGAAATTAAAATCCGGGGAAATACAAGAGGTGTTAGACCGGGAACTTGCAGATTATTTTCAGGAGACTTCACAGAAAGCGGCAGTCGACTGCGCGAACAGCTATAAAAAACTTGGCGGACAGCGCAGGGACTGGTATCTGCTCTATCAGAAGCAGCAGGGGCAGTATGAAAAAGATATGGAGATCATTTACCGGGTGAATGTTGACTGGGTAAATATGGGTGAGTGAAAAGGGGATCGTTAGAAAGATTCAGGTGACAAAAGGTGGTTCATAACTTAGTGGCTGGTAAATTGCACAAGGCAGCATCGAGTCATGGATGACTCGTTGTTGCCGTTCACGTCACTCATCGAAAATTAAAATCAGGCAGACAAATAGCAATCCATTACTTATTAGATTGCTATCGATTTTCTTATTTTCGGACATCGGAACAAAATAGGCACTGTTTTGTGCAATTTGCCAATCAAGAAATTAAAAGCCACCTTTTGCCACCCGAATCTTATAAAATAGCCCCGATCACCAGCCCGAAGAAAAAGATCCCTGCCAAAATCAGATTTTTTTTGCATGTGCGGTTCCTTTTATGGTTTAACCATGCATTGATCAGCCAGAAAACGATGCACAAAGGAGTAAAAATATAAAAAGTTTCGTAAACACCTGTAAAATGAACTACAGTAAGTACAATGATAGAAAATCCTATGATATATTGGATGATCGTCAGTATTTTTTCAGCAATGGAAAGATTTTCATTGGGAAAAATGTTTACAGTCTGGGTGGAATGTTTGCTCATGATAATGCCTTTCTTTCAAGTAGTTTATCTAAAGAAAATGATAACATTCTTGTGCAGTCTGTACAAGTAACAATCAGGGTAAAAGCAATTTAAAACTGCATAAAAGTAAAAATAAGTGGAATACTCCTCATATCAAACAGAAAAAGGAGTATTCCGATGAAATTTTCAAACATAAAAACAAAAAAAGATTCTCTCTACATAATCCTGATTCTTTTATTTTGCATCGCCTGTATTGCAGGACTGCGATATGAAAGACGGCTTAACATGCAAAAAGACATTGCAGAAAAAATCGTTCGTTTTCATGTGATCGCAAACAGTGATAGAAAAGCGGATCAGGACTTAAAACTTGCCGTGCGTGATGCAGTCGGGATAAAAATGTCAGAACTTTTAAAAGATGTAGCTGACCGCAGTGAATCAGAGGATGTGATCCGGGAAAATATGGAGAATATGAAGCAGACAGCCCAAAAGGTCATCGCAGAAAATGGATATGACTATGAGGTGGATGTATGTCTTAAAGATACGGATTTCCCAGTAAAAAGTTATGGTATGTACACATTTCCGGCAGGAACCTATGAAGCGTTAGAAATTGTGATCGGAGAGGGAAAGGGGCATAACTGGTGGTGCGTGATGTACCCAAACATGTGCTTTTCAGATACCATGTACGAAGTGATCAGTGAGGATGCCAAAAGTTCGTTAAAAAGAGTTTTATCAGAGGATGAGTATCAACAGGTACTTGCATCTGGAAATTATCAGGTCAGATTCAGGGGAATTGAAATTTTAAAAGAACTGTATGATGAAAAATAGTATTGAATATTAAGCGAAAAGCGTATAATATAGTTCTGATGTAAAGAAACAGCAGGAAATGAGGATTAGAATGACAAAAGATGTACTGGTAACTATTAGCGGACTGCAGTTTTCGCCGGAAAATGAGAATGAATCCGTGGAACTGATCACATCCGGCAATTATTATAAAAAAAATGGAAAACATTATATTATCTACGATGAAGTCACAGAGGGTTTTTCTGAAACGACACGCAATATCATCAAGCTGAACGATGACCTTTTGGATATCACAAAAAGAGGTGTTTCAAATGTACATATGATGTTTGAGAAGAACCGGAAAAATGTAACTTATTATTATACACCATACGGAAGTCTTTTGATCGGAATCGATGCAAAGAGTGTGGATGTGCAGGAAACGGAACATGATATTGATGTTAAGGTCAATTATGAATTAGAGGTCAATTATGAGCATATGGCAGACTGTTGTATCACGATGAATATCAAGTCAAAGGATGCCGGGGATTTCCGGATCACGGAGGCAGAATAAGCAGAAAATAGTAAAATCATGAACAAAAGTATGTGAGATTGCTGACATAAATAAAAGGACGGAAACCTACAGTAACAGTGTCATAAAGCATGACATGAAAACGATAGGTTTCTGTCCTTTTTAAGATGGAAAAGGTTTAATGTTCCATCTTCCATATAGCTACAGAATAACCAGGAAGATCCGTTCCGCCGCCAAAGTCGTGCGGGGTATCTGTGATCAGTTCCTGTGCCGTGCCGCATCCGGCATCAAAATCTGCGTGGAAAGAATTTTCATCCGCGTTGATCGCTACATAGATGCGCTCATGTTCACTTTTACGTTCAAAAATGCACTGGCGGTTCGTCAAAAGCACAGAGCGGAAAGCACCATAATTTAATGCTTCCGAGTTCTTTTTGATCTCGGCAAGACGGCTGATCATATCAGACAGATCGTTCCATTCCGGTGCGTCAAAGCAGGCGCGTAATGCAGGATCGCCTTCCTCTTTTCTTGCTTTTGCACCCCATTCACTGCCATAGTAAACACATGGAATGCCAGGCATACCAAACAGCATGCCGTAGATCAGTGGCAGATGTTTTTCGTTAGTTAAAATGCTTGCGATTCTTGTGACATCATGATTATCCACAAAGCAGAGCAGATGTCTGCCCTTGTAGAGTGTCCAGTTATCCGGTCCGAACTGGCGCAGCAGAGAGTGGTTGATCTCAAACATATTCATGCTGTTAAAGCTGGAATAAAGTCCTTTGTAGCACTCATAGTTGGTTACAGAATGCAGCATGGAATCATTCATCCACTGATTGTAATCACCGTGTAATGTCTCACCGACTAAGAAGAAGTCCGGTTTTAAGCTGTCACAGAAGCTGCGCAGACGGCGAAGAAAATCATGGTCAAGACAGTATGCAACGTCGAGACGCAGACCATCGATATCAAATTCTTCCACCCAGCCTTTGATCGCTGCAAAAATATGCTGGATAACATCTTCATTTCTGAGATTTAATTTGACCAGATCATAGTTCCCTTCCCAGCCCTCATACCACAGACCGTCGTTATAGTTGGAATTGCCGTCAAAACTGATGTGGAACCAGTCTTTGTACGGGGAATCCCATTTTTTCTCCAAAACATCCTGAAATGCCCAGAAACCACGGCCGACATGATTGAATACACCATCCAGTACAACTTTGATGCCTTCTTTGTGAAGATTGTCACAGACTGTGGCAAAGTCTTCATTCGTACCGAGTCTGGTATCAATCTTTGTATAATCCCTGGTATTGTAACCGTGTGTGTCAGACTCAAAGACCGGGGAAAAATAGATGGCGTTGGCACCAAGTTTTTTGATGTGCGGAATCCAGTCATTGACCTTTAAAATACGATGCTCTAAAACGCCGTCATTCTCAAACGGAGCACCGCAGAATCCAAGCGGATATATCTGATAAAAAACACTTTCGTAAGCCCACATAAGAAAACCTCCAAATTATTTTTGACTCATATCGTATGATTTTTTGGAACATGCACGCTGTGCGGTGATCACTGTATCACGGAAACCGCCATGTTCTAAAGCTGCAACAGCTTCGATTGTGGTACCGCCCGGAGAGCATACGGCGTCTTTTAATTCGCCCGGATGTTTCCCGGTCTCTAAAACCATTTTTGCAGCTCCCAAAACTGACTGTGCGGCAAATTTATAAGCCTGTGCGCGCGGCATGCCGTCTGCAACGGCTGCATCTGCCATTGCTTCAATGAACATATAGACATAGGCAGGGGAAGAACCGGAAACACCGACAACGGCATCCATCATACTTTCCGGTACAACTTCTGCACGGCCAAAGCTGTTGAATAAGGATTCGACAAGCTTTATTTCTTCTGGTGTTACTTTGTCATTCGGACAGAGCGCACTCATTGCAGCACCCACAAGAGCCGGAGTATTTGGCATGGCACGTACCAGTTTGACATTGCCAAGCATCGCCTCGATATTTGCAATCGGCTGTCCGGCTGCGATGGAAACGATAAGACAGTCTGATTTTAAATGATCTTTGATCTGAGGAAGTACCTCTGCAAATTTATTTGGTTTTACAGCGAGAAATAAAATATCGCTTCGTTCTGCAACAACTTCATTTGATGGCGTTGTCTCTATGGAAAATTTTGTCCGGATTTTATCAAGTGTCTCAGGAGAGTGTGCACTTGCAATGATCTGGCTGGTCGTCACTAAAGATGCATCTAAAATACCGCCGATCATGGCGCTTCCCATATTGCCGGCACCGATAAAACCAATCATTTTATCTAACATATAATCCTCCTTGTTTTGCGGAGCAAAATGCGACTGCCATTGCAGGAGCAGAGGATTTCCCTCCTTGTTTTGCGGAGCAAAGTGCGACTGCCATTGCAGGAGCAGAGGATTTCCCTCCTTGTTTTGCTTTTTCATCATTCAAATTCTATCCTAGTCTATTTGAGGGGAAACGTCAACATTTTATGCAGAGATGAGAATGTGGAATCAAAAAATATTTTCCTATGATAATGCAGATCAGGGCAAAATTAACAGACTTGCTGATTCATTTCGTAAATAAGTAGAAATAATGCAATTTTTGCATAATATTATACAAGAAATATGCAGAAAAATACCATATTATTGATAATGTATGTTATATTAGTTTTCATAGGAGAAAAACATGGCAACTGAAAGAAAAACATTGACACAGCTGGCTGTGCCAATATGCTTAGAGACTTTATTTTATATGCTTTCAGGCATGGTCGATACACTTATGTTATCGTCTGTAAGCGACCAGGCTGTGGGAGCTGTCGGAACGGCAAATACGTATATAAGTGTTTTTATCATCATGTTCGGGGTAATATCATCCGGTATGGTAGCAGTTATGTCACAAAATATCGGAGCGGGGAGACCTGGAATTGCATATCAGGCCAGACAGCTTGGACTTATGTTTAACGCACTGACAGGTATCCTTATGTCGGTTTTTATTGCCTTTTTTTCTGGAGAAATACTTAGAATTGTAAGTATTGCTCCGGCTTTACTTGCTCCGGCAGAAACATACCTTAAAATTGTTGGAGGTGCATGTTTTTTAAATGCGCTTATTCCCATTTTTTCCAGCTATCTCAGAGTATTTGGATATACAAAGCATTCCTTAATAGGAACGATTGCAGGAAATGCCATTAATATAATATTTAATTCAGTGTTCCTGTTTGTATTTCATTGGGGAGTAATGGGAGTTGCTATTGCCACAGTTATTTCAAAAGTTGTGAACCTTATCATTGTAGCAGGCATGGGTGCAGTACTGATAAAGGCAAAGCAGAGCCCGGAGCGCATTCCATCACGGAAGATACTTGCGCAGATTGTTAAGATAGGTTTCCCTTCTGCATTTGAAACAGCACTTTATAATGTTGCAATGACACTTATAGTAAGATTTATGAATCAGATGGATACAGTCGGAATGAATGTTACAGCCCGTTCATATGCTATGCAGATAGCAAATTTCTCGTATTGTATAGGAGCTGCACTTGCACAGGCTAATGCTATTATGACCGGCTGGAGAATTGGATCAAAGGAGTTTGAAGAGTGTGACAGGGGTACGCGGAAAGCTGTGGTATATGGTCTTATAACAGCGACGTGCTTCTCTGTGACATTTGCGATATCTGGACATTTTATAGTTCATATATTTACGGATGACGCACAAATGATAAATCTTGTGGTAAGGCTGTTAATAGTAGATATATTCCTTGAATTTGGAAGGGTGACAAATCTTGTATATGGTCAGGCATTAAAAACCAGTGGAGATGCGGTTTTCCCGGTTATAATGGGTGCGATATTTATGTATCTGTTTGCAGTCGGTGGAACATATTTTCTTGGAATACATATGGGACTTCAGGCAGTAGGAGCATATATTGCCATGGCAGGTGATGAGTGCGCGAGAGCTGTTGGAATGGTGCTTAGATGGAAGAGCGGAAAATGGAAAAGCAAGAGTCTTGTAGAATTGTAGGAGAGAGTATGTACTTTGAATTAAAGGAAAATAAACCACATGGTACAAAGGACAATCCATTTAGTATATATCACATAGAGAATGCGGGGCGGTCATTTCAGATACCGGTACATTGGCATGATGAACTTGAGATTATATATGTAAAAAGTGGTTTGCTGACGGTAAGTATATCAGGGGAGAGTTATATTGGAAAAGCAGGGGATGCGTTCGTTGTGTCGCCGGGCAATCTGCATCTTATGGGCTCACAGACCGGCACTGTGGATTATTTTACGTTTTTGTTTCCGTTAAAATATATATCTTTTCGGACCGATGACATGTTAGATGATAAATTGCTTGAACCATTAAATAACGGTCAGTTGATGATAAGCCCAAGAGTAAAAGATTCAGCAAAAGAACTGTGTGAACAGCTGATTGATATATATATGGCAGAAAATGATGAAACTGAGTCAAAAATAACTGCGCAGATAAAGACAAAAATAATTCTTTTACAATTTATTCTTGAAATGTGGAAGAAAGGATTTGTAATAGAAAATGATACAAGCGGCAGAAATATTGTAGAAAAAGAGATGGTTTCATATATACAGCAGAATTTTACAGGAAAGATATCGCTAAAGGAATTTGGGGAACAGTTTCATCTTTCGGAAAAATATATATCGCGGTATTTTAAGGAACATTTCCATATTACATTGTCGCAATATATAACATATTTACGTTTGGAGAATGCAAAACAGTTGTTACAGGACACCGATCTTTCAGTGACGGAGACAGCTATGCAGAGCGGATACCAGAATGTAAGTTATTTTATCAGAAGTTTCAAAAAAACATATGGCATTTCTCCACTGAAATATAGAAACAGCGGGATATTGACAAAAATATGACTATCGACTATATTACATTACAAATGATAAAATTTATTGACAAAGGCGTTGGAACTAAGAGGGTTCTGACGCTTTTTTTGATTCAATAGAAAAGAAGGTGTTTGTATGGTAAAATGCAGGGATATCTTACAGATGAATCTGGATGGAATGTGGCTGTTAGCCGGAGAAGGCGGTCTGGATCGTGTAGTGTCATGGACTTATGTGGTTATGACGAGGCCGTTTGCCGACCATATGAACGCCGGGGATTTTGCACTCTGCAGTGTAGATTTTGACCGTTTTGGATGGGCAGAAGTAAAGAATGTCATGTGCGAACTTGATGAACTTAAGATATCAGGTTTTGCAATTTCCATTAAGGATGAGCGGGAAGAGGTGCCGGAGGATGTCATTGAGCTTGCGGAAAAATTAACTTTGCCATTGTTTAAAATCCGGTGGGAAAAAGCGTCTTTTGTGGATATTGCGCAGAGCATTGGAAATTATGTGATCGAGGAAAATAATAAGACAAACCGCAAGGGTGAATTTTTATATAATTTATTGTTTGGATATGATATCAACACGCGGTATATTGAAAAAATCGCGGGGCTGTTTCATATGGATTTTTCGGTTCCACACCGTGTTGGAATCATTGTGGTAGACCGCGTCTATGGGGAAAACCTTGAAAATGATGAACATACATATCATTATTATATGAGCTGCATGGCAAAAATGATTTCGGATCTTGGAGATGCAACCCTGTTTATGAATTTTTTGAATAAAGGTGTCATTTTATTTCCGGATTATGAGGATGACAGACTGATCCACAGTCTGGAAAAATTATTAAATGATCTTGATGACAACCCACAGTTTTGCCACCGGATGAAAAGCACCTGTATTCTTGGCAGACCATATCAGAATCCGCAGGATTATGGCAAAAGTTATCAGGAGGCAAAGAGCCTGATCTGCAAAAAAGATGCCTTAGTGAGTTCACAGCGGAAAAAGGTCATAAGCAGCAGTATGATGGGTATTTATAAATTCCTTTTTGCGAACGGCAACCGTGAGGAAATCCGTGCATACTGTGAAAAGAGATTAAAAAAGTTAGAAGAGTACGACCATGCCAATCATACGGATTTAATAGAGACATTTCTTACCTATTACCAGAATGGATTCAATATCAGTAAAACTGCATCTGCCATGTATATTCACAGGAACACACTGCAGTACCGACTGGGAAAGATATCGGAGCTGCTTCATCTTGAACTCGATGATTATATGGAGTGTTTAGAGATCATTAATTGTATTATGGTCTGGAAACTGATGTTTTCGTGAAAATATCAGTTTCCTTTGTTCAACCTACACAAAAATCACTTTTCTAAATGTGCATTCTGCACAAAATCTTTTGTATACATTGAATATTGCACCGTTGCAGATATTTTCATAAAATAAACTCAAGTTTTTCGAAAAGAAAAATAAAAAGTATCTGACAACAAAGGCGTTATGATTCCCGGAATGGGAGTGTCATAACGCCTTTTTTTGTCCAGTTGAAGCGGTGGACAGAAGGGAGCACATTATGAAAAAAAGAATCGTATCAGTACTTATGGCAGTATCAATGGCTGCAGCATTAACAGCAGGATGCGGTGGTGAAAAGACGACAGGTACATCGGCAGGTTCCGGAAACAGTGCAGAAGCAGACAGTGCGAAAGAAGCAGGAAATGATGCACCGGCAACAGAGAGCACAAGCGGCGGTTACGAAGAAAAAAAGGTTTTACGTGTTGCAATGGAATGTGCTTATGCACCATTTAACTGGACACAGGAGAGTGAAGATGTTGCGAATGGAGATAAGGCAGTCAAGATTACAAACAGTGATGGTTATGCATATGGCTATGATGTAAAGACTGCAAAGATGTTAGCAGATGCGTTAGGCTGGGATCTTGAGATTTACAAAACAGAATGGAGTGCAATCGTTCTTGGACTGGATGCGGGCGATTATGACTGCATTATCGGCGGCATGTGTTACAGCGAGGAGCGCGATAAAACGCTTGATTTTACAACTCCTTACTACATCAGGGATGTTGTTCTTACGGTAAAGGATGACGGACCTTATGCAGATTTCACGGATGTCAGTCAGTTTGATGGGAAAAATCCGGTGGTAACAACACAGCTTGGAACAAACTTCCCGAACTACTATCCGGAGATCCCGACTTCGGTGGAGGGAACACAGTATGAGACGACTTCAGAAGTATTCATGGCAGTAAAATCAGGTACGGCAGATATCAGCGTCATTGATTATCCGACTTCAAAATCAGCCGTAGATACGATGTCCGGTCTTAAGATCCTTGACATTGATCTTCCGTGTCCATCTGAAAACTCAAATGATGTATGTATTGCAGTCCGTGAGGGTGATACCGAGTTAAAAGATTTATTACAGGGAGCAATGGAAAAATGTAACTGGACAACAGATAACAAAGATGGATTTGATGCACAGATGGATGAAATGTTAGAGGTACAGCCATCCGCAAACTAAACATAACGGGAGGTGTCTTTCATGGGAGAGTTATCGATTTTACTGACGGCGGCAACGCCTGGAGCAGACAGTGGGAGCTTTGAATGGGCAATGTTTATTGCGCAGAAATATGCAGGAATGTTTGCAAATGCGACATGGACGACATTGTATGTGGCGGTGACCGGCACGATTGTCGGGTTTGTGCTTGGATTTCTGGTTGGTGTGATAAACACCACCCAGATCCATCCGGAAGATTTTATTTTAAAACGAATCCTTTTAAAGATTCTGCGTGTGATCGTTGCCGTTTATATGGAAATATTCCGTGATACACCGATGATCGTTCAGGGCATGATCATTTATTACGGTTTGAGACAGTCAAATGTGGAAATCGCGCCGGCACTTGCAGGTATTCTGGTAACAGTTTTAAACACCGGTGCATATATGGGTGAGACGGTCCGTGCAGGTATCAATTCCGTGGACAGGGGACAGGAAGAAGGAGCACTTGCAATGGGGATGTCGCATATCGGTGCCATGTGGCATGTAATTTTACCGCAGGCATTCCGCAATGTGATTCCGGAGATGGGAAATACATTTGTGAATAATCTGAAAATGACGTCAGTCTTGAATGTAATCGGAGTCTCCGAACTGTTTTTGATGGCAAAAACGGCAGGCGGTTCTTATTACAAATATTATGAAGCTTACCTGGTAATAGCAACGATCTATTTTGTACTCTGTTTTATCTTTAACCGTTTGTTCGGACTGCTTGAGAAACGGTTAAAAGGAAAATCTGATTATGTACTTGCAACGGAATATCTTGATAACGATTAGGAGGGGAGTCATATGTCAAAACCAGTCATTAAAGTAGAAAATCTGGTCAAAAGTTTTGGGGACCATGAAGTGTTAAAAAAAATTGATTTTGAAATAAACAAGGGTGATGTCGTATGTATTATCGGCTCCTCCGGTTCTGGAAAATCCACATTGCTCCGGTGCATTAATCATTTAGAAACGCCTACTTCCGGGGAAATATTGTTTCACAATGTCGCTGTGAGAAATACACCGAGAGCGCTTTCTGATTACCGCACCAAGGTGGGAATGGTATTTCAGTCATTTAATCTTTTTAACAATATGACCGTATTTGAAAACTGTATGTCAGGTACAAAAAAAGTACTGCACCTGGATAAGGAAGAGTGTAAATGCCGCGCGATCACCCATTTAAAACAGGTTGGCATGGCACCGTATATCAATGCAAAACCGGATCAGCTTTCCGGTGGACAAAAGCAGCGTGTTGCGATTGCAAGGGCACTCTGCATGAATCCAGAAGTGCTGCTGTTTGATGAGCCGACGAGTGCATTAGATCCTGAGATGGTGGGAGAGGTACTTTCTGTTATGAAGCAGCTTGCGAGCGAAGGTCTGACAATGATCATCGTGACACATGAAATGGAATTTGCAAAAAATGTGTCGACCAGAACTATCTTTATGGATGACGGATATGTGGTGGAGGATGAACCGCCGCAGGAACTTTTTACGAATCCGAAAAATCAGCGTACAAGGGAATTTTTAAAACGATACATGGAAAGCAAATCGTGAGAAACATACGATTCAAAAAATGGAGGGGATTTCATGGATAATTTTGTGATTACTGTGGCAAGAGGATTTGGAAGCGGTGGAAAACAGATTGCAAGTAAAGTGGCAGAGGAACTTGGAATCCATTGCTATGAAAACCGGATATTGACGCTTGCATCCCAGATGAGCGGATTAGACGAGCAGTTATTCCGGGAAGTGAATGAGAAAATGAGGGAGAAAAAAGTGTCATCTTTTTTAAGAGGACTACCCATAACAAGCAGACCAAAACCGGAGGATAAAGAATTTGTTTCGGATGAAAAGCTGTTTGAGATACAAAAAGAAATCATAGAACATTTGGCGGACAGTGAGTCCTGTGTGATCGTTGGAAAATGTGCGGACTGGGTTCTTCGTGACCGGAAGAATGTAGTCAGTGTCTATATTGAGGCGCCGAGACGCTACTGTGTGAAAAATGTCATGGAACGTATGGGGGTAAACGAGGCTACGGCACATAAGTCGATCGCACAGACGGATAAATACCGTGCAGCGTACTATGAACATTATACCGGTGGCAATTACTGGACAAATCCGGTGAACTACGACATGACCTTAAACAGTGAGCGTGTCGGAAGAGAAGGGTGTGTGAAGGTCATTATAGATTATCTGAAAATGAAGTTTCCGGAAGGGATGTGAGGTAGATATGTTTGAATTTGACGGACAGGTGTGTCTGGTCACGGGAGCCGGGAATCCAAATGGAATCGGGTTTGGCTGTGCAAAGCAGCTTGGACTTTCCGGTGGTACAGTGATCATCACGGCAACGACGGAACGTATTTATGAGAGAGTGGAAGAATTAAAGGCGATGGGGGTTCGAAAGGTATACGGATGCATTGCCAATCTGTGTGACAGGAAGGCGGTAAAAACGCTGATCACAGAGATTACCGAGCAGCATGGAACCATTGATGTGTTAGTCAACAATGCCGGAAATGCGTCTATTGCAGACAGGGAAAAGGGAGATATTCACGCCAATCTCTGCGATATGGATGATAAGACCTGGGATGCCATTATTGAGAGGAATCTTACACTGACCTACAATGTCACGGCGGAAGTGCTTAAGGTCATGCGGAAAAACCGTTACGGCAGAATCGTATTTATTTCTTCTGTGACCGGACCGCTTGTGACCCATATGGGAGTTGCAGCATACGGTGCTGCAAAGGCGGGAATCACGGCGTTGAGTAAAAGCATTACCTATGAGGAAGGGAAAAATCATATTATTTCAAACTGTATCCTTCCGGGATGGATCGCAACCGGAGTGCTGACACCGGACCGGCTTGCGGCAGGCAGCAGAAATCCACTGGGACGGCCGGGGATGCCGGAGGAAGTCGGGAATCTTGCGGTATATCTGGCATCCAGGGAAAATTCTTATGTGGCAGGACAGGATATTGTGATCGACGGCGGAAACTGGATTCAGGAAATGAAATAAGGAGGAGAGGATTCATGAGAATAGAAGAACATCCGATACTTGGAAAAACCGAAGAACGGAAAAAAGTAACATTTACCTATGATGGAAAAGAGTTAGAGGGTTATGAGGGGGAGCCGATTGCAGCAGCACTTAAGGCGGCAGGTGTGATGGTACACAGACACACAAAAAAAGGAAGTCCGCGCGGAATTTTCTGTGCGATCGGAAGATGTACCGACTGCGTTATGGTGGTGGATGGAAAAATTAATGTCCGCACCTGTATCACACCGCTTGCACAGGGAATGGTGGTGGAGACGCAGTATGGTGTTGGAACAGAAAAACCGGCGCAGGAAAGGGGTACAGTATGAAAAGATATGAATTGATCGTAATCGGTGCGGGACCGGCTGGACTGTCAGCGGCAATAGAAGCTTCTAAAGCAGGAATGAATGTCATTGTATTTGATGAAAATGCACGTCCTGGAGGACAGCTTTTTAAACAGATCCACAAATTCTTTGGTTCGAAAGAGCACAAGGCAAAGATCAGAGGATTTAAGATTGGCGAGGATCTCTTAAAAGAAGCTGAGGAAGCCGGAGTTGACGTAGAATTAAACGCAACGGTCGTCGGAATTTATCAGGAAAAAGAAGTCAATGTCAGAATTGGCGAAGAAATAAAGCATGTGAAAGGAGATGCAATCATTATTGCAACCGGTGCCTCGGAGGCAGTTGTGAATTTTCCGGGATGGACGTTGCCGGGTGTGATCGGGGCCGGTGCAGCACAGACAATGATGAATCTGCATCATGTACAGCCGGGAAAACGGATACTGATGCTTGGAAGCGGAAATGTAGGATTGGTGGTAAGTTTCCAGTTACTGCAGGCAGGCTGTGAGGTCGTGGCACTTGTGGATGCGGCTCCTAAGATCGGCGGTTACGGTGTGCATGCAGCGAAGGTGTCAAGATGCGGTGTTCCGTTTTATCTGTCTCATACCATTAAAAAAATCGAAGGAACAGATTGTGTGACAGGAGTTACGATCGCGGAGGTAGACAGCAGTTTTCATTTTATCGAAGGAACAGAAAAACATTTTGACGTCGACACGGTATGTCTCGCGGTCGGATTAAATCCGATGAGCCAGCTTGCGGAGATGGCAGGATGTGCGATGGAGGATAATCCGAAAAAAGCAGGATTTGTCCCTTCCTGTGATGAATATGGAAGAACCAGCATACCGGGCATTTATGTGGCGGGCGATGTCTCCGGCATTGAGGAAGCAAGTTCGGCGATGATCGAAGGACGTATCGCCGGTGTATCGGTGGCACACGATTTCAGTTATGTGGACAGCGATGTATTTGAAGAAAAAGTAAAGGGGTTTGAGGCTGCGTTATCAAGTCTGCGCCAGGGAATGTTTGCACCGGAAAACCGCGGGAAAAATATTGAGACAACGGAAGAGAGAATTCCTGTTTCAAAAAATCTTTTAAAAAACGGTTATCTCGGCGATGAGGTTCTTACATTTCCGGGTGTAAAGAAAATAAAAGGAATCCATCCGGTCATTGAATGTACGCAGAACATTCCATGTAATCCCTGTCAGGATGCATGTAAAAAAGGCTGTATCAAGATCGGGGAGAGGATTACAAGTCTCCCGGATGTGGATGAGACGGCAGAATGTATTGGATGCGGCATGTGCGTGGCAAGCTGTTCCGGTCAGGCAATCTTTCTCGTAAATGAAGAAGTGGAGCCTGGAATGGGTACGGTGACAATGCCGTATGAATTTATGCCGCTCCCGGGTAAAGGTGAGAAGGGCATGGCATTAAATCGGAAGGGAGATGCGGTATGTGAGGCAGAAGTCGTGGATATCAGGACATCTCCGGCATTTGACCACACCAATCTTTTGACCATTAAGGTTCCGACTGAGTATGTCATGAGTGCAAGATTTTACAAAGGGGGGAAATAGATTATGGAAAAATTACAGGATCGTTTTGCAGATATTGGTGAATTTATTGCACAGGAAGATGATGATGTTATTGTCTGCCGCTGCGAGGAGATCACAAAAGGAGAAATCAGGAAAGCTGTGCATGATGGCATTTTTACGATTGCAGAGATGCGCAGATATTTAAGAAATGGTATGGGACTCTGTCAGGGACAGACCTGTGGAAAGGTTGTCAAAGGGATTATGGCAAGAGAACTTGGAGTAAAACCCACGGATCTTACTCCGGCAACCGCAAGAGCACCGATGCGTCCGATGGAGATGAGGATATTGGCAAATGACAGAAACAAAGACTGATAAAAAAGTAAAGGAGGCAGCTTATGAGTATAGAATTTCGTTATTTAAGTGAGGAAGATATGATAAAAGCAGGTGTCAAGGATATGCATGCGTGTGTGGAAACCTGTGAGGAAGCATATAAATTACTGGGAACCGGAGATTATGTTATGGGTGGAAAATTACATAATTCCCACGGAATTTCACTAACGTTTCCGGACGATCCGCCGTTTCCTGGGATGCCAAAGAATGCACCGGACCGCCGCTTTTTTGCAATGCCGGCTTATCTTGGCGGTAAGTTCCATCTCTGCGGGGAAAAATGGTATGGATCGAACACGGAAAACCCAAAGAAAAAACTGCCGCGTTCCATCCTGATGCTGACTTTAAATGATCCGGATACCGGGGCTCCGGTAGCTTATATGTCGGCAAACATTTTAAGTGCGATGCGTACCGGCGCAGTACCCGGAGTTGCCGCAAAATATTTAGCAAGAGAGGATGCGAAGGTGGTAACGTTAGTCGGTCTCGGGGTAATTAACCGTACCGCTCTGATGGCATTTTTAGATGTACGGCCTTCCATTGATACCGTCAAATTAAAAGGCCGAGGGATGGAAAGTTTAAACCGTATGTCTGATTTTATCAAAGAAAATTGTCCGCAGGTCAAAGACGTTATCATTTGTGACACGATGGATGAAGCAATCGCAGATTCTGATATTGTCAGCATGGGAACTTCCGGTGCAGATCCGGAAGTCAACAGCAGATATTTAAAGGACGGCGTACTGTTTTTGGGATCCTCCCGCTTTAAAATGGATGACGATTTTTTTGTGAACCGCTGTCAGCCGGTTGTTGATAACTGGGGGATTTATGAGAGTAATCTCTTAGAGCGTGGCGAAGAATTTCCGGAAGGAGGATTCCGTCATAATGATGGAAGCGGAAACCGTCTGCTTGGAATGTATTTCCTTGATTATGTGCATGAGGGGTTGATAAAACGGGAAGATATCTGGAGCATGCCGGATGTGATTGCCGGAAAATACAAAAGAACGTCAGATACACAGTCCTTTGCCTGTGCATGTTATGGTATGCCGGTATGGGATGTGGCATGGGGAGCAGCAGTCCTTTCCAATGCGAAAAAAAATGATATCGGAACAGTCTTAAAACTCTGGGATACCCCGGATATGTACTAAATTGGAGGAACGCTTATGAAAACAAGTGCAGATGTAATTGTAATCGGTTCTGGAATTATCGGAAATGCCACAGCATATTATCTTGCAAAAAATGGTCTGGATGTCATTGTGCTTGAAAAAGATGCCACGATCGGAAATGGAAGTTCCTCACGAAACGGCGGTGGTGTACGCCAGTCAGGAAGGGATGTAAGAGAACTTCCGCTTGCCATATATGGGGTAAAAAATCTCTGGCCAACGCTCTCAGATGAACTTGGTATGGATGTGGAGTATCATCAGGATGGCAACCTGCGCCTCGGAAAAACACCGGCGCATCTGGTTAAATTAAAACAGCTTGCCGACAACGCATCCGCAGTTGGTCTGGATGTAAAAATGATCGATGCCAAAGAAATCAAAAAAATCTGTCCATATATGTCAGATGAAGTCATCGGGGCAAGCTGGTGTCCGACAGATGGTCATGCCAATCCGCTGCTTGCGACACTTGCTTATTATCTGAAAGCAAGACAGCTTGGTGTGCAGTTTTACAGCGGCATATCAGTGGAAAAATTAGGGCTTGTCAGAGGAAAGGTAAGAAAGGTATTTACAAATGAGGGTGTATTTGATACGGAGATGGTCGTCGTTGCAGCAGGTATCGGAAGCAGACCAATCTTAAATTCCGTCGGGATCGATATACCGATGAATCCAAAGATCGCGGATACCATTGTCACAGAGGCACAGCCGCCGATGTTCTGGCAGATGCTTGGCACAGCTGCAGCGGACTTTTACGGGCATCAGACCAAACATGGTTCCTTTGTGTTTGGCGGTGGTTCCGGACATGAGACATATGCAAAAAATCCACAGCAGATGTATAACACAAGCATTACCGCATCCTATATCTGCCGTGCGATCGGCGGCTATTTCCCGGCACTGAATGATACGAAGATCGTGCGTACCTGGGCAGGATGCCACGATATCTGTTCCGATGGTGTCCCGGTGATCGACAGGGTGGATGAACTGGAAGGTCTAGTCATTGGGTGTGCATTTTCCGGTCATGGATTTGGTATCGCACCGGCGGCAGCGATGGTTTTAGCAGAGCTTGCAATGGGAAAAGAGGCATCCATTGATATTTCCGGTCTGAAATATGACCGGTTTGTGGCAAAGGCGTAAAAAAGCAGGAGGCGGAACATGAAAAAACTGGTATTTACAAAAGATGCATTTGTGGTTGGAGAAAATGCATTGTCTTATTTAAAAGAACTCGGTGCAAAAAAAGCAGTCATTGTGACCGGTGGAAAATCCATGTTTCAGACAGGTGTTATCGATGCGGCAAAAATCATGACGTTGTTTTACAATTTCCCGGAGCTTGATTTTGACAATGTCTTTGACCATGATTTAAGTGGTCTGACATTGAAGACACAGTTTGTTGCAGTTCCGTCCACTTCCGGTACAGCCTCTGAGGTCACGCATGTGGGAGTCATTACCTATGAGGAAAAAGAGTATAAGTTTGCCATTCGGACAGAGGCGATCCGCCCGAAGGTGGCGATCTTAGATCCGGCACTGCCAAAGTCACTTCCGGCATCCATGGCGGCGGAGACTGGAATGGATGCGCTGACACACGCACTTGAGTCCTATATCAACAAGAACGGAAATGATTTTACATACGCGCTTTCAAAAGAGGCGATCGAAGGACTGATCGAGTGGCTTCCGGTATCTGTGAAAACCGGAAGTTTAGAGAGCAGGGAAAAAGTACATAATTTTCAGTGCATGGCTGGAATGGCATTTTCAAACAGCGGACTTGGTATCGTACATGGAGTTTCCCATGCTTTCGGAGGAAAATACAATCTGGCACATGGGCTTGCTAATGCAGTGATTTTACCGTACTCCATGGACTACAATAAGAAGGATCCAAATTTGGCAGAAAAGTATAAAAAGCTGTCACATATTTTAGGCATGGATGTGATCGAAAAGGTAAAAGAACTGCAGCGGGAATTAAAGATACCAGCCTGTATCCGTGATACCGGAATCGCGGAAGATGTTTACCGCGCGGATTATGAGTTTCTGGTGGAAAATTCCATGAAAGGATCTACTGCGGTAAATCCGGTTCCGGTTTCTTTCGAAGATATGAAAAAGTTTGTGGACTGTGTCTATTATGGAAGAAAAGTGGATTTCTAGTACGGCAGAATGGAGTTTTGTGTATGGTTTTATTACAGCAGATGATTGCATTATTCCTGATGATGCTGGTGGGATATGTGTGTGCAAAAATGGGTGTGTTAGATGCGATGGCTTCAAAGAAAATATCCTGGCTGGTGGTCAATGTCGGTAACCCTGCCATGATACTTGCGGCAGGTATGGACAATGAAATCCCGGTTGCACCGGAAAAACTGATGTTAGTTGTCGTGCTTGCGGTTATCATTTATGCGGCATTGATCGTGATATCTGTGTTTTTACCGGGACTGCTTTGTGTAGAGGAGCAAAATGCAGGTATTTACCGTGTCATGCTTATTTTCTCTAATATCGGATTTATGGGACTGCCATTGATCTCTGTACTATACGGAGGCGAATCACTGCTGTATACATCCATATTTTTCTTCCCATTTAATTTTTTGATCTATACCTATGGCATTCGTGCAATGAAAAAAGATGGGAAAACAAAGGAAAAAATAAGATGGCCGGGTATCTGCAATATCGGTGTGATAACGAGCGTCATTGCATTGATTTTGTATGTTGGAAAAATATGCCTGCCGGATTTTGCAGTGACGACAGCACAGAATTTAAGCAATATTACAGCACCGCTTAGTATGCTTGTCATAGGGGCATCTTTTCTTGATTTTAAGATCAGAGACCTGTTTACAGATACCAGACTGCTTTTGTTTTCCGGAATAAAAATGTTACTTATTCCGCTTGCAGGCACATGGATCATAAAACAGTTTGTCGATGATCCGATGATTGTGGGCGTGTGTATGGTGATGTTCGCAACGCCTGTCGGCAGTATGACGGCAATGCTTGCACAGCAGTATGATGGAAATTATGATCTGGCGGCAAGAGGAGTTGCGCTTACAGCAATTCTTGCTGTGGTGACGATGCCGGTGGTGTCGGTTTTGATGGGGGCGTGAAAAATGCGTAGAGGTAATCAGGGATTACCTGCATATTAAATTTGGAATATGAGTATATCAAAAAACGGACTGAATCATCAGCCCGTTTTTTTGATATGTTTTTTTAGAAATCTGTTAAATCAGCAGCTCTTCTCTCTAAGAAAGCAGTCATGCCTTCTTTTTTGTCGTGCGTAGAGCAGGTTACGCCGAATAAGTTTGCTTCCATCTCAACAGCGTTCTTGATGTCCATATCATAACCATTGTTGATTGCTGCTTTTGCAACGGAAACAGCGTAGCTTCCTTTGGAGATGATTTTCTTAGCCATAGCTTTTGCTGTGTTCATTAACTCTTCCGGAGCAACTACTTTGTTTACAAGACCGATGCGGTAAGCTTCTGCTGCATCAACGGAATCGCAGGTAAAGATCATCTCTTTTGCGCGTCCCATGCCTACTAAACGGGCAAGTCTCTGTGTACCGCCGAATCCAGGAATGATTCCAAGACCTGTCTCTGGCTGTGCGAAAGTAGCGTTGTCAGATGCGATACGGATATCACATGCCATGGAGATCTCACATCCACCGCCAAGTGCAAAACCATTAACAGCTGCGATCGTTACCTGACGCATGTTCATTAATTTGAAGAATGGTACGGAAGCTCTCATACCGAAAGCTCTTGCTTCAGCTGCGGTAAAGTTTACCATCTCAGAAATATCAGCACCTGCTACGAAAGATTTGAATTCGTTGCCTTTTTTGTCAGGACCGCCGGTTAAGATAACAACTTTGATGTCATCTCTTGCTTCAATCTCAGTTAATGCTGTGTTTAACTCGTCTAATGTCTCACTGTTTAATGCATTTAATGCTGCTGGTCTTGAAATTGTAAGAACAGCAATCTCCTCAGCAACTTCCAGTTTTAAATTGTTAAAATCGCTCATCGTTTGGAACCCTCCTGAATAGTTTGATAAAAAATTAACAATATACGTTATTAATAGCGTACAGCTTTTCCTAGAATTTGTCAATAGATTATGGGAAAAATTCACTATAAATTCGGTAGAAAAAGTGCTATGATAGGTGGTATGATATTTTGACAAAGAAACAGAAAAGAGGAAAAACCATGGGCACAAGCAAATCATACTTATCTAAGGTAGTAAAGGAGATGCCGGATTCAGGGATCAAGGACTTTTTTGATATTGCAAATACGATGGAGGGAGCATTGTCACTTGGTGTCGGCGAGCCGGATTTTCCGACACCGGAGCATGTCAGGGAGGCAGCGATAGCCTCAATTAAAAGAGGGGAAACAAAGTATACAGACAACCGTGGTACGGTAGAACTTCGTGCGGCAGCTGCAGAATATCTGGAAAAGTTTGGACTTCATTATGACAGGGAAAATGAGATTCTGATCACAATGGGGGCGAGTGAAGGAATCGATCTGGCACTTCGTGCACTTGTTGATCCGGGGGACGAAGTGCTGGTTGTGGAACCTTGCTATGTTTCCTATATTCCGTGTGTGGAATTGTGTGGCGGCATTCCGGTTTCCATCCCATTAAAGGCAGAGAATAAATTCCGCCTGACGAAGGAAGAACTCGAAGAAAAAATTACAGACAAAACAAAGGTACTTCTGATCTCATTTCCGAACAACCCTACCGGAGCGATTATGGAGAAAGAGGATTTAGAAGCGATCCGTGAGGTTGTGATCGCACATGATATTTTTGTGATCACAGATGAGATTTATGCAGAACTGACCTATGGCAAAAAACATGCATCTATTGCAGCCTTGCCGGATATGTATGAGCGTTGTGTGGTATTAAATGGTTTTTCAAAAGCATTTGCGATGACTGGCTGGCGTATGGGTATTGCAGCAGGTCCGGCAGAAGTTATTTTTCATATGAATAAGATCCATCAGTTTACGACGATGTCTGCAGGAACGACATCACAGGTGGCAGCCCTTGAAGCACTGACAAGTCCTGTTCGTGACGAAGAGATCGATGTGATGCGTAAAGAATACGATGAAAGACGAAGGATCATGGTGGATGGATTTAAAAATATGGGGCTTGAGGTGACGGAACCGGAAGGCGCATTTTATGTATTCCCGTCGATCAAAAAAACAGGACTTACCAGCATGGAATTTTGCAGCCGTCTGTTACAGGAGCAGAAAGTAGCAGTCATTCCGGGAGACGCATTTGGAAATTGTGCAGAGGGCTACATCCGCTGTTCTTATGCTTATTCCAAAGACATTATTAAAAAATGCTTAGAGAAGATAGCAGTATTTGTCAGCCAGTTTGACTTATAGTAACGGAATGTTCGCTAAAACTGGCCGATGGTGTGATATGGAGATTATATAATAAAGAAAGTTTGAGATTTACATGTTAAAAGATTACGACTTAGAGCAACTGGTATCCCCGTTATTGCAGTGGTTTTTAAATCATGCACGTGTATTGCCGTGGCGTGAAGAACCGACGCCATACCGGGTGTGGGTTTCGGAGATCATGCTCCAGCAGACGAGAGTGGAGGCGGTAAAGCCGTATTTTGAGCGGTTTACCACGACACTGCCGGATGCAAAGGCACTTGCAGTGTGTCCGGAGGATGAACTTTTAAAGCTTTGGGAGGGGTTAGGTTATTATAACCGTGTCAGGAACATGCAAAAAGCGGCTGTGGAAGTTGTGGAAAACTATGGTGGACAACTTCCGGCAGATTATGAGAAGTTGTTGAAACTTAAGGGGATTGGTCATTATACGGCAGGTGCGATTGCATCTATCGCATACGGAATCCCGGTTCCGGCAGTCGATGGAAATGTACTTCGTGTTTTGACACGTGTCTCCGCGGATGACACGGATATTATGAAACAGTCTTTTCGGAATCAGATGGAAACATTATTAGAAAAACTGATGCATGGGTCAAGTGACAGAAATGAGAAAAATGTTTTTTCATGGATGGAGGATGCAGATGATCTGAGGATGCAGGTATATCACCAGAATCTTGCCGGTGCATTTAATCAGGCGCTCATGGAATTAGGAGCAACTGTCTGTGTGCCAAATGGTGCACCGCTATGTGAGGAATGTCCGTGGAAGGACTTATGTGAGGCAAAAAAACAGGGACTGATCGGACAGATACCGGTCAAGAGCAAGGCAAAACCGCGTAAGATCGAAGAAAAAACGGTTTTGATCTTAAGAGATGATGATAAGGTTGCAATCCGGAAAAGACCGCAAAAGGGACTTTTAGCAGGGCTGTATGAGCTTCCGAATGTGGAAGGAAGTATGGGACAGGAGGAAGTAGTATCGCTCGTAAAACAGATGGGATATGCGCCAATCCGTATTCAGCCGTTAGGTGAGGCAAAACATATTTTTTCTCATATCGAATGGCACATGACAGGTTATGTAATCCGTGTGGAGGAACCGGAAATGCGGCAACAGGTACAGAGTGGAAGCCAAAAAGATGATTTATTATTTGTAAATGCAGAAGATGCAAAAGAAAAATATGCTATCCCGTCTGCATTTGCCGCTTATGCAAAATATATGAACATTTTTCTTGGAAATGAAAAGAATATATAAAAAGAGGGAGCCGGTGCAGCTGCACCGGCTATTCATTATGAAAAAGAGTGTGTATGAAAAGTGAAATAATTCACTATTTGCTGGGAGGAACCTTGCTTATCGGATAAGCAAGGCTGCCTGACTTACGTCAGGTATGAAAAAAAATTCTATGAAAAATTTTAACTTGTTGCCTTAACTTTGAATTTAGTATATCGGTGAATTGTGACCGCCGTATGCCCGGTTTGTGAGTATTATGTAAATAAAATATGAACAACTTTATACTTTGGCAGAAATTAAGAATATCTAAAGAAAAATTTGATTGGTTTGCGGTAGGAAAATGTGTATAATAGAATGGCTATGGTAATGCAGTGTTGTGAAAAATTGATAACTAAAACGAAAGCACGCTTTCGCTGCCTGTCGCTCGCAGCGGTACTAAGCGACCAAAATACGGTCGCTAAGGACCGGCGGCTCCCCAGCACTTTCTTATTTAGTTATCAATTTTTCACAATGACATTACATAAAAACCGAAAAATTTTAATAAGAAGGAAAACGAAGAGGAAAATCCTCTCCTCGTCAGAGGACAAATTTTACATTGTAAAATTAGATTTTCCTTCGTAAAACAAGGAGGATTACATGTACGATTGTATCGTGATCGGCGCAGGAATTGCAGGTGCTGTCAGTGCGAGAAAACTTGCGGAAGAAGCCGGAAAGAAAGTGCTGGTTTTGGAGAGACGCAGTCATATCGGAGGCAACTGTTATGATGAGCCGGATGCACATGGAATATTAATACATAATTACGGACCACATATTTTTCATACAGGAATTGAGGAAGTGTATCAGTATCTGTCAAGATTTACGGACTGGTATGCATTTGGGCATGAGGTGGTAGCAAAGGTTGGAGATCGTCTGATCCCGGTTCCATTTAATTTAAATACACTTCATATGGTATATGAAAAGGAAAAGGCGGATGCCTTAGAGCAGAAACTGATCGCTGCATACGGTGAGGGAAGCCGTGTACCGATCATGAAATTACGTGAAAATGATGATCCTGATATTCGTGAGATCGCACAGTTTGTATATGAAAATGTATTTTTAAAATATACAATGAAGCAGTGGGGACAAAAACCGGAGGATATCAGTCCGGAAGTAACAGGACGAGTTCCGGTGCTGGTTTCCTATGATAACCGTTATTTCCAGGATAAATATCAGGGAGTACCAAAGGATGGGTTTACACCGATGTTTGAGCACATGCTGGATCATGAGAATATCACAGTTGAGACAGGCGTTGACTGTAAAGAACGCTTACGGTTTGAGAAAAATCAGATTTATTTTGATGGAAAACCATTTGACGGAGAAGTTATCTATACAGGTGCATTGGATGAACTTTTTGACTGTCAGTTTGGAAGACTTCCATACCGTTCCTTAAGATTTGATTTTGAACATTATGACGAAGAATCTTATCAGGGGCACAGCGTAGTCAATTATACGGTCAGCGAAGATTTTACAAGAATTACAGAGTTTAAATATCTGACCGGACAAAAAGACACGGATGGAACCACAATCGTGAAAGAGTACCCATTTGCCTATACGGGAGCAGAGGGGGAAATCCCTTATTATGCGATTTTAGAGCCGAAAAATCAGGAACTGTATGAAAAATATCATGCACTTGCAAGTGGATTATCTCATTTTTATCTGCTTGGACGGCTGGCAGAATACAAATATTATAATATTGATGCGATGACGAAAAAAGCTATGGAACTCGCCGATGCAATCATGGCAGAAAATACGAAAAGATAATTGGAGGATTCATATATGAAATTACTGACGTTTGCGATTCCGTGTTATAATTCACAGGATTACATGGAAAACTGTATCAAATCATTGCTTCCGGGAGGTGATGATGTTGAGATCCTGATCATTGATGATGGATCAAAAGACAGTACCGGTGAAATTGCAGATGCTTACGAGAAAAAATATCCGGGAATCATACGTGCAATCCATCAGGTGAATGGAGGACATGGGGAGGCAGTCAATACGGGAATCCGTAATGCGACAGGACTTTATTTTAAAGTGGTAGACAGTGATGACTGGGTAGATGCAGAGTCATACAAGAAGATTTTAGATAAGCTTCGTGAACTGACTGGCGGCAATCAGACACTGGATATGTTTATTGCAAATTATGTGTATGAAAAAGAAGGTGTACGTCATAAAAAGGTAATGCATTACACGAATCTGCCAAAGGATCAGATTTTTACCTGGAATGATGTGTCGCGTTTCCGGAAAGGCCAGTATATCTTGATGCATTCTGTGATTTACCGTACAAAACTGTTGCGGGAATGTGGATTAGAGCTGCCGAAGCACACATTTTATGTGGATAATATTTATGTGTACAAACCATTGCCAAGTGTAAAGACACTGTATTATATGGATGTGGATTTTTACCGTTACTTTATCGGCAGGGATGATCAGTCAGTCAATGAGAAAGTGATGATCAGCCGCATTGATCAGCAGATCAGGGTAAACAAGATCATGGTGGATGAGTTTGATCTTTGGAAGATTCCAAACCGCAAACTGCGCCATTACATGTTCAATTATTTAGAGATTATCACAGTCATTTCCACGATCATGCTGATACGCTCCGGTACGGAGGAAAATCTTCTGAAAAAACGTGAACTCTGGAAGTATATTAAAGATCATGATATACGGTTATTCCATCATTTGCGCGCCGGAATCATGGGAAATGCAATGAACCTGCCAGGCAAGGGAGGCAGAAAGATTTCTGTTGCTGCATATCGTTTATCACAGAAAGTGGTTGGATTTAATTAAGAGGTAACAAAAGAATATGAGTGAAGAAAATAACTGGAATTATGGAACTAATGACCAGAATGTAAATCAGGGGAATCCTGTGAATCTGGAGAAGAATACGGCTGATGATACGCAAAAGATAAATCTGGAGAAGAATATGACAGACAATCCGTATTATACAAATACGTCATATGGAAACGGCGGTACAGATTATAATTACGGACAGTCAAATGGTGGTACGGATTATAATTACGGACAGTCAAATGGTGGTACGGATTATGGTTACGGACAGTCAAATGGTGGTACGGATTATGGTTACGGACAGCCAAATAGTAAGGTCGGTTATCAGCATGAAAGTAACAAGTCGGAAAGTGAAGGCTTTGGTATTGCGTCGTTAGTGCTTGGAATTATTACTGCTTTGATGTTTTGTACCTGTATCAGCTGGATTACCGGTATCCTTGCAATCATTTTTGGTATTTTACAACTGGTAAAAGGTAATAAAAAAGGAATGGCGATCGTTGGTCTGATCACAGGTGGAATCGGTTTTGTAGTATCGATTATTCTGTATATCCTGATTTTTTTTGCAGGATTTGGTTCTTATAGCAACTATAATGATATCTACAATCATATTTACGATGACATCTATGATGATATTGAAGATAGCATGGATGACGGGACGATTTAAAGAATTTTGAATGAGTCGTACGATGACAGAATGATGTAATGTTTTTGGAATGGAGAGGGTTATGGAAGAATTATTGACGGTCAGTGGATTGTCTAAGACATTTCACCTGTCGAAAAAACAGCAGAAACTGGAAAAGACAAAAGAAAAAGTCAAGGTTGCGGTGGATGACCTCAGTTTTTGTACTTATCGCGGGGAAGTTTTTGGACTGCTGGGACCAAATGGGGCAGGAAAAACAACAACGCTTCGTATGTTAGCTACATTGATCAGACCGGATAAAGGTGATGCATGGATCGATGGCAGCAGTATTGTGACAGATCCTAATGGTGTGCGAAAAAAGATTGGGTTCTTAACGAGCGAGTTAAAGCTGGAAGAATTTTTTACTCCGAATTATCTGTTTGATTTTTTCTCTGAATTATATGGTGTTGATCCGGCAGAACGGGATGAGCGTAAACGTATTTTGTTTCAGAAATTTGGTGTGGATGAGTTTGCGGAAGTGAAGGTTACAAATTTATCGACCGGCATGAAGCAGAAAGTTTCACTGATCATTTCTTTAGTGCATGATCCACAGATCATCATTTTTGATGAGCCGACAAACGGACTTGATGTTATCACGGCAAAGGTTGTGACTGATTTTCTGCAGGAGCTTAAGGCAGAGGGAAAAACCATTATTGTATCGACACATATTTTTTCATTGATCGAGAAAATCTGTGACCGTGTCGGCATCATTATCAATGGGAAAATGGTTTTGTGCGATACGCTTTCTAATGTGACGGCGGAAATGCCACTTGAGGATAAGTTCTTTGAAATCTATCGGGAAACGGCAGGTGAGATAGTATGAGTAAAAAAATGATTGCAATCATGAAAAAAGAGTTCGCCCGCTTTTTTGGAGATAGAAGACTGGTATTCACCACGATTTTGATGCCGGGATTGATGATCTACATTCTGTATACACTCCTTGGACAGGGAATCATGAAGCAGTTTGCAGCTTCTGAGGATTATGTGTATCAGATCTATACGGTGGATCTGCCGGAGTCATTTTCTTATTTAAAGACAGAATCTGATTTGGAAGTGACGGAAATTTCAGCAGAAACAGAGTCCGATGTCTTAGAAAAGATCGAGGCAGAGGAAGCAGATCTTTTGATGGTATTTCCATCAGATTTTGATGCGGCTGTTGCTGCATATGATCCGTTAGATACAACGCAGGCAGCTCCGGATATAAAGATGTACTATAATTCGGTTTCGACAGAATCGTCAACAATTTACAATCAGATGTGTCAGATTTTTGATGATTATGAATCTTCTCTGGCAAATAAGTTTGATATCAATGCGGAAGATGGAGAAAAATATGATGCCGCAACGGAAAAAGATACTTCCGCACAGCTTTTTTCCATGCTGCTGCCAATGCTTTTGATGTCATTTTTGTTCAGTGGCTGTATGGCGGTTGCGCCGGAATCCATTGTCGGGGAAAAGGAGCGTGGGACGATCGCAACGCTTCTTGTCACGCCGATGAAACGCAGTGAGCTTGCCGTCGGAAAAGTTTTAAGTCTGAGTGTCATCGGACTTTTGGGCGGGGTTTCCAGCTTTATCGGCACGATGCTCGCACTTCCAAACCTGATGGGCGGTGCGGCACTTGAGGATGACAGTATGACGGGTGCGATGAGTGCTGCAGTTTACAGCGGAACAGATTATGTGCTGCTATTATTTGTGATTTTAAGTACCGTTCTGGTTATTATTGGAGCAATCTCACTCATGTCTGGTCTGGCAAAGAGTGTCAAAGAGGCAGGGACGATGGTTTCACCACTTATGATCGTTGTCATGCTGATCGGAGTTTCGACGATGTTCGGGGACGGTGCGCCGAAGGAGTTTTACTGGTATTTGATTCCGTTTTATAACAGTGTGCAGTGCATGAATGGAATTTTTTCCTTTGATCTGGTGCCGGTCAATTTTGTGGTGACGATCGCGGCAAATCTTTTGTATGCGCTGGTTATGACAGCAGGGCTTGCGAAGATTTTTGACAGCGAGAAGATTATGTATAGTTGAGTGGAAGCGAATCTTAAATAAAAGTATAAAATCCACAACACCAGTCATATATTACAAATAAGAGAAAAGCAAACGGTTCAGGGGCGTTGTGATAGAAAAATTGCTTTTATTTATGAGAGAGGTTCATAATAAAAAAATATATAGCTATCCGAAAGATGTTTTGATCGCCGCAGTTATTTTTGCTGCAGCAGTCTGTCAGTGGGGCGGAAATCATGGAAAGGCGGCAGAAACCGTTTCTTTTGCGGCACTGGAAGATATCGCAGAAAAAAAGGTGGCGATCACTTTTGATGACGGACCGAATCCGGATTATACAGAAGAACTTCTTTCGGGGTTAAAAGAACGTGGTGTCAATGCCACGTTTTTTTTGCTGGGAAAAGAGGTTGAAAAATATCCTGATATCGTCAAAGATATTTCTGATTCCGGTCATCTGATCGGCACGCATTCTTACGAGCATGTCAACTTAAGCAACCTTTCCGATGCAGCGGCGATCGAGCAGGTGGATAAGACCAATGCTGCCATCTATGATATCACCGGGAAATACCCGGAGTACATAAGACCGCCGTACGGTTGCTGGAAATGTAATCTGGATTATGAGACGAAAATGATCGAGGTGTTATGGGACGTTGATCCGAAAGACTGGGCGACAGACAATTCCGGGGTGATCGCAAAAAGAGTGATCGATAAGGTCGGGGAAAATGATATCATTCTGCTTCACGATGCGTCGGAATCTTCTGTGAAAGCGGCATTTGCGATCATTGATGAACTGAAAAAGGAGGGGTATACGTTTGTGACGGTGGAGGAAATTCTGATGGAGTGAGCGGGGAAATATTTGATGAACGACAAAAAGTCTAATAAAATACAAAAAGGAAATGGTTGGAAAAATATGTGGGATTAAGCAAAAAATTCCAAAACATGCATGACAAATGTTATAATTGTCACAGATATAAAATAGCAAACGAAAGCGAAGGTATCAAAAAATGTCAGGCATTGTTTTAAAAATCATGATCATGGATACTCACCCACCGGTATGGCGGAGAGTTGTAGTACCTGAAAAAATGTCTTTTGCAGATCTGCATTGTGTGATTCAGGAGATTTTCGGGTGGAAGGATATGCATCTGCATATTTTCGAAAGCCCCGGAAATAGTTTTGAAATTGTAAAAAGTAAAAAAGATGCAGTGAAAAGTATGTTCATGATCGAGAAAAAAACACCGGTGGGACCGGTTTTAGAGCATGAAAAATGGGTTCGTTATACCTATGATTTTGGCGATGACTGGCAGCACAAGGTGATATTTGAAAAAAAGATGCCGGAATATACAGCAGATCATGCCGCAATTTTGAAGGTAAAGGGAGACAATTTTATTGAAGATTTCTGTGGTGACTGGGATGAAGATATGCAGCCGGAAAAATACGATATGGAAGCAGTCAATCATAATCTTGAAAAAATGCATTTTAAGGAAACAGATATGCCGGACGATTATGAGCAGATGATGAAAGGTATCGAAGCCTTTAAAGAGAACAAAAAAGAATTTTATGAATATTTCAGGGAGCAGGCAGAAAAATTTTTGAAAAATCTGGACGATGCCGCGAAAAAACAGTCCGTCATACGAAAAGAAGTAACTGCATGGAAAGAATTCTGCAATAAAGAGGCGAAAGGAAATATCTGTAAAATGCCGCCTCATCGGACATGTAAGGAATTAATTCACAGACTGAGTGAGCAGGAAACAAGGGATTACAGCAAGTATCTCCAGCTTTCATATGATTATGAAAAGGAAGATCCGGGTATATTAGCGGATGCCATCAATGAAGAACTGACAAAGCACCCGGAGTATTATCTTTATATTCTGACAGAAAATAATATACGGGAATTTGAGAAAATAAGCGGTTTTGTGGAAAATAAAAAATACACAGCAGACTATGATACAATTATGAAAGGTATCGTATTGGGACTTTTACATGTGCAGGTTCCGCCCAAAACAGAGGCAGCATATGTGTTTCCTGCTATTGATTTCAAAGAAAGGTTTGTTTTGATAACGTCATTAGACCGGAAAAGGTATCGGAAAGAGATTGATGATATTACCGGAAAAATAATGAAACTTCTGCTTACGTATATATTGTTAGAACTCAAGGATTTTCATGAAATTTTTGAAAATGTATGGAATATGAACCTTTCAGAGAGGGATTTCCTTCGGTATGTGTACTGGTATGGCAGTTTTGGAAAGCAGTTTCAGACTTTACGAAGAAGTGATACCGAGAAAAGTTATGCGGCACTTATAAATGTAGATAATGAACGGATTATTGAGGGACTGGAAAAGTTTGCCACAGATCTTCCTTATAAGAAGTTTTCACAAAAAGAAGTTCTTTCTGTCTCCACGAATATTGCTGATCTTGGACAATGCTGGCAGATTTTGGCACAGGAGCTTGATGAAACACTGGATATGTCACAGGATGATGTTTCGGATATGATAGAACTGATTTTTAATGAAACAGTCAGTGGATGCAGTGCAGATGAAATATTTGATACAATCTTACTGCATGAGAAACAGGCTGGAAAAACAGTTCTTTTATACGACCGGATGAATATCTGGCAGGTTGTACTTGAAGGTATCATGACACTTGGACTCCCAATGCTTCATGGATATTCCAGGATGGAGTATGAGAAAATCACCGGGAAAAATGCATTTGAAACAGACGTTTTTGCGGCAGATATAGAACGAGAGGAGATCACGCAGGACACATCATTAAAAGATATGCCTGTAAAAATACAGGAAGAAATATACAGGGCTTTTTATGAAAACAGAGAGTCGGACAGACCAAAAGCATTAGAAAAGATCCGGAAGGGACTTTCCGTAGAAAATGCTGAATTAGAATGTCTTACGGCTTTGTCCTATATGGGTACTGGAAAATATAATAAAGCAAACACCATGTTTGCTGCAATTGCGGACCGGACAGAGGACGAGAGCGTAGAAGCACTGATCGATATGGTCGGAGAACAGGTAGCAGGAATCAGTGATTATTATATGAATCGGGTAGAAGAATGGGATCCGTTTGCCGGTATTGAAATGGATATGCCATATCAGCGGGAAGGTAAGAAAATAGGCCGGAATGATCCGTGCCCATGTGGAAGTGGGAAAAAATATAAAAAGTGCTGTGGAAAATAAAAATCATTTTTTCTCCTGCAGATCAAGCAGCGTCTCGGCGCGTTCCTTTAAACGAGCCTGATTCAGGTCGGTTAATTTACGGTAATAACTTAAGAGACGCTGTTCATCGGCAGTGAGTTCTGATTTGCGCTTTTTGGCATCTGCTGGTTTCTCGTAAATATCGGTAAGTCCGATCAGAAAGTCAGAAGTGGTATCAAGGGCTTTTGCGAGCCGGTTTAAAATTTCAGCCTTTGGTTCATAAAGGTTGTTTTCATATCGGGATAGGGTAGTCGGGGCGATATCGATCGTGTAAGCAAGATGTTTCTGACTCATGTCGCGTTCTTCACGTAAAAATACAATACATTCCCCGATACTGTTCATAGATGTTCTCCGTTTCTGTTTCTTTTATCTTATTATGCATTTCCTGACGAATATTGGTTTGTGTTGCCCGGCGGATGGTGGTTCGTATTTTTTTTGATGGCAAATTACATCCAGCCGGGACTGTTTTGTTCCGTTGTACGAAAATAAGGCAATCTAAGGCTGCCTGGTTTAGGTTGTGGCATAGTGACGTGTGCGTCTTAAATGCCCCATCCGGGGGAATTAAGACTTGTGCTGCCGTCCATGGCAGCACAACACTGTGTTACGAACAGGCAGTCTAAGATTGCCTAATTTTCTCCCAAAGTCACAAAATAGTTCCCGGCTGGATGTAATTTGCCAGCCACTAAGTTGTGAACCACCATCCGCCGGGCAACGCACATCTGCCGGAAAAAGCATTTCATCCATTTGTCGAATAATTCATTCTCATAGAAGTAAAGTATATAAAAGAATCTGAAAATCCGCGTGAAAAATGTTACTTTGCTATCTTTATTATTGAAGTTGCTATTTTGACATGCTAAAATAAAAAATGACAGAAATGATAACAGACTGGAAAATGATAAAGATCAAAGGAGGAGATTTGCATGAGAAAATGGAAAATAAAATGGAAAGGAGCTGCGGCACTTTTTCTTTGCATTGCGATGGTGCTTGGTGTTTTTGATGGAATACCGGGCATGGAAGGCGTGATGACGACGGAAGTGTATGCGGCGGGAACTGCAAATGATTTGGTTAGTGTGGCAGTAGGCGAAGTGGGGCAGAAATATGGACCGAAGTATACACATGGTGAAGGACAGGTATTTTGGTGTGCCCATTTTGTATGGTGGTGTGCAGAACAGGCAGGAATACCAAGTAATGTAATAACATACACTCAGAGTTGTACTACTATGTATAATACAATGATATCGAGAGGCGCCAGGGTAGTTAGTTCACCACAGAAAGGCGATATTGTTTTTTTTAATTCATCGGAAAAAGAATATAATCATGTTGGAATCATGATTAATGGCTCAGAGTGTGTAGCAGGAAATACAGGACGTTTTTTATCTGATGGAATAACAGTGGTAGATTATTGGGTAAGACGATATGTTCCAAATGGTAAAGTTGTCTACGTCCGCCCAAATTATCAGGGCGGCGCATCCGTCAAATCCGAATCCCCATCAATCTCCGAGCAGTCTGGCAACGCACAGCAGGTCTACACGACCGAGACGAGTTTCGGACGACGTGCAGTTTTCAAAAACCCAAATGGGAAGAAAATCCTGCGTCTTGGGATGATGCTTTTAGATGCAAATAAGAATGAAATCAATCACAGAGATGAGGGACAGAGTGCATATGGTGTGGGTTCACGTACCAGATCAAGCTATATCTGGCAGGGAACAGATACGGACTTTGGCATGACTCTGACACCGGGGACACAGTATTACTATAAATTTTATATCCAGACGGAAGAGGGACTTTTTTATTCACCGGATTATGGGGTAAAAACACGGGGCGATGTAGTTCCGAAGAAGCCGTCATTGTCTGTGGATAAGACAGATGTTGCGACAGGAGAGATCGTAAATGTAAGCTGGCAGGCAGATTCTGCAGCAGTAAACGGATATACTGTGATCGTGAAAGGAACCGATGGAAACAGTTACAGCAGAACCGTTGACATTCAGGATAAAAATGCGGCTTCTGTTTCACTGATTCTGCCAAATGCAGGAAACTATCAGGTGACAGCATATGCAAAAGGAACAAAAAACAGTGAAACAGCAGTGCTGGCAAAGACTTTGACGGCACATGCACCTTCCACAGTCTCTTTTGTGCAGAATACGGAGAATGGAGAGGAACTGTTAAAGACGGAGCAGGTTGCTTATGGTCATGATGCAACACCGCCGGTGGCACCAAAACGTGAAGGATATACGTTCCAGGGGTGGGATTCAAATTACCGCAATGTTACAGGTAATGTTAAAGTAACTGCAAAATACACGATCAATACCTATAAAATATCGTTTCAAAATGAGGATGGTGCAGTATTAAAAGAAGAAAAAGTAAAATATCTTGAATCTGCGACACCACCGGAAAATCCAACAACTGACAAAGTCGGATATACATTTATGGGCTGGAGCAGTAATGACTACCAGAATGTGAAGGCAAATGCTGTTATCAAGGCAAGTTTTGGATGGGCGAATGAGAAACTTCCAATCGTTGTGACTCCGGTAAGTTGCATTTATGGGGATGGCGGATATACACTTACCTATAACATGACGAATTATCCGAATGCAAAGACATCCGGAAGAGCAATCGCATCTTTAAAGACATCCGGAGGAAAACTGGTTGCAACGACAGAATCAAGTGCATTTACTATGGCAAAAGGGGCAACCAAGTCAAATCAGGAAATTTTTATCCCGTATGAGGGTGCGGCAGCAAGCGTTGATATTGTGATCGTGGATAAATTTTCAACCGGAATACCGATCTCTGCCAGCAAGAATGTTGCTGCGACAAAAGAGTGGAGCAACTGGTCAACCACAAAACCAGATAGTTCTTATACGGTAGAGAGCCGGACTGAATACCGGTACAGAGATAAACAGACAACGACAAGTACGGCATCTTCCTTAAATGGATGGACAAAATATAATACGACATGGGCATGGGGAAACTATGGAAACTGGAGCAGTTGGTCAAGAAACAGCTATTCGTCATCCGACAGCAGACAGGTAGAGACAAGAAGTGTGACGGATTCCAATGCGTACAGTGTCAATAATTACTATTATTACCGTTATTATAACAGCAGTGCGAGAGCATATTATTATACTTATTCATCAAGTATGGGAGGAACAAAATATACATTTAGTCAGGCAGATGGATCAGCACCGGCAATGTATTATTATACTTCTTACAATGGACATGCCGCATACAGACTCAATAATAACAATGGTGGACGAGGTGTTAATTTTGATAATGAGGTATGGTTCTTAGAAAGCACGTCCAATGTTCCTGCAACTTCCCACACAGAATGGCGTTACAGAGACCGTGGAAAAAATTATACCTATTACTATTATAAATGGGGTAACTGGTCAGGATGGCAGACAGGAGCAGTTTCAAACTCCGATTCCAGACAGGTGGAAACAAGAACGGTTTACCGTTACAAGGCAAAAGTAGAAGGTGAAGAAGATAATACCGGTACGGTGCGTACGGTAAAAGGAAAAGTTGCATCAGAATTCTCCGGCAAGCAGGCAACACTGCTGGTATATAAAAATGAGGAGGCTGCGGATTATAACAATGAATACGTCGGACAGACTACCATTGGAAGTGATGGTTCTTACAGTTTTACATTCAAGACCAGAGAAGAAGTTTCTGCAAAAACAGGAGATTTCACGATCGATCTTGCAATAGAGGGAACATCAGAGCCAGTTTATCTGGATACGATCAAAGCACCACTTCCTGTCTATACAGTTAATTTTGCAGACTGGGATGGAACGATTCTTTCTACCCAGCAGGTAACAGAGGGTGAAACTGCAGTTCTGCCGGAGAATCCGACGAGGGTGCAGTACCATTTTACCGGATGGGATACAGGAACAACCAATATTCATGACAATATAACGCTGACAGCACAGTACGAGAAAAATCAGTATACAGTGGTCTGGGTAGACTGGAGCAGAAAGAATTTTGAAATTGCAGATTATTACGAAGGTGATGAACTTGTGGTTCCATCTTTAGGAGAGGTGGAAGGATATGAACTGTCAGGCTGGATGGATGACAGTGGAGCGATGCCGACAACAGTTACCGGTAATATGATCCTGACAGCAGAGTATAAAGTAAAAACCTATACCGTAAAATTTTATGATTATGATGGGCAGTGCCTAAGCACACAGGAAGTAGCATATGGCAGGCAGGCATCAGCACCTCAGGTATCACAGAAAGAGGGAATGAGCTTTGTTGGCTGGAGCAGTGCAGATTATACCTGTGTCAAGAGTGATCTGGAGCTGTATCCGAATTATATTTATCTTGAGACAGCAGAAATGCCGACGATATCGGTTGCATCAGGAGCGTATGACGGCACATTCCGTGTAAAACTTTCTGCAGAGAACGGGGCAGAGATTCATTACACGACGGACGGTACGGTGCCAAATCAGTACAGTACATTGTACACAGAGGAGATTCCAATCGAGAAAAATACTGTTTTACAGGCAATTGCATGTGCAGGTAATAAAAACAGCAGTTCTGTACAAAAGGCAGTATATCTGATTTCGGAGACGGAAGATACAGATGGTATTTTAAAAATTAAACGGAGTACCTGGAATCTTTTAGCGGGAAATACGGAGCAGTTTGAATACACTTTATACCGGAGTGACGGGCAAAATGAAGTAGAACTGTATTCTCTGAATGAAGATGTAGTAAGTGTGGATGAAAATGGAAAGATGAGTGCAAATGGTGTGGGAAGTACCCAGATTTTTGCAATCACATCGGATTACAAATATGCGGATTACTGTACGGTAAATGTAACTTCGGATGAGGTGGAAGTAACCGGCATTAAACTTGATAACAGTGTTTATTTTGTTGCTCCGAATGAGCAGACTGAAATTGAAGCACAGGTTGAACCGTATAATGCAACACATCAGGATATTAACTGGACATCCTCGGATTCCGATGTTGCATCCGTAGATGAGGATGGTACGGTAACGGCAAAAGAATACGGAACGGCTTATCTGAGGGGATATTCCTATACAGGAAACTGCTATGTGGATTGTGCGGTTGTTGTTGCAGAACCATCCGTAGAACTGAATGACACAGCGATTGCCGTGGAAAAAGGAAAAACCTATAAAGAAGATGTATATACGACTGGAAATCTGACGCAGAAATTTACATGGAGCAGCGCAGACCAGACAATTGCTACGGTAGATCAGAACGGATTGATCAAGGGAATTGCAGAAGGTCAGACAACAGTTTCCTATACGTCGGAGGATGGAGTTTATAAAAAAGACCTGATCGTTATTGTTACAGAAAAAGATCCTGAAAGCAGGGAGAAATTGCAGGAAGAGGATGTTATCTTAAAGCAGTCCAAACTGACATACACCGGAAAAGCAATCAAACCGGAAGTTACAGTCATTCACGATAATGTGGAACTTGCAGAGGGGACGGATTACAGTGTTTATTATAACAATAATGTAGATGCGGGAACGGCAACCATATATGTAACAGGAAAAGATCAGTATAGTGGTGTGGTTGAAAAACAGTTTACGATCGATCCATATAATATCTCACAGTTGACCATAGGAGCAATTTCAGACCAGATTTACAGTGGCGCGGAAATTTATCCGGAAGTGAAAGTAAAAAATGGTAAGGTAACATTATCGGAAGAAGTGGATTACCATCTGACGTACAGCAATAACATCAATGCCGGAACTGCGAAGATAAAAGTTGATGGAATCGGTAATTATACTGGAAACAGAACGATCAGTTTTGTTATCAGAAAGGAAAATACAGAAAAGACAGATACAGAAAAGACAGATACAGAAAAGACAGATACAGAGAAAAAAGACACTGAAAAAGATAATTCGGAGAAAGAAGATACTGATAATAAGGTTTTAAAGAAGGGAGCTACATTTACGGATCAGAAAACCAGGGCGAAATATCGTGTAACAAGTGCTGATTCCAAGAAAACATCTGTTGAGTATGTAAAAACGACAAATACGAAAGCAACATCTATCACTATTCCGCAGAAAGTTGAAAAAGCCGGAGTAATGTATACAGTGACGGCTGTAGCAGACAGTGCATTCAAGAATAACAGAAAGATCCAGAAAGTAACAATAGGAAATAATGTTGTGACGATTGGAAAATATGCATTTAAGGGATGTACAAAACTGAAAAAACTTTCTATTGGAAAAAATGTAACCACTATTGAAAATCAGGCATTTTCTGGATGTACGGCACTTACAGCAGTTGTAATTCCGGAAAAAGTAAAGAAAATTGGTAT
The DNA here is from genome assembly GCA_003483745.1 of Roseburia sp. Lineage (GTDB taxonomy): Bacteria > Bacillota > Clostridia > Lachnospirales > Lachnospiraceae > Roseburia. The sequence continues at coordinate 47,313 of DMYD01000016.1, read as the reverse complement.
ACAGGCATTTTGTGGTGATAAGAAACTGAAAACTATTACGATAAAAACAAAGAAACTTACTGCAAAAACTGTAGGAAAGAAGGCATTTTCAGGTATTTATGCAAAGGCTGTTGTGAAGGTTCCGGAGAGTAAATTAAATGCTTATAAAAAATTACTAAAATCAAAAGGAATCGGTTCAAAGGCGGTTTATAAGAAAATATAGAAATTGAATGAGGAAACGGGAATAAAAATTTTTTTTTAATGAAACTTTTTTTGTTATTATTTTATCTAAATAAATGAAACTTACAAATGATAAGTAATAAAAACACGCAGGAGGATATTCAGAATGAGAAAAAAAACAATTTATGTATTAGCAACGGTAATGTGTATGTCCATATTTACGGCATGTGGAAGCACGAATCGTGCTGATGCCGGAAATGAAGTGCAGCAGGAAGTACAGGCAGAGGATAATATGCAGAAAGAACAGCAGACTGGTGCAGAGGGTAACGCTGAAACAGAGTTACAGACTGAAGCTGTACCGGAAAATACAGCTGAAGCGGTAACAGGCGAAGAGAAAACACTGAATGGAACGGTGGACGAGATCAAAGATTTTATGTTTATTGTGACAGATGATAGTGGTGCTTCCTATGAATTAAGTTTTGATGCAAAACCACAGGGATTGGAAAATGTTTCTGTTGGAGATAAAGTAAAAGTAACATATACCGGGGAACTTTCAGAAGTGGATGCATTTTCGGGAACAATTGTTTCAGTTGAAAAGCAATAAGTAAAGTAATAAGTAAAGCCATGTGATACATATAGAAAATGTATCATATGGTTTTTTACTTTTTTACGGTTATGTGGAAAACGACTGGTGAAATATGATATACTTATCGCGAATGATGTTGAGACCGAAAGAGCTGGAAAAGATCAGGAAGAAGATTTCAGTAGAAAATGACGAATTAGATTGTCTTACAGCGATGTGTTACATGGGGACTGGAAAATATAGTAAGGCAAATTCTATGCTGGAAAAAATTGCAGACAGAGTAGTGTGAAAAATTTAGAAAAAGACGCAACGGGCAGTTACCCGTTTGCGTCTTTTTTTATAGAAGAGCAATGAAACAACAGGAAACAGATACAATGGAGGGAGAGAAGATGAAAAAAGAAGCAAAAAAGATAGCAGCATTATTTTTAACAGCTGGTATTCTGTTATCAGGGACAGCTGCGTGTTCTAATGCAGAAGGCATGCATCTTTCAGGATCGACAAGGAAATTGAATGTAACGAAAGAAGATACTGGGAAATCCGGAGATAATGTGCAGATGCTGCCATCGGATGAAAAATCAGACAAAATATTTGCGGACAGTTATGCTGATTTTGCAATAAAGGCTTTTCAAAATAGCTATGAAGCTGAAAAAAATACAATGATATCACCATATTCCGTGATAAATGCGCTTGCCATGACTGCAAACGGAGCATCAGGCGAGACTTTGGAACAGATGGAGAGTGTACTTTGCGGTACGGCAGACTGCTCGCTTGATCTTCTTAATCGGGAGCTGCAGCGTCTGCAAAGTTCCATGCCAAAGGAAAAAAATAATCATTTATATACAGCGAATTCTATCTGGTACAAAGATTCTGCTGAGAACTTTGTACCGGCAGATGATTTTCTGAAGTTAAACGCTGAATTTTATCAGGCAGATATCTTTGCCTCGGCCTTTGATGAAAAAACGACAAAGGATATCAATCGCTGGATCGACCGGCGCACAGATGGAATGATCAAAGATATTATGGATCAGATACCGCCATATGCTATTATGTATCTTGTAAATGCAGTGGCATTTGAGGGGGAGTGGCAGGACCCGTATGAAAAGGAACAGGTGCATGATGCTGATTTTTATGATATTGATGGTAATCATTCAACAGTATCAATGATGTATTCGGAGGAATATTCTTTTCTGAAGGAAGAGCATGCCGTTGGATTTATCAAGCCGTATAAAGAAGGCTTTGACTTTGTTGCACTGCTTCCGGATGAGAATATGGATATCAGAGATTATATCAGTCAGATGAACGGAGAAACTTTTCTAAAGACAATTGCTCAGGCAAATGATACAATAGTGGAAACAGGTATGCCAAAGTTTAAGGCGGAGACGCAGAAAGAATTAGCGGAAGTTTTAGACAGAATGGGAATGCATGATGCATTTGATGAGAAATTAGCAGATTTTTCACAGATGGGGAATTGTAAAAATGGGGATAATCTGTATATCAGCCGGGTATTGCACCGGACAAAGATTGAAGTGAATGAACTTGGTACAAAGGCCGGAGCGGCAACAGTTGTGGAAGTGGAAACAATGGGGTGTCTGGAGGCAGTGGAAAATGTTGTGCTGGACAGGCCATTTGTCTATGCGATCATAGACAGGGAGAATGGGATACCTGTTTTTATTGGTGCGGCAGATGCTCTGTAAAATCATAACAGAACAGGATAAACATTACAGGAGGATATAATTCGGATCGTGGGGCAGTTTTTAGAGGATGAAAAGATTATTGAGTTATACTGGGTCAGAGATCAGAGGGCAATTACATGCTCACAGCAGAAATACGGAGCATATTGTCACAAGATAGCACAGAATGTACTGCACAATGAAAGTGATTGTGAAGAGTGTATGAATGATACATGGTTCCGGGCGTGGAATTCCATGCCGACAGAGCGGCCGGGGATATTGCAGGCGTTTTTAGGAGCGATTACAAGAAATCTATCCTTAGACCGCTACCGGAAAAATCATTCGAAAAAGCGTGGAGAGGGAGAAATTTCTTACATATATGAAGAGATGCAGGACTGTATTTCCGGTGAAAATATGGAGTTGCATGTGGAAAATATGGAACTTGCGGAGATGATTAACTGTTTTCTGGCTGGGATGAAGACAGAAAACCGCAGGATCTTTGTGCGGAGGTACTGGTATTTTGACAGTATAGCTGAAATCGCAAAGAGATTCTCCATCAGTGAGAGCAAGGTAAAATCGTCTCTGATGCGTTCAAGGGAAAGTTTACGGAAATGTCTTGCTCAGGAAGGAATCGAGGTGTGAGCAGTGAAAGCAGATGATCTGATTGATGCATTCGGGCATATTGATCCAAAGTATGTTTCAGATGCGGAAGTTGAGATAAAATCAAAATCACGGATGAAGCGGATATTTTATGTTATAAGAGAAAAAATCTCTTTAGAGAAGGAACAGCCTGCGCATATCACTATTTCGGCGGCGATGTGTATGACAGCATTTGTGCTGATCATCGGTGCAGGAATGTTTTATGGAAGGATCAGGGATGGCTATTCAGGAAGCAAAAATAACTCTGTGGAAACGGTTTTCAATGATTATGATGGTATGTATGGAAGTACAGCAGCCGGATCAGCGGATGAGGCAGGTGTGGAAACAGCAGAGGAGGATACCGGTCTGATCTTTAATGAGATCCGTGAAATGGAAAGCATAGCCTATGATATGGCAGAACCGGATCAGGTTGTTTCTTATGACGCAGCGGGACTGGAAGAATATTTTGGAACGAAGATCTGTCCGACCTCCATTCCAGATGGACTTAGTTTGTCGGATGATGTTTATCATGTTGGATATGATAAAGCTGGAGAAGCAGTGGATGATAATAATGGTCTGATCTATTCGGATGAAAGTGGAGAACGTACATTGAAAATCGGAGTTCGTACAACGGAATCCGGGATCGTGACAAGATTTACAGATACACATTTAGACACGTCTCTGGTGCATGGGATTACGGTCACAGCGGGACGATACCAGAGTGGACAGACAGGCATTTATAATTATATAGCCATTTTTGAAAAAGAAGGAGTTGTATTTACCATAGAAAGTTCCGGTCTTACAGAGAAAGAATTTATCACAGTGATAGGGGAACTGACGGAATAGACAGATATGTTATGAATCAGAATATTTAAAACAAGGTCTTGTTTGATAAAAATTCTAATGTCTTTTCTATAGTTCTTTTCTACAGGGTAAAAAATGAAGTTAAAATAGATTGAGATTCTAAGACACTTATGATAGTATAAAAATAATTGTGAAGACATGAGATATCAGGTGCAAACAATATATTTTGGAATTTAAACAGGAGGTCCCGGATAAAATGGAACAGTACAAACAGGAATTTATAGAATTTATGGTTGAAAGTGATGTGCTCAAATTTGGCGAGTTTACGTTAAAGAGTGGACGTAAATCTCCGTTTTTTATGAATGCAGGAGCATATGTGACAGGTTCACAGTTAATGCGGCTTGGCGAATATTATGCAAAGGCGATCCATGAGAAATATGGAGATGATTTTGATGTATTATTCGGACCGGCATACAAGGGAATTCCGATCAGTGTTGTGACAGCAGTTGCATTCAGCAAATTATATGGAAAAGAAGTCCGTTACTGTTCTGACCGTAAAGAGGAAAAAGATCACGGGGCAGATAAAGGAAGTTTCCTTGGAAGCAGTTTAAAAGATGGTGACCGTGTTGTTATGATCGAGGATGTTACAACATCCGGTAAATCCATGGAGGAGACAGTTCCGAAAGTAAGAGGAGCCGCAAATGTGAAGATCGTTGGTCTGATGGTTTCTTTAAACCGTATGGAAATGGGACTTGGCGGAAAAATGAGTGCGCTTGATGAGATTCGCGAGACTTATGGTTTCCCGACAAATGCGATCGTAACGATGGAAGAGGTCGTAGAACATCTTTACAATAAGGAGTGCCAGGGTAAGATCGTCATCAATGATGAGATAAAAAAAGCAATTGATGCATACTATGAACAGTATGGATGTAAATAATGCGATGGATGATAGAAAGAAAAGACGCCGGCTGATTGCCGGCGTATTATTCACTGTTTATTTTGCAGTGTTGTTCTATTTCTTGTTTTTTTCAGAAAAAATGGGACGGACATATAGTGAGAGAACATACCAATATAATCTTGTTCCACTAAAAGAAATCATGCGCTTTATCCGTTATCGAAAAGTTCTTGGCACTTATGCAGTGGTTTTGAATCTTGTGGGAAATATCATTGCGTTCATGCCTTTTGGAACATTTTTGCCAATCTATTATGAGCGGTGCAGAAAACTGCAATACACGGTTTTTTACAGTTTTGAATTAAGTCTTGTTGTGGAAATACTGCAGTTGGTATTTAAGGTTGGAAGTCTTGATGTAGATGACCTGATTTTAAATACGATTGGCGGATTGCTTGGATTTCTTATTTATGATGTAGTAAAAAAGATCATACGAAAGATGACAGAGCGTAAGAAACATAATTGAAAATATTTCGGAGATACAAGGCGCTGCAGTGGTAGATCAAGGATATCATTGCAGTGCATTTTTCAATTCATAGAAAGTTACGTCCTATGAATTAAAAGTCCTACGGGCGGGACAGGTTGCATAAAAAGGTTTGATTTTGTATAATAAAAAACGATGGATTGGTGTTGTTTCGCAGTCAAAGAGATTTGTATAAAAAGTATGGAAATGAGGAAAACAGGATGCATACACGACATAAAAGAGGATATAAATTCACAGACAAGACGCAGTCAAGAAGAGGGATCATCGCATTTATTCTGGCAGTCATATCATTGGCAGATCTTGTTGCTGTGATTATCTGTTCTTTTCAAAATGGAGGGAACGGGAGCATGTATCTCGGAAGTGCCGGAGTGTCATCTATGTTAGTTGGTTTGATAGCGTTATTTAATGCGGTATTAAGTTTAAGAGAGGAAAATTCCTACCGATTTTTCCCTTATCTTGCAACGATATGTGCGTTTCTTGCAGTTGGCGCCTGGACTGCATTATATGTGGTTGGATTTTTGCTGTAAAAGGGACTGTAATGCTATTGATCACACAATAAGTGTGATGGCAGCAAAAAAGAAAACGGTATCTGCGCAAAGCAGAAGGTGTATATTGTACAGGTTATTTGGAAAGGGAAGATTCATATGACAGATTTTGAAAAACAGATTTCATTTATCATGGAATTGGATAAAATAAAAAAGATTACAAGGCAGACATACTTAAGCGATGGAAGCAGAAAAGAAAATGATGCGGAACATTCCTGGCATTTAGCGTTGATGACGTTTGTGCTTGCCGATTACGCAAATGAACCGATCGATGTGTTAAAAACAATGAAGATGGTACTGCTTCATGATGTCATAGAAATCGATGCAGGAGATACTTATGCGTATGATACGGAGGGCAATAAGACAAAGCGGGAGCGTGAATTAAAAGCAGCAGACCGTATTTTTGGATTACTGCCGGAAGCACAGCAGAAGGAATACCGTGGTTTATGGGACGAGTTTGAGGCGATGGAGACGCCGGAGTCAAAGTTTGCGAATATGTTAGATAAGGTACAGCCATTGTTTTTAAACGATGCTTCGGGCGGTATCTCATGGGAGGAACATGGTGTGAAAAAATCCCAGGTATTAAAGAGAGATGAGAGGGTACATGAGGGCTCTGAACGGATCTGGGAGTATGCAAAGTCATTGATCGAAAAAAATGCAAAGTATGGAAAACTGATCGATGAGTGATAGAAATTATGGTGGAGGTTTTAACTTCATGTTATACAAAGAATTATATAAAGAATCAAACGAACTTGCAAAGGAACGTTTTGCACTGGTACGTGAGCGGATTGCAGAGATTGCAGAAAAACCGGAAACGGAAGAAAAATATAAAGAATATTTTTGCCAGACGGCACGGTTGCTGCAGAAACAGGCATTTGTTTATGATCTATGGGCAGATGCTGCAATCCCAAAACAGAGTTTAAAGGAAGCGGAAACATGTAATCAGGCATTATATGAGGACATTCTTGGAGTGGCATATCAGACAAGTTATGCGAACCCGGATTATGCTGTGGAGCAGTTAGGAGAAGAGTTCGGACAGTTACTCTGTGCTTATCTGGCATATATCAGACGTGAGATGGGTGCAGCATTTCGCGGGGATCTGATGCAGCTTACGATCCAGATGGAGCTGTTTGTGGAAATCTATAACCGTTTTGAAGCAGGGGAAGAAAAAGATGCACCGGAGAAGTCGGCACTGCAGCAGGATCTGTACTGGTTTTTCCATGATTACAGTGAGATTTTTTACGAGAGAAGTCTGCGCAGACTGATCGATCCATCGGAGGATTTTGAGACGGATATCGTGATGAATGCAGATCTTACAGATTTGCGATACTTGTACCGCTATGGTGTTTATATTGGAGAAAATGAAAAACAGATTGCCATGTTTTTAAATAAAATGACCGATGAAGAGATTCAGGCGATGGCAGATACTTATACGGAAGGCTATCGGATCGGCTTTGAAGTGACAGGCAAGGATCTTAGTAAAAAGCAGACAGTACAGCTTCGCTATCCGATCGGTTTTGAGCGCATGGTCCGGGCAGCAGTGCACAATTTTGAAAAAATGAATTTAAAACCGACTATGCTTGCATCCGCAACTTCACCGAACAAGCAGTTTGACTATGATCACAGGGAAGACCGTGCCCTTTATCTGGATAAAGCATACGTGGAGCGGTGCTTAGAGGCAAGAAAAAATTATTTTGAGGAAGAGAAAAAACTGGCGGCAGGTCATGCGGGTCCGGCAGTGATCGAAGTATTTGGGGAAGAACCGTTTTCACCGGAAAATAAAGAATGTGCAGTAAAATATACCGAAAAACAGCAGAAACTTTGTGTCTATGAGATGAATATGGCAGGGCAGATGATCAATGAATACATCAAAGGCGAAGAACGCAGCTTCACGATTATCGCATACCCGGTTCCTGAGATCGGAGACCGTTTTGAGGAGATTTTTGCGGAAACAGTAAAATTAAATACATTAGATTATAAATTGTACCAGACGATACAGCAGAAGATCATTGATGTATTAGACACGGCGGATCAGGTACATATCACAGGAAAAGGAAAAAACAGGACTGATCTGTATGTCAATATCTGGAAATTAAAAGATCCGGCGAAGGAGACTGCATTTGAAAACTGTGTGGCGGATGTCAACATTCCGGTCGGAGAAGTGTTCACTTCACCGGTGTTAGAAAAGACCACGGGAACGCTTTTTGTCGGACAGGTCTATTTAAACGGACTCAATTACGAAAACCTGGAGATTCATTTTAAAGATGGCATGGTAGAGTCCTATACCTGTACAAACTTTAAAGATGAGGAAGAAAATAAAAAATATATCCGTGATAATGTATTAAAACATCACGACACACTGCCGATGGGAGAGTTTGCAATCGGAACGAATACAACAGCGTACCGCATGGCGAGAGATTTTCAGATCGCAGATAAACTGCCGATTCTGATCGCCGAAAAGACAGGACCGCATTTTGCAGTGGGTGATACCTGTTACAGCCATGAAGAGGACAATATTTCCTACAATCCGGATGGAAAAGCGATTGTAGCAAGAGAAAACAGCGTTTCTGCACAGAGAAAAGAGTCTGCGGAAAAGGCATATTTAAACTGTCATACAGATATCACAATCCCATATGATGAACTAGATAAGATCACTGTGATCCGGAAAGACGGCAGTACGGAGGATATCATTGCCGATGGAAGATTTGTTTTAGCCGGAACAGAACAGTTGAACGAACCACTTATATAAGATAAATTAATAAATAAAATAATAAATATTAATTGGACTTCTAAAAGAATGACAGGTACAATACACATAGGTAACAGTGGAAGTTTGAAACTGCAGGAATCTGGAAGGAGTACGATTATGGCAAAAGTTGGTATTGTAATGGGCAGCGATTCTGATATGCCGGTTATGGCAAAAGCTGCAGATATTTTAGATAAGCTTGGAATTGATTATGAGATGACGATCATCTCTGCACACAGAGAACCGGATGTGTTCTTTGAATATGCAAAGAGTGCGGAAGCAAAAGGGTTTAAGGTAATTATCGCAGGTGCAGGAATGGCAGCGCATTTACCTGGTATGTGCGCAGCAATTTTCCCGATGCCGGTCATTGGCATCCCGATGCATACCACATCACTTGGCGGAAGAGATTCTTTATATTCGATCGTTCAGATGCCGTCCGGTATTCCGGTTGCAACGGTAGCAATCAACGGCGGAGCAAATGCAGGACTGCTTGCAGCAAAGATTCTTGCTACTTCAGATGAGGCACTGCTCGCAAAGTTAAAGGAATATTCTAAGGAGTTAAAAGAGCAGGTTCAGGCAAAAGATGCCAGATTACAGGAAGTCGGCTATAAGAATTACTAAAAGAAGCAGATAATGATAAATGTATTATTATGAATAAAACGCATGACAGCAGAGACGGACAGACGATACAAAAAATGAACATGTAAACAACAGATTCAGGAGGAAAAGTAAATGGATTACAAAAATTCCGGTGTTGATATCGAAGCAGGATACAAATCAGTGGAACTGATGAAAAAATATGTACAGGGAACCATGAGACCGGAGGTTTTAACAGGTCTTGGCGGATTTTCCGGTGCATTTTCCATGGAAAAATTCAAAGACATGGAGAAACCTACCTTAGTGTCCGGAACAGACGGTGTAGGAACAAAATTAAAACTTGCGTTTCTTATGGACAAACATGACACGATCGGAATCGATTGTGTTGCCATGTGTGTCAACGATATCGCATGTGCAGGTGGTGAGCCTTTATTTTTCCTTGATTATATTGCATGTGGAAAAAACTATCCGGAAAAGATCGCTGCTATCGTAAGCGGTGTGGCTGAGGGATGTAAACAGTCTGACGCTGCCCTGATCGGTGGAGAGACAGCAGAGCATCCGGGACTGATGCCTGAGGACGAATACGATCTGGCAGGATTTGCGGTTGGTGTCGTAGATGAAAAGGATATCATCACAGGTGCAGACTTAAAGGCAGGAGATGTACTGATCGGTATGGCATCTTCCGGTGTGCACTCCAACGGTTTTTCACTTGTCAGAAAAATCTTTGAGATGACGAAAGAAAGCCTGGATACCTATTATGATGAGTTAGGAAAAACACTTGGAGAGGCATTGCTTGCTCCTACAAGAATCTATGTAAAAGCGCTGCGCAGCGTTAAAGAGGCAGGTGTGCGCATCAAGGCATGCAGCCATATCACAGGCGGTGGTTTTTATGAGAACGTTCCAAGAATGCTGCCGGAAGGAAAACAGGCTGTGATCCGCAAAGACAGTTATGAGGTTCCGGCTATCTTTAAGCTGATGGCAAAAAAGGGACAGGTAGAGGAAAAAATGATGTACAATACCTACAATATGGGACTGGGTATGGTACTTGCTGTAGATCCTGCGGATGTGGACAAAACGATGGAAGCAATTAAAGCAGCAGGTGAAACACCATATGTGGTTGGTGAGATCAAAGATGGTGAAAAAGGAGTAACCTTATGCTAAAACTAGCAGTCTTGGTATCCGGTGGAGGAACAAATCTTCAGGCGATCATAGATGCAATCAGTGCAGGAAAAATAACAAATGCATGTATTTCGGTTGTCATCAGCAATAATGTAAATGCCTATGCCTTAGAGCGTGCGAGGGCACATGGAATCGAAGCACTGTGCATCTCGCCGAAAGATTTTGAAAGCAGAGAGGCTTTTAACCAGGCATTCCTTGATAAATTAAATTCCTACAATGTAGATCTTGTTGTGCTGGCAGGATTTCTTGTGGTATTGCCGGAAATGATGATCAAAGAATATACAAACCGTATTGTGAATATCCACCCATCCCTGATTCCATCTTTTTGCGGAAAAGGATTTTACGGTTTAAAAGTACATGAAGGTGTGCTTGCACGCGGTGTAAAAGTGACCGGTGCGACAGTGCATTTTGTGGACGAGGGAACAGACACGGGACCTATCATTTTACAGAAAGCAGTTGAAGTAGAACAGGGAGATACCCCGGAAGTGTTGCAGCGCCGTGTGATGGAACAGGCAGAATGGGTGATCCTTCCAAAAGCGATTGATCTGATTGCCAATGGAAAGGTGTCTGTGGAAGATGGTCATGTGATCATTGCAGAATAGCAGAAAAAAAATTATTGATCATGCATAATAAACAGTAAGGAGCGACGGAGAATGAAAGTATTGGTAGTTGGAAGCGGCGGACGTGAACATGCAATCGTGACAAGTGTGGCAAAGAGCCCACGTGTTGATAAAATTTACTGCGCTCCGGGAAATGCCGGAATCGCTGCACTTGCAGAATGTGTGCCGATCGGTGCCATGGAGTTTGATAAACTTGTGGCTTTTGCAAAAGAGAATGCCATTGATTTTACAATCGTTGGAATGGACGATCCATTGGTCGGCGGAATTGTGGATGTTTTTGAGGCGGAGGGATTAAAAGTATTCGGACCGCGAAAAAATGCTGCCATCTTAGAGGGTTCTAAGGCATTTTCAAAAGATCTTATGAAAAAATATCATATCCCGACAGCTGCATATGAAAACTTTACATCGGCAAAAGAGGCACTTGCTTATTTAGAGACAGCAAAAATGCCAATCGTGTTAAAGGCTGATGGGTTAGCACTTGGCAAGGGCGTTTTGATCTGCAACACCTTAGAGGAGGCAAAAGCCGGTGTCAAAGAGATCATGGAGGATAAAAAGTTTGGAACAGCCGGAAATACCATGGTTGTGGAAGAATTTATGACAGGACGTGAGGTGTCTGTATTATCTTTCGTGGATGGAAAGACGATCAAGATCATGTCATCTGCACAGGATCACAAGCGTGCAAAAGACGGCGATCAGGGATTAAATACCGGAGGAATGGGTAACTTTTCTCCGAGTCCGTTTTATACCAAAGAAGTGGATGATTTCTGTCAGAAATACATTTACCAGGCAACCGTAGATGCTATGGCTGCAGAGGGCAGACCGTTTACCGGAGTCATTTTCTTTGGACTGATGCTGACAGAGGACGGACCGAAAGTGTTAGAGTACAATGCAAGATTTGGTGATCCGGAGGCACAGGTTGTACTTCCGCGTATGAAAAATGATATCATAGATGTGATGGAAGCCTGCGTGGACGGTAAATTAGATACTATTGATTTACAGTTTGAGGACAATGCGGCAGTCTGTGTGGTGCTGGCATCTGACGGATATCCGGTATCCTATGAAAAAGGATTTAAGATCAGCGGACTTGAAAAATTCAATGGAAAAGACGATTATTTCTGTTTCCATGCCGGGACAAAATTCGATGACAACGGCGATATCGTTACAAACGGTGGTCGTGTGCTTGGCATCACGGCAACCGGAGCTGATCTGAAAGAGGCAAGAAAGAAAGCCTATGAGGCAACCGAATGGGTTGATTTTGCCAACAAATATATGCGTCATGACATCGGAAAAGCGATTGATGAGGCGAAATAAAACACAGGATCAGAAAGAGAAAATATATCAGAATTACCGGGAAGTTACGGTGGCGTTCAATGGAATGCTGCCGTAACTTTTTTGCCAAAAGTAAAATTGATAAAACGGAGGATACAATAATGACAAAAAAAGAAAAAGCAATCGAATTACACGATAAAGGATTTAACTGTGCCCAGGCAGTTGCCTGTGCGTTTGCAGAGGAAATTGGCATGCCGGAGGAGACACTGTTTGCAGCCTGTGAAGGATTCGGACTTGGCATGGGCGGCATGGCAGCAACCTGTGGTGCAGTATCCGGTGCGGTCATGCTTGCAGGGTTAAAAAACAGCTGTAAAAACTTAGAGCAGCCAAGCAGTAAGGCAGATACCTATAAACTGACCAGAGAAATTACAAAGACATTTCTTGAGAAAAACGGTTCCATTACCTGTGGAGAATTAAAAGGTGTTACAACTGGAAAAGTATTAAGGAGTTGTCCGGACTGTATCCGTGATGCGGTGGAGATTGCAGAGGATATTTTAAAACTTTAAAGTGACAAAATGACGTTAAAAAAACATGAAATAATTCAGCCTTATGTCAAAATATACAACGAAATAAAACGAAAATCAAAGAAAAGTGATAAAATGCACAAATAAAAAAGAAGAATTTTCAAGAAAGACAGAAGAATATTGTATGTTTATCTAATCCTCCTGTTGATATAATGCACTTGTAACAAACAAAGAGTTACAAATACATTAAATCAAATGGGAGGATTTTTCTATGAAAAGAAAGGTAGTTAGTGTAATCTTAGCAACAGCAATGGTAGCATCTATGGTAGCAGGATGTGGCGGAAGCAATAACGCATCCACAAACAACGCCGGAACAACAACCGATGCAGCAGCAAGCGATGCATCAAGTGATGCATCAAATGATGCAGCAGCTACAGAGGCAGCCGACGCAGGGGACGCAGCAGCCGATGCAGCAACAGACGCAGATGCAAGTCTTGCAGACAAAAAAGTTGGTGTATGTATTTACCAGTTCTCCGATAACTTCATGACACTGTTCCGTACAGAACTTGAAAATTATCTGGTAGAAAAAGGATTTTCTAAAGACAATATCACAATTGTTGATGGTGCAAACGATCAGGCTACACAGACAGGTCAGATTGATAACTTTATCACAGCGGGGGTAGATGTCCTTATTATCAACCCGGTTAACTCATCTTCCGCAGCAACCATCACAGATAAAGTAGTTGCAGCAGGAATCCCGCTGGTATACATCAACCGTGAGCCGGATGAAGAAGAGCAGAAGAGATGGTCAGATAACAACTGGGATGTTACATACGTTGGATGTGATGCACGTCAGTCCGGTACTTTCCAGGGTGAGATGATCAGTGATCTTGGTCTTGATACCGTAGATTTAAATGGAAACGGTAAAATCGACTACGTTATGGTAGAAGGTGATCCGGAGAACGTGGATGCCCAGTATCGTACAGAATATTCTGTAAAAGCTCTTGAGGATGCAGGACTTGAAGTAAACTGCTTATCCGATCAGGTTGGTAACTGGCAGCAGGATCAGGCACAGCAGATCGTAGCGAATGCTCTTGGACAGTATGGCAACGATGTAGAAGTTGTATTCTGTAACAACGATGCAATGGCACTTGGTGCATTGCAGGCAATTCAGAGTGCAGGACGTACCGTAGGTACTGATATTTATCTGGTAGGTGTTGATGCTTTATCAGAGGCATTAGAGGATGTTCTTGCAGGAACTATGACAGGTACTGTATTCAACGATCACTTCTCACAGTCCCACAGTGCAGCAGATGCAGCTATCAACTACATCACAGGCGCTGGCAATGATCACTATATCGGATGTGATTATGTAAAAGTAACAAAAGACAATGCACAGGATGTTCTTGACATGGTTAAATAATCTGAAAAAGGACAAAGAAATAAAGGTGGTGCGGGTGCGAATGGCACCCGCTGCCACTATTCATGAGAAAAAGAGCAGAGTTTGTAAAAAATGACAGAAGGCAAAATGTCTGTAAAAAGAAATAAAATGTGCGAAAAGCACGATCTGAAATAAGAATATAATTGGCAGAGAAGTAAGCCAAATGATATAAAGGAGGAGAAACATGGCTGAGTATAAACTGGAGCTTAGGGGCGTGTGTAAATCTTTCCCCGGTGTCAAAGCACTTGACAATGTACAGTTATCACTCCGTCCGGGAACCGTCCATGCGCTGATGGGGGAAAATGGTGCAGGCAAATCAACCCTGATGAAATGTTTGTTTGGTATTTATAAAATGGATGCCGGAGAAATCATTTTGGATGGGAAAAAAGTTGAGATCGGTAATCCGGATGAGGCGATGAAAAACGGAATTGCCATGGTACATCAGGAGTTACAGCCGGTACCGGCAAGAAGTGTTGCAGAAAATATGTATCTGGGAAGATTCCCGACAAAGTGTGGACCATTGAAAGTCATCGATCACAAGAAAATGTACGAAGAGACTGCAAAATGGTTAAAAGAAGTAAAAATGGATTTTGATCCGAAAGCACAGCTTGGATCTTTATCCATAGGTCAGATGCAGTCTGTTGAGATCGCAAAAGCGGTTTCACAGCAGGCAAAGGTTATCATCTTTGATGAGCCGACATCTTCTCTTTCTGATAACGAAGTAGAAGCATTGTTCCGCATCATGAATGATTTGAGAGACAAAGGTGTGGCAATGGTCTACATTTCACATAAGATGGATGAGATCAAACGAATCGCTGACGATATCACAGTCATGCGAGATGGTACATATGTTGGAACCTGGCCGGCAGCAGAGATGACCACAGACCAGATCATCACAAAGATGGTTGGTCGTGAGTTGACGAATGTATATCCGCCGAGAGAAAACAAACCAAGCGATGAAGTGGTCATGGAAGTAAAAAATCTCTGTTCTATCCATGCAAAATCATTCCAGAATGTAAGCTTTCAGCTTCATAAAGGAGAAATCCTTGGATTTGGTGGACTGGTAGGTGCACAGAGAACAGAATTGATGGAAGGAATCTTTGGTATCCGCGGTATTGCATCTGGTGAAATCTATATGCATGGCAAAAAAGTAAAGATCAAACATCCAATCGATGCAATGAATGCCGGAATCGGACTGATCACAGAGGATCGAAGAGGAAACGGTATTTTCGGATGCCTGTCCATCAAAGATAATGTAGGTGTATCCATTTATAACAAATATCTGAATGCAGGGTTTGTTTTAAATCACAAAAAGATCAATGAGATCGTAACAAGCAGTATTAAAAAATTAAGCATCAAGACTCCGAGCATGAAAGAACATATTTCCAATCTGTCCGGAGGTAACCAGCAGAAAGTAATCGTTGCAAGATGGTTAGCCAATGATCCGGATGTTCTGATCATGGATGAGCCTACCCGTGGTATCGACGTAGGTGCAAAACATGAGATTTATGAGATCATGTGTGACTTAGCAAAACAGGGCAAAGCAATCATCATGATTTCGTCAGAAATGTCAGAACTTCTTGGAATGTCAGATAGAATTTGTGTTATGTGTAATGGAAAACTGACTGGTGAAGTTAAGGAACCGGAAGATATGACACAGGCAAAAGTTATGGAATACGCAACAAGATTCTGATGCGATAGGAGGAGACGAAAATGGGAAAGACAAAACAGCAGAAAGTAAAAGATTTTTTGATCAACAACGGGGTTATTATTGTAATGTTCATTCTGGTAATTTATACCGGTTTAACATCAAATAACTTCTTCACAAGCAACAACTTAATGAATATTCTTATGAATATGAGCTCACGACTTGTCATTGCACTTGGTATTGCAGGATGTGTTATCACCGCAGGATGTGATCTTTCCGCAGGACGTATGATCGGTTTCGGCGCATGTATTTCCGGTATGTTATTACAGCGTTTAGATTATTCCGGTAAATTCTTCCCGGATATGAAACCTATGAACGTATTTTTAGTAGCAATTATAGCAATGCTTATCTGTGCAGCATTTGGTACAGTAACAGGTATCTTCATTGCATACTTAAATGTACCACCTTTTATTGCGACATTAGCAATGATGGAAATCGTTTATGGTATTGGACTTATCGTTACAAACGCAACACCTCTTGGTGGATACGTTGAGGCTTATACCAATGTTGCAAACAAAAAATTCCTTGGAATCAACTACCTGATCTGGATTGCAATTATTGTGGCAGCGATTACATGGTTCATTTTCAACATGACACGTCATGGAAAATATATGTATGCAATCGGTGGTAACCCACAGGCAGCAGAAGTTGCAGGTGTTCCGGTGAAAAAGACATTGATCTTAATTTACATGAAAGCAGCAGCTATGTATGGTCTTGCAGGATTCATGCTCGGTGCAAAAGCAGGTGGTGCATCTGTTCAGACCGGATATGGTTACGAGATGGAGGCTATCGCAGCATGTACGATCGGTGGTGTATCCGTAACAGGTGGTCGTGGTAAAGTTTCATCCGCTATCATTGGTGTTGCAGTATTCGAGTTATTAAAGGTTGCTCTCCAGTACTTAGGAATGAACGCAAATGCACAGTACATCGCAATCGGTGTTGTAATCTTTGTAGCAATTTCTCTGGATATCAGAAAATATATAGCAAGAAAATAAAAGATACGGTATAATTTATATATCGGACTGTAAAATAACGGCTGGGTGTTACAGACCAGCCGTTATTTTTTCGGAAAACAAGGAGGAAAATCCTCTCCTCGCCATAGGGCTCGGATTTTGCTCCGCAAAACAAGGAGGATTATATGACTACAGATCAGATTTTAGAGACAGCAGGGATCCCATTACTTTTGTTTGTGATTTTGATCTATTATGGAATGCGTTTATGGTTTATGAAAGATATTTCGGCGATCCGCGGAAAGAATAAGCCGCAGGTAAAGGATGAAGAAAATTATGCAAAATGTGCCGGAAAGTTAATGTTCTTTTTTGCAGTGGCAACACTTGTTATGATGCTTTTATTATTCTGGAACACTTATGTGGCAGTGGCAGAGATCATTATCTGTACTGTGATTCTTGGAATTTTATGGCATAATATGAATGCAAAATACGGAGACTAGCAGGAGAAAAGTACAATGAACTTATATTCGGTATTATTGGTGGATGACGAGGAAGAAGTGTATTCCGTCATTATGAAAAAGCTTGACTGGGAAGCGATGGGATTTCGCATCGCAGGGTATGCAAGAAATGGTGTGGAAGCGCTTGAGATGGCAGAAGAACTGCAGCCGGATGTCGTGATGACAGATATTAAAATGCCATATATGGATGGGCTGACCTTAAGCAAGAAGTTAAAAGAACTTTACCAGAAAATAAAAATCATTATTTTTTCCGGATTTGATGAATTTGAATATGCAAAAGAGGCAATCAAGATTGAGGCAGAGGAGTATATCTTAAAACCGATCAACTCCAATGAATTGCGTGAAGTGTTTGAACGCATCAAGACAAACCTTGACAGGGAGTTAGATGAAAAGCGCAATATTGAGAAACTGCGCGCTTACTATATGGAGAGTCTTCCGGTATTGCAGGAAAATTTTTATACATCCCTGATCGAAGGACGGATCCCGGCTTCTGAGATCGATAAATATTTAAAGCAGTACCAGATACCGTGGAGTGGACCTTATTATGTGGCAACTATTTTACATATCAGTACGCTGGATCCGCAGCTTGAACTGGATCCGTTTTTACTTGGAATGTCTGTAAAACAGCTCGCAGAAGAACAGTTCATGGACAAGTGGAGATCAAATACGTTCTTTTATCTGGGGGACATTCTTGTGATTACACAGTTAAAGGAGCCGGAAGAAATTACGGTATATACCAATGCGATGGATAAGTTCTGTAAACTGGCGAAGCGTGTCTGTGGAGCGAAGGTAACTGCGGGAATCGGTCAGATCTGTGATGAAATTGCAGAATTGCCGGCTTCCTATCAGGGGGCACGCAATGCGGTTTCTTACCGTGTGATCTATGGAAATACCAGAGCCATCAATATTGCGGAGATCGATCCGCAGGGCAGTGCGGAAGAACCGTGGGAAGAGCAGTCAATCGGAATTATTTTAAAAAAGATCAAAACCGGTGATGAGCAGGCATTAAAAGAAGCAGTCAAGGAAAGTGTGACACAGCTTTCCGGACGTGGAGCATCATTGCAGAAATACCAGATATTTATCACGGAACTGATCGCAGAAATTTTCCGTTTTGGTACCTTAAACGGATTGAATCTGGATGAAATCTTCGGCGGGACCGGTGATATTTATAGAGAAGCGATGCAGATGGAATCACCGGAGGCACTGGAAAACTGGCTGTTAAAGACCGGATGTCAGATGCAGGAGATGATCCGGAATGGCAGACAGGATACGACGAAATCATTTGTCACAAAAGCAATCGAATATGTAAGAGAACATTATGCTGATTCAGGACTCAATGTGGAAAGTGTATGTAAAAGCCTTTCGGTCAGCACGGCATATTTTTCTACTGTGTTTAAAAAGGAAACTGGGAAAACTTTTATCAATTATCTGACAGAGTACCGGATGGAGCAGGCGCTGGATCTGCTTTTGAACCAGGATGAAAAGACATATGTGATTGCAGAAAAAGTAGGCTATTCCGATCCGAATTATTTTAGCTATGCGTTTAAGAAACAGTTTGGAATGTCACCTTCAAAGTATAAAGCAGAAAAAATAAAATGAGTTTGTCAAATATCAAAGAGAAAATAAAAGAATTAACTGCATATATAGGGAAAATGACAAAACCGCACAGTATTCAGATGACGATTTCTATTTCGTTTACGATTCTGTCCATATGTAGTATGGCGTTCCTTGGTGTCACACTTTACCGGCAGTTTTCAAACAGGGCGGAGACGATGACGATTGAGAGCACGGGGCAGCTTTTAAATCAGACAGCTATCAATCTCGAAGATTATCTTAGGAACATGCGCCGTATCTCTGACACCATGTATTATAGCGTCATCAAAAATAAAGATCTTGCCACTGAGACGATGGATGAGGAAATGAATCTCTTGTATGAGACGAATAAAGATAATCTGATCAGTATTGCCTGTTATACAGGAGATGGACAGCTTGTGGCGGCGGTACCCGTTGCAAATGAAAAAAGTCAGATAAATATTGTGGAACAGCAGTGGTTTACCGATGCAGTCGGTCAGATGGAGAACCTTCATTTTTCCACACCGCATGTGCAGAATCTGTTTGATGATCCAACCTATCGTTATTACTGGGTCGTATCATTAAGCCGGGCTGTCGAGCTGACAAGTAACGGAACATCGACACTTGGAGTGCTTTTAGTTGATATGAACTATAGCAGTATTGAACAGATTTTAAAGAAAGCGAATGTTGGAAACTCGTCGGAATATGTTTATCTGATCGATGGAAAAGGTGAGATTATTTATCATCCGAGACAGAAACTGATCTATACGGATCTTTATCAGGAAAATAATATAGAAGCTGCAGGGTATGAAGATGGGAGCACGGAAGAGATTTTTCAGGGAGAAAAACGTCTCGTCACAGTAAAGACGGTCAGTTATACCGGATGGAAAATTGTCAGTGTTGTGCCGATGAGTTCCTTTGATATGGGTATGACCGGTACAAAATATTTTGTGATCATGTTGGTGACAGTATGTATGCTTGCTGTGATCCTTTTAAACCAGCTTGTATCTGCAAGCATTGCAATGCCGCTGAAAAAATTAAATAATTCAGTCAAGGAATGGGAAAACGGAAACATGAATCCTTCGATTTATATCGGCGGATCCATGGAGGTAGAACATTTAGGACGTACGCTCCGCTCTACGGTGGAGCAGATCAGGCAGTTGATGCAGGATATAGTGGTTGAGCAGGAGGAAAAAAGAAAAAGTGAGCTGGATGCACTTCAATCGCAGATCAACCCTCATTTTTTATATAATACACTCGATTCGATCGTCTGGATGATCGAGGGAGAACGGTATGAGGATGCGGTGTTTATGATCACACAGTTAGCAAGTCTTTTCCGTATCAGTTTAAGCAGGGGAAAAACGGTCATCAGTGTGGAAGATGAGTTAAAGCATGCCAGAAACTATATGAATATCCAGAAAGTACGCTATAAAAATATTTTTGAAGTACGGTTCAATATAGACACAGAGATCCTGCAGTGCTGTACGGTAAAACTGGTGGTACAGCCGCTGCTTGAAAATGCGATTTATTATGGTGTGGAATGTATGGATGGAGACGGAGAAATTGATGTCAATGGATATCGCAGGGAAGATGATATTTACATTGAGGTAAAAGATAATGGACTTGGAATGCCGGAAAATGAAGTGGAGCAGCTTTTAAAAGAAGATAATCATGTGCACAAACATGGATCTGGTGTGGGACTTTTGAATGTACATAATCGGATCAGGCTTCGTTTTGGTGAAAAATATGGTCTGGAAATAGAAAGTGTGCCGGATGAGGGAACCACGGTAAGAATTCATCTGCCGTATATTGTCTATACACCAGAGGAGCAGGAACGGTTGGAGTCAGGGAGAAAACAACTATGAAGCGGACCGGAAAAAATAATTTGATCTATTTAACTGCAGTGATTATAGTGATTGTTGCATTTATTGCGTTTGCGACTTATGGGATGCTTGATGGCAGCAGGGATGAGGAATGGTATCCGGTATCTGTAATTGTAGAAAACAGCAGCAGTGACAGATTTATTTCTTTTCGTGAAGGACTTGAGCGTGGAGCAGCAGATTATCATATTCGCTTAAATATGGTCTCAACGGGTATATTTTCCGATATTGAGGAAGAATACCAGATCATTCACAGAGAAATCGATAATGGGGCGAAGGGTGTGATCGTTGAAATGTGTGACAGCAGGAGCTATACGGAAGGGAGTGCGACGGAAATCGGATCAGACAGGATGATCTTAATAGGGACCGATGTGGAGGCAGAGGGAATGTATGCGGCGATCCTGCCACAGTCTTATGAGATGGGAACTGCGGTGGCGGAGTCTGTTATCGCGGATTACGGGGATAAATTAAAGGATATTCATATAGGAATCCTTGCCGGAAATCAAAAGCAGATAGCAGGTCAGCAGTGTCTGAAAGGTTTTATGGATAAGATCGAATCCACAGGAGCATCTGTTTCGTGGAATCTGGCGGATGAAGATAATGTAAATAATACATTTGAATGGTGTCTGCAGAAAAAGAAAGTGGATATCGTAGTGTCCTTAGATAATGACGGTACAGAACAGGCGGTAGATTATCTGCAGGCACAGGAGCATACAAAATACCAGCTATATGGAATTGGATGTTCGGAAAAAAATGTTTATTTTCTGGATAAGGGTGAGATTCGTGCACTGATTGTGCCAAATGAGTTTAATATTGGATATTTAAGTGCCGCAGCAATCGCGGGGCAGCTGCGTGAGCCATTATCTTCGGCAAAAACAGAAAGAGTCGGGTTCCTTACGATCACAAAGGACAATCTGTATGATGAGGAAAATCAAAAAATCCTATTTCCGATTGTACAGTGATATCAATGGGGCAGAGAGTGTGTGGTAAGAACGGTGTCTGGTACATGTCAAATGGGGGAAGAAACCTTGAAGAAAGTAAAAAAATATAAAAAAGTAACAGCGGTTTTTGGTGGAATTTTAGCCGCAAGTGTGGTTCTTTGTGGCTGTGGCGGCAGGGAAGATGTAAAGAAAAGTATTAAAATAGGGATTTCTGTTTATGATCAGTATGATACATTTGTGTCAGAAATGATGAAGAACTTTAATGATTATGCAACAAAAAAGGAAGAAGAGACGGGAGTTGCCATCAATATTGACACTTACAATGCATCAGCGAGTCAGTCGACACAAAACAGCCAGGTAGAAAATATGGTCACGGAGGGATGTGATGTGATCTGTGTTAATCTGGTGGACAGGACAGATCCGACGGCAATCATTGATCTGGCGGAAAAAAATAACATTCCGATTATTTTTTTCAACCGTGAACTGGTGGAGGAAGATTTGGAACGTTGGACAAGACTGTATTATGTCGGGGCACAGGCATTTGAGTCGGGAATCATACAGGGAGAACTTGCGGCAGAAGCGTTTCTGTCGGATCCGTCACTGGACAAAAATGGAGATGGAATTTTCCAGTATGTAGTATTAGAGGGGGAGGCCGGACATCAGGATGCAATTGTCCGCACTGAATATTCTGTCAGTACGATGATTGACCGTGGTGTGGAAGTAGAAAAATTAGGATATGCGATCGCAAACTGGAACCGCGCGCAGGCACAGACGAAGATGACACAACTTATGGCACAGTTTGGTGACAGTATGGAACTGGTGATTGCCAATAATGATGATATGGCATTAGGTGCGATTGATGCACTCAAAGCGTCCGAACTTACAAGGGATGAATGGCCGGCAGTTATTGGGATCGATGGGACGGATGCAGGGTTGGAGGCAGTCAAAAATAAAGAGATGATTGGAACAGTCTATAATGATAAGGAAGGTCAGGCAAATGCGATGTTAAATCTTGCATATCAGCTTTCTACCGGTGGAGACCTGTCGGATCTGAACCTGATCGATGGTAAATATATCCGTCTGCCTTATGCGAGAGTGACCTATGATGATGTGAATTCGTATATGGAAGGAGATACAGAGTAAATGCTTTTGAACAATGAAAATGTGGATTATCTTTCGGACTGGCCCACACATTATTACGAGATTGAAGATATAAATGAACGTGAGCGGATCCTGCAGCTTGCGATCGAACAGAAGTTAGATCCCATTTATGATGAAAAACGGCTTTCTGTTTTAAAAAAGCGCTTTGGGGAACATCCGTCAGAAAAATGGGCAGATCGTTTTTTACATGCATGGATGATGATCCAGGCAACAGGTGCGGGAGGAGTCTCCTTTTTCCAGAAAAAAAGAAAGAAAAAAGAACTCTGCGGTTACCTCGCACAGCTTGGCATCCGGATGGATGAGATGCAAAGTGAGGGAAAAAATTCTGATGACGAAGAGATCTTTGGATGTGTACTTGAGGAAGAATGGAAAGATTTTGCTTATACATATCTGGCGTCCTGTACCGGGAGCAGAGCCTACTGCTCTACATTATTTGGCATTGTGCCAATCAAAGATGCCGCTGTTGCGGAAAAGATAGCGCAGGATATCGATCTTGTAACAAGGGATTATCCGGCAGCTTTTGGACTAGAAGAGTCAGTAAGCCCATTCCGTAATATTATGGTGGATGCATTTTGCCGGTATATTCCAAATGGTGCATCCGTCTGGAAAGCTATGCATGGGTTAGAAAACGGATAAGACGCAAGATCTCTTTTGGGAAACACTGGACTTTTTTTTCATATCATAGTATAGTAAAGCATGTTGAACCTTGAAAATTGAATAAAAAATATTTTATGTTCAGATACGCGGTCTTTGCGTCCGTATACCGGACACATAAATTTCCTATAAGCGCCATGTACCTGCAGTGAAATGCTCAAAAACAGAGATGAAATGGCAGGTTAACGAGGAGGAGAGTGATCGAAGATTCGGCGGATGCTCTTCCGTACACTTCCAGTGCGAGATATATCGGCAAATATGCAGGTGACTGCAAAACAAATACGATATAAGGGAGAAGACAGCAGGAGATGTTGTTGTCAGAAAAAGATAATGGGATTTATCAGAGAAATAAATGCATCGGCAGAGAGTATGCCGGGAATTAGGAATATATGAGAAAAGAGGAAAATTTATGTGTGGAATTATTGGTTATACAGGCAGTGAAGATGTAAAAAGCGTGTTACTTGACGCTTTAGAGTTCCTTGAGTACCGCGGATATGACAGTGCGGGAATTGCTGTGGCGGATACTGACGCAAAACAGACAAAGGTTTATAAATGTGCGGGAAGAGTGAAAGATTTAAGAGCCATCTGTGAGTCAGAGAAATTCATCACAGAGTGTGGAATCGGTCATACCAGATGGGCAACCCATGGGGGCGTAAATGACACGAATGCACATCCGCATCAGGTTGGAAAAGTGACTTTAGTGCACAACGGTATCATTGAAAATTACAGAGAGCTGATCGCAGATTATGAGCTGGAAAGTGTTTTAAAATCAGAGACAGATAGTGAAGTTGTGGCAGCACTTTTAAATAAGTTTTATACCGGTGATCCGGATGAAGCCATCAAAAAGACAGTATCCAAATTAAAAGGAACGTTTGCTTTAGTTATTTTATTTGAAGATCATCAGGGCGAAATTTACTCTACCAGAAATGTCAGCCCGATCGTTGCAACACTCTGCAAAGAGGGAGCAATGCTTGCTTCTGACCTGACAGCACTGTGCCGTTTTACAAACCGTTATTTTGTTGTTCCGGAGTATCATATTTTAAAACTGACAAAAGACGCACTTGTCTTAAAGGATTTCAATGGTAATCAGGTTGAACCGGACTATCTTGAGGTAGACTGGGAACTGAACAACGCCGGAAAGAACGGATATCCATTTTATATGGAAAAAGAGATCATGGAACAGCCGGATGCGATCGAGCGCACAATCACAAACCGCATCACAAGTGGAATGCCGGATTTTACAGCAGACGGTGTGCCGGATGAGATCTTTACACAGTGTGAGCGCGTTAATATTATCGCGTGTGGTACAGCAATGCATGCCGGACTTGTGGCACAGGCACTTGTAAAGTCAATCCTTCATATGCATATTGATGTTGATATGGCATCCGAGTTCATGTATTCAGATCCGGTTATCGATGAGAAATCATTGGTTATTGCAGTTTCACAGTCCGGTGAAACAATCGATACGTTAGAGGCAGTCAAGTATGCAAAAAAACGTGGAGCAAAAAGTTTATCCATCATCAATGTGAAAGGATCGTCTATTGCGCGTGAGAGTGATTATGTGCTCTACACAAATGCAGGACCGGAGATTGCAGTTGCGAGTACGAAAGCATATACGACACAGCTTGCAGTATTTTATCTGATCGTGGCAAAGATGGCACAGCTTCGCGGTGTTTTTTCACAGGAGGAGACACAGAGTTTTGTCCGTGAACTGCAGCGTACGCCGGATGTCATGAAAAAGGTGTTAGAAGGTCGTCAGGAGATCCATAAACTTGCCAACAAAGTGTTAGAGGCAAAAGATCTGTTTATGATTGGCCGCGGACTTGATTACTCTATTTTATTAGAGGGATCTCTGAAGTTAAAGGAGGTATCCTACATTCATTCTGAGGCATACGCGTCCGGCGAATTAAAACACGGACCGATTGCACTCATCACGCAGGATACACCGGTCGTTGCAGCAGTGACACAGGAAAAATTAATGTCAAAAGAGCTCTCAAACATCAAAGAAGTCCGGTCAAGAGGTGCGGATATCGTGCTCTTTATCAAGGAAAGTCTTGCAAAAGATATTGACCGTGCATACGATACGTTCCATCTGCCGGATATGCAGGATGAATTTATGGTAATGCCTGCGTCCGTAGCACTGCAGCTGCTTGCTTATTATGTTTCTTCCGACAAGGGATTTGATGTGGATAAGCCAAGAAACTTAGCGAAAGTTGTAACGGTGGAATAAGAGAGTAAAAATAGAAAGATATGTGGAAAAAAGTGTCCGGGAATGGGCAAAAGACCGCGTATCTGAGCATAAAAAGATTGGGAGCAGCCGCACAAAGTATTTGGTGTGACTGCCCCTTTTACATTTAAACCAGTTCCGCGATCCGCGACACGGCCACATAAATTTCAGAGATCTTATACCAGGTACGGTAGTCAATGACGCCGGTGACCGGCAGACCGAAGACACGCTGGAAAACTTCGACAGCTTCCCTTGTGGCAGGCCCGTAGATTCCGTCCGGTGTAACTGTCGGAATGGCAGGGTAGGATCTTGAAATCCGTGCGAGTTCCTCCTGGATCTGGCGCACTTTTTCGCCTGTCGAACCAATCGTAAGATCGACTCTCGGCCAGGAAGCCGGGATTCCGGATACTTCCTCTGCCGTATTGATGTACATGTTGTTTCCGTAATAATAACGCAGAATTTCAATCGCTTCGTAGTTCTGGTCGCCTAAGAATTTGCTTCCCCACTGGCTCAGCCAGTTGCTGCAGGTCACACGTTCCCCATCGCAGTATTGTGTTAAGATCGGCTGACTGACGTTAGGTCTGGATAAGAAGTTCTGGAACATCTCATCCACGATGTCGGAAATACTCTGGAAAATGTTTCTGCCGTAGGTAAATTTCTGGTCATAGGCAGTGGAGGAGGTGATCGTGAAACTGTAGCCTTTGTTGCGGTACCACTCCGTGTACACCCGGTTTAACGTAAATGACATGATTGCAAGAATATTTGCGCGCAGCGTCGCATCCGGCCAGGTGGAATAGATCTCACTGGATGCCACATTTTTGATGTAATCCTTGTATCGCACATAATAATCGCGTGCGGTTGTATCGTTTGGCGGGCCGTCATGTACTACGACATATTCCGGTATCACGACCCTGCTTAAGACAATTTCACCGGTCTCAGAAATCGGTTTGATCTCCGACTCTGCAATTTTCGGCGGAAAGTCTCCCCAGAGTGTATTGACCGGGATTACAATGGTGTCTACCGGGTTTCCCGGTGCATCCATCTCATCCATTCGTACTTCCTGAAGCGATAACTGTTCCGAAAACAGTTCAATTCCTGACACAGTAAATGGGCGGAATCCTTCAGCGTCGACTTGAATACTATACTGCGAGAACGGCTGGTTTTCGCCAGGTTCCATCGAGTATTCAAGCGGAGGCGCAGGAAGCGTAATTTGTTCGGACATACCGGATGCATCTGTATTCACCTCCTCAATGACACTGTCCGGATCACCGGAATAGGAGATCGACACACGGGCGTTTGTGATCGGTCGGTTGCTTCCTCTTGCCGTGACCTGGATCTTTAACTCACCCTGATCGATATTATTTTGTGTATAGGCAATATCTGACATGAAAAACCTCGTAGATTCATTCATTCTATTATATGATGTGGTTTACGAAAAGTGTGCATAAATTATTTGGAGAATCATTAGAATAACGCAGGAGAAAATGTGGTTTATGGTTTGTCAATTAGTCGAAACAGAGGTATAATAACCATAATTGATGTAATGCCACAGGAAAAATATCTGTGGCAGTATTTTTTCCTAAAATCAGATATAACAGATATAAGGTAATAAAGATATATGGCAAATTATAAAATGATCTTACAATATGATGGAACACGTTACCGCGGGTGGCAGGTGCTTCCGGCGGAGCTTACAATACAGGGAAAATTACAGGATGTTTTGAGTAAGATGGCAGGATATCAGGTGGAAGTTACCGGTTCCGGCAGGACAGATGCGGGAGTACATGCGAAAGGACAGACGGCTAATTTTCATCTGAAAGAGGAATGGGATGCAGATAAAATTTTAGCATATCTGAATCAGTATCTTCCGGAAGATATTGCAGTCTGTGAGGTAAAGAGTGTGGATGAACGTTTCCACAGCAGATATCAGGCGGTGGAAAAGACGTACCTTTACCGGGTCCATACGGGGAAAATACCGGAAGTGTTTGAGCGCAGATATGTTTATGATTACACGGAACCGCTGGATGTAAACCGCATGAGAAAGGCGGCAGGATACCTGTGTGGAACACATGATTTTAAATCTTTTTGCGGCAATAAAAAAATGAAAAAATCAACCGTCCGGACGATATTTCAGATCCGGATCAAAGAACTTCCTGGAGAGATCCGGATTTATTATACCGGAAATGGATTTTTACAGAATATGGTGCGCATCTTAACAGGCACCCTGATTGAGATTGGTGATGGAAGAAGAAATCCGGAGGATGTGTTAGAGATTTTAGAGGCAAAAAACAGAGAAAGAGCAGGATATACGGCACCGGCGTGCGGGCTGACGTTGCTTGAGGTAACATATGGAAAAGTGGTTTGTAATTAATAAAGGCGCTGATTTTGCAGGAATTGCAAAGCGTTTTGGGATAAGTCCGGTTACGGCAAGGCTGATCCGCAATCGTGAGGTTATGGGGGATGAGGCGATTGCAAGGTATTTAAAAGGCGGGATTGGGGAACTTTACGATCCGCATTTGCTTTTGGACTCGGACCGGCTGACAGATATATTGGTGCAGAAGATCAGAGAACAGAAAAAGATCCGGATCATAGGCGACTACGATATTGACGGTGTAATGTCTACCTATGTTCTATATAAAGGAATCACACGCTGCGGTGGCAGGGTAGATTTTCAGATACCGGACCGGATGAAAGATGGCTACGGGATCAATGATCATCTGATCGAACAGGCAGATGAGGCGGATATCGATACGATCATCACCTGTGATAACGGAATTGCAGCAATAGACGAGATCGCACACGCAAAGAGCCTTGGAATGACAGTTCTTGTCACAGATCATCATGAAATACCGTATACGGAGGAGATGGGAGAACGCTATTATAAAAGAAGCGAAGCGGATGCTATCGTAAACCCAAAGCAGATGGAGTGTACCTATCCGTATAAAAATCTTTGTGGAGCAGCAGTTGCCTGGAAAGTGATACAGATTCTTTATGAAAAATGTGGTATTGCAGCGGAGGAGGCATACGGTTTTCTGGAAAATGTAGCGTTTGCGACAGTCGGGGATGTGATGGATCTGACAGATGAGAACCGGATCCTGGTAAGGGAAGGATTAAAGAGGATCCATACAACCACAAATCCGGGAATGCGTGCATTGATCTTACAGAATAAATTAGAACTGGGGCAGATCAGTTCTTATCATTTCGGATTTGTGTTAGGACCATGCATCAATGCCAGCGGACGATTAGAAACAGCGAAAATTGCGTTAAATCTTTTTTTGCAGGAGGACGTAAAAAAAGCATCAGAGATCGCAGCAGAACTGGTTGATCTGAATGCACAGCGGAAAGATATGACTGCAGAAGGAGTAGAACTTGCCATGCAGCAGGTGGAAGAGGGAAATACAGGCAAAAAAGTCTTAGTGGTCTATCTGCCGGATGTACATGAAAGTCTTGCAGGTATCATTGCGGGAAGAATCAGAGAGGCATATCATAAACCGGCTTTTGTGCTGACGAAGAGTGAGGATGGGGTCAAAGGCTCCGGGCGTTCGATTGAGACATATTCTATGTACGAGGAACTGTGCAAATGCCAGGAGCTATTTACAAAATTTGGCGGGCATCCAATGGCAGCGGGACTTTCCCTTCCGGAAGCAAATGTAGAGATTTTCCGGGAGAAAATAAACGCATGCTGTGGGTTGACAGAAGAAGATTTTATTCCTAAGATAAAAATAGATATTCCCATGCCCGTTGATTATCCGGATATTCCGCTGGTAAATGAACTGTCATTGCTAGAGCCATTTGGAAAAGCGAATGTAAAACCTCAGTTTGCGGATAAAAATCTTGGCATTGACCGCGCAGTGGTAGTCGGAAAAAATCAGAATGTATTAAAACTTACACTTAGAACCGAACACGGATGTGTTATATCTGCGGTTTATTTTGGTGATGTGGACGCATTCCGGGAATATTACAGTAAAAAATATGGAGAAAACGAAGTGAATCAGGCATTTCTTGGAAGAAAAAATGAAATTCGGATGTCTGTTGTATATTATCCTGAGATAAACCGGTATCAGGGAAATGAAAGTGTACAGATCGTGATAAAGAATTATCAGTAAATGGAGGATATATATGTTTGGCGGCAAGAAAGAGAAAGCACTGCAGGAGGAACTTTATACAATAAAAAAACAGATTGCAGAATACAGTGATGAATTAAAAGAACATTCTGTGCAGATGACGGCATCCCGCGTGCAGATGGAAGAAAATATTAAGAACCTTGAGGATAAGATAGAATGTGTGGGAGAACTGGCACAAGAGAGCAGCAGCACAGGCAAGGAACTGTACAGTACATTTGTTGAAGTACATAATGCTGTGGAATCTTTTGAGGCAAATCATTCCATTTTCCTTGGACAGGTGGCAGAGCAGAATGAAAAGATCAAAGAAGTTTTTCAACAGCACAAGGCATTAAAAGAACCATGTGCACAGTTAGAAGAAAGTCTTTACCGTGCAGCCAAAGAGCAGGATGGTCTTGGCGGGGTAACGAAAGAACTGGAAGATGATGCAAAAAATATGGGAGTGCTTGCATTAAATGCAGCAATCGAAGCAGCAAGAATGGGAGAGGATGGAGAGAAATTTCTTCATGCTGCGGAGGAGATCAAAAATACATCACAGCGGTATGAGACAGCATTACAGGCATTGTCAGAACAGATCAGCGCTGTGGCAGAGGTACAAAAAGAAATCAAAGAACAGGCTGCTCAGATTAATGAAATGCAGGGAAGCATTGCATCGATGGTCATGAAACTGTACAGTGACAGTGCACAGAAACTTTCCATATATGAAAACGGACAGACTTCCCTAAGAGAGCATATGTCCGGCAATGCGGTACCGGCAGCGGATTTCATAAAACAGGCAGGAGAAGATTTCTTAAAACTTGGAGACGAGGCAAAAGTGCAGATTACAGCACTGCGTGAGGAAATCAATGCAAAAAAATCTGCCGAAGATGAACTGGAGAAGATCTGTAACGGATGCAAAGCACTCCTGGATACAGAGTAAATATTGTGTAATGAAAAGATGCCTGCGGACAAAGCATCTGACAGGGGATAGAGCAGCATAGAAATGAGGTAAAAAGTTATATGGCAAAAGAAGAACAGATGACGTATTTATCTGCAAATGGAACAACGAAGATCCATGCGGTAAAATGGATGCCGGAAGATGGAACGCATAAGGCAATTTTACAGATTACGCATGGTATGATCGAATATATTGAGAGATATCACGAGTTTGCAGAGTACCTGACAGAGCGTGGATTTATGGTTGTTGGTCACGATCATTTAGGACATGGCGCTTCGGTAAAAGATGAGACGGAATGGGGATATTTTGCGGAGAATCCGAGTGATACACTTGTTGCGGATATGCATAGTCTGCGCACGACAGTTCAGAAAGAGAATCCGGGGGTGCCGTATTTTATGATGGGACACAGCATGGGGTCCTATATGCTGCGAAAATATCTGTGTCTGCATGGTGAGAATCTAAGTGGTGCGATCATTATGGGAACCGGGTGTGTGCCGGATGGCACCATGAAATTCGGCATGACGCTGTGTAAATTTTTAGCTTTTTTCCGTGGCTGGAATTACAGAAGCAGACTTGTACAGAAACTTTCCTACAGTAAGCCATACCACAAATTTGACCTTTATGGGAAAGACTATACCAACAGCTGGCTGACAAAGGATGTGGAACATGTAAAAAAATATTACAGTGATCCGCGCTGTACATTTCTGTTTACCTTAAACGGGTACTATGGATTAATGGAAGCGGTATATTATGACAACCAGATGGAAAATATAAAAAAAGTACCGAAAGATCTGCCGGTTTTCATGGTTTCCGGGGCAGAGGACCCGGTTGGTGATCTTGGTGAGGGGGTAAAAAAAGTTTACCATATGTATAAAGATGCGGGCGTGGATGATTTGACTTACCGTCTGTATGAGACAGACCGCCATGAGATATTAAATGAGACAGACCGCGATCAGGTCTATGCGGATATCTGTGCGTGGATGAGTGTCAGAATTGCACAGATATAAAATATAAGATAGATTTACCTGCATAAAATATAAAGCAGGGATGGACAGTGTTAGTGAGGATTATTATGAGAAATAAAAAAGTAGTTAAAATATTATGTGTGATACTTGCAGCAGCGATGCCTGTTTCCTCCGGTGTGGGTGTGCAGGCAGCACAGGCAGGGGGAGTTGCAGCGACGGCAGATCAGACAGATGATGTGCAGAATGCAGCAGAAACTTCGGCAGAGGATTCTGCGCAGAATGCAGATAGTGACGATCTGGAAGGTTCCATTCAGTATTTGGATGATTCGGCTCAGACAAACAATTCTGATGCACAGCAGGATGGAAATACATCGTCGGATCAGACGTCACAGCAGGATGGAAATGCGACATCAGACCAGGCGTCACAGGATATCAGCGGAACGATTGTGCAAAACGAGGACAGCGATAATGTCACAATCAAGGCAAGTGATAAACCGTACCTTGCGCTGGGAGCAGATCTTAATGATTCTCAAAGAGCGACGATTCTTTCTATTATGGGGATCGATGCTGCAAATCTGTCAAATTATGATGTGGTTTATGTGACAAATGCAGAGGAACATCAGTATTTAGATTCCTATATTTCATCCTCGCAGATTGGAACAAGATCGCTTTCTTCTGTTGTGATCGTACAGAGGGATAAGGGAAGCGGATTAAACATTTCCACAACAAACATTAATTATTGTACCGTTGGTATGTATAAAAATGCGCTGACTACTGCAGGGGTAACAGATGCAGATATTATTGTAGCAGGACCGACTCCAATTTCCGGAACGGCAGCTTTAGTAGGCGTATTAAAAGCATATCAGGAGATGACAGGAAAAGAGATCAGTGACTCGGTAGTTGATACGGCACTCAATGAACTTGTGCTGACCGGTCAGTTAGAAGATTCCCTAAAAGGTGTCTCCGACGCAGAAGTGGAAGAGTTTATTGCGTATATCAAGGCACTGATCGCCAAAGATGATCTGACAGATGATGCGGGAATCAACGGCGCAATCGATGAGGCATGTGAAAAATATGGTGTGACGTTATCCGATGATGAGCGTCAGCAGATCATAGATCTGGTAAAGAAAATTAATTCCCTGGGGATCAATTTAGATGGATTGGTCGATTATGCGGAATCATTGTACAATTCATTTAAAGATGGAAATGGTGGTTCGTCAGGTGGTATAGCAACGGTAGTTGGTGGATTTTTTAAAGCGATATTTTCTTCCGTGGGAGATTTCTTTAAAAAGTTATTTTCATAATAAATATATAACGAAAAGAGGAAGCATATGTTAGAGAGAAAAAGAAAATTAGACTGTGCAAATGGACGTGAAAAAGCAGATCTCGTATTGAAAAATGGAAATGTATTAAATGTATTTACGGAGGAAGTGTTAAAGGCAGATGTTGCAATCTGTGGTGACACGATCGTAGGCGTAGGTAAATACGAGGGAAAAGAAGAAATTGACTGTACCGGAAAATATCTGGTGCCGGGATTCATTGATGCACATATGCATATTGAATCCTGTATGGCGGCGCCGGGAGAACTTGCAAAAGTTCTTGCAAAAGCGGGCACAACAACGATCATTGCCGATCCGCATGAGATTGTGAATGTCAGCGGAACAAAAGGAATGGAT
Organism: Roseburia sp.; assembly: GCA_003483745.1. Lineage (GTDB taxonomy): Bacteria > Bacillota > Clostridia > Lachnospirales > Lachnospiraceae > Roseburia. Next base: position 13,794 of record DMYD01000016.1, on the reverse strand, counting down.
TATTTCTTAAAATGTGCTGCAAAGCTTCTGGTAAATGTATTTTTTATGGTGCCATCCGCAGTTCCGGCAACGGATGTGGAGACGAACGGATGTGGTGAATTTCTTGCCTCTGACATGATGAAATATGTGGATAACGCGAGAGTGCTCGGACTTGGTGAGACCATGCGGTTTATGGAGTGTTGTGAGGGCGAAAAGAGAATGGCGGACAAGTTAGAGCTTTTTGCCAAGAAACATATTGATGGACATGCACCTGGAATCCGCGGAAAAGAAGTGCAGGCATACCGTCTTGCCGGTGTGGAAAACGATCATGAATGTTCTACCGCCGAGGAGGTGCTTGATAAACTTCGTGCCGGACTGCATATTTATGTGCGTGAGGGAAGTGGAGCAAAGAATTTAGAGACGTTGATTAAGACGATGTTAGATGCAGGTGTCTGCTTAGACCGCTGTGCATTTTGTACTGATGATAAACATGTGGAGGAAATCCGAAAAGAGGGACATATCAGTACCTGTATCCGCAAAGCAATCGCACTTGGGGTGCCGGTCGCAAAAGCCTATAAGATGGGAAGTTATCAGGCGGCAGAGTTTTACGGCTTAAAAAATTATGGTGCGATCGGTGCAGGTTACCGTGCAGATATCGTCTTTTTGGATGATTTAGAGCAGGTCAGACCGCTTGATGTCATGAAGGACGGAAGAATTCTGACAGAAGAGGATTATGCAAAAGATTACTCTGTTCCGGTTCCGGATGAACTGCTTCATACCGTTCATGTGGGTGAAGTCACCAAAGATAAGATCAAACTTTCCTGCAGTGGAAAAACAGATGTGATACAGATGAATCCGCATCAGATCGTGACGACACATCTGATTGAGGAAGTACCGGCAGAAAACGGCTATTTCAAACCGGATGGTGTCTACAACAAGATCTGTGTGGTAGAACGTCATGGAAAGACTGGGGAGATCGGTGTTGCACCGCTCAAGGGTTTTGGCGTGAAAGGCGGTGCGGTAGCAACCTCTGTTGCGCATGATTCCCATAACTTGATCGTTGCGGGCGATAATGATGAAGATATTTTAGCTGCGATCAAAGGTGTAGAAGAGAATCAGGGTGGATATGTTATCGCTTCCGGCGGAAAAGTAGTGGATGTGCTCCCACTTCCGATCTGTGGACTGATGAGCGAAAAATCCTGCGATGAAATTACCAAAAAGGTGGCGGACATGTTAGAGGAAGCAAAGAAACTTGGGATTTCCGAGGATATTGATCCATTTATCACACTGTCCTTTATGGCACTTACGGTAATTCCGGAGATCCGTGTGACAGAGCGCGGCGTGTACCTGTTTGGAGAGAAATAGTGTTAAAAGCTGGTTTGGGCATATATGAAAAATGAGGGGCTGTCGGGAAATAGACAGTTTTAGAGAGGGAGGGTGTGACTCATATAGGGTCACACCCTCCCCAAATTTTTTATCAAAACAGATTCGGGTGTCAAAAATTTAAGAGCCACCTTTTGACACCCGAATCTGTTTATATAAATTCAATGAAATCTCAATATCTTGTAATCTTTAGAATTTCTTAATAATATTTTACATAAAATAAATGTTGACAAATAATATTATATGAAATATAGTATTGATAAATAAATAATATTGAAACATATAGAATATTATAAAGAAAAGGAGATGAGCGTATGGTATTTAATACAGGAGCCGCTCTCTTAGATGCGATTGTATTAGCTGTTGTGTCGAAAGAGGAAGAAGGCATCTATGGCTATAAGATCACACAGGATGTACGCAAAGCCATCGATGTATCAGAGTCCACTTTGTATCCGGTGCTCAGGAGGCTGCAGAAAGATGGATGCCTTGAGGTATATGACAGAGAGTGCGGAGGCAGAAACAGGCGTTATTATAAGATTACGGAACCGGGGCAGGATAAGTTAGTTGAATACCGGAGAGAATGGGAAGATTATTCCATGAAAATATCAGCACTATTTTCAGGAGAGGAGCTTTAGAGGGTATGAAAAGAGAAGAATTTTTAAAACAGTTAGAACAGCTTCTGGATGGAATATCAGAAGAAGAAAAAGCGGATGCGCTTGCGTTTTACCGTAGTTATTTTGAAGATGCGGGCGAGGAAAATGAGGAATCCGTCATAGCGGAGCTTGAGTCACCGGAGAAGGTTGCCCAGAGCATCAAAAAGAATCTTGGCATGGAAAAAGAGAATGGATCTTATGACGCGCCGGCGGGCAGAAAGCCGGAATGGAATAAGAATGATGATATGTTCGTGAAAAACACAGATGCACCAAAAGAAAAGAAAGGTGGCTGGAGTGTAGCAGCAATCATATTGGTGGTTCTCACATCACCACTCTGGCTGACATTGCTTTTAGTCGTGGCATCACTTCTTCTTGCGGTCGTTGCGACATTGTTTGGCATTGCGGTTGCAGTGGTTGCAGTTATGGCATCGCTTGTGTTTGCAGGTTTTCTTTTGATCGGTTTTGGATTCAGCACCCTGTTTACCGGCGGAGTGGCTGTCGGACTTGGACTGACCGGAGCGGGACTTTTGGTATTGGGACTTGGAATTCTTGCAGTACTTTTGGTCGTATGGGTATTTGGCGTGTTCCTTCCATGGGCAGTCAGAGAAATGATCCGTTTATGTAAAAAGCCATTTGAAAAGAAGAAAGAGAGTGGGGTAGCAGCATGAAAAAATTTACAAAAATCACATTGATCATTGCAGCAGTACTGCTGGGTGTGGGACTGATCTTCTGCGGTGTCAGCACCGCAATGGGAGCTTCTGTATGGCGTATGGCAAAGAATGGAGAACTCCGGTATGGAAACTGGCATATTGGTCCGGTGGGACTCTATTATAGCAGAGATGATGAAATTGATGATCTGGATGATTTGGATGAAGATGAAGAAGATGACGATGATAGTGATGACGATGATAGTGATGATGGTGATATGATAACAGATATCAGTGATATGGAGTTTTCTACTGAGGTACCTGCAGGTGGAGCAGACAGCAGCTTTGATGTATCTTCCATTCGAAATATCGAATTGGATATTGATGCAGCGGAAATTACAGTCAAAGAACCGGATGACAGTACGAAGATCCGTGCCGTATTAAAACACGGTAAGGAGAAATATTATTCCTGCAGATTAGATGGTGATACATTAAAAATTAAATACGATGCAAAAAAACACTATTATAAAAGATCGCCGCAGATCATTCTGTATCTGCCCAAGGGAAGTTCTTTTGATGAACTGAATTTTGATATCGGCGCTGCAGACATGAGCTGGAAAGATTTTGACGGTAGCTGTAACAAGCTGATTTTAAAAGTCGGAGCCGGCAATTTTGAGGCAGAGCAGTTTCAGGTGGACGGGAAAATGGATGTATCCGTGGGTGTCGGAAATGTAGAGATTACAGACGGTGTAGTTAATGGCGATGTTGCGTTAGACTGTGGAGTTGGCAACTTTTCCATGGAGGGAAGTGTTGAGGGTAACCTGAAGGCGGACTGTGGCATGGGAAGCATGACACTCGATTTAAATGGTGGGGAAAAAGAGTATAACTACAAACTTTCCTGCGGACTTGGTTCAATTGATGTGGATGGTGAAACTTACTCAAACATCAGCGGAGATAAAGAAGTTAAAAATGAAGGGGCAGAGAAAAACATGGAACTTGACTGTGGAATGGGAAGCATCGAAGTGGATTTTGAGTAGACTAAGATCCTGTGTTAGTTGACAATTAAGTTGTAAATCATTATGATAAAAATGGCGTCGGCGTACAATCGTTGTACATCGGCGTCGTTTTTGCAGTGTTTCTCAGACAAAAGAAAAACAAAACAATGCAAAAATGGGGGATCTATGAATAAAACAATCAGAATCGTACTTTATGTACTTTCCATACTGACTGTGGCGGGCGTGATCGCAGCGGCAATTTTAACCGGCGGTCAGGCAAAACCGGCGCCTGCGCCGGGGGAGACGGCAGAAGAGGAGCAGACGGAGATGTCTGATGCGCAAGCCACTCTGGATGGGGAAGCCACAGCGGATGGAAGTGGAATATCGACGGATGGTGCAGAAACGGCAGGTGAAGACGAAAGCATATCAGAGAATGCAGCCACAGCAGGTGAAAATGGAAGCATATCAGATGATGCAGTCACAGCAGGCGAAACTGCGAATCAATCAGATGATACAACCACAGCAGCTGGAACTGGGAGTGCATCAGATGAAACAGCAAACAAGGATAATCAAAAAGACGCTGGCGGTACAACCATCATTCTGACCGGTGATGTTCTTTTTGCAAATGCTTTTAAGGCAGCCTACGATGCCGGCGGGATCGAGCGTGTCGTCTCACCGGAACTGTTAGAACAGTTAAAGGCAGCTGATATCCTGATGGTAAACAACGAGTTTCCATTCAGTGACCGTGGGGAACCGATGGCAGACAAGCAGTTTACATTCCGATGCAGTCCTTCCTATGTAAAAGCCTTAAATGAGATGGGGGTGGATATTGTATCACTTGCAAACAATCATACGTTAGACTATGGAAGGGCGGCGTTGTCGGATACTTTCAATGCATTAGATGGAGCAGGAATCCTGTATGACGGTGCGGGAGATTCGGTGGATCGGGCAAAAGAAGTGCAGGTCATGGAAGTAAATGGGAAAAAATATGGATTTATCGCGGTGTCGCGCGTGGTACCGTCTGTCGACTGGAAGATCGAGAATGCCACCCCCGGAATGTTTACCTGTTATGACTCCACGGCATTGATCGAAGTGATCAAAGAAGCAAAACAGACCTGTGATTTTGTAACGGTATTTCCACACTGGGGGACAGAGTACAGCGAACAGCCGAATGCCGTGCAGCGTGAACTTGCGAAAAAGTGCATGGATGCAGGTGCAGATCTGGTTGTCGGAGCACATACCCACTGTCTGGAAGGAATCGAATATATTGACGGAAAACCTGTTTTTTACAGCCTTGGAAATTTTATTTTTGGACAGAATATTGACAGATCCGCAGCTGTGAAAGTTACAGTGACAGAAGATGGAACAGTTTCTTATGCGCTGATTCCGGTCTATGCATCGGACGGGCAGACAAAACAGATGGATGCGAATGCGGCACCGGGGCTGTTTTCTTATATGGAGAGTATCTCGGACAATGCTTCGGTAGATGCAGCGGGAAATATCAGTGAAAAGTAGTAAAAGTAGTACATGAAAGGATCATTGCAAAAGGCAGTGTGAATATAAAACAAAAAGAAAAAGGAGATTGGTATGAAAAACAAAATCTTAGGGCTGCCGAAGGCGGTAGTCATCATGATCGGTATTGTGATCACGGCACTTTTTTTAGTGCTGATGAACCTGGTTGGAGGAGTAGTGGCACATCTGACATCCATTGCAGACAGTTACACGTTACAGCTGATCGCCGAGATCGGTGTAGCAATCTATGCAATCGGTATGCTGTTTCTTATGGGATATCAGCAGTCGCTTAAGAAAAACGGTGTGGGATTTTTAAGAGGATTTTATATCGGTGGTTTTATGGTTGGCTACTGCGTGTATGTGGCAGTTGCACAGTTATTTTTGCAGAGTGTTTCCGGTTCGGACGGAGTGCGCTCTGCCGGTGGGATCATGATTTACATACTGACCATGTTTTTGGTCGGCATGAACGAGGAAGTGATCATGCGTGGAATCGTGTTAAACCTTTTTGCGGACCGTTTTTCAAACACAAGACGGGGAGTGCTTGCAGCCATTATTTTATCCAGCGTGATCTTTGGTGCGGCACATATCCCGAATGTACTTTCCGGTGTGCCATTATCCAGCGCATTGATCCAGGCACTGCAGGCAACATTGCTCGGTGTGCTGTTTGCAGCAATTTATCTGCGCAGCGGAAATTTATGGATTTGTATCATTATTCATGCACTTGTTGATTTTGGCGGATTAATGGCGAGTGGCATCTTTGGAAATGGTGATATGACGGATATGATCGGCAGCCTTTCTGTGTTAAATCTTGTAGTGACAGTTCCGCTGTTTTTGGTTCCATGTATCGTATTACTGCGGAGAAGCAAGTTAGACGAGATTGTGGAAATGAGAGAAGGTGAGATTATCATCCCGTCAGAGCGTGAGGGAGAAAATATTGCGACGGTATCATTAGTTCTTGGAATCCTTGGCATTGTGACAGGGTTTGTGGGATATGGAGCAGGATTTGGTCTGGTCGGTCTGCTGGGTTCTATCTGTTCGAAAAAAATAAAACCACAGCAGAACGGTACGGCAACCGCTGCATTGGTCACTTCAATCATCGGACTGGTGATCGCTGCACTGATGATTACTGCAATCATGTTTCTCATGCCGGTTTTAGGTGATACCAGTACACTTGAATCCATTATGAATCAGTGACTCTGTCTGGGCGAGGAATGCTGCCTGCGATATTGATGCGGGGAAACGCCATATTTTTCTTTAAATGACCGGATCAGATGACTGCAGTCGGCATAGCCTGTTTCCTGACTGATATAATTTAGATCAAAGTTTGTAAAAAGAAGCATATCTTCTACTTTGCACAGCCGGATAAATTCAATATATTTTTTACAGGACTGCCCATAGATTTCACGGAAATTTTTGGCGAAATGTGAATAACTCATATGACAGAGTGCGGCAATATCTTCTACGCGGATATTTTCGCAGGCGTGACGGTCAATGTATTCTGTGATGGTATAGATCGTATTTTCTTTCGCAAGCGGGGTAAAATAACAGTCGGTATCAAAACCATTGTTGCGCCAGATGCGGAGCATCCAGGTCAGAAGTTCTCTGACTTTCGACTGCAGGATCATCTGATAACCATACTGCATATTTTGCATTTCGCGGACACAGTCATCAAATAAGGACTGCACCGGAAGAAAATGAAGTACCTCCTCCGGGAAATAAATATCAGCCTGCTCGTTATTTATGGCATTGTTAAACAGTGCACTGTAATTCCAGCTTCCACCGGTAAGTGAAGCGGAAGAATCCAGCTGGCTTAGGTCAAATTTTAAAACATAATACTGCAGAGGGGCATCGGACACTGCATGGACGGAATGAACGACGGAAGGGAGAAAGACGATCATGTCACCTTCCGCCACAATATAACTTTGTTCATTCTGATACATCAGGGCGGTGCCTCTTGTTACATATAGAATTTCCATAAAATAATGCCAGTGCGGCTGCACGGGCAGCCATTCTTTCTTCACATCTAAAAAGAAACATTCGTAAGGTTTATTCAGTTTGTCGGTATATTCAAATAAAGATTTCATAGGTATCTCCATAAAAATAGATTTATACAATTTTTGACTTGAAAAATTATAGCAGATCTATATGACGAATGCTATATTAATGGCAGAATCAGTAAAACAAATGTTATATTTTTAAGAGTGCATTGAGAAAAGGGAGGAAAAAAATATGGAATATATCTGTGGGGTGACTTTTGCACCGTTTGCGTGTGCCGGGGCTTTTTTTAAACCGGGGGCAAAGGAGAGCCTTGCCATGATGAAGGAGAGGACCGGCGCAAATTTCGTGATATTTGTGCCTGGAGGGTTACAGGAGACACCGCAGTCGGAGGAGATCTGCTTCACATCAAAGGCGACGATGGAAGATGACGAGTTGATCGGAATGATTGAATATGCAAAGGAAATAGGGCTTCGTGTGGCATTAAAGCCGACCGTAAACTGCAAAAATGGAACCTGGCGTGCACACATTAATTTTTTTGATGAGGATGTTCCGTGTGAACCGAAATGGGGAAACTGGTTTGCATCCTATACGGCATTTCAGCTTCACTATGCGAAAATTGCAGAACAGCATGACTGTGAAATGTTTATTGCCGGCTGCGAGATGGTGATGAGTGAGCACCGTGAAGCAGAATGGCGCAAACTACTCTCGGATATCAGACAGGTCTATCATGGACTGCTTTCCTATAATACAGATAAGTATCAGGAACACCGGGTAAACTGGTGGGATGCTGTGGATGTGATTTCTTCGAGTGGTTACTATCCATATGGGGACTGGGAAAATCAGCTAGACCGTATTGAAACCGTGGTAAACAGATTTCAAAAACCGTTTTTCTTTGCGGAAACAGGATGTATGTCGGTAAAAGGTTCCAAAGAGGTGCCAAATGACTGGTGTGTAAGAGGTGATGCGGATCCAAAGGGTCAGGCAGAATGGTACGAAGATATGTTTAATGCCTGCAGTAAAAGAGACTGGGTAGGAGGTATGACACTCTGGTCCTGGGATGCAAAGCTTTATCAGGAGCGGAGTGCAAAGACCCGTATGGACTATGAAATTTATGCAAAGCCGGCAGAAAAAGTCGTAAAAAAATATTATGATATTTTTAATAAATGATGTTGATGTCAAAAGCTGATTTTTAAATAAAAATAGTCAAAAGGTTAAAATTAGTTTACAATAACTTAAAAAAAGGTTATAATCCAAAATATAATAAAAAATAAATCGCAGAAAAGTAAAGGAGAAGAAGAATGAGCAATTACATGGAAACTTACAAACAGTGGTGCACAGATCCATATTTTGATGCAGATACAAAGGCTGAGTTAAAGAAGATCGAGGGGGATCAGGCAGAGATCGAGGATCGTTTTTACAGACAGTTAGAATTTGGTACCGGTGGTTTAAGAGGCGTGATCGGAGCCGGAACCAACCGTATGAATATTTATACCGTACGTCAGGCAACACAGGGACTTGCAAATTACATTATTTCCCAGAATGGACAGGAAAAGGGTGTTGCGATCGCACATGATTCCAGAATCATGTCACCGGAATTTACAGAAGAAGCAGCGCTCTGCTTAAATGCAAACGGCATCAAGGCATATGTATTTGACAGCCTTCGTCCGACACCGGAGTTATCTTTTGCAGTCCGCGAGCTAGGATGTATTTCCGGTATTGTAATTACAGCAAGCCATAACCCGAGAGAATACAACGGATACAAAGTATACTGGGAAGATGGTGCACAGATCACACCGCCTCATGACAAAAATATTTTAGCTGAAGTTGCAAAAGTAACTTCCTTTGATCAGGTAAAAACCATGGCAAAAGAAGATGCTGTTGCAGCAGGTCTTTACAATGTAATCGGTAAAGAAATCGATGACCGCTATATGGAAGAACTGAAAAAACAGTCCATTCATCCGGAAATCATCAAAGAGATGGCAAAAGATATCAGGATCGTCTATACACCGCTTCACGGAACAGGAAATCTTCCGGTGCGCCGTGTGTTAAAAGAACTTGGTTTTGAGCATGTATATGTAGTACCGGAGCAGGAAAAACCGGATGGCAATTTCCCGACCGTTGCATACCCGAACCCGGAGTCACCAAAAGCATTTGAACTTGCATTAAAACTTGCAAAAGAGGTGGATGCGGACATCGTTCTTGCAACTGACCCGGATGCAGACCGTCTTGGCGTATACTGCAAAGATACGAAGAGTGGCGAGTATGTGACATTTACCGGAAACATGTCAGGTATGCTGATTGCGGAATACATTTTAAGAGAAAAAACAGCAATGGGAACTATGCCTAAGAATCCTGCACTGGTTGAGACTATCGTTACAACCGATATGGCAAAAGCGATCGCAAAAGCTTACGGTGTAAAACTGATCGAAGTTTTAACAGGATTTAAATACATTGGAGAACAGATCAAATTTTTCGAGCAGCAGAATACTTACGATTATGTGTTTGGTTTAGAGGAAAGCTACGGATGCCTTGCAGGTACTTACGCAAGGGATAAGGATGCCTGTGTTGCAGTCATGATGTTATGTGAGGTTGCTTCCTGGTGCAAGAAGAACAACATGACCTTATGGGATGAGATGCTTGCCATGTATGAGAAATACGGCTATTACAGAGAGGGACTTGAGACAAAGACATTAAAGGGAATCGACGGAGCTGCACAGATCCAGGAGTTGATGAGCAATTCCAGAAAAAATCCTCCGAAAACACTTGGCGGATTTGATGTGCTTGCAGTGCGCGACTATAAAGAAGATACCAGAAGAGATACCGTGACCGGAGAAGTGACGAAGACAGGTCTGCCGGAATCCAACGTACTTTACTATGAACTTTCTGACAATGCATGGTGCTGTATGCGTCCGTCCGGAACAGAGCCGAAGATCAAATATTACTTTGGTGTAAAAGGCAGTTCGTTAGAAGATGCAGAAAAGAAACTTGCCGGATTAAAAGAAGACTTACTGAAATAACAGGAGGAAATACAGCGTGGCAATCACATATTTTGAAAAAGAACGTATTTTCAAGCTGGATACGCCAGCCTCCAGTTATGTGATCGGTATCGTGGATAAAGAAAACTTTGTCGGTCATGTTTATTATGGTAAGAAATTAAGAGATGCAAACATTGCGTACCTGCTCCGTACAGGGGAAGGGCCGTTTGTACCTTCGGAAAATAACAGGGAGCGTGTTTCTTTTTACGATACATTTCCAATGGAGTATGCCGGAAACGGACTGGGAGATTACAGAAGAAGCAGTATCTCGGTAAGAACGGCAGGCGGACACACCGCAGTGTCACTGTTTTATGTTTCACATAAAATCTATGCAGGAAAACCGGGACTTGCCGGTCTCCCTGCAACATTTGGGGACGAGAATGCCTGCGAGACATTAGAGCTTCTCTGTGAGGATCCGGTACTTGGATTGAAAGTAACATTGCTCTATACGGCATTTTCGGATGTGGATGTCATCACAAGAAGCGTGCGGATCGAAAATGATGGCGAGATGTTGTATCTGACGAAAGCACTGTCTTTCTCCATGGATATGGATAACCGTGATTTTACACTTCTTACGATGCATGGTTCCTGGGCGAGAGAGCGTATGTTAGAACACCGCAAAGTAAAAAAAGGATTTATGGGTGTGGAATCTGTAAGAGGTGAGTCTTCCCATCAGGAACACCCATTCATGGCACTTGCGGCAGGAAATGCCGACCGGTCACAGGGCGAAGTATATGGTATGCATTTTGTATACTCCGGCAACTTTATCGGACAGGTGGAACTGGGACAGTTTGATACCGTCCGTGTCGGCATGGGAATCCATCCGGAGAACTTCTGCTGGAAGTTAGAAAAAGGTGAGAGTTTCCAGACACCGGAAGTTGTGCTGGTTTACAGTGACACCGGGTATGACGGCATGACACACCAGTTCCATGAACTTTACCGGAACCACCTGATCCGCAGCGAATATAAGGATAAGAAACGTCCGATTCTGATCAACAACTGGGAAGCAACTTATTTTGATTTCAATACAGAAAAATTACTTTCCATTGCAAAAAAAGCATCGGAACTTGGCATTGAAATGCTGGTTATGGATGATGGCTGGTTTGGACACCGCAATGATGATTCATCAAGTCTGGGTGACTGGTATGTCAACGAAGAAAAATTAAACGGTGGTTTAAAACATCTGGTAGATGAGGTAAATAAGCTTGGATTAAAATTCGGTATCTGGTTTGAGCCGGAAATGATCTCACCGGATTCAAAACTTTACGAAGCACATCCGGACTGGGCAATTCAGATTCCGGGAAGAGAGGGATCTCTCTGCAGAAATCAGTATGTACTTGATCTTACCAGAAAAGAAGTGCGCGATTATGCATATGAGAGCGTGGCGTCGATCTTACGCAGTGCAAATATTGAGTATGTCAAATGGGATATGAACCGTCAGCTTTCTGACATCGGAAGCTATGGACTTCCTGCAGACCGACAGGGTGAACTTTATCACCGTTATGTGCTGGCAGTGTATGAGATGCAGGAGCGTCTGGTAACAGAGTTCCCACATCTTTTACTGGAAAACTGTTCCGGCGGTGGGGCGCGTTTTGATCCGGGTATGCTTTATTACAGTCCACAGATCTGGTGTTCGGATGATACGGATGCAGTAGAACGCTTAAAGATTCAGGAAAGTACGGCGATGATCTATCCGTTATCGACGATGGGAGCGCACGTTTCAGACTGTCCGAATCATACGGTGGGACGTGTTACACCGTTTGAGACAAGAGGTCATGTAGCTCTTGCGGGAACTTTTGGCTATGAGTTAGACATCACAAAGATTCCGGAAGAAGACAGACAGATGATCCCGAAACAGGTTGCCATGTATCATAAATACAATGATCTGGTAAGAAGCGGCGATTATTACAGGATCGCCTCCTATCAGGAAAATCATTATTTTGACTGTTACGAGGTGGTTTCAAAAGATAAATCAGAAGCACTGGTTACATTTGTGCAGGTGATCAACCGTCCGAATTATAAGAGCAGAAGAATCACATTAAAAGGACTCGATCCGCAGAAGAATTACTGTCTGGAAGGCGAAGATACCGTATATGCGGGAGATACGTTAATGTATGCAGGTATTTTGATCCAGAATCCGTGGGGAGACTTCCAGTCAAAACTTTTACATTTTGTGGAAAA
>DMYD01000016.1:0-1179 GCA_003483745.1 Roseburia sp. | reverse complement strand
AAATAAGAAGGGGACGGTTATGGCAAAAGCAGTAAAGCTGGCAGATATTGCAGAGCAGCTCGGAGTCAGTACGGTCACGGTCTCAAAAGCACTTTCCGGTCAAAAAGGTGTCAGCGAGGCTATGCGGGAAAAAATCAAACAACTGGCAGATGAACTGGGATACAAACAGCCATCTGCCGTAAAGAAAGAAAAATCAACAAAAAGTTATAATATCGGCGTCCTGGTATCAGAAAAATATCTTGGAGAGTATGCATCCTTTTACTGGAGAATGTACCAGAGTGTTGCAACAAGGGCTGTGCAGAAAGAATGCTTTACGATGCTTGAGGTGGTGTCATTGGAAGATGAAGCAGAGGCTAATCTGCCGAAGATCGTGCTGGAGCGGAAGGTGGATGGTCTGATTCTGATCGGACGGCTGAGGACAGAATATTTAGGTGCATTAAGACAGAATACACAGATTCCGATCGTGTATCTTGATTTTTATGATGAACACCAGATGAGTGATGCGGTGATCTCTAACAGTTACTATGGTACTTACATGCTGACGAATTATCTGATCGAGCATGGTCATGAAAAAATTGCGTATGTCGGAACTCTGTTGTTTACAGCAAGTATCACAGACCGTTATTTCGGTTACCGGAAATCCATGTTAGAACATGGCATTGAAGTGCCACAGGAGTGGATCATACCGGACCGTGACATGGAGTGCGGTGTGGTGGAGATTGATATCCACCCGGATCAGATGAAAGATATGCCGACGGCATTTGTGTGCAACTCCGATCTCACGGCAAGCATGGTCATCAATCAGTTAGAAGAACAGGGATATCGTGTCCCGCAAGATTTTTCTGTGGTTGGATTTGATAATTATCTTTTTCCGGGGTTATGCGACATTGAGATTACGACTTATGAGGTAGATATCCGGGAAATGGCAAATAAAGCAATTCATGTGTTGCTGAAAAAAGTGAGCGGTGAACGCTACAAACAGGGGATTACCATTGTTGAGGGAAGGCTGGTGGAAAAAGCCAGCGTGCAGCAGGTTGTAAAATAAGAGAAAGCGGTAAGTTGTGAAAGGCTTGCCGCTTTCTCTTTTTTTCGTTTCATGGATTTCACACCAAATTTTGGTTTGTTGGGATATGACTTCCCCGGCGAAGGGTGGTTCCGGGGGCTTTCGATTGGCAAATT
>DMYD01000042.1:289179-290627 GCA_003483745.1 Roseburia sp. | reverse complement strand
AGAAACGCAGACGCAAGAAGAAAATGCATAGTATATGGCTATGCATTTGAAGGAATTCGGATACGAGTATATTGTTGCGGACATTGAATGGTATTCCAATGATGCCGGAACAAAACGCAAAGAATTTCAGTACATTCCGTTTGGAGATGACGTAATGGATGAGTTTGGGCGTTTTCAGCCCAGTCCCGGCAGATTTCCGTCATCAGCAGACGGAAGCGGATTTACACACCTGCTTCTTATGTACATGAACTTGGATTAAAATTCGGTATTCATATTATGAGAGGTATCCACGTGCGGCAGCAGAAAAGCATCTTCCTGTTAAAGGAACATTTAAGCGAAATGTTATACAAGGCTATTCAGAAATCAAACAGGGAAATTGTACTCAGCCTTTCCCATGGTCCTGCACATATTGACCGTGCGTGGCAGTATTGCAGATATGCAAACATGTGGCGTATTACGGATGATTTCTGGGATAACTGGGAGCTTCTTAAGAATATGTTCTGGAGATGTGAGCTATGGCAGGATCATGTAAAAGAGGGCTGTTTCCCGGATTGCGATATGCTGCCACTCGGCAAGGTCGGTAAAGGCTTTGAGACAGGAGAAAGAGACTGTCTGTTTACCAGGGAAGAGCAGAAGACCATGATGACACTATGGTGTATGTTCCGTTCTCCGCTGATGATTGGCGCCGAGCTTACCAAAATGGATGATTTTACATTGAGTCTTCTCACTAATAAAGAGCTGTTGGTGTTACTTTCCGAGGACTTCAGGGGAGAACAGCTGCGAAGATCAGATGGGGAGGCTGATTGGAAAAATACAAGCACAAAAACCGGCATGATTACGGCAGCACTGTTTAATCTCAGTGATACTGATCGGGAGATTTGTTTGAATATGGAAGAGCTGTCGGGACAGGAACCGGATAAGGATTCCTATGAAAATTTACCGAGCTGTGGAGTGGTGAGGTTTTACATAGCGGAAAGGAAGCATTAACCGTCGTAGTACCTGCACACGGTACGAAAGTGTTTTCTGTTCGATAGATAATAAAAAATTTATTCAGACCGGTATTGCTGCGGAGTAATACCGGTTATTTTTTTGAATTGTTTATGAAAGTAGGAGCTGCTGGAAAATCCAGTTTTTTCTGCAATAATATCCATTCCCCAGTTGGTTCTTTCAAGAAGCTCCTTTGCCTTATCAATGCGCATGGATGTAATGTAAGCACTAAGAGTCTGGTTAAATTTCTGATGAAATACATAAGATAAATAATCCGGACTCATATGTAGATATTCTGCAATAGAAGAACGGTTCAGATCAGGATCGGATAAATGGGAATAGATATAGGTTCGTACACGGAAAACATTGGAGGTTTTTTCTGTAAGCTAAAGCATTTCCAACCACTCGCATAGCAAGTGGTTTATTTGTTTCCAGCATTCCATTTTTCGGAACACGAAAAA
>DMYD01000042.1:195171-288963 GCA_003483745.1 Roseburia sp. | reverse complement strand
AAACAGGGCCTTGCCCTAACAAAAAAAGCAGCCGATTTTTAAAATGAAAACCGGCTGCCTTTTTCTTTAATTTAAGAATCGCATAATACCAAATACTTTACCAAGAATTGAACATTCATTCACAATGATCGGGTCCATGGTATCATTTTCCGGCTGTAGGCGATAGTGACCGTCCTCTTTGTAAAAAGTCTTTACTGTTGCGGAATCATCTACAAGTGCAACAACAATATCTCCATTTTGTGCATCAGGCTGCTTCTGTACAAGAATCTTATCGCCGTCAAATATTCCGGCATTAATCATGCTGTCGCCCTTTACCTTTAACATAAACGTCTCTGCGTTTGGCATAAATTCGGTAGGAATCGGAAAATAATTCTCAATATTTTCAACAGCAAGTAACGGCTGGCCGGCAGCTACCTGACCAATGATAGGAACATTTACAACTTCGCGCCGGGTTAAATTAAAATTGTCATCAATAATCTCGATGGCGCGTGGCTTTGTTGGATCTCGCCGGATATAACCATTCTTTTCTAATGTCTCAAGATGCGAGTGGACAGAAGAGGTTGACTTTAGATGAACTGCTTCACAGATCTCCCGAACTGCAGGCGGATAACCTTTGTTTAAAATTTCCTGCTTGATATATTCTAAAATTTCTCGCTGTTTGCTGCTGATTTTGCCATATGCCATAAAGTGCCTCCTGTTAAATCATGTAATGGGATTATTTTATCCTGCGTCCATTTTATCATAAAACGAATAGAAATGCAAACGTATATTCCGAAAATTTGTTCGATTTTATTATTGACAAACAAATGTTCGTGTATTAATATACAGATATACAAACAGTTGTTCGTAACAAATGTTCGCATATGATGGAGGTTATTTATGAGAAGCAGAAGAGTAAATGGAAAAAATCAGAAATCAGTTTTTTTAATCGCATTATCAATGATATTATTTGTAATAATCTGTTCTGTCTGTTTCGGCTCAATCCGGGCACAGGCAGCCGATGAGACAAGTGCTTATAAATATTATACCAGCATACAGATTACATCAGGACAGACACTGAATGATATTGCAGGCATTTATATGACAGATGATTATAAAAATACTTCTGCCTATATAGAGGAAGTATGTATGATCAATCATATCTTTCCGGATGATATCCACGAGGGGGAATATCTGACGGTACCATATTATTCGGCAGAATATTTAAAGTAGATATCTGGATTTAAGCAAACGCCCAGGAGTTTTGAAATCAATACATACTCGGATAATATGAAAAGGTATTTCATCATAAAGTTACAGTGAAAGGTTACTAAAAAATAGCAGCTAAAAAATAGCAGTATGCAGGATTGTTGTATTTTTCTTCAAAATAAGCTATAATAGTTACATTCGGCATGAAAATATCTCAAATGGAAAAGATGATATTCAGGTCATATGCCAGGTACGGAGGATAGCGTTGAAGTTATGTTAAAGTTTATTTATGTAATTCTTATGAACCTTTTCAGGGCACCATATATGATTCCAAAGATGCGTAAGGAAGCGGATCATCCTGAAAAATATTCAGAAGAAGAGCGATATGAGCTTGCACGCCATGTGATTCGCCTTATGAAAACTACAGGTGGGATTAAAACAAAGGCATACGGTCTGGGAAATCTCCCGGCGGAAGGCGGCTATATGATGTATCCAAACCATCAGGGAAAATATGACGCACTTGGTATTATTTATACGCATAAAAATCCATGTTCCATTGTTATGGACCGTGCAAAGTCCAATACGATCCTCGTTCGGGAGTTTATTGATCTGCTGCAGGGAAAACGTTTGGATAAGAAAGATGTGAGACAGGCACTCACAATTATCAATGATGTTTCAGAAGAGGTAAAAAAAGGAAAACGTTATATTCTTTTTCCGGAAGGTGGATATGATTTTAATAACCGCAATAATGTATGTGATTTTAAAGCCGGAAGTTTTAAAATTGCTTTAAAGACAAAGGCACCGATCATACCGGTTGCACTGATTGATTCTTATAAAGTTTTTAACAGTTTTAATTTAGGACCTGTAACAACACAGGTGCACTATCTGAAGCCTATTTTGTTCGATGAATATGGTTCTTTGAAAACACATGAGATTGCAGAACTGGTTCAGCACAGGATTCAGGAAAAAATTGATAGCATATTGTTGCCAGAGACATAATATAATAGATTCTCAAAATTGCTATATGATATTTTACATCATATAGCAATTTTTTTAATTCATAATATTTTTGTAGAATATAATCTTGCTCAGACTTCCCGTAATTTGACATATTTGGCGGCACTGCGGCGTCTTTCATCATCAAGCGCAGCATAGTGCTTACGGGTTGTATTGACATCTTTATGTCCAAGAACATCAGCAACCAGATAAATATCACCGGTCTCGCGATAGAGTGATGTACCATAGGTGCTGCGAAGTTTATGCGGTGTAATATGCTTTAATGTTGTTACCAGTTTAGAATATTTTTTTACCATATTTTCGACGGAACGGACACTTATACGCTTATTTTGTAACGATAAAAAGAATGCATTGATACTTCCGTCCGCTGCAGTGATTTTCTGGCGTTCTACCATATAATCCATAAGAGCTTTGCGGACTTCTTCCCCAAAATAAACGACAACCTCTGCGCCACCTTTACGGTGGATTTTGATTCCATTATTTTTAAAGTCAACATCCTCTATATCAAGACCGACACATTCTGATACACGAATACCGGTTCCTAATAAAAGTGTCATCATTGCCAGATCCCGGACTTTTGTCTTCTCGTGATACTGTTGCTGTCTTGCAGTGAGATTTTCACCGGATTCTACCTCGTCAAGAAGTTTTGCAACTTCATCTACATCCAGACGGATAATATTTTTTTCATGTATCTTTGGCATATCTACTTTGACGGTGGGATCATCTTCAATCAGGCCATTTCTATAATAATAATGATAAAAGGAGCGCAGTGCACAAAGTTTGCGCTTCAGACCTCCTTCGTCGTTGGTGTGTTCCGTTCCATCTTTTTCGTAATATTTCAGATAAGAAAGATATTCTTCAATGTCCATAGGTGTGATTTTATCTAAAATGGAAATAGGAAAATCTGTAATTTCCATTTTTGCACAGATGGGATTATGTGTGTGCAGATAATCAAAGAAACAGCCAATATCATATGCGTATGCAATTTTTGTCCTTGAAGAACTTGTTGCTTCAATACCGATAAAAAACTGCTTGCAAAAGGGCGGTAGTGCCTCTAATAATTTTCTTAATTTTACCTCATTTTTTACATTTATTGTTTCGTAATATGCTTTTTCTTTCATGGTAATCCTCATTTTAATTGTAATTGCCGGTATCAGGTGTCCATCCGGGGATCTTTCCAGTACAGACTGCATGAAACAGTTTTGTTTTAACTCCGGGATTATCGAGATTTAATTGCCGGATGAGTTTTTTTACATATTCCCGCTTTGTATTGCCATCCATCGGACAGGGGTTCTTTACAACAGGAAGTTGATATTTATTTTGAAAGCCTTTTACTTCTGCCTCAGATACATAGATCAGAGGACGGATGATTGTAAGATCAGAATCTTCCATATAAGTTTTTGGTGGAAATACATAAAAACGTCCCTCATAGATCATGGATAAAAAAGCTGTTTCAATCACGTCATCCATATGATGTGCATAGGCAACTTTATTGCAGCCAAGTTCTTTGATTGCCTGGTTTAATGCACCTTTGCGCATTTTAGCACACAGGGAACAGGTAGGTTTTTCATTTCGATCTTCAAAAAGAATTTTTGCGATTTCTGTATTTACAATATGATATGGAACATCAAGCACCCGACATAGTTCTGAAACTTGTGTGAAATCAAAGCTTTCATAGCCGAGATTTACTGTCACAGCTACCAACTCGAATTTTTTTGGATAAAATCGACGCAATCCACTCAAGGCATATAAGAGCGTGAGAGAATCTTTTCCACCGGAAATACCGATAGCGATTTTATCCCCAGATTCTATCAGCTGATATTGGTCAATAGCTTTTCTTGTATAGCTGTACAGTTGTTGCAGTTTCATATAAATCTCCATTCTTGTCCGTATAGAACTTTCTTTATTATACAATATTTTAAAACAAAATTGTATTTATTTTTCGGGAAGCAATGTGAAAAATATACTAAATATTGAACATAGAATAGTAGGCAACTGGTTCAAAATATGTTAAATTTATAACAGAATCTGTTATATAAAAATTTTAATAGGATTTTGTATGAAATATAAAAAAGGAGAATATAAAAATGAAGTTTGTAGTGCAACGTGTGAACTCGGCTGCATGCCGTGTAGATGAACAGCTGACTGGCAGTATCCAAAAAGGTTTTTTGGTACTAATTGGAATTTCTGATTCCGATACAAAAGAAATTGCAGATAAAATGATAAAAAAATTAATTGCACTTCGTATTTTTGAAGATTCTGATGGAAAAACAAATTTATCACTTAAAGACGTGGAAGGAAGTTTGTTATTGATATCACAGTTCACCTTATATGCAGATTGCCGAAAGGGAAACCGGCCATCTTTTACGAATGCCGGAAAACCAGATATGGCAAAGGAACTGTATACTTATATTGTTAATAGCTGCAAAATGCAGATCCCAGTTGTTGAACAAGGAATTTTTGGCGCTGATATGAAAATATCCCTTGTAAATGAAGGACCTTTTACGATCATTCTTGACTCTGAAGAAATTATTCGGTAATAAATGGATCTAAAAAAATAATGATCATTTTAAGGACAAAAATGATCATGAAAAAGTGTGCAATAGTATATTTGAAGTGATTTCTATATATTCGCAAAACGCTTGTTTAACGAATAGTTATATTCGGAAGCAAATAGACTGTAGCTTATTAACTCAATATACGCTGTGTCGGCAACAAACATGAAAAATCCCCATCAAGACTTTTCTAAGCTTTCATGGGGATTTTAAAACATTCTATTGTATTATTTTATTTCTGTGCATCCATAATTTCACGGAATTTTAAAATCATATCGACACATCCATCAATACCAAGTTTTCCTGCATCAAGAGTCAAATGATAGCTGTTGGAATCGCCCCAGTGTTTGCTGGAATAATAATTGTAATAGCTGGCACGTTGTTTATCCTTTTTCTGGATCAGATCTTTCGCCTTGTTTTCTGTGATATTCAGACGTTTGCTGACAGCTTTGATACGTTTCTCCATATCTGCATGAATAAAAATGTTGATGCAGTCCGTATAATCTGCCAATGCATAATCCGCACATCTGCCGACGATAACACAGGATTCACGATCTGCAATCTTTTTGATTGTTTCAAACTGTGCAAGGAATACTTTATGGTTCAATGGCATATCCAAAAATGGTGAAGAATTATAACTTCCAACGGAATATGTATCCATAACCAGTGAATATAAAAAACTGCTGGTTGGTTTTTCATCATGATTTTCAAAAATTTCTTCGCAAAAACCACTGTCTTTTGCCGCCTGCTGTAATAATTCTTTATCGTATAATTCGATACCAAGTCTGTCAGCAAGCGCCTCACCGACTGCTTTACCTCCGCTTCCAAATTCACGTCCAATGGTATATATCTTATTTGACATAAAAATCCCCCACTTTCTTTTGCATCAGATTGTCATTACATATTACAAAAGATTTGTATGATATATACAAAATATTTGAATTTAATATGGAGACATCTGTTCCTTTTGTATAATTATACTACACTTTCTCGAAAAATAAAACAATTTTTCAAAATTTAATGTAAACTTTTCAATATTTTCAAAAAATATTCTGGAAGTGGTGCTGATATCTCCATATATTCCTTAGTACGTGGGTGAATAAAACCAATCGTCATGGCATGTAGTGTCTGTCCTTGTGTTTTAAATGGACTTTTTCCGCTGGAATATACAGCATCGCCAAGTAACGGATGACCGATACTTGCCATATGAACGCGGATCTGATGTGTTCTGCCCGTCTCTAATTTAAATTCCATATAGGTGTAATTGGAAAAGCGTTCCAGTACCTTATAATGCGTAATCGCTGGTTTTCCATTTTTTTCATTGATCGCCATCTTTTTTCGGTTGGTCGGATGTCTGCCGATGGGTGCATTGATGGTTCCTTCATCGTCCTTTACAACGCCGTATACAATACCGCGGTATCTGCGGTTAACACTATGCGCTTTGATCTGTTCTGCAATTTTAACGTGACTTTCATCGTTTTTACATACGATTAAAGAGCCGGTTGTGTCCATATCGATCCGGTGCACGATCCCTGGTCGTATTTCGCCGTTAATGCCGGAAAGACTATCCTTGCAGTGAAACATGATCGCATTGACCAAAGTGCCTGAATAATGACCGGCAGATGGATGTACAACCATTCCTTTCGGTTTATTGACAACGAGAAGGTCGTCATCTTCATATAAAATATCAAGCGGGATATCTTCCGGAAGAATTGGTGTTTCCACGGCATCGGGAATTTCCACACTCACAAGATCATCCATATGCAGACGGTAATTTGCTTTTTCGATAGAATCATTTACTTTTACATGCCCGTCCTTAATCAATTTTTGGAAAAAAGAACGTGAAGGCGAGGTTGAAGAATTCTTAGATTGTTCAAAAATAACGCTTAGATATTTATCTAAGCGTTCTCCTTCATATTCTGCCTCTATTTCAAAAGTTTCCTGTTTCATAAAAATCCTCATTTCTGAGCAACTTGTTGCGAAGAGGCGACGAGAATCTCAAATTCTCGGAGGCATGTTTTTTATGCCTTGCCATCAAAGCTATTTGTTTTTGCTCAGAAACAAATAGCCGTGTAAATTATGATTCCTTTTTTGTGGGAAGAATACGTTCAAAATCATCTTCTTTATAAAACAGCAGACATAAAATTAAAAGTATGGCAGCTACTGTCACATAAATATCTGCAACATTGAACACTGGAAAGTTAATGAGTCTGAAATAAAAAAAATCAACAACATATCCCTGCATAACCCGGTCAATAAAGTTACCGATCGCACCTGCAAAAAACAAAATGGCGATTCCATTGAGCAATCCAAAGTGTTTTTCGGATGGGATACGCATCAGATAAAAATATGTGATAATAATTAGGACAATTACCGTGAAAATGATAAGCGGCCACTGTTTCCCCTGAAGAATGCCAAATGCTGCACCCCGGTTTTCTAAATAACTGAGTTCAAAAACATTTTTCCACAAAACAACAGGCATCTGATCTTTCAAATGCTGCACTGCGAGATATTTTGTAAACTGATCTAATAAGATCAGGATAACTGAGCATATAATACCGGTAAAAGCTTTTTTTTGAATGTTTTTAGATTGTTGTATCATTGAGTCCTCGTTTCTTTGAAAATAAATTTCAATGGCAGACATAACGGATGCCGTCAAGAATCTGTTCGTCTGTCAGTTCGCGGTAAATATAAGCATTGCCAATCTCTTTTAACAAAATAAATTTAACCTGGTTTCCAACCATTTTTTTGTCCGATTTTGTTGCGGAAAGAACCTTTTTGGCATCAAATCCATCAATATACGTCGGCAGTTCAAAAAGAGATAATGCATTTTTGATTTTACGAAAATCTTCTTCTGAGATATGACCAAGCTGCATGGACAGATACGATGCCGCAACAATGCCAAGTCCTACACATTCTCCATGGTAAAGTGAAAAATCAGAGAGCTTTTCAATAGCATGACCGATTGTGTGACCAAAATTAAGAAGTGCGCGCTCTCCCTGCTCTTTTGGATCACGCTCGACCACATCGCGTTTGATATTGCAGCTGATATAGATCATTTCTTCTAAAATTTCAGAATCTAACGCCCAGATATTTTTTTCATGCGCGATAAGCCATTCAAAATAAGAAGCATCTTTGATCAATCCATGTTTGATAATCTCTCCCATTCCGGACACGATCTGTTTCCTTGGAAGAGAATGAAGTACTGACAGATTCATATAGACTAATCTAGGCTGATAAAATGCTCCGACCATATTTTTATACTGCATAAAATCAACGCCAGTTTTGCCGCCAATACTGCTGTCTACCTGTGAAAGCAGTGTTGTCGGAATTTGTATGAAATCAATTCCCCGTAAGTAAGTTGCTGCCGTAAAACCAGTCAGGTCACCAACGACTCCCCCGCCAAGCGCTAATAAGATATCTTTTCTGTCAAAGTGATTCTCTATCAGAAATTGATATAAGGTTCCAACGGTATCCGTGTTTTTACTTGCTTCACCGGCAGAAAAAACATGTAAAAATACATTTGGAAATGTTGTAGAAAGCTGGTCCCGTACTTCCTTTGCATATAAGGGGGCAACATTAGAATCTGTAACAATACAAAGCTTGCGTTCAGAACCGATGTCAAGCCTGTTCAGTTCTTTACAAAGGTCACTAAAATTATTCTTTAATTCAATCGTATAAATTACATTTGTTCCATCTGTAACCGGTATGCTTTTTGACATAATACTCCTCCATTTTTGTATATGAGTTTATTATTAACTTTTGTATATCTGGTATTTGATTTTCAGACGTCCCTTATTGGTTTCTCCTGAGATAGAAATAAAATGAAAACGTCCATGACCGCGTACGGATACAATATCATCCGGTTTGCAGATATAGGTCGGAGACTGGATTGTTTTTCCATTTACAAATACACGGTCTGCACGGATCAGGTCTAAAGACTGGCTTCTGGATAAACGATATACACAGGCGATGACGGAGTCAAGTCTGTTTGAGGTGATGATTCCGTCTTTATCGATCAATTCCTGGTGGAAACTGATCTCGTCTGGATCTACAACACTTAAATGAACCAGTGTATGACGAACCTTTGTGAGTTGTTCCATAAAGTATGGGGCAACAGTTTCCTCACATAAAATATAATAACAATCATCCCCCATAAGAATATCGCCAATCTTTGCACGGTCTATGCCGAGTGTCATGATAGATCCAAGCAGATCCCGATGCCCTAATTTTTCTGCGAATTTCGGGTAGGTAGGCACTACTTTTAATGCTGTGATCGGGTATGTCCAATCATAATAAAGAGCATCAGGAATAAAAGCAATTATCTGACGCTCTGCATAAGGGACACCACCATAGCTCTCTGTCTTTGTTACGAACTCGGATTCGCACTGGTGGTAAATATTCAGTTCATTTAAATTAAGGAAATCGCTGAATAAAACGATTCCCTTTCGATCAGCCTGTCTGGAAAGATCCAACAGACGTTTTTTACAAAGATCCTGCTCATTCATAATTAAAAATCAGTTTGAATACCCCTTGTTTCAAATGAATCCATTAAACTTAAGAAATCTCCGGAAATATCTACGGATGCCGGTGTGATAATAAAGATATAATTTGAAATCTTCTGCAGATTACCACTGATCGCGAAACATGAACCGGATGTAAAATCAATGATACGCTGCGCAATCTCAACATCAAGACCTTCTACATTGAGTACAACAGTACGGTTTTCCAGTAAAGTTTCTGTAATCTCTCTGGCATCTTCTACGGAAGTAGGCTTTATCACACATACTTTCATGCCACCAGGACCAGCCTGTTTCTTGGATGGACGGATTGGTGTAACTTTAGAAGTTGATTTTGTTGAAACATCTTTGGAACGATCAGAATCGTAATCTTTTTCTGTAGTGTCCCGTTTCTTTTCGCGATGGAACGTCTGCTTAGGCTCGTCCTCTGTATAATCGTCATCATAATCATAATCTTCGTTGTAAAAATCGTCATCATCGTCCGGATTCAGACGCATAGCACTTAAAAATTTATCAAGAACTCCCATGTTCTCACTCCTGTTTATAAATTCTTTCACCGAAAATTCCAGTCCCTACGCGCACCATGGTAGCACCCTCTTCGATTGCAACCATATAATCGCCTGTCATTCCCATAGACAGAATTTCCATAGATACATTATCTATGTTTTTATTAGTTATGTCAACAGATAATTGCTTTATTTTTCGGAAATACAGACGATTATCTTCTGGATTTTCCACATAAGGTGCAATCGTCATAAGCCCTTTGATACGTATATTTTCAAGCTTGGAAATATCTTCCACAAGAAGAATTGCATCCTCTGCAGAAATTCCAAATTTGGACTCTTCATGTGCAATATTGACCTCCACAAGAATCGGGACGATCACATTTTGTTTTTTTGCCTGAATATTAATCTCTTCGGCAAGGCGGTATGTATCCACAGAATGGATCAGTTCAACTTTCCCAACAATATATTTTACCTTATTGCGCTGAAGATGCCCGATCATATGCCAGCGGATATCCGACGGAAGCTGCTCCATTTTACTGCAGAGTTCCTGTACTTTATTTTCACCAAAATCGCGTATGTTTTCATCATAGATTTCCTGTAACATTTCGATTGGCTTGGTTTTACTTACCGCAATCAGGGTTACTTCATCACGGCTGCGGCCGGCATTTTTGCAAGCCTGTTCAATATTTTTTTCTACATTGGCAAGATTTTCTTTTAACATATATTTTTCCTCCATTATTTTAACAAATCATCTTCATTGATCTTTGCTCCATCTAAAGCAATATGGTCATATAGGGAAATACCATAGGAAGTTCCTGTTTTTACGATGGTATATTCTTTGCTCTGATAGAGGATATCGATCTGTTTAAATACAGCATAACCTTTATTGACATTATAGACACCTTTCAATGTTGCAGTGTCTGATCCAACCCGGTAAGTTTCATTCGAGTCCGGTTTTACCAGAATATCCCCTGCATTGACCATCTCGCTGTCGATATAGTAATGATCGTCTGTTGTGTAGTAGATCGTTGGCGAAACAAACTCCGTCGTTGTCTTTCCATTTTTGTTTGTGGATGAAACGAGCAATCCATCGGCATCAGAATCACCACCTTTCATAAAGTAGCTGACAGGTATGGTAAAAAATTCTTTCTCCGTAATTGCTGAATTTGGAATTTTCAGTCCGGTCTGTTCTGCAAGCAATAGTTCAATTTCTATAAAACGATCCTTGGCATAGCGCACCAGTGAATTGCGAAGCGTTAAAATAAGATATTTTTCGCCGCCCTTTTCTGTGATCACGTAGGTGGCATAGGATGTTTTACCATCTTTGATAAACCGAAGTTTCAGTGTGTTGTCATCTGCAAGTTCGTCTGCAAGTATGTTAGTGATGGGAACGACGATATGCCATTCTTCATTGCTGATCAGTTTATAAAGTGCATCTCCGGCAGAAACAGATGTGTTTTGTTTTAAATTGTTTCGCTGATAGGAAGCTTCATCAAACTGTTCTTTTGAAAAATTGTCTGTCGTTGTATTTTCAAATCCGTCCGTATAATAAACAAGAATGCCAGGGGTATCGGTTGTGACTGTATGAAAGGAAGAACCATCTCCGGCAGCGGACGTATAGTCAGATAGTCCGTTCAAAGCTTCCAGACTTAGTGCTTCATTTAATGCAGAATCAATATTTTCTTTAAAGGAATAAATATTATAAAATGTCTGCGCCTGATAGGAATTTTCATAATCAGAAATATCATTTTCAATTTCTAAGAGACCCTCGTCATCCAAATTAGAGGCATCTGCACTTACATCATTGATCTTTTGGGAAACACTTCCGCTTTCATCAACGGAACAGATTAAATCTCCGTATCCAACTCTTGAAGATTCCCGTACATAATAATTTAGCGAACCGGCATATTGTGAGGTAACAATTGATTCATCCCGAAGAATTAAACCCCGGTAAACATTGTTTTCTGCCATGGTCCCCTGCTCCACTTCATAAACAGAAGTGTGTGTTGTTGTAATGTAAGAAAAAACATTGAATACAAGATATATGAAAATAATAATAAAAATGATGACACCAATATTTATGTTGAACGGTTTACGATATTTTACTATTTTTTTATGTTCACTCAAAAATTTATCCACCTCTTAAAATTTTCAACATTTTTATTCTAACATTTTATTTCATAGAAAACAACGAGGATAAAAAAGTTTTATACGAATAAAAACTTTTTTATGCGTGCATACTATCTGCAAAAGGAGGCTAAAAAAATGAATACAAACTGGCTTGATTACACATTGCTTACATTAGTCATTATCGGTGCGGTTAATTGGGGACTGATCGGCTTTTTCAGATTTGATCTGGTGGCATTTCTTTTTGGGGATATGTCGTGGCTTACAAGAATCATTTATGCACTTGTGGGAATTGGTGGATTATATCTGATCAGCCTGTTCGGACGAATCCGTTCTGTAGGAGAAGCATAGACAACAGACTTGCGCATCCCGCCGGAGGGATTTTCAATTTATAAGACGTAATTTCCTGTGAATTGAAAAATATGCGGTATGGATAAAAAGTCTTTCCATACCGCATAATCACTCAGAACAAAAGATATACTTATTGTGTGTTATCTAATGTCTACATATTCATTTTTACAGGGAAATGACAACTTTTGCTTTTGCAACATCCGTCAGTTTGGATTCATCTTTTGACACGCTTAAGATGAACTTTACATTGTATTTTTCACTGATCGCATCGAGCTTTTGAATTGCATGATTTAAAAGCTCATCAGAGTCAATCGATGCAATGGTAAGAAAACTGTCAAGGTACATTTCTTCGAGATCGTGATCCTGTGATATCACACCACAGATGAAACCGAGAAATTCATCACAGTTATCAATCAGAAAATCATTTACATTGATCAGCCGCACCTTATTATTTAATTCATACATATGTTTCTGACTCTTATCCAGATATACGATATTGCCAGTTGCGGATGCGATCGATGTATTGACCTTGTTAAGCAGTTCTTTTGTCTTTCCTTTTCCCTTTTCGCCTGAAATAATCTCTATCATGGTCATTTCCCTCCTGATCCTTCGATGCAACGTCCATATTCGTGAAAATGAATAAAAACGGTTCGTTTTATAAATTAATTATAGTATATAAATACATAAAAAACAATGATATTTTCAATTAATTTGCAAAACCGGATAACATTTCATTCATTAACAGATAAAGGTTAAATTTTGCATCTGCTTTCAGAACAATAGAGATAATTGGCTGTGACTGTTCATTCATGGAATAAAGAACCAGACAGTATCCCGCATCGCCGGTTGTACCTGTTTTTCCGCCAATTATGGTAAAACCGTCCGGAGCCTTTGCATGACCACTCAGATATTGATTTGTATTTTCCCAGGTATGATCTTCGGTTGTGCCATCTGCTGCCTGATATGTTACATCATAGGATGTTGTACTGATGATCTGAACAAACGTTTCGTTCTGTAATGCAGCGCGGAAAATCAGATATAGATCATATACGGACGTATAATGATTTTCATCCGGAAGTCCATTGGGATTGACAAAATGGGATTGTGTTGCGCCGAGTGCTGCTGCCTCTTTGTTCATCAGTGCTGCAAATTCTTCCACACTGCCTGAAATTGACTCTGCGATTGCAATCGCAGCATCATTGCCACTTCGCAGCATCATACCATATAAAAGATCATCCATGCGGATCACATCTCCCGCATGAAGTCCGCAGACCGAGGAATCGGAAGCCTGATTGGCAGCATTTTCGCTGATTGTAACTGGCTGGCTCAAATCCGTGCAGTATTTTAAGGCAATGTATGCGGTCAGAATTTTTGTTGTACTTGCCGGATATAACCGTTCATATATATTCTTTGCATAAACAATCTCATTGGTTGCCAGATTAAAAGTACCGGCACCTTCTGCAACCTGGGAGTCGGTCGTATCAGTTCCGACCGGAAAATCATCTGCCACACAAAGATCGTTGGAAAAATACGCCTGTGAACCTGCAGAGGCAGTCGCACCAATTCCAAGACTTCCAGTTGTTTCGTAAATATCATATGGCTGCTCTAAAGTAACTTCTTCTTTTCCACAGCCTGTTATGCTGCCGAGTAAAAGTGCTGTCATACATAGAACAGATAGAAATCGTTTCATGTTAAAATTCCTTTCACAAAATACGCAGGATACACCGGTCAAAGGTATATCCTGCGTACGCATTTTTCATTTGTTTCTATTATTTGTACATTTCACGCCACTCTAAATCGCCTCTGTCTAAGGATTTGATCAGAAGCTCTGCTGTGGCAAGATTTGTTGCAAGAGGTATGTTGTGTGTATCACAGATTTTTACAACATTGTTAACATCCGGCTCATGTGATTTTGGTGTTAACGGATCACGGAGAAAAATAACAAGGTCAATCTCATTGTGCTCAATCTGTGCTCCTAACTGCTGTGCTCCTCCCAGATGTCCTGCTAAATATTTATGAATGTTTAAATTTGTAACCTCTTCAATCAGCCTTCCGGTTGTTCCGGTTGCATAAAGCTCATTTTTGCAAAGTATACCCCGATAGGCAATGCAGAAATTCTGCATCAGTTTCTTTTTTGAGTCGTGTGCTATTAATCCAATGTTCATGTTGTAGGACCCCCTGTTGTTAATATTTTTTCGGCTGAAGCCCGACATTTAAGACAAGCCCGATACCTATATACAAAGACCATAATGATGTAAGTCCGTAGCTGACAAACGGAAGTGTCACACCTGTATTTGGCAGTAGCCCGCTTGCCACACTGATATTAACAAAACTTTGAAATCCAATCAACGCACCTACACCACAACAGATTAGTCTGCCTGCTGTGTCTTTTGCTTTTCTAGCAATAAATATACACTCAATCGTGATGAAAAGCAAGAGAATTATGATCACTGCACTGCCCACAAATCCAAGCTCCTCCCCTGCAACTGCGAAAATAAAGTCATTTTGAGGCTCCAGAATAAAATTACCATTTTTCACAGAGGTAGGATCTGTATTGTTAAGACCTTTTCCCCATAAAAGTCCGGAACCGATCGCCATGATCGAATTTTGCTGCTGGTAGGCAAGATCCGGATAATCATCCGGATAAAGCCATGCCATGATACGTCCAAGCTGATAAGCGTGAATGAATGGAATTTTATCCTGGATGATCAGTGTCATTCCGATCAGTCCGACCGGAATACAGATAATTAGTACACCGACAACCAGTTTATAGTTTAATCCTGCCATAAACAACAATGCGCAAAAAACCAGGGTGATCACGATCATAGTTGATAGATTTGGTTGTTTATAGATTAAAAACAGCGGGATTGCAAGTAACACAAACGAAGAAACAATGACTCTTACCGTATTGATCTTCTCTTCATATTTCATAAAATAATATGCGAAAAATAAAATCAAAAGTATTTTTACAAGTTCGGATGGCTGAAAGCGGATACCGCCGATCTCAAACCAGCGCTGCGCACCTTTTGAGGAAGCTCCCGCAACAAGCACCAGTGCTAAGAGACCGACTGCAAGCAGATATACGATCCAGGAAAAACGAAGGATAAAACTGTAGTCAATCAGAGATAAAACCACCATGATGATAATACCGCTCACCATACCGATGATCTGCTTTTTCTGATCCCCAGGGCTTGCACTCCCAACTAGAAAGACCCCCAGGGTATTTAATATCAGAACATATATGACCAGTATGAATTTGTAATTCTTTAGTTTATAAAGTTTAGACATTATCCTACTCTCTTTTCTTGTAATCCTTTAACATTACCTTAATTTCAATGTTTTCCGGCTCGATGACAACATATTTTGTGATAATACAGCCTATTTCCTGACGGATAAGTTCCATAGTAGCATCATCAAGTTTTTGATGGTCTGCATTCATCATCAGCTTTAAGCGCTCTTTTGCGACATTTCCGGAATGAGTCTTAACCATTTAGTACTCCTTTCACAGGTTTCTTTTTGAAAAATATTTTTGAAAAAATACTACCCTGTTTTATGTAATTTAACAGGGGCACTTCCTCACCTGTAATTCGCCTTGCTATATTGTTGTAGCAAAGTTCGGAAAGTAATACATTTTTTTTGTTTCCATCCAGATGCAGTAATGGTTCGCCATGATTTTGGGCAATAATGATCTGTTCATCTTCCGGTACGACACCGAGTAACGGTACATCTAAAAGTTCACAGATGTCGTCGATATTTAACATATCTCCGTCCTTCACCATATGTTTCCGGAACCCATTGATCAGAAGTTCTGTTTTTACCGTATAATGTTTTTTTAAAATCTGAAGTACACAGTCAGCATCATGAATGGCTGCAATCTGTGGTGTTGTGACCACTACAATGCGGTCAGCTCCCGTAATGGCAAGCAAAAATCCCTGATCTATTCCTGCTGGACTGTCAACTAATATATAGTCAAAGTCCTGTCTTAAATCATCAAGCAGATGTTTCATCTGACCAGGATCAAGCAGATTTTTTTCTTTTGTACAGGATGACGGTATTATAGACAGATTTGGAAATCGTTTGTCCCGTATGATTGCCTGTTTCACCCGGCATCTGCCACTTAGTACATCCACCAGATTGTAAAGAATCCGGTTTTCAAGTCCCATGACAACGTCAAGATTTCGTAAGCCGATATCAGTATCTACCAATACCACTTTTTTATCTAACAGTGAAAGTCCTGCGCCAACGTTAGCTGTAGTTGTTGTTTTGCCAACGCCGCCTTTTCCTGAGGTAAAAGTAATTACTTCACCCATAAGGGAACCTCCTGTTTTGATTTATTAATAAAACCCATGAAATAACGGGAATTATCCAGATATTAGTCATTCACGCCATTTGAGGTAGCGTTAATATTTTCAGCCTGTCCGTTTAACAGAGAATCAGCATCTTCAACTTTAAAATAGTATGCAAGGATCTTCTTTGAAACCTCTGCTGCATTGTGGGAAGTATATCCATTGGCAATACGTGTCGCAATGGATATTTCAGGATTGCCATATGGAGCGTACCCAACAAATAATGCATGGTTTGGTCTGGTCAGATCTTCCTGCGCCGTACCTGTTTTTCCGGCTGCTTCGATTGGAAATCCATCAAACTCTTTCGTGTTTTCGACTACCATGCGCATACCGGTATGAATGGCATCCCAGTCACTATCACTTAAAACATCCACGGTATTGCGGATCGCCGGTTCGTATTGTTTTAATGTGTTTCCGTCAGAATCCGTTACTTTGTTTAAAAGTGTATAATTATATACGGTACCACCGTTTGCAACGGCAGTAACATATCTGGCGAGCTGTATTGTGGAGTAGTTATTATTACTCTGACCAATGGCAGCCATGACAGGGAAACTGTCTGCAACCTGCGGTTTGCTCTCTTCAATTTCTACCCCTGTCGTCTCATTCAGACCGTAAAGCGAAGCATATTTCTGTATTTTTTCTATACCATTTTCTGCAGCATCGTTATTATAACTCATTGCATAGTTGTTCGTACTGAGACGATAACCGACTTCATAGAAAAAGTAGTTACAGGAATCCCTGAGTGCTTCAGACACATTAATAAGTCCGTGTGATCCGTGGGAAGAACGATAAATCCAGCATTCCGGTTCATTACTTACATTTTTGTATACACCAAGATCCTGGATCTGTTCTGTTGTACTGATCACATGCTCGGCAAGACCGGCAGTTGCAGAGACCATCTTAAATGTGGAACCCGGTGCGGTACGCTGCTGGGTGGCATAATTATATAAAGGTCTTGCGTTATTCTGCTGCAGACTATTGAAATAATCGGCATCGACAGTATTTGCAAGCCTGTTTCCGTCATATCCCGGATAACTTACCAAAGCAAGGACCTCTCCTGTGTTTGTGTCCGTAATTACACAGGAGCCGGCACATGGATCTAAGGCAAGCTGGGCCGGTGTAATTTCAAGATTCTGGATTTTTTCTTTGATAAAGGCAGCCGGTGCAAGTGTACCACCGGATAATCCTGCAATCTCATCTTCGTCGAAAGCCAGGATATTCTGATCAAATAAGATCAGGCAAAGCTGTCTTCCCGTAATGGCATCTGTCTGGATCAAATATTCATATATAATTTTGGCAAAATCTGAATCTGTACTAATGTCATTTAGAATATAATCACACAGTGCATCATATATTTCTGTAGAGTCTGAGTATTTCTCACTTACGGAAAACTTTGTAATATCGATCCAGCCTTTTGCTATCGCGTGATCCAGATACTCCTGCGGACCAATGGTTCCATTCTGCCACTGAAGATAGACTTCATCAGTGGTATCAATATTTTTTTTCAACAGAATGCCATTGTCACGAAGCATTTTTAGAATATAAGTAAAATAATCCTGATATTCTTCAGTCATGGATGCAAATGGAGTCGGTGCATTTCCGGTTAATTCCGTACGGATCTGATCGGTTACAGCATTCTGCCTGCCTGTAAAGATCTGCTGCACTTCACGTTCCGTGGAAGATGCATTTTCTTCTGAAAAATGTGAAAAATCAATTACATTGTTGTTGATCAGAGCAAAATAAACATCTGTAATTGGAATATTGATATCCGATCCGGGATTATCGATATTAGAATACACGATTCCGGCAATTTCCTGCTCTAAAAGATTATACACCGCAATCTGCAGATCACGGTCAATGGACAGATATACATCATTTCCAGCCTGTGGTTCTTCATGTTCAATGACTTTTACTGCTTTTCCAAGATAATCCACATAAAGCTTTTCATGTCCTTTTTCTCCCTTTAAATCGCTGTCCATATATTGTTCAATACCAAGCTTGCCGACAACATCATTTAAAGTATAGGAATCATCAGTCTCTGAAAGTTTGTTATATTCATCGGTAGATATTTTTCCGGTGTAACCGATAATGGAAGAAAAATATTCACTATCGTTGTACTTTCGAATGGTGTCTTCTAATACCTCCACACCCTGTAATTCTGCGGCGTGTTCACTGATATAGGCAACCGATTCTTCTGAGACATTTGTTGCAATCGTAGTCGCGATATATTTCTGGTAGGCATTCTGTGCCATGGAAAAACGTACGACAGTAATCTTATATGCCATCGCATTATCATATTCGTTTCCGATCGCATAACGTTTACTGCCTGTCAGATACTGCATGACCTGTGCTGCAGTTGCTTCTGTTGGTTTAAAGTCAAGTTTGTTGCGTGAAATGATATCAGATTCATCTTCCTGCATACTTTCGTATGAGGCTTCGCCAAATACATCCGCCAAAAAACGTTTCCAGGTTGCACCGGACTCTTCTATGTTGTAACTATAATTGCCGTTGTCATCCATTGATATTTTAAAATCATTGACGATCGAGTCTCCATTTTTTTCAAGGGCATCTATGACCTGTGCAAGTTCCTGATTGATGGCAGCATTTCTTGCCTTAGTAGAACTATAAGTACCGTTGTCTTCGATGGTAATGGAATATGCCAGTTCATTGTATGCCAGCAGATTGCCGTTGCGGTCATAAATATTTCCGCGTGTACTGTTTAAGGTACGTTCTTTGACGATTTTTAACGTATAATTGTCCTGGTATTCTTTTCCGTTTACAATCTGAAGAGAAAAGATACGCCAGAGGAGAATGGAAAACAACAGGATCATTACAACTGTTGCTACAACCAGCCGTGATTTAAAAAACATGCGGCATGCGTCTTTTATATTATCAAACAAATTTGCTTGCACTCCTTTTCTCGATTGCTTCCAGTTTCTGGTTAATCTTTAAAATTACAAAATACAAAAAAATTGTGATAACCATGGTATAAACCAACTCTGGTATCATTAATTGTAAAAAATAGTAGTTAAAGTCGTATCTGTTTCGAAAAAGAAACATAATAAAATAAATCAGAAGGTTGCAACTTAAATCACTGCCTGCAATCAGAAGAAGCGGCAGCTTAATATCCTCCGGATAAAAAAGTTTGCGGAACATTCCGTTGATACATCCGATATACATATATAAAAGGCTATAAAATCCAAGAACACCCCCGCCGAAAATATCTAAGAGCAGTCCGCAGAAAAAGCCGATAAAAAGCCCTTCTTTGCGTCCGCGCATAAAACCAAAGGACGATGTTACGATAATTAGAAGGTTTGGCGATATGGATGCAAAGGAAAGTGTATCAAAGAGTGTCGTTTGCAACAGATAGCAGACGGCAATAATAATAAATACGGTAATCTTTCTTCTCATAAATAACCTCTGTTTCTAAGATTCTGCTGTCTGTTTCTTATTTAAAATGACAAGAACTTCTTCGATATGTTCAAAATCGACTGCCGGTGTGATGGTACCCGACTTTGTAAGATTATTAGAATCCATGGTAAGTGTACTGATATAGCCGATCAGGATTCCCTGCTGATAGCGGTTGGATACATAAGAGGTAACAACGGGATCCCCGATGGCAACTTCATTGTCCTTATCGTTGAGATTTGAAAACTCAATTGCCATATTTTCATTCATGTTCTGTAAACTGCCATTTACGATCAGATTGTCTGAAGTTGTGGAAACCATGCCACTGACTTTCATGGTATCATTGATGATCGAAGACACTTTTGCATAATTAGGTCCTACATCCGTGACGATTCCTACAAGACCACTTCCTGCAATTACATTCATGTCTACGTCAATTCCGTCGTTTGATCCTTTATCAATCGTAAAATTGGTAAACCAGTTGCCGCCGTCTTTCCCAATGACATTCGCTGCTACTTTATCATAACTTGGATATTTCTGATCCAGCTTTAAAAGCTCTCTTAAGTTTTCAAGTTCGTACTGCTCTAACTTAATCGTATTTAATTCCGTTGTCAGATCATCTACCTGATGCTTCAGGTCTTCGTTTTCTGCCATGACATCATTTAACTTTTTTAAGTTATCTGCTTTTTCACCAATCCAGGTACCGACAGAATTAATGCCGCGCTGCATCGGAATAAATACATATCCGGCGACAGTATTTAATGGTCCGCCGGATATGCCGAGTGTAAAACTTAGTAATATTGCCACAATACATACACCGCTTAAGATCAGCAGTATATATTTTGTTGGAAGAACAAATTTTGGTTTTCGTCTCATACTTTCCCCTAAATCAAGATCTTACTTTTCATGCTGAATGCCAGATGTTTGTATTTATTGTCGGAAACAATTTTTACAAGACCACGCACAACACACTCTTCCGGTTCTTCACAGGTATTGATATCGATACCTGTGATATCTGCAAACAACTTATCCAGATCGTGGATCTGAGAACTTCCGCCCGTGATATAGATTCCGGAATGGATAATGTCTTTTGCCAGTTCTGGTGGTGTTTTTTCCAGAATCATTTTGATGGAATTACAGATACTTTCGAGGTTGTCTTTGATTGCTTCATATACGACAGTACCTGACATTTCCATTTCGATCGGAAGACCGCTTACAACGTCTCTTCCGACAACGATCATGGTATCTTCATTGCCCGGGATACCGGAACCTAAGCGCTCTTTCATGCTCTGTGCTGTTTTCTGCCCAATGACCAGATTGTAATTACGCTTTACATAAGTAATAATGGATTCATCGATCCTATTGCCACCAAAATGGAGCAGATCACTAAGTACAAGTCCACCAAGTGAAATAACAGAAATCTCGGTCGTATCTGCACCGATATCTACAACCATGATACCGGTCGGTTCATTGACATCTAATCCTAATCCGACGGCATCTGCGATCGGTTTTTCACATAAAAGCACACTCTTCGGTTTCATCTTGCTCTTATAGAACATGTCAAAAAACGCTTTTTTCTCTACCTCCGTAATACTTGTTGGTACTGCCACGATAAATTCTGCGCCCTTTAAGCTTCCCTTAACATGTGTTTCTAAGAAGAGCTGTATCATGGACTGAAGATTGTTAAAATCTGCGATGACACCTGTTGTAACAGGAAATGTCACATGGATGGACTCTGGAGCTTTTTCATACATTGCGTATGCCGAGTTACCATAAGCGTAGATCTCATCTTTATTTTTTAATGCGATCGTGTTTTTCTCATTTAAGATTTTGTTGGAAGACTTGCAGTAGATTTTCATATTGCATGTTCCAAGGTCAATACCGTATACGTTGTTTGTCATTGTTCTCTCCCTTTGGAGCGCGGTTTAAACCACGATCCTGTTATTTTCTCTGTAACTAAAGTAAGAATGATCCCCGATAATAACATGGTCGGAAAGCGGAATGCCCATTAATTGTCCGCAGTTTAAAATACGCCTTGTAACGACATCATCTGCGTGGGATGGTTCCGGTATACCACTTGGATGATTATGGACTAAGATAAGATGCGCTGCATGACAATTAATTGCTGTTTCGAAAACTTCGCGGGGGGAAACGATCGTCTCGTTTGCGCTGCCGACAGAAAGCAGTTTATCACCTTTCATGTGACATTTATTGTCGAACATACAGACAATCAGATGCTCTTTGTTTTCATGACGCAGACGTTCCATATAGTAATCTGCGATGGTTTTCGGACTGGTCATACATATTTCAGGAGCTGATTTTGTCTGAGCAATCCGCCTTGATAACTCTGCAACACATTTTAACTGAATCGCCTTTATGGGGCCGATCCCGCGTATTTTCTGCATCTTTTCAAATGAAATGTCATAGAGGTTTAACAAATTGCGATGACCATCATGCAACAGATTCTGTGCGACCTCCACAGATTTCTGACCATTTGTCCCTGAACGGATAATCACTGCTAACAGCTCTGCATCACTTAAGTATTCCGGACCATATGCAAGAAACTTCTCATATGGTTTTTCCGAATCCGGCAATTCCTTTACCGTAGTATTTTTGCTCATGAATGCTTCCTTTCTACTCTCCCGGGAAGCATAAGGATCTATTATCATAAAAAATAGATTATACATTTTACAAGTAAACCTATTGTCATGAATAAATCACATTATATTTTATCATAACAAGTCAAGGTCGACAAGTTTTCGTTCCTTAAGTTTTTGTAAAGATTTCAAAATACCCAGTTTTGCATGATACCAGGTCAGACCGCCCTGGAAATAAACGGCATATGGAGGCTTGATCGGACCGTCTGCGCTCAGCTCAATGGATGATCCCTGGACAAATGCACCTGCCGCCATAATGACATCGCTGTCATAGCCCGGCATAGCCCACGGTTCCGGAGTTACATAGCTGTCGACCGGCGCAGCAGCCTGGATTCCCTCGCAGAATGCGATCAGCGCATCCGGATTGTGGAATGAAACTGCCTGAATGATATCGTGACGGCTTTCACTTCCGTTTGGAACGACCTCAAAACCGAGTTTTTCATAGATATTTGCGGCAAAGATTGCTCCTTTTAATGCTCCGCTCACAACAGTCGGTGCAAGGAAAAATCCCTGATAGAAAGACTGGATGACACCTAAGGATGCTCCGACTTCTTTTCCAAGTCCCGGAGAGGTCAGACG
The DNA here is from genome assembly GCA_003483745.1 of Roseburia sp. GTDB lineage: Bacteria > Bacillota > Clostridia > Lachnospirales > Lachnospiraceae > Roseburia. Next base: position 265,709 of record DMYD01000042.1, on the reverse strand, counting down.
GTAAGCGGCATTTTCAACGCATTCTTTTTTCCCGACAATGTATCCGCCGATCGGTGCAAGTCCGCCGCCAGGGTTTTTGATCAGGGAACCTACGATCATATCTGCTCCCACTTCGAGCGGTTCGCGCTCCTCTACAAATTCACCGTAGCAGTTATCTACCATACAGATCACATTCGGCTTAATTCCCTTAATAAAAGAGATCAATTCGCCAATGCGCGATACAGAAAGTGTCGGTCTGGTTGCGTATCCTTTGGAGCGCTGGATTGTCACAAGTTTTGTGCGGTCATTGATTGCTTCTTTGATATGGTCAAAATCAAAGTTCCCGTCAGGAAGAAGATCAACCTGGCGGTAAGACACGCCGTATTCTGCCAGAGAACCTTTTGATGGACGGATGCCGATCACTTCCTCTAAGGTGTCATATGGTTTTCCAACCGGAGATAAAAGTTCATCTCCCGGACGTAGATTTGACATTAAAGCGAGTGCTAATGCATGCGTGCCACAGGTGATCTGTGGACGAACCAGGGCATCCTCCCCTTTAAAGCAGGATGCATATACTTTTTCTAATGTATCGCGTCCGAGATCATTATAACCGTAGCCGGAGGATATATTAAAACACTCTGCACTCACACGGTTATCCTGCATCGCTTTGATGACTTTCAGCTGATTGTATTCTGCTGTAGCATCAATTGCTTCAAAACGTTCTTTCAAAGAAGCCTCGATTTTATCTCCAAATTCATATACTTCTCTTGAGATACCAAGAGTTTTGTATTGTTCTTCCATCCACTTATTCATGACTGATTATTTCCTTTTCTTCTAAAATTGATATCATATTTGCTAAAATTGCCGCGTCATCATAGCCGAAAGCCTGTTTGTCAAGCCATATCACATCCCGTTCCCGTTTAAACCATGTCAGCTGGCGTTTTGCAAAATGGCGTGTTTCGCGTTTGATGATATATATTGCTTCTTCTAACGTATACTCGCCGTCTAAATATGCCAGAATCTCCTTATAGCCAAGTCCCTGCATGGAAACCATCTTGCGGCTGCATCCCGTGGCTTTTAATTTTTTTACTTCATCCACGAGCCCGGCTTCCACCATTGCATCCACACGTCTGTCAATGCGGTCATATAATTTTGCCCGCTCATCGGTCAGTACAAAATATGCAAAATTATAAGGCGATTGTTTCTGACGTTCCGTCTCGTTGTGTTCGGATATTTTTTTGCCGGATAGATGATAAAATTCCAGTGCTCTTATCACACGTTTGATATTATTGGCGTGGATTGCTTCAGCGGATGCCGGATCAACTTCACGCAGCATTCCATGCAGATATTCTGCCCCGCGTTCTTTGGCAAGTGCCTCTAACTTCTCCCGGTAAGTCTCGTCACACTGCTGTTTTGTAAAATCAATATCATACAAAAGAGCCTGAATATAAAATCCGGTACCTCCTGCAATGATCGGTATTTTTCCATCCGCATAAATCTTATTTAAATATTCCTTCGCCATCGTGACAAAACGTACAACATGAAATTCTTCATCCGGCTCCAGCTCATCGATCATATAATGTGTAATGCCCTGCATTTCACCCGGTGTAATCTTGGCGGAACCGATATCCATATGGCGATAGACCTGCATGGAGTCTGCAGAGATAATGGCTCCGTTTATCTGCTTTGCCAGTTCTACCGAGAGAGCACTTTTCCCAACTGCGGTAGGACCGGTCAGAATAATCATTGGTTTTTTTTGCATATCAGACAATCCTTTTAAATTTCTTTTCTATTTCATATTTTGTCATGGAAATGATCGTCGGACGTCCGTGCGGGCAGTTATATGGATTCTCAAGTTCTAACAGTTCATCGATCAGCCGCTCCGCCTCCGGTCTGCTGATCTGCTGATTTCCCTTGATAGCTGCCTTACAGGACATGGATGCAACCTTTTCCATAATGGCGTTCGGGGAATCATTTCCATTTATATTTGCAAAATCATCTAGCATTTCCAGAAACATTGTTTTGGTGTCGATCCCGGTAAAATCAGCCGGAATTGCAGTCACTGCATATTCCTTTCCACCAAAGGGTTCAATCTCGTACCCGAACGCATCTATCTGCGCCTTGTATTTTTCAAGCATTTCGATCTCTTCGATGCTGAGCGTTAAAATGATCGGTGGGCTTAATGTCTGTGATGAAAATGTTTTTTCCTGCACTTTTTTCATTGTTTTTTCATAGAGCACTTTTTCATGCGCTGCATGCTGGTCAATAATAAACAGCTTGTCCTCGTATTCTACCATCCAGTAAGTATCGAACAGCTGCCCGATGATCTTGTGTTTCTTTTTGGCATCTTTTGTCAGAAAACTTTCTGAAACTGCCGCAAGTTCCTGCTGTTCATAAGTACCTTTGACCTCAGGGTAAGGTGCTGCTGTCTCTTCTGGCGGACTCACTGTCTGTTCTCTTTCCGGTACGGTCTGCCGTGCCGGTATAGAAGCGGCATATGTGTTGGTTTCGGATACCCGGTCTGAGGAACCGGTCGTTTCTCTTTTTGGAAGCAGTGAGTTGAAAATTGAAAGATTTTCCGGCGGTGCTGATTCCTTTGGCTGTAGTGCGCTTTGCATCGGAACTGCTTGCTGTGCATCTTCATTTTTTTCTGGTGATGCAAAACCGGTCTGTGTGCCTGTGTCTTGCCGTATGTCCTGCTTTTGTGTGGGCATTTCTGTCTGCCCCTGCGCATGCACGTCCTGCGGCTGAAACCTGCCCCCATTCCGTACTGTATCAACGCCCCGGCGTTCAAACGGTTCCGGGAGCGGAGTCCTGATATTTTCCCGTTTTTGTACTTTCTCTTCCTGTACCGGAACTTCCGGGATAAAATTTTTGTGTGTCAGGGCACCCCGGATAATTTCAAACAACATCTTATAGATTGCCTCGTTGTTTGAAAAACGAAGTTCCATCTTCGTCGGATGCACGTTGACATCCAAAAGATCGGTGTCCATGGAAAAGTAAAGAACACAAAACGGATACTGGTGCTGCATCAGAAAACCTTTGTATGCTTCTTCAATCGATTTTGAGAGCAGTGCACTTTTGATATATCTTCCATTGATAAAATAATTTTCAAAATTACGGTTTCCACGGGAAATCAATGGTTTTCCAATAAAACCTTTGACGTGAAAATATTCATTTTTGTGGTCAATTTCTAACAGTCCGGAGGTAATATCCCTGCCGTAGATATGATAGATCATGTCTTTTTCCCTGGAATTACCGGAAGTGTGCAGTTTTGTCTGACCATTGTTGATAAATTTAAAAGAAACACCCGGATGTGACAGGGCAAGCCGTTCCATCAGGTCATTGATATAATTGCCTTCCGTCTGGGCAGTCTTTAAAAATTTCCGGCGGGCAGGCGTATTGTAAAAAAGGTTGCGGACAATAAACGTGGTTCCTTCCGGTGCTCCGATTTCTTCCTTTTCCTTTTCTTTTGATCCTTCAATGACATAGCGGGTACCGGTCAGTTCCCCATAAGTTTTGGTAATCAGTTCGACCTGCGATACTGCAGCGATACTTGAAAGTGCTTCACCGCGAAATCCCAAAGAAGTAATGCTCATCAGATCTTCCACGCTTTTAATCTTACTGGTCGAATGACGCAAAAAAGCAAGAGGAACCTGCGCACGTTCAATGCCGCAGCCGTTGTCTGTGATACGGATAAATGAGATACCGCCCTCTTTGATTTCAACAGTGACGGCAGTTGCTTTTGCATCAATAGCATTTTCTACCAGTTCTTTTACTACAGAAGAAGGGCGTTCCACAACTTCCCCGGCAGCGATCTTGTCAATTGTCTCCTGACTGAGCAGTGTAATTTCGGGCATACAGATTCACCTCTTTGTTTCAATCGTTTCTGCTGCATTTCCTGCAGCATTGTTCTGTCATGGTCTTGGCATCTTAGGGACACCTGACACCGGTTTCCCGCAAGGTCTTGTCTCGGAGCAGTATCCGAAGTAATCGCATTTTGGCATAAATAAATTATCTGAGATCCAGCGCCATTCTTCTGAATATTCCGAAAGTGCTTTTCGGATATCACCGAACAACTGACGGAATTCCCAGTATGCACGGTTACACATTCTCTGATGGCTCATTTCCGTCAGACTGCGCAAATTTCTTTTATCTACGATGGATGCTGTCATGCCAAGCGGCAGTCCATTGGCAACATCCTCTTTTGGAATGCCATAATCTTCCTGCAGGGCACGGCATTCTTCGTTGATATGTGCCATCAATGCCTGATATTTTTCAAGTGCTTCTTTATTATTCTGAATTGACGGCGGGATGATGTAATCAAATCCACGGCCGGCATAATTGATATAACGGGTGCTTGACTGTAAACGTGTCGGTGAACCGCCAATGTGCGTATACCATTCACGCTCTACTCTTGCGGAATAACCGGCAATGATCATCTCTACATTTACATATTCCATGACTCTTCCGTGCCCGGAAATGATACAGTCCATGCCCCGCTTATAATTTTTTTCAGGATCTTCTACATTTCCTCCCCAGCAGACACCGGCACGCTGGCCCATCAGCGTGATCGGGTTTTGGGTGGTTTCCGGTAAAATTGTAATTGTGCCCATAAAATTCTATTCTCCATTTCTACCAACGGTTTTTTATTTTATTTTGTAATTCATAAAGTTTATTCAATGCCTCGATCGGTGTCAGATTTCCGACATCGATGGTCTTTAATTCTTCTAAAATATCGTCGTCTTTTACGGTATCAAATAAAGACATCTGTGTCAAATCAACTTCGTCAAGACGCTCTTTTTTCTTTTTATTTCCCGCGGATGCAGGAGTAATATTTTTGGTTACAGATGTGATATCATTTGCACTTAATTCTTCTACGATCTCTTTTGCACGTTCGATAACGGAATCCGGAACTCCGGCAAGTTTTGCAACCTGGATACCATAACTTTTATCCGCTCCGCCCTGCACAATTTTACGCAGAAATACGATATCGTCACCTTTTTCTTTTACGGCAATACAGTAGTTGTGAACATTGTTCAGCTTTCCTTCTAACTCAGTCAGTTCGTGGTAATGCGTTGCAAACAGAGTTTTTGCACCGAGCAGACGCGGGTTACTGATATGCTCGACTACTGCCCAGGCTATGCTTAAACCGTCAAAGGTACTTGTACCGCGTCCAATCTCATCAAGTACTAAAAGTGAATTCGATGTGGCATTGCGTAAAATATTGGCAACCTCGTTCATTTCCACCATGAAGGTACTCTGACCGCTTGCTAAATCATCTGAGGCCCCGACACGGGTAAAAATACGGTCTACAATGCCGATTTTTGCGGATGTCGCAGGAACAAAACTACCGATCTGTGCCATCAGGACGATCAGTGCAGCCTGTCTCATATAGGTGGACTTACCTGCCATGTTTGGTCCGGTTATAATAGCAATGCGGTTATTTCCGTTGTCTAAATATGTATCATTATCGATAAACATATCGTTTGTGATCATTTTTTCTACAACCGGATGTCTGCCCCCCTTGATATCGATCACACCGTTGTTTGTCATCTTTGGTCTGCAGTAATTATTCTGATCAGCAACAACTGCAAGTGACACGAAAACGTCTAAGTTGGCAATTGCTTTTGCAGTCCGCTGGATACGGACAACTTCTTCTGCAATTTTATTGCGGACATCGCAAAACAGATCATATTCTAAACTGACAAGCTTGTCCTCAGCACCTAAGATCATATCTTCTAATTCTTTTAATTCCGGTGTAATGTAACGTTCTGCGTTTGCGAGCGTCTGCTTTCTCGTAAAATAATCCGGAACCAGATCTTTGTAGGAATTGGTCACTTCCAGATAATAGCCAAATACTTTGTTGTATTTGATCTTTAAATTTTTAATTTCGGTTTTTTCACGTTCTTTTGCCTCTAATTCTGCAAGCCAGGTTTTGCCTTCTGTTTTGGCATTGCGATATTTATCGACATCCTCGTTATAACCCTCCTTGATCAGCCCGCCTTCGCGTACGGAAATCGGAGGCTCCTCCATAATCGAATGATCCACTAAAGAACAGAGTTCTTCCATGGCATCAATATCGTTCTGGATATTTTTCAGCAAAGCTCCATCGAACTCATCGAGCAGGGATTTGATCGGAGGCAGCATACTGATCGAATTTTTAAATGCGATCAGGTCACGTGGATTCGCTGTCCGGTAAGTCACACGTGTGATCAGACGCTCAAGATCATAGATGGGATTTAAGTATTCTCGCAATTCCTCTCTGGTGATCACATGATCGTTTAGCTCGGCGATGGCTTCCTGACGAAGTTCAATTTCATCTTTATCGATCAGCGGCTGCTCTACATAGGCCCGGAGTGTTCTTGCTCCCATCGCGGTTTTTGTTTTGTCTAACACCCATAACAGGGAGCCGCGTTTTTGTTTTTCTCGCAGAGTCTCTACCAGTTCTAGGTTGCGTCTGGTTGAACTGTCGATAATCATATATTTTCCGGTTGAATACGGATGAATGGAAGAAAGATTGCCAAGGTCATTTTTCTGTGTCTCATACAGATAACGGAGCAATGCTCCGGCCGCAATCGTACCGCATGCAAAATCAAAAAGTCCTAACCCCTCAAGGCTCTGCACTTTAAAATGTTCTTTCAGTGTATTTTCTGCCGTCTCATCACTGAAATACCAGGCTTCTAAAGAATATACCGCAATGCCGAGACGATGTTTCATATCAGAAAGATCTACGCCACTCATATAAAAACTCTCATTGCAGATGATTTCGGATGGCGCAAATTTGTTGATCTCGTCAATGAGTTTCCGTTCGGAATCTACCTCGGTGACGAAATAATCTCCGGTTGAAATATCCGCTAACGAAATACCATATTTATCTGCAAGGTATACGATACACATGATGTAATTATTTTTAGACTCATCTAAAGCCTGCATGTCTGTATTCGTTCCAGGTGTGACAATGCGGATCACCTCACGTTTTACAAGTCCTTTTGCAAGCTTTGGATCTTCGACCTGCTCACAGATTGCAACTTTATGACCGTTTGCAACCAGTTTATTTAAGTAACCTTCCACTGCATGATAGGGAACACCACACATCGGTGCCCTCTCCTCGGTGCCACAGCTTTTGCCGGTCAGTGTTAACTCAAGTTCTTTCGATACAACGATCGCATCATCAAAAAACATCTCATAAAAATCGCCAAGTCTGTAAAACAAAATGCAATCTTTATATTCTTCTTTTGTTTTTAAATATTGCTGCATCATAGGTGTATATTCTGCCACGTTTTTAACCTCTGTTTCTTTGTTTATCAAATCTTTATGAATTATTTGTTTCATACGAAATCATGTGTCTGCCAATTGCTTCGGCAACTTTTAATCCATCCATGGCCGCAGACATGATCCCTCCTGCATATCCTGCACCTTCCCCGCATGGGTAAATACCGCGGATATTCGACTGAAAAGATTCATCACGAACGATACGCACCGGTGAAGATGTACGGCTCTCAACGCCTGAAAGAATCGCATCATCACGGTCGAATTTCGGGATTGCATGGGAAAAATGATGCATTCCCTCTATAAACGACTCCTCTAATTCTTCCGGCAGAAGTCCTCTTAAATTGCCAAGTACCGCGGCTCCTTTTGTGGTACTTAAAAACGCACCATAGGAAACGGAAGCACGGTTTTTGCAATAGTCACCAAACAACTGTTGTGGAATTTTTCCATTTCCAATCTGCCAGGCTCGTTCTTCTAAATGTTCCTGAAAGCGAACACCGGATAATGCATCTTCTGTACCACCCGGATCCTGCGGCTGCTCACCATGGCGTATTGCATCTGCCTTAAAATCTTCCGGTGTGACAGAGACAATGATCGCACTGTTTGCGTTGCTGCCACCACGGTCCGAATAACTCATGCCATTGACTGCAAGATGGTGTTTTTCGGAGGAAGCATTTACGACATAACCACCCGGACACATGCAAAAAGAGTACACACCGCGGCCGGAGGAAAGATTTGCAGTCACTTTATAAGGTGCGGCTGGAAGCTTGTCCGCATATAATTTTCCATACTGCGTCAGATTGATCTCACTTTGCGGATGCTCCACGCGAAATCCGACCGCGAAGGATTTTGCCTGCATATGCAGTCCTTTTTCCTGCAACAGTGAAAATGTATCCCTTGCACTGTGTCCAATCGCAAGAATCAGATAATCTGCATCAATCTGTCTGTCGTGATTTAATTCAACAGATTGTAAGCTGCCGTTTGCGGCAACAGAAAATCCGGTAACACATGTCTCAAATAAAAATTCCACGCCGTTTTCTGTCATAAAAGTGCGCATCCGTCTTATCACGTCCGCAAGAATATCTGTACCGATATGTGGTTTGTTTTCATATAAAATATGTTCGGGTGCACCAAACTTTACAAATGTTTCCAGAACAAAACGGTTTCTACCGACAGGATCTTTGACTAATGTGTTTAATTTTCCGTCAGAAAAAGTTCCTGCACCGCCTTCTCCGAACTGAACGTTAGAAGCTGTGTCTAAGATGCCGGTTTCCCAGAATTTCTGTACGTCTGCAGTCCGCTCCTCGACTTTTTTTCCGCGCTCTGCCACAATCGGATGAAATCCTTCTAACATTAATGCATAGGCACAGAACAATCCGGCAGGACCTGCTCCCGCAATCACAGGGACAGCGGAAGGAGATTTTATTTCCGGAAGGATATATTTTTTCTTATTGGTTAACATAACATTATTATCGTTAACTTTTTTTAAGATTTTCTGTTCGTTTGCTGTTTCAACATCCACAGAATATACATAAAACAGATCCGGCTTTTTTCTTGCATCAATAGATTTTTTGATAATCTGATATTTCAAAGGCGTATCTGCAGTAAATTTTAATATTTTCCGGATCTTTTGTTCTAATTGTGCTGCTGTATGTGTCACCGGCAGTTTGATCTGATTAATTCTTATCATTACTTCCTCGTTTCTTCCTGTGTGATTCTTTTCCGTGATGTGAATACTCGGCAGCATGAAGCCCTGCTACATATCCGCTGGACCATGCCCATTGCAGATTATATCCACCACAGGTACCATCAATATCAACGACTTCACCTGCGAAAAACAGTCCGGGAACTAATTTTGACATCATACTTGCGGCTTCAATCTCGCGGGTATCTATTCCTCCGGCACATACCTGCGCCTGTGCAATGTCTTTGCTTCCGGTGATATCGACATGCAGCTCTTTTAACAGCTTTACAAGTCGTGTCAGTTGTTTGCCGGAGATTTTTTTTGCTGGAATATGAAGATCAATACCAGCTTCTTTTAAAAGTACCTCTGCAAGCTTTTTATTACAAAGACCAATCATTGCCTGGGCGGCATCTTTTCCGTGTGACTGTGTATAAAAACGCAGTTTCAGAAGATCGTTAACAGATTCGAAAGAACGATCCGGCATAAAATCAATCAGTGCATATACTGTCTTTTTCTGCTTCAGGGCTCTGGTTGCATAGCGGCTGATCTGAAAAACCGGAATTCCAGATATGCCATAATCTGTCAACTGCAATTCACCACGTTCTGTGGTCGTTTCTGCCCCATTTATGTACAATCTTATCGAAACTTCTGCACGGATTCCTGCAAGCATTTTAAAGAATGACTGCTTTCCCTGCAACGGAACCAAAGCCGGTACAATATCTATGATGTGGTGTCCGAAGCGTTCTATATGTGGAAGTGCACTGCCGTCGCTGCCGCTCTTAGGCGAAGCTAAGAGACCGGTTGCGAAAATGATCGATTTTGCACGAAAATCGCCCATGCCAGTCCGGATCAAAAATGCGTTTCCCTGTTTTTTGACGGATTTGATCTCACAGGAGACGATTTCCTTTACGCCTGTATAGGATGCTTCCATGCGCAGCACATCCAAAACAGAAGCTGCCTGTTCACTTGCAGGGTAATAATAACCGTTTTTTACTTTGGGTTCGATGCCGATCTCACGAAAAAATCCCACCGTTTTTTTCTGGTCAAACTGTTTCAATACCGGCACAGTAAAAGCAGGGTCATCGCCCCTGTAACACGACAGCCCCTGCACCTCATTTGTATAATTACATTTTCCATTCCCCGTGGCAAGTATTTTCTTGCCGACACGGTCCATATGTTCTAAGATAATCGTATCTGCGCCTGATGAAGCAGACGCAATGGAAGCCATCAGTCCGGATGCACCGCCACCAATGACTGCAACCTCTGTTTCTGTCATATTTTAAACCTTTTCAGATAATTTTCTCAAATTCTATTTGTCATTTACAGACAAACCATAGCATATTTTAGCATACTGAAAACAAACATTCAATCCGTGAAACGCATAGTTATTGCTGGTAATTCATCAATATCATACAGCTGACAGATCTATTAACTGGAATAACTTTCTAAAAAAGCATATAATTCCTGGTCATTAGAAAAAAAGATACCATTTTCTGATTTTTTTATCATTTCCTCATCCAGATCACGTACCCGTATATTTGTCTCAAAAAATTCCGTGACACCATCACTCTGGTATACAACTAATATTCCATCTTTCTGCTTTATTACATAGGTATATGGTTCGTAAATTGCAATGCTCTCTGTTGTTCTGATATTTTCTGCAGTATCATTTTCAGCTAATATTTCTTCGGTTGCCGCAGAAATATCTTTTTTTCCTGCTCCTGCATTCTGTTGTGCAAAAAGTAAATAGACTGTCAGGATCAATAAAAGAAAGATCATGCCGGTAAAAAGGCAAATACTCGTCGTTTTTTTCATTACCATCACTCCATATTCCGGTTTTACGATAAGTATTTGCCAAATTTTACTTTTTATTCACTTTTCAGGAATATCTGTTCATGATCACAGAATGTTCCCAATGCGTACCGTCTGTTATTTTAATAAGTGCAGTCTCTTTGCGATATCTGCCAGCATGCGCCCTTTCGGGAATCGTAAGATTTCCTGTTCATTTAATCCTTTTAACAGCAACAGTAACACTGCATAGACTGCTGCTCCAACCACGATCGACAGGAGCGTTGCAATGGCGTTGATGCGCAGTACATACAGGATGCCATGATAGACGAGCCATACAACAACACCCATGCCTAAAGCTGCAATCGCAGGAACAAAAAATGTTTTTCGGACTTCCTGATGATATCCACTGTAACGACGTAGCGACCGCGCATTTAAAATACACATGATAAGACCGAATGCTGCATTTGCGATAACAACTGCAAAAATATTTAAATCAAATAAGAACATAAGTGCTGCGAGCAGACCCAAATGCAACACCAGTGCGATAATCGCATTTTTGATTGGTTCCTTCATCCGGCCGATTCCCTGTAAAAGTCCGTTGGAAAGTGTTGACAGGGAGAAAAACAAAATCGTAACAGCTCCGACCTGCAGCATGTGTGCAGCAGTTTCTGATGAGTCACGGAACAAAAGCTGTAAGATTGGTGACGCAAGCACACCCATTCCGACCGCACATGGGAATGCAATCACCATGATAAAACGTGTTGCAATACCAATCTGACGCTTTGCCTCGCCTTTTTTTCCGGCTGCATAGGCAGCAGTCAGTGCCGGAACAGAAGATGCTGCCATTGCCGATGCAATGGAAATCGGGACATTGATCAATACGGTATATTTTCCTGTATAAATACCATTCCAGGAACCATACTGGCTTGCAGTATAGCCTTGAAATGCTGCGATATGTTTATACACTGCCTGATCAATGACTGCATTACAGTTATAGATTGTACTGCTCAGTAAAACAGGAATGATCGTAACGATCAGCAAATGAAATATGGATGCGTAAGAGTCCACATTATTTCTACGTTCTCTGTGCAGGCTGCGTTTGAATGCGTGCAAATATACAACCAGAACAAAGGTACAGAATAATAATGCAACCAGTGCTCCGACCGCGGTGCCAAGCGTTCCTCCCGCTGCTCCGTATGCTGCAGAATAATTATCAGCATTGCCAAGCAGTGCCCCTGCCTTTGCACCATAACCGGCCAGTACATATGCTGCCCACACACTGACGATCGCATTTGCAATCTGCTCTAAGATCTGGGAAGTTGCACTCGGCATCATTGTGCCAAGTCCCTGAAAAAAACCTCTCATAACACCGAGCACGGCAACGATTAAAAGTACAGGAATCAATACCCGCACGGCAAAAACACTCATAGGGGTTTTCATCAGTGTGCCTGTGATAAAATCTGCTCCAAACAAAAGAATCAGCGCTGCAATCGTACCGGTACATGCGCCAAAAATCAGTGCACATTTTAAAATACGATATACATTGTGTCTTCTGCCCTGTGAATAATTAGCAGATACCAGCTTTGAAACAGCAAGCGGCAGACTGTAGGATGAAATGATCAATAATATATTATAAATCTGAAAAGCAGTTCCATAGTAATCATTTCCGGTATCACCGATAATATTAGTCAGTGGAATACGGTAAATCAACCCGATGATACGGCTGACAATAGATGCGATGGCAAGAATAGAACCCTGCACAAGAAAACTTGTACTGCTTTTTTTATTTTGTTTGCCCATATGACTTAATCCTCGTTATCTTAAAATATTCATTTCGTTTAAGATCTCAGTTTGTTTTCCTTCCATAATGGCAGCTTCTTCCGGTGTCATATGGTCATACCCAAATAAATGAAGCATACTGTGCAGGATCAGAAACGCATATTCACGTTTTTCACTGTGCCCATAATTTTTTGCCTGTTCTTTTACTTTGTCAACAGAAATAATGATATCACCAAGCATGATCTCCCCTGTGTCAGGGTTAAAATTATCATCGTAATCATCTTCTAATTTTGAAAAATCTCCGGCACTCTCATAGGAAAGCATTGGAAACGACAAAACATCCGTCGGTGCATCAATATCACGGTATTCTTTATTGATGGCATGGATCCCGTCATTATCTGTGAGCGTCAGGTTGATCTCCGCTTCAAACGGAAATCCTTCATGCTCGATCGCGTAGTCTGTTACTTCTTTTGCAAGTGCCTCTTCGTCAAATGAAAAATCTGTTTCCGTTTCTTTTTCTATAAAAAGACTCATAAATTTCCTCATTTCTGTGCCTTACCGGCAGTTTTTTATATCTTTTGTATTTTATGTAGTTTCTAAAAGAAGAAAGTTTCCTCATTTACAAGATATTCCCTGATCTTTAAAAACATATTCATGCCAAGTCCTGACTGGTCATAAATTCCGCTTGCAGAATATTCATTTAATGTCTGGTAAATGACCATATCCTGGTTCCATTCGCTTGCCATTGTATAACTGTCAAAGACTTCGATTTTTTTGACCAGACCATTTACCATATGTACGATTGCTGACTCAATGGATGAAGGCGGTGCAGTTTCACCATCGTATTCACTGATGATGCGGATCACATCTTCCGGAAAACAATGTTCCTGCGCAATACGGATTCCACTCTGTGTCAGGGGTTCTCCTTCCATAATACCGATCCGGTAATAAAATCCCGCCGCTGCACAGGTTTTTTCATCTGCTCCAGCAACTTTTGCACATTTCGCTGCAAGTCCCGAAACTCTGCGTGCGTGCTGGTATTCCTGTTTTGAAAAGCTAGAAAGCTCCCGGACAAGCGGATATGTATCATCCAGAATATCAGTCAGGGTATCGCTTACCTCCTGCTCCCTCAGACGTGCAAAATGTAAAAAGCCAAACTGCATCCACAAAATACTGGCAGCACCCTCGCCGATGCCCCATAATAAAAGTTTAAAATGTACTTCCTGATAAGTCAGATAATAAAAAGTTACCGGAAGTATAAGGGAAAGGCAGAATAAAAGTACTTCATACCAGATAAGTGTCTTTTCATGTTTTGCTGTTTCCTCAGCTGTTCCTGCAAGAATTGCACCAAAGATGGTCATCAGACAGTACAATACCAGTTCCTGTGAATGTAACCCCATAACAAGACATAGTAAGGAATCCCAGAAAATGCCGATGATAAGCGCAAGCCGCTCCGAACCGAAGGCTGCAATAATGAGCGGTACCAATATCATCGGTTTTACAAATTCAGGAAAATATGCAGCAAATATGACCACCACTGCGGCTGTTGTATACCCATATAATACTTTTTTGAAATCTGTTTCACGGTTGTGACAGATCAGTCCTTCTGCACGGTCATGTTCCATGAAGAAAAGAAATAACACAAACCATATCAGTGTAATACAGACAATCCCTAATAACTGATCCAGTAAAATCTGCTGCTTTACACATAATAAAAGTGTTACCGCAATGGCAACGATAAACATACAGACATGGTTCCATACTCTTTTAATTACAAAGCGGTCATTCATCGCTGGCGGGTCTCCTGTCTTCTTTTTGTTATGTTCTTACTGCGGTTTTCATAATCTTCGTAGGCCTTGACTATTTTTTGTACGACCGGATGACGGACTACATCTTTACTGGTCAGCTCGCAGATGCCGATCTCATCCACTTTCTTTAATACTTTTAATGCAACATCCAGACCAGATGCCGTACCAGGTGCAAGATCCTTCTGCGTGGCATCACCGGTGATCACTGCCTTAGATCCAAAACCGATACGGGTAAGGAACATTTTCATCTGCGCCGGTGTGGTATTTTGTGCCTCATCCAGAATAATAAATGCATTGTCAAGCGTACGTCCGCGCATGTATGCAAGCGGGGCAACTTCGATCAGACCCTTTTCCATATTTTTCTGAAAACTCTCTGCTCCCATGATCTGATACAATGCATCATAAAGAGGTCTTAAATAGGGATCAACCTTACTCTGCAAATCTCCCGGCAGAAAACCTAATTTTTCACCCGCCTCGATAGCCGGCCGTGTCAGGATGATCCTTCCCACTTCCTCATTCTTAAACGCTGTGATCGCCATTGCCATTGCAAGATAAGTCTTACCGGTTCCGGCAGGCCCCATGCCAAATACAATCATTTTCTGGCGGATTGCATCTACATATGCTTTCTGACCGAGTGTCTTTGGTTTTACCGGTTTGCCGTTGATCGTATGGCAGATACAATCCTTATCAATTTCAACGATCGCGGATTCTTTTTCTTCTTCCGAAAGTGCTAATGCATAATTGACATTCTGTTCCGTGATAATATTTCCTCTTTTGGATAACTCGATCAGCTGTAAAAATACCTGTTCCGCTTTTTTTAAATTATGTTCTTCTCCAAGGAGCTTCATACTTTCACCGCGTAAGACCACGGTAACATTTAATGTGCGCTCAATCTTTTTGATATACGCATCAAACTGACCAAATACGTTCGCCACATGATCAGTCGGTATATTTAATGATAGTTCAGTCAGACTCATCCGTCAGTTGCCTCTCTTCGCTCGATTGTTCGATGATTTTTGTCGGCTGATAGGAAACAATAGATTTTATGGTACTAATCGTTCCTTTCACCACATATTTTTTCTTCGTTCTTTCTATAATAACATTTTTTCCCGTAATTTGAATACCTTTTTCTTCCAAATCGTTAATATATTTCTTAAGATTCTTAGAAGCAAGCTGTTTCGCCTCTTTTTCTGTATATGTTTTCTGTCTGTTTTCATAACCGGAATAAGTTTGTCTGACCAGATAAACCGGCAGGTAAAAATTATCTGTAAAGTGAAACTGTGACACATCCGATACAACTTCATAGGGTTCTTCCATTGGCGAAAAAAAAGGAATTTTGACCAGATAATCTAACATTCTGATCTGGTATGTTATTTTTTTTGCACCGGTTGGTTTTTTTTCCACATATGTGACGGGTATCTCGTCATGATAGGGATATGTAACTTTCGCTGTAACATCTGCATCTGCTGTGCGGTATAGATATTTTGCCACCTCTCCGTCATCATTTAAAATTTCAATGCATCCATTGACTAACACATCGCCTTTTTTTACCTTTGTGCCAACGGTCACAACCGGGGTGCCGCTTCTTGTGATCATTTCAGTGATTTCTCCATCATCGGCAGCAATAATATCATGCGCCGGTTTCTCCGGATTATCCTCATAAGTTTCTTCCGGAAGCAGATTTTCCTGAATATCAACCGTCATTTTGGTTCCATAAATTTTGATGGAAGTCCAGATTACTTCCGGATACCTGCTCCTTAATGTTTCTTCTAAAACGGCGCAGTCAATATCTTTTTTCTTTGCACCAAAAGAAGCGTGCTCCCCGGAAAGGAAACAGAGTACGACTTCCTCAGACAGATAGGAATTACCGTTTACCTCAATATTCCAGATAAAACCGGAAAGGTAATAGATCAGACCTGCAAAGAGAAGCATCCCTAATGCAAACATTTTCCGCTTGCGGTAATGGTATAATTTGAATGGTATGCCATACTTTTTTTGGATACGGATGCGTGTTTTTGTTTTTTTTAAAATGGGGCGTAACTGTTTAAATCCCGCCACACTGATATAGAACGAATACCCGTCCTCCGTGGATTTTAAATTCCAGATCAGAATATCGTGGCTTCCGCATAAATTCAGGAAACGTTCCGGCGCATAACCGCTTAAACGGACATACACGTATCCCTTAAAATATTTTATTATTGAGAGCAGCATCTTTTAATTCTCGTACTGGATCGTGTCTAAAAACCCGGTGATTTTCATTTCCTCGTTTGTATAATAATCAATTGCAAGATGTGAGCCGGAAATCAGGATCCTGCAGTTTTTTGTCTGTATTTTGATAAAGGAATCCTCATATTCCAGGATCCCTTTATAATTAGAAATCAGGATCTCATGCCGTCCGGTTGCGGTTACAATCGCCGCACCAAGCATCAGATCCTTCGGCAGTTCTAAGCTGTTTATTATTTTTTCTTTCTGATTTTTCTTCATATATTATTGTATGAAGAAAAAAAAGATCTTATTCTCATTCGTAAATATATTCTCTTACGACCGGCTGCATTTCTTTTGGTTCGTCTGAAATTTCGTAGGCATGCAGCACTTTTTCGGCAGCCTGGGTCATTTTTCCACGATCATTTGCATAAATAACCGCCAATGTATCACCGGCAGTTACAGCATCTCCATTTTTCTTCTTTAAATAAATGCCGACAGAAAGATCAATCGCGCTGTCCTTTGTTTCACGCCCACCACCAAGCGTCATGCATGCAATGCCGATATTCTCCGCTAAGATGCGGTGCACATATCCACTGCACTCTGCCTTTACTTCAATCGAATATGCTGGTTTTGGAAATTTTGACGTATCGTATACATAAGATGCATCCCCGCCCTGTGCTCTTACAAACTCAGCCATTTTACCAAGTGCGGCGCCACTGTCTATGGAATCTTGCATAAGTTTTACGGCATCCTCGCAGGAATCTGCACGTCCTGCAAAAAGTAACATCTGGGCGCCAAGTGCAAATACCACTTCTTTAAAATCGGACGGTCCTTTTCCTTTCAGTGTGTCGATTGCTTCAATCACTTCGATGGCATTTCCAATCGCATTTCCAAGCGGCTGGTCCATATCGGTGATGATTGCTGCTGTCTTTTTGCCTGCCATCGTTCCAATTGATACCATTTCTTTTGCGAGTGCAACAGAGTCCTCATATTTTTTCATAAATGCACCGTTTCCGGTCTTGACATCAAGTACGATCGCATCACTGCCGGAAGCTAACTTTTTGCTCATAATTGAGCTGGCAATCAGCGACATCTGGTCAACGGTAGCTGTCACATCGCGCAGTGCGTACAGCTTTTTGTCTGCCGGTGCAAGATTCGCAGTCTGTCCTGCGATTGCAATGCCGATTTCCCGAACATTTTTAAAAAAGGTTTCCTCAGGAAGTGCTGTTGTAAATCCCGGAAAACTTTCAAGTTTATCAATTGTTCCTCCGGTATGTCCAAGACCTCTGCCAGACATTTTTGCAACCGGAACTCCAAGGGAAGCCACGATTGGTGTCAGAGCCAGTGAAGTTTTATCACCTACACCACCAGTGCTGTGTTTGTCTACCTTAATACCCGGAATGGAAGAAAGATCGAGCACATCCCCGCTGTTGCGCATGGCAAGTGTCAGATCTACGGTTTCTCTTTTACTCATCCCCTGGAAACAAATTGCCATCGTCATTGCAGACATCTGATAATCCGGGATCGTACCATCCGTAAAACCATCGATCATAAAATGGATCTCTTCTGTGGTCAGTTCCATGCCAAGTTTTTTCTTTTCAATCAGGTCGTACATTCTCATGTGCATAATCCTCCCTTGTATCGATATCAACAAAAAATTCCGGTATAAAAACCGGATAAGAGAAAACATCATCCGGATGGGAACGGATAATCTTTTTGCCACCACATTCTTTAGATAATGCTAAGAGCTCCGGGCGGTATGTTTCTGAAAAAAGATTTGGACTGCGCAAAGTACCTTCACACGATAGTGCGCCGATTCCCTTTTTACTTTTAAAAAATGCATCCAGAAAATCAATGAGTAATTCTGCTTTTACATATGGCTGGTCTGCCTGAAAAAACATATCATAGGAGACAGCCTTGCTCTCTGCCCGCACAGAATGGTCTGTCGCTGTCTCCACTCCTTTTCGGATGCTTGAGGCAATCCCGTCATTTTGTTCGCCCTGGTTTCGCACGACGATACAATCTGTAAACTGCTCCTTGCATAACTTTTCGATTTCATCGTATGCGGTCACAACAATGATCCTGCATGGATAACTGCAAAGTTTCTTAAGACGCAACAATTCCGTGAAACCATGCACAAACAAAGGCTTTCCATGAAATTCTGTGAGCAGCTTATTGCCGCCGAAACGCCTCGCGTATCCGGCAGCAAGATAGATTAGATTTAGCTGTTCCGTATCAGATCACCTGCATTCCTTTCAAAATTTTCTCCGGTGTGATCGGCAGTTCATTGATCCATACACCGGTTGCATTATAAACCGCATCCACGATCGCCGGAGCCGGTGTATTGATGACGATCTCGCCGATCGATTTTGCACCAAACGGACCGGTCGGCTCATAGCTGCTGTCAAATTCTACACGGATACGGTCTGTATCCAGACGGCTTGGCACTTTATACTGCATAAAGGAATTGGAAAGGTTTTTTCCTCTCTCATCGTACCAGATATCTTCATACAGTGTCATACCGATTCCCTGCAAAAGACCACCCTCGGTCTGCACTCTTGCAAGGTTGGTATTTACAACCGTTCCACAGTCGACACAGGCGGTATAATCTAATAACTCGATCGCACCGGTTTCCGGATCCACTTCAATCTCAGCACAGGCAGCCATAAATGGTGGTGGTGATACCGGAGAGCTGTGTGAATAGGTGACTTCCAGTGAAATCTCATTATTGCACATGGAGGCTGTTGCAATGTCAAACAGACTCATCTTTGTACCGTCGGACTCATCCATGACATTTTCTCCATCAAAAGTAAGTGCCGAGGCGTCTTTGTTCATGCGTACTGCTGCAAGCGCGATGATGCGTTCCCGGAGCTGCTCGCATGCCTTTACTGCTGCCATTCCGGTCAGATAGGTCGTGCTGGACGCATACGAGCCGGAATCATATGGGGAAATGTCGGTATCAACACCATACACAGAAATATTATCGATCGGTGTCTCTAACACGTCTGCCGCAAACTGGGCGATGATCGTATCGCATCCGGTTCCCATGTCTGTACAGCCGACCGTGATATGATAGGTACCCTCATCACTTAATTTTACAGTGACAGAACCCACATCGCAGTTTGAAATGGAAGATCCCTGCATTGCCATCGCAACACCGCGTGCCCGGATCTTTCCATCAGGCATGACAGTACGCTGCCCTTTTTCTTTCCATCCGATCATATCGGAAGCTTTCAGCAGACATTCTTCCAGACGGCAGCTGTTTGTTGTCTCTCCATAATATGCCGGCATCACATCTCCCTCATGGATGATATTTTTCTGACGAAGTAAGACCGGATCCATGGAAAGCTGATCCGCTAACTTATTGACCGTAGACTCTACTGCAAAAATACCCTGTGTCGCACCATAACCTCTGTAGGCGCCTGCGGACATCCGGTTGGTATAGACAACATCATACCGGAAACGGAATGCTTCAGTATGGTACATCGGAATGGATTTGTGTCCACTCAGTCCAACCGTAGTCGGACCATGCTCACCGAATGCACCGGTGTTGGAAAGTGTATACAGATCAATGGCACGGATTGTTCCATCCGACATTGCCCCAAGACGTACCCGGACTTCCATTTCATGGCGTGGTGAGGAGGCAATCATGGATTCCTCTCTGGTATAGATCATTTTTGCCGGTTTGCCGGTCTTCCATGTCACGATCGCCGGATATACTTCTGTGACAACTGTCTGTTTTGCACCGAAACCTCCACCGATACGCGGTTTGATGACACGCACTTTTGCTTTTGAAATATCGAGGGCATTTGCAACGATCCTTCGTACATGGAATGGAATCTGCGTAGAACCAAGCACGATCAGACGACCATATGTATCCATATAAGTGCAGGTACGGAACGTTTCCATCATACTCTGCTGCATGGCTTTGACATGGTAAGTCTCGTCTAATACAATGTCACAGTCTGCGATGACAGCGTCCACATCGCCCTCTTTATCCATACCGGATGCACAAAGATTTCGTTTGTTATCAGCACCGACCGGGCAAAGTGACTTCCAGTCGTCCTCCGGATGTACTAAAACCGGATTATCCTTTGCGGTATGAAAATCCAGTACTGCATCTAAAACTTCGTAGGTTACTTTGATCCGTTTTAACGCCATATCCACTGCTTTTTCTGTCTCTCCGGCAACGATTGCAACCGGATCACCGACAAAACGGACACGATCTTCTAATATATAACGATCATATGGACTTGGTTCCGGATATGTTTGCCCAGCCATGGTAAAACGGCGTTTTGGAACATCTTTATAGGTAAGTACACAGACAATACCGTCTATTTTTTCTGCAAGATCTGTGCGGATGTCTTTGATCAGCGCGTGGGCATGTGGACTTCTCAGTACTTTTACAATCAGACAGTCCTTTGGTGCCACATCATCCATATAGACCGGTTTCCCGGTTACAAGAGCCATCGCATCTTTTTTTATTACGGGAGCATTGACAAATTTTCCCGGTTTTCTTAAGTTTGTACTGCTATTCATGCCTTTTCCCCCATTTTAAATTTCAGGTATTCTTTAACCGCACGAAGCTGACTTTCATATCCACTGCATCTGCAGAGATTTCCGGCAAGATATTCTTTCATATCCTCCTCAGTCGGATTTTCCAGTTCATCTTCCATTGCAAGTACATTCATAATAAATCCCGGATTGCAGAACCCACATTGTTCACCACCCTGTTTTGCAAGGTAAGTACCGAACTCTTTTGCACGTTCTTCCACGCCTTCTAAGGTGGTGATATGTGTACCGTCAGCTCTTGCTGCTAACACGGAACAGGAAAGTACCGGTTTATGGTCAAGCCATACGGTACAAAGACCACAGTTGGATGTTTCACATCCTCTTTTTACACTGTAACAGCCCTCTGACCGGACAAATTCCAAAAGCGGAAGATCTGCTGCTATCTCGCGTGTGATTTCACGCTCATTCAGCCATACATGTATTTTCATCTTATTGTTTGTTCTCCATTTCTTGTATTTTCTATGATTTAAAAGACATAACCGCCCTGCGGATCAGCACACCTGCAACATGTTTTCTGTAATCCGCGCCGGCTCTGCGGTTGCTTCCGTAAGTAAACTGATCCGCACACCAGACGGCAAGTTCTTTTACCAGTTCCTCATCTTTTTCAAATCCTTGCGGAAGCTGCTTTCCGAAACCAACCGGCTTGCCGGAACCAATCGGAAGTTCTATCAATTTTGCATGTGCCGGTCTTGCTCCGATGCTCACATGCAGACTGTCATCATATTCAGATACTGCACATGCGACCACCGGAAAATCAGTAGCCGTGTTGCGCTGGCTTAAATAGGCAATGCGGATTGGCTTTTTTGCCACATGCAGAGCCACTAAAATATCATTATCATATGGCAGATCAATAAATTCTTTTAAGGAGACCATACCTGCCTGATACAGTTCTACCTGGGTATCCATTGCCAGAAATACGGTCAGTACATCGGAAAAACCGAAACGTCCGAAAATACTTCCACCTATGGTTGCACAATTCCGGAACTGTACACCGACAATGTGGCGGACACTCTCACGGATAGCTCCGTTTGTATATGCGGCAAGTCCCGCATGTTTTTCTATCGCCCGCAATGTTGTCATTGCACCAATGACAAACCCGGTATCTGTCTCAGTGATCTTATCGATCCCAAGCCCTGACAGATCGATCGCCGTACCTATCCTCCGGTCGCCAATCTTCATCCAGACACCGCCTGCGATGATCTTATTATTTTTTTTCTGATTCAGCTCATATGCTTCTTCTAAACTTTCTACCTTGCGGTATTCATTGATCGTTAACATTGATTCCTCCTGTGTGTCACGCATAAAAGGGCGCTATTTATATTATACTGTACAGAAGTACTGCCGTCAAATGGGAATGTAGTATTAACGAACATTAAGCTGTCCCATCTAAAAAGAAAGGACAGCTTAATATCAAAATAGTCATTTCAGACCATAATCTGCGTAATGCAAAAAAATTTTTTATTCAAATTTTCCTAATAAGTAAACAACTGTGTCCAGTATGTAGTTCCCTGGCTGTTTGTACGGTAACCGACACCGATTTTCTTAAAGTTGGGATTTAAAATATTTGCACGGTGCCCCTCACTGTTCATCCATGCATTCATAACCGCCTCTGGTGTTTTCTGTCCCCATGCGATATTCTCTCCGGCTCCCCGGTAGGTAATGCCAAGGTCCGTGATCGCTGTCCCAAAGCCTCTTCCATCCGGTCTTGTATGGGAAAATGACTTTTCAATCTCTTTTGAACGTGTCATGGCAGCAGTTGTAACTGTTTCATCCCAGACCAACTCATTTAATCCGGCTTTTTTCCGCTCTGCATTTACCAGCTTTAAAATCTGTTTTGCATAGGAAGTTTCTGTTACATCATCTTTCGACTGTTCACTGTCTATAATACCGTTTCCACCCGACTCAGTACCGCCCGGCTGACTTCCTTCCGGTTTCTCCGATGTGCCTGGTTTTTCCGATATATCCGGTTTTTCTGATGCACCTGGTTTTCCAGATGTATCCGGTGTCTGCTCCTCTTTGTCATCTTTCGGGAGTTCCGGCATGCAGTCCCCTGGCAAAACGATTGCAGGGAAACGATCACATATTTTTTTCAGTACATCGCCGATAGAATCTGTCTCTACAGAAGACCATTGATCTGTCGTGCAGTCCTTTTCAAAAACTGAGATGTTCATACGGTTAACGGATGCTGCTTCTACCGGTGCAGATATACTCATTGCAATTCCAAGTGCGGCTGTAAATGCTAATATTGTCTGTTTCTTCATGATATTCCTCCATTTGTACTGCCCTGAAATACTTTTCAAATATTTCATAATTGTTACATAATTATTACAAGCAAAAGAATATCATAATTTAAACTGCCATCCAACCGGTAACATCTGGAATTTCCGGTATCGGTTACTCCACACCGGCTTTTTTGCAGATATCATTCAGACAGCAACGGTCGCAATACGGCTTTGTCCGTGCCGTACATACTTCACGTCCATGATACACAAAACGGTGACACAGATCACTCCCCTCCTCCGGGGGAATAATTTTCCAGAGAGCCATCTCCACCTTTTTCGGCTCCTTGATGCCGTCGACAAGACCGATACGATTTGCAAGGCGGATACAATGGGTGTCCGTCACAATTGCAGGTTTTCCGAATACGTCTCCCATGATCAGGTTCGCACTTTTTCTTCCCACACCCGGAAGTTTTAAAAGCGCATCAAAATCTTCTGGCACATTTCCGCCATACTGCTCCCATAAAATTTTCATGCAGGCACTGATATCCCTGGCTTTGCTTTTTCCAAGTCCGCATGGTCTTACGATTTCTTCAATTTCTTCTACCGGTGCCTTCGCAAGTGACTCCACATCCGGGAATTTTTCATATAGTTTTTCTACGACAATATTTACTCTTGCATCCGTGCACTGCGCCGCTAAGCGGACACTGACTAAAAGTTTCCAGGCCTGGTCATATTCGAGGCTGCATCCGGCATCCGGGTATTCTTTTTTCAGGCGTTCGATCACTTCTTTGGCAAGTTCTTTCTTTCTCATGGTTGTCCTCGCTTCCTTATCGTCTTATTACACAATATATATCTTAAATCACATTGTCATTTTAAACTCTATCCCTGCATATGAAAAAACTTATTTTTCACGCTGGATATCTGATATTTTACCATAAAATCTTATCCGAAACAACGACGGCAAAAATGGCAAAATTAATGAAAAAATTATTTTCTCACTTCCTGTGCCGCATAAATAGAGTTATCCCCATTCACCAGATAAGCAAAAATGCATACGATCAGAAATGGCACCATATCATTTGTTCCAAATACTTCAAGTCCGATCAGTACCGGTGCAAACAGTGTGTTCGTTGCACCTGCAAATACGGCTGCGTATCCAAGTGCCGCACAGTGAACCGGCGAAAGACCAAGACTCCCTCCCAAAACAATTCCAAGAGATGCACCGATGGAAAATAACGGTGTAACTTCCCCACCCTGATATCCGATTGCAAGAGTCAGGACGGTAAGCAGCAGTTTTAAAATCCAGTCATAGGGATAAATCGTTCCATCAGAAAATGCAGCAGAAATCAGATTTGTTCCCAGTCCACTGTATCTTCCATTATAAAGTAGAAATAAGATCAGTGCTAACGGAATAGAACTGACTCCAATCCGGATATATGGATTTGTCATCTTTTCTGCAAAAATTTTTTTAGATTTTGCAAGCAGAAATGAAAATGATCGCCCGGCCAGTCCGAAAAGAATGCCAAGTATAACGAGCCGGGCTGCCATGTTTGCATCTGATATTTTTAGTGTATCCTTAAGCGGTACATAAAATTTCCCCAGACCAAGCGTATGCGAGGTATATGCCGCCGTATAAGATGCAATCAGCGCCGGCAGCAAAGCTTCATATTGTATTTTTCCGGCAACAATTACTTCCATAGAAAAAAATACAGCTGCAAGCGGTGTCTGGAATAGACCGCCAAATCCTGCCGCCATTCCTGTAATCAGCATAACACGGTTGTCTTTTGGCAGATGAAATCTACGGCCAAGTGCATGTGATAACGTTGCCCCGATCTGTACAGCGACGCCCTCACGCCCTGCACTTCCTCCAAATAGATGTGTGATCCACGTTCCAAACATGACTAATGGGATCAGAAATAACGGAATGTCATCTCTTTTCTTCTGTCCTGTCTCAAATACCAATGTCATTCCCTTTAAACTTGTTTCGCTGAAATGATGATACATCCATGTGATCAATAGACCTGCAAATGGCAGAAATGGTATCAGATACAGATAGTGGGTTGTCCGGAAATCAGAAATTGCCAGCAGACCTCTGCCAAATACTGCGTCAATGATTCCAACCAGCACACCGGTTAAAATGGCAAGCAATACATATTTTAGAGATAAAATAAAAGTTTGTGATCTATTTTCCATCCGCTTAATCCTTCATTGCGCAAATTTTTTGCACAAAGTCCTTTCTACTTTATTTAAATATTTTACGAAATCACGATAAAAAGTCGCTTGCGACTCTTTCGCGCCCTGGCGGTGCTGTTTACAGCTAACTTCTTCTTGGCGAGATGCACATCCATCCCGGAGGGCTTTTTGATTCATAAGATATAATTTCCTATGAATCAAAAAAAGCTGATACCTCCGTGCAATTTACACAGAAGTCATCAGCTAACAATAGCGGTTTCGAATCAATCGTGGGAGAACCTCATTCCCATTTCATACTTTTTCTGTAAAGTACCATATCTTCCAGGCTATGTCAATAAAAAATATTTTACATTGCAACTTTATTGTGATACAGTATTGCAGTAATGCTTTATTCATGATATACTTGCAAAATTTTATACAAAAGATAAAGGAGAGTTTTGTTATGACAGGACAAACAATAGGGCTTCTGCTCGTCATGATCATTTATCTGATACTGATGGTAGGCATTGGTGTACTCTATTCGAAAAGAAACAATGATGTATCTGATTTTTATCTGGGTGGACGTAAACTCGGACCAATTGTAACTGCAATGAGTGCGGAGGCTTCTGACATGAGCAGCTGGCTTTTGATGGGATTGCCCGGTGTTGCTTATCTTTCCGGCTGCGCGGAGGCTGGCTGGACTGCGATCGGACTTGCAATCGGTACCTATCTCAACTGGCTGATCGTTGCAAAACGTCTTCGCCGTTATACTCACAAAGCAAACAATTCCATTACTCTGCCGTCTTTTTTTGAAAACAGATACCGTGATAAGAGTCATGCGCTGATGGCAATTTCGGCAATTATGATCGTAATTTTCTTTGTACCGTATACCGCTTCCGGTTTTGCTGCATGTGGAAAATTATTTTCTACACTGTTTGGTGTTTCTTATCTTCCGGCAATGATCAGCAGCGCTATCGTTATCGTTTTGTACACCCTCACTCGGCGGCTTTCTCGCAGCAAGCATGACGGATCTGATCCAGAGTATTATTATGACGATCGCGTTGTTTATCGTTGTAATTTTCGGTGTCCACACTGCCGGTGGATTCGATGCTGTTATCACAAACGCAAAGTCCATGAGCGGATATTTAAGCCTGTTATCCTCTCATGATCCTGCGACCGGAGCGTCTGTACCATATAAAAGTCTTACCATTGCTTCCACGCTTGCGTGGGGACTCGGATACTTTGGCATGCCGCATATCCTGCTTCGTTTTATGGGAATCGAGGATGAAAATAAGTTAAAAACTTCCAGACGTATTGCCTCTGTATGGGTTGTTATTTCCATGTTCATAGCTATTTTTATCGGCATTATCGGCTCTGCGATGACCAAAGCAGGTGCACTCGATCAATTCGAAAATTCCTCTCAGTCTGAGACTCTGATTGTAAGAACAGCCGTACTTTTAAGCAATCATGGTGTCATTGCAGTCATTATGGCGGGACTGATCCTCGCCGGAATCCTTGCAAGCACCATGTCAACTTCGGATTCCCAGCTTTTGGCTGCATCCTCATGTGTTTCACAAAACCTGTTCTGTGATTGTATGGGATTAAAGCTCTCCAGGAAATCTTCCATGCTTCTGGCAAGGCTCACGGTTGTTGTGATTGCCATTATTGGTATTTTTCTTGCAAGAAATCCGGACAGTTCGGTATTCCGTATTGTATCTTTCGCCTGGGCAGGATTTGGTGCAACGTTTGGTGCAGTTATGTTATTTTCATTATTCTGGAAGCGGACCAATCGAAACGGCGCACTTGCCGGAATGATCGTCGGCGGCGTCATGGTGTTTGTCTGGAAATATCTGATTGCTCCACTTGGCGGTCTGTTTGGAATTTATGAACTGCTTCCGGCGTTTTTATGCTCTGCCGCTGCGATCGTTGTTGTCAGTCTTTTGACTGCACCGCCTTCACAGGAGATCATGGATGAGTTTGAGAGTGTATAACAGAATTGAAAAAAATTTATTTAAAATACCTCTAATAAAATACCTCTAAAAAGCAGGGATTACATACTTTACCTAACATGTAATCCCTGCTTTTTCATGATAAAACGCTAAGATATCTGTTTCCAGCATAAATTTGTAAACAGAGCCTTACGATTTTCCTTTTCCTCTGGATTTACCGCGTACATTCCCATCACAACGCCGGTAAATCCTCCGGCAACCTCAGAAGATAAATATTTTGTCCGTGCACTGCCAAACAGAATTTCTTTTCCATCCAAAATTCCGTAAAAATGATACTGTGCCGGATCTGATACAACCTTTAAAGTAACCTCTGCATCATCAGGCAGTTCTATTTCTTTTACCACCATAGTTGCATCACCGATACGCAGACGTAAGATTAATCTGCGCTTGTTTTTCTCACATAAAACAGCCAGATCATAATGGTGTTCTTCGGACAAATAAAATGTGATACCAGCCTCCGGAGAATTGCCGGAAAGTCCAACGTTAAGTTCTGTGTCAAACTCGGACTGACGGATACCTAAAAATGTTGGTGTTTCTGAATCATTTAAGGTAAAACGGTTTCCTAAAAGTACCACACTGTTTTTGGCAAATGCGTAACATTCCGGATGATATTCGCGAAGATGGCACAACCGCTGAGGTTCGCGCTTTAATGTTTCAAACGAGACATCATATCGTCCATCCATTTCCTGCACATCAGCTTTTAACGGCATATCCATCACGGGCTCCACTGTTCCGTTTACACCTGCGGTAAACCATCCATTATCATCACAGGTAACCGGAACTAAAAATACTTCACGGCCTAAATGATGGAATGGCATCCAGTCGCTCTGAATCCGGAATCCCAGACATACCATAAAGGTTTCCCCATAAGGTGTGGCGATAAGATCACCATGACCGATTCCCTGTATATGATTTTCATTACCACCTAAATTACGGTTGGTCAGTACCGGATTCTTTGCATACGCTTCGAACGGTCCATAAGGATCTTTCGATCTTGCATAAGTCACCATATGTCCATATTCCGTACCACCTTCTGCGACCATCAGATAATACCAGTCCCCAAAATGATACATATGCGGTGATTCGATGTAACGTCCGCCGCTGCCTTTCCAGATCGGTCTGCTTTCTGTCAGGCGTTTTCCGGTTGCAATATCGATCTCACACTGGAAAATACAGCCTCTGCCATCCGATTCATCGGTTCCATTACTGATAAAATAAACTTTATCTCCCTCAAAATATAAAGACGGATCAATGCCTCCTTGATCTACAAAAACAGGGTCTGACCATTCCCCATAAATATCGTCCGTATATACATAAAAATTTTTCTGATAAGTATTGTTGTTGGTGACCATATAAAAGCGCCCATTATGAAACCGGATCGTCGGTGCAAATACTCCGCCAGATCCCGGAACCTGATGCAAATTCACCTGGCTTTTTCTGGTAAGGCAGTGACCAATCGGCTTCCAGTTCAGCAGATCTTCGCTTTCAAATAATGGAACCCCCGGAAAATATTCAAATGAACTGCAGGCAAGATAGTATTTGCCGTTTGCACTGCAGATGCTTGGATCCGGGTAAAAACCACGGACGACGGGATTTTGTACTCTCATGTTTTTTCTCCTTCTGTGATGCAGGATGGAAAACGCTACATTGTTCCAGAGCCTGCATTATTTATGATATGGTTCGCCATTCATAATCCGGTAACTGCGATAAATCTGTTCTAACAAAATCACACGCATGAGCTGATGTGGAAATGTCATTTTCGAAAAACTGAGTTTACAATCAGCACGTTTTAACAGGTTTTCAGACATTCCAAGTGATCCTCCGATCAGAAATACGATCTGGCTGATTCCGGAAGTCCCCAGAGCCTCGATTTTTCTGGATAACTCCACAGAATCAAATTCCCTGCCATCAATCGCAAGTGCAAATACAAATGCTCCCTCTTTTGCTTCTTTATCAAGACGACTCAGAACACGTTCTGCCTCTTTTTCTTTAATCTGATTCTCTACAGTATCACTCGCATTTTCGGGCGTCTTTTCGTCCGCAACTTCGATAATGTCTAATTTACAGTAACGGCTTAATCGTTTGCTGTACTCTGCGATTGCATCCCTGTAAAACTTTTCTTTGATCTTTCCGAC
Organism: Roseburia sp.; assembly: GCA_003483745.1. GTDB lineage: Bacteria > Bacillota > Clostridia > Lachnospirales > Lachnospiraceae > Roseburia. Next base: position 236,081 of record DMYD01000042.1, on the reverse strand, counting down.
ACATAAAATTGTAATTTTCATAGTTCCTCGCATTTAAAATAAAGTTATGTTGTTTTACAGAATTATGCAGCGAATTTACTATTGTTTATTCTAGCAATTCCACTTGCATGCATCTACATTATAATTTATACTAAAATTACCTGAAAAACAATAGATGTTCATGCATCTGGAAATGAGGAAAATCATGTCACAGGAACCATTCGATTTTAATAACGCAGCTGAGAGCGACTTGGCACCGTCTCACGCATATGTATCCAAAAAGACCAAAAAAGAAGATGTCACATCTACCGCGTATACATTTACAATCGTAAGCATTGCGGGCTTCATTCTTCTGATCCTGTTTGGACTGGATCTGCTTCCTTTTCACAGTACTTCGTACACGAAAACACTGATTCTTATCGTCATGGGAATTATGTTTGCCATCTTTCTTTTTGTTGGTATAAAATCCTTTATGGAATTAAAATCTCTCTCAAATGCAGCCGATCGTGAAGAACAGCAATTTGAAGAAATCTGCCACTGGTTTTTAGATACATATACGGCTGAAAAAATCAACGCCGATGCAGGTATTTCGGATGCTTCTGATGAGCAGAATTATTTTCTGCGCTACGAAGTTATGCGTAGTCTGCTTCTAAAAAAATATCCAAAAACAGATGCTTCCCTTTTAGATCACATTATTGAAACGGTTTATGATAAAATATTTTTGGTATAATACTTTTTTCTGTCAGATATATGTGTTATAATAGATAAAATAATTGAATTTATGAGGTGGCTATTGTGAAAATACTTGAAGAGAAGATTCTTTCTGAAGGAATTGCAGTCAATGAAGATATTTTAAAGGTAGACAGTTTTGTAAACCATCAGGTAGATCCTGTTTTAATGCGGCAGATTGGCGAAGCATTTGCCGCACATTATAAAGATTGTGGAGTAACAAAGGTCGTAACTATTGAGAGTTCTGGTATTGCTCCTGCTCTTATGACAGCGTTAGCATTGGATGTCCCAATGATTATTTTAAAAAAGCAGCCTTCTAAGGTGTTAAATGATAATCTGTTCCAGACAGTAGTCACTTCTTTTACCAAAGGGACAAGCTACGAGCTGACTTTATCCCAGCAGTTTATCAATGAAAATGATCATGTACTGATTGTAGATGATTTCCTTGCAAATGGTGAAGCTGCAACCGGAGCAATCCGTCTGTTACGCAAAGCACATGCAACGATTGCAGGTGTTGGTATTCTGATTGAAAAATCATTCCAGCCTGGACGTGGAAAATTAATAGAACAGGGAATTGATGTTTATTCTCTCGCCAGAATCAGTAAACTTGACAAAGATCTGATTGAATTTATTCCAGAAGAGGAATAAGTTTATACCCGGACAAAGGGGTTTCATAAAAAAGTCAGTCACAAATATGTGACTGACTTTTTTTATGAAACATTTTTTGATCTGCTATTTTACGGATGATATCCAAAATTTACACGATAAATATCACTTGCTAACCCCGTCTTGTTGTTTACTGCCATAACAGATAATACATAATCCCCTTCCGGAACAACCAAAGGCTCTGTATAAACCGCTGATTCCCTTGTCGGATCGGTAGAATCCCAGGTATAATAAATGGTACAATCTTTCTGTTGTGCAATCGTTATGGTCGTTTCTTCCGAAAAAAGCCCTCCATCCGGCGAGACAGATGGCAGCCTCGGTTTTTTAAACTGAATCTGATACTCTTCTGATACGATATCGCTATAAATACCTTTTTCATTACAGCATACGGCGTTGATTTCAAAATTTCCTGTTCGATTTAATGAAATTCCCCCCTGTGGATATGGAATTCCATTTTCCTTATCCGGTACCGTACCATCCAGCGTATAATAGATATCATTTTCTGCAATCGAATAAATCACCACTGTAACATAGTCATCATATTGTCCACCAAGCGGAGAAATGATTGGATCATCAACCTCATAATCGTCAAATAATGCAAGTATATCCTCATCGGTAACATTTTCTTTTAAAGAAAGAATACTGTCATAATCCCCCTTTTCATCATAAATAGCAATCAGATGCTGATAAGCTTCCTTATTATTTTTATCAAGCTGAAGGATGTCCATATATAAAACAAGTGCCGAATCATATTCTTTCCGGCTGGTATAGATCTCTGCCATTGCCTCACGCACTTTAATATCATCTGGCTGTAATGCGAGCGCTGTTTTATAATATTGCAGTGCATTTTCATAATTATGATCTACCAGTTCTTTTTCCGCCATTTCAATTTGATAATCATAGGAATTTGCATTCTTATTATCAATATAAAGTTTTACAGCAACACCAACTGCAGCACCGGTCACTATAAGACAGCAGCAGATAATTAACAACAGATGGCTGTTTTTTTTCTTTTTTGTTTTTTTCGGTTCCGGTTCCTTCTCCTGCGGAGTTTTTACACTCTCTCCGTCTTTTAGAAGCGAACGCAGATAATCATCCTCAAGTACGTTGTAATCCGAAACTATCTGTGCTTCGTGGCCACAGACAGAACAGTAAAGGCAGCCTTTTTTTAACTCTGCCCCACACTTCGCACATTTCATGGGATATCCTCGCTTTCGACTTATTAGAATAATCCAGTAATCACACCGTCATCATCAACATCAATACCGTATGCTGCAGGGTTTTTCGGAAGTCCCGGCATTGTCATGATTGCTCCGGTGATTGCAACCACAAAGCCTGCTCCGGCAGAAACGTAAACTTCCCTCACATTGATGGTAAATCCACTCGGACGTCCAAGTTTCGTCTGATCATCGGACAACGAATACTGTGTTTTTGCCATACATACCGGGAAGTCGGACATTCCCATATCTGCAATATGTTTTAACTCTTTTGCTGCAGCAGGTGTATATGTCACACCATCCGCTCCATAGATTTCTTTTGCTATCTTCTCAATCTTCTCCTCTAAGGAAAGATTGTCTTCATATAATGGTTTAAAATGGCTTTCTTTTGTCTCTAATGTTTTTAATACTTTTTCGGCAAGCTCCACGCCGCCTTTTCCACCATTTTCCCATACTTTTGCAAGAGCAAATTCACAGTTTCTTTCACGGCAGAACTGCTCGATATAATCGGTCTCTGCCTTGGTATCTGTTACAAATGAATTTAAGGTTACAACAACCGGAACACCATATTTCTGTAAATTTTCGATATGCTTTTCCAAATTCACGATACCCTTTTTTAATGCTTCTAAGTTTTCTTCTCCAAGATCTGCTTTTGCAACACCGCCGTTATATTTTAACGCACGGACCGTTGCAACTAAGACAACAGCATCCGGATGCAGTCCGGCCATGCGGGATTTGATATCGAAAAACTTCTCTGCACCTAAATCTGCACCGAAACCTGCCTCTGTAATAACATAATCTGCAAGCTTTAAAGCAGTTTTTGTGGCACGGACACTATTACAGCCATGTGCAATATTTGCAAATGGACCACCATGAACGATTGCAGGAGTATGCTCTAACGTCTGAATGAGATTTGGTTTTAAAGCATCTTTTAATAATGCTGCCATTGCGCCGGTTGCTTTGATATCATCGGCAGTGACCGGCTTTCCATCATAAGTATATGCAACAATGATCTTTCCAAGTCTGCGTTTTAAATCATGCATATCGTCGGCGAGACATAAGACGGCCATGATCTCTGATGCAACAGTGATAACAAAATGATCTTCTCTGACCATTCCATCCATTTTTCTGCCAAGTCCGACTACAATATTTCGAAGAACACGGTCATTCATATCCAGGCAGCGCTTCCAGACAACCTGTCTTGGATCAATGCCAAGCTCATTTCCCTGCTGGATATGATTATCGAGCAAAGCAGCAAGCAGGTTATTCGCAGAAGTGATTGCATGAAAGTCACCGGTAAAATGCAGATTCAGATCTTCCATCGGTACAACCTGTGCATAACCACCACCTGCAGCACCACCTTTAATTCCAAAACATGGTCCAAGGGATGGCTCACGAAGTGCAATGACTGCTTTTTTCCCAAGCTGTCCAAATGCCTCTCCAAGTCCGACACTGATTGTCGTTTTTCCCTCTCCTGCCGGAGTCGGATTGATTGCAGTTACAAGGATTAATTTTCCATCTGGTTCATCTTTGACACGTTCGATTAATTCGTCAGAGAGCTTTGCCTTGTATTTACCATAAAGCTCTAATTCGTCTTCTGTGATGCCAAGTTTTTCCGCAACCTCACGGATGTGCAGCATTTTTGCTTCCTGTGCGATCTCGATGTCTGTTTTCATAATGATCCTCCTCGTGTCTTATAAATATTCTTCTTCATATTGTTCAAACTGCTCCTGCGTCATCAAAACGCGGCGCGGTTTTGTACCTTCTTCCGGACCGACAATACCGGCCTCCTCGAGCTGATCCATAATTCTTGCTGCCCGGTTAAATCCAACTTTAAAATAGCGCTGCAGCATTCCGATAGATCCTTTTTCTTTATCGATCAAAAGTTTTGCAGCATCTGCAAAATATGCATCTCTTCCATCTCCGGTTCCCGAATTTGAATCAATGCCTGGTGTGGTGTTTTCAGATTCTATATTGTTCATGTGTTCTTCCACCGCAGCATTATAAAAAACCTGTCCATTTTCTTCTTTGATGTAATTGACAACATCCGAAACTTCCTTATCTGAAACAAATGCGCCCTGTACACGCACCGGTTTTGGAATTCCCTGCGGATAGAAAAGCATATCGCCCTTTCCAAGCAATTTTTCCGCACCGTTCATGTCAAGGATTGTTCGCGAATCAACACCGGACGTAACAGCAAAGGCAATACGGCTTGGCATATTTGCCTTGATCAGTCCTGTAATGACATTGACCGATGGACGCTGGGTTGCGATGATCAGATGAATACCTGCTGCACGTGCAAGCTGTGCTAACCGGCAGATTGCTCCCTCTACATCACTTGGTGCAACCATCATCAGATCTGCAAGCTCATCCACGATAATAACAATCTGTGGCATTTTTTCCGGCTTCGGATCACCCTCCACATCAGGAAGACTGTCTATTTTAGCATTATAGCCTTTTAAATTACGGACGTGTGCTTCTGCAAATTTATTGTAGCGGTCCGTCATTTCAGCCACTGCCCAGTTCAGTGCGCCCGCAGCTTTTTTAGGATCGGTAACAACCGGGATCAGAAGATGTGGGATTCCGTTATAAACACTTAATTCCACGACTTTTGGATCGACCATGATCAATTTTACATCTTTCGGATCTGCTTTGTATAAAATACTCATAATAATTGTATTGATGCAGACTGATTTACCAGAACCTGTCGCACCCGCAATCAGAAGATGCGGCATCTTTTCAATATCAGCCACGGATACTTTCCCGCCAATATCCTTTCCGACACAGAAAGATATCTTCGACGGATGGTTTTGGAATTCCTCCGATTCTACCAGTTCACGGAACGATACCATAACATTTTCCTTGTTAGGTACCTCGATACCAATCGCTGCTTTTCCAGGGATTGGAGCCTCGATACGGATATCCGCTGCGGCAAGGTTTAATTTGATGTCGTCTGCTAAATTGACAATCTTACTTACCTTTACACCCATTTCCGGCTGTAACTCATATCTGGTTACGGCAGGTCCACAGCTGATGTTGGTGATCGTGACATTGACACCGAAATTTTTTAATGTCTGCTGCAGTTTCATGGCTGTTTCCTGCAATTGTTTTCTGGTGTCTCCCTGTTTACTTTCCGATTGTTTTAACAGGGTAACCGGAGGAAAGATATATTTTTTCTCCGGTGACGTAATTTCAATGTCCATCTCTTCCGGAATATTATTGTCAGCCTCTTTCGCATGTACCGGTTCAGGAGCAACTGCCTGATGTTTTATTGTTTTAGGCTGTTCTACATTATCATGATTTACCGTTATCACTTCTTCATCCGGTTCTTCCGGCAACGGTTCAGGTTCTAAATCTGCCCCGAATAATGGTATGGAATCCGGTCCTTCCTCGTATGGAGTCTCTTCTGGAACAGGCTCCATTCCAAATGCCATCGCAGGATCCGGCCGTCCCGGCGTAACAAACGATTCTTCCTCCGCAGCAAATAATTCCGTCTTTTCTGTCAGTGCCTGCCCCATTGCCTCTAATGCCTCATCTGAGAATGCAGATGGTGTGGCATTTGATGACATATTTCCAGCAGTCAGTGTGACATGTTTTTCCTCTTTGATCTCCGGCAGATCGATCATATCTTCCGGCAGGATCTCACTGATATCCTGAGAGCGTTTTTGTGGTGTATCCGGGATCAGCTTTGTATCGATGGCAACGCCTTCGACTTTCCTATCCATTCTACGTTGCTGTTCCCGCTGTTCACGTTCTTCCCTGCGCATTTCGACACGTTCTCTGTGACGCTCATTGCTGATCTTTGCAGACTCATACACCTTGCGCCCGCCCTTTTGCATACCGCGGAATGCCGATCGCTCTGTGATTAGTACAAGTGAAATGATAAGTACGATCACATCGATCACATAAGCGCCAATGACACCAAAGCCGGAACACAGCATATGCGAAAGTCCGCCTCCGATCAGTCCACCACCGCTTTTTGCATCAAAACTGTACCGGTAGGCATCCATTGCAGTTTTTGCATCAGATCCATCGGAAATAAGTTCGAAAAACATGCATAAAAATGCCACAAACAAAATGACCGCCACCAGTTTTACGGCTGCTACTCTGTTTCCCTGATTTGAGACTGCGAAAAAAGTCCCTACAAGTAATACGATAGGAAATATATATGAAATAATTCCAAATAAACCAAAAAAGAAACGGCTGACTGTGCCTCCTATTGTACCGCCAAATCCAAAATTACTGATAAATAACAAGAGTGAAACAGCAACTACGATCCATAAAACCACCTCGCGTGTAAATTCTGCTTCACGCTCCTGCTGTTTCTTTGTATTTCTCTTATGTCCAGAATTTGTTTTCCTGCCGGATGATGATTTTTTTCCGGTAGTAGAACGCTTCCTATTCCCTGTTGCCAAAATAATACCTCCAAATCAATTCCTGTAAATGTACAGACATATGCATTTATTTATGCCATATAGATATATCCGCCAATTGAAATCACTCCCACGATCAGACAGTAAATAGCAAAACCTATAAATTTTTTCCTACGGACAACGATAAGCATTGTCTTAATGCAGATATATCCTACCACTGCGGCTACGATCATGCCAACAACGTAACTGGCAATCTCCGCACCAGAAAGTGCAACTGCGGTACAGTCTTTTAATTCGAGCACAAGCGCCCCAAGGATTGCCGGGATTGACATTAAAAACGAATATTTTACAGCAAAGTTGCGGTTGAAACCACTGAGCAGGCAGGCTGTGATCGTTGTTCCGGAGCGTGACAAACCCGGAAGGGTTGCAATGCCCTGTGCAATGCCGACTCCGAATGCATTTGTATATGTAACGCTTTTTGGCAGCTTGTTTCCATCCTTGGCATGATCTGCAATAAAAAGCAGAACCGCAGTAAGGATCAGACAAATGCCTGGAATCAACAGTATCTCCGACGCCATTTCCACAACATCCTTTCCGACTACACCAATGATTCCAGTCGGAATCGTAGATACAATAATCAGGACAACTAATTTACGGTAGCTGCTGTTTACGATCCGAAGATAAGGCTCATCTGTCTTACCGGTTTTATTTCTCACAAACCGGACAAAATTGATAAAACAGTCTCTGATGATGCCGATTCCCTCAACGATCATTTTCAAAACATCTTTATAGTACACAACACAGATTGCTGCTAAAGTTCCAATATGCAAAAGGACATCAAACAAAAGTCCTGTATCTGTGTCCACCCCAAATACTATCTTAAAAATCGCCAGATGTCCGGAACTGCTCACGGGTAAGAATTCTGTCAACCCCTGTATGATTCCCATTAATATTGCCTGTAATAATGACATATCTGCCTCCTCTTTGTATCTTCGTAATAAAACGTTCTTTTGCAATAACTTTTTACATACATATTTTATCTTAACATATTTGAGGCAGATTGTCATTAACTGGTTATTTTTTTTCTATCAGCTGATGCAGTTTGGCAAATGCATCGGAAATGCCACCAACCTCATTGATCAGCCCTTCCTCCACTGCTTCTTTTCCGACCAGTATTGTACCGAGATCTTTTGTGAGGATTCCGGTATTCATCATCAGTTCTTCCAGCCGTTTTTCATCCGCTTTTGAGTGCGTACTGATAAAGTGAACGATCCGGTCCTGCATTTGTTTAAAATAATCATAGGTTGGTTTTGCACCAATTACGGTTCCATTCATACGCACAGGATGGATCACCATGGTTCCGGATGGCACGATAAAGGAATAATCGGTCGATACCGCCAGCGGTACCCCAATGGAATGACTGCCGCCAAGAACCAGTGAAACTGTTGGCTTGCGGATAGACGCAATCATTTCCGCGATTGCAAGGCCACTCTCCACATCTCCACCAACAGTATTTAAAAGTAACAACAGTCCTTCTGTATCCGGATTATCCTCAAGTTCTGCTAACTTCGGCAAAACATGTTCATATTTTGTTGTTTTTGTGGTTGCCGGAAGGCAATCATGCCCCTCAATTTCTCCAATGATCGTTAATAATGAAATTTTATTTTTCATCTGGATCTGACCAAATTCTTTGATCTCTTCATTTTTCTTCTCCTGATTTTCTGCCATAATATACTCCTTTTCTATGAAACAATCGACTGCACGTTCCGCGGGCAGATCTATTGTCATGAACGAAAAAACAGGATGTTTCAAACATCCTGTTCCTTATACAATATTCTTATTTAGTATATCCGGTCTGCAAAAAATCATGCAAAATTACGCACACTCTCCTCTTACAATCATTGGTTTCAAAGAGGTATGGTTAACATCCAAGCAGATAATTGTATAGCTCTTCATACTTTCCTTTGGAATTGTTCCAGGAATAATCATTTGCCATGCCGCGATCAATCATCTGGTTCCACTGTTTCTTGCGGTCGAAGAAGATATGTTTGGAATAATTGATCACAGAAAGCATCTCATCTCCATTATAATTTGCAAAGGAAAAACCATCTCCGGTATTTTCATATTCATTGAACGGTTTTACGGTATCTCTTAATCCACCGGTCTCACGGACGATCGGAACGGTACCGTAACGGAATGAGATAAGCTGCGTCAGTCCACAAGGTTCAAAACGGGACGGCATTAAAAAGGCATCTGCTGCTGCGTAAAGCTTATGTGCGAGTTCATCCGAATAACAAATGTTGGCAGATACACGGTCACCGTACTTCCATGCATAATGGCGGAACATATTCTCATACTGTGGATCTCCGGTACCAATAACAACCAGTTGTGTGTAATCATCCACGATCCGGTCAATCGCATAATTTACAAGATCTAAGCCCTTCTGATCGGTCAGTCTGGAAATAAGTCCGATCATGTATTTTTTCTTGTCAACGGCAAGGCCTAATTCTTCCTGCAGTTTTACTTTATTCATATATTTTTTCTTACGGAAATCAGATGGTTTATAATTGGTATAAATCTTTGAATCCGTTGCCGGGTCATACACCTGATAATCAATACCGTTTACAATACCCTGCATGTCGAAATGCCGTGCGGACAACAGACCATTTAAACCTTCTCCGTAATACTCCGTCTGGATCTCCTGTGCATAAGAATCACTGACAGTTGTGATATAATCGGCATAGACAAGACCGCCTTTTAACATATTTGCGTCTTTTTTAAACTCCAGCTTATCCGGTGTAAACAGAGAAGCTGAAAATCCGGTCAGTCCCTGCATGGTCTTGATATCCCATACTCCCTGGAACTTCAGGTTATGAATCGTCATGATACTTTTCATGCCCCAGTAAAAAGAATCCGCCTGAAATTCATTTTTCAGATATACCGGGATTAAGCCGGTCTGCCAGTCATGACAATGGATCAGATCCGGGCAGAAATCAATCTGTTTTAACATGGACAACACAGCCTTGTCAAAGAAACAGAATTTTTCAATGTCATAACGAACATCACCATAAGGTACTGCGCAGTTAAAATATTCCTGATTGTCAATAAAATAATATGTAATGCCATCCATGACATATTTTAAAATGCCGACATACTTATTCGTAATATAACTGCCGGTGCTCATATAAAAATGAGCCACATATTCAAACTTACTGCGAAACTTGTCCGGAATGCAGCTGTAATTTGGTATTACGACTCTGACATCCCATTCGTTCTTGTCAAACTCTTTCGGTAATGCTCCACATACATCTGCCAAACCCCCGGTTTTAATAAACGGAACACACTCCGATGCTGCAAAAAGTATTTTCTTCATAGCAATCTCCATTCCTGTGTTTATTCTACATCTATTTCTATTATCATATAACATTTCCAAAAAGAATACCATATTTTTTTACTGCAATGTAAAAAAAACTTTTAGCCCAAACTTCTATTTTCAGATAAAAGAAAAAAACGACACAGATTTTCATCCATGCCGTTTATCTTATGTACCTAAAATATTATTTATTCATCCCAGTTGTGATATACTTCCTGGACATCATCATCATCATCAAGTAAATCCAGAATACGGTTGATATTTGTTAAATCTTCCTCAGCTGTCAGTTCTACATAATTCTGCGGAATCATTGTGACTTCTGCCTCTGCCATAGGAATATTCTCTGCTTCAAGTGCAGCGTGTACTGCCTCAAAATCATCCGGATTTGTAATGATCTCATAGCTGTCCTCTTCCTCAGAAAAGTCCTCTGCACCAGCGTCAAGCGCGATCATCATCAGATCATCTGCATCCATTTCACAGTCTTCTTTTGCAATAATGATCTGTCCCTTTTCATCGAACATATAGGAAACGCATCCCTGTGTACCGATGCTTCCATGTCCTTTTGTAAATGCATTACGGACATTTGCAGCTGTACGGTTCTTATTGTCGGTCAGACATTTTACAATGATAGCCGTTCCGCTCGGACCATATCCCTCATAAGTACAATACTCGTAATTGACGGAGTTGCCTTCACCGGATGCTTTTTTGATACCACGATCAATGGTATCGTTTGGCATGTTGCTTGCTTTTGCTTTGGCAATGACCTGCGCCAGCTTAAAGTTGTTTGCAGGATCCGGACCGCCATCTTTTACTGCAACGGCGATCTCACGTCCGATAATTGTAAAAATCTTTCCTTTTGCTGCATCATTTTTTTCTTTTTTGTGCTTAATATTCGCAAATTTGGAATGTCCTGACATAAATACTTCCTCTTTTCTCACTTGTTTATTGCTTCAAAAATACATTTTATTTTATCACTATTTCCGTTTTCTGGCAAGCCTATTTATGTATACAACTCTAAGCTTACCTCAAGCGCCTTATCTATTTTCACCAGAATCTGGGAATCTAAATGACATACCTTGTCTTTCAAACGTTTTTTATCAATCGTGCGAAGCTGCTCTAAAAGTACCACAGAATCTTTGACCAGATCATATTTTCTGCTGTCAAGTTCCACATGGGTGGGAAGCTTCGCCTTATTCATCTGGGATGTAATCGCTGCACAGATCACAGTCGGACTGTGTCTGTTTCCAACATCATTCTGTATAATGAGTACCGGTCTGACACCGCCCTGTTCCGAACCGATGACCGGTCTTAAATCTGCATAAAAAATATCACCACGTCTAATTACCATATACTTCCACTCCATTTTCTTACTTTACGGATAGTATTGCCAATTTTTACTGGTGTATTCCATTCCTTCCTGTTATTCTGAAAAATGATCTCTTGTTCCAATGATTCTTCCACCATGAATATAAACACGTGGAATACGTTTTCCAAGATCACAGGCGAATTCATAATTAAAACGTCCGGATAACTCACCGACTTCTTCCATGGTAATGCATTCATTACCATCCCTACCGATTAATATGACTTCATCCTCATTCTTAACATCTGGAATATCTGTGACATCTACCATAAACTGGTCCATGCAGACACGTCCAAGAATCGGAGCACGTTTTCCGTGGATCAGAACAGATCCTTTGTTGGAAAGTCCTCTTGCATAGCCATCTGCATAACCGACTGGTATCGTTGCAATTATGCGTGGTTCTTTTGTGACATAAGTTCCACCATAACTGATAGCCCTGCCGGCTGGAAGTTCTTTTACATATGCAACGTGTGTCACAAGCGACAATGCAGGTTTTAAGCTGATGGCTGTCTTATCCACATCCTCAGACGGCCACATTCCATAAAGTGTAATCCCGGCGCGCACCATATCCATATTTGCCTCTGGAATGTCGACAATTCCTGCACTGTTTGAGCAGTGGTGAATCGGGATGCTTACTCCACGGTCTTCTAACATGCTGATCATTTTCTGGAAAAGTTCTATCTGCTGATATGTCGGTTCCTTGTCTTTTTCATCCGCTTTTGCAAAATGGGTGAAAATCCCCTCCACTATAATATGCGGTAGTTTTGAAAGCTGTGCCATCTCATCTGCAGCTTCTTTTGTGACCTGATAACCGATCCGGCTCATTCCGGTATCAATTGCGAAATGAATCTTGCAGTCCCTGCTGATACTTGCAGCTGCAACCGAAAGTTTTTCCGCCATCTCTTTTGTAAATACGGTCGGACGGATTCCTGCTTTGATCATATCTACATACTGATCTGCGAACACATATCCTAAAATCAGGATTGGTTTCTGGATTCCGTGGTTGCGAAGGATCAATCCCTCCTCCACTGTGGCAACTGCATAACCGTAAAGGTAATCCAGCTTTTCAATCGTCTCCGCAATTTCTACGGCACCGTGTCCATAGCCGTCTGCCTTGATGACCGCCATAATTTTCGTATCTTTTGCAATGTTTCCACGCATTGCATCCATGTTGTGAAGAATTGCATCCAGATCGATTTCCGCATGCACTCTGCTGTATCTGTTCATGTTGTTCTCCAATCTATTTTTACTTTTTGTTCAACACAAAATCCTCATCTATCGACGTGTATGAATATTTAGTACTTTTTTAATTCCTTCGATCAGATCTGAGGCTGTAAGTCCCTGTAAACCTGTCGTCTGTACCATGATGTCACCTGCCATCCCATGGAGGTATACCCCAAGAGGTGCTGCCTGTCCAGGTAGCATTTTCTGTGCCATAAGCGCTCCAATCACACCGCTTAACACATCACCGCTTCCTGCAGTTGCCATTCCGGAATTACCGGAAAGATTCAGATATCTTTTAGCATCAGGCAGTGCAGTCACCGTATGTTCATCTTTCAAAACGCAAACAACCTGATTTTTATCTGCAAAATCTACAGCTGTCTGTAAAAGACTGTGCTGGATTTCTACAATTGTTTTTCCGGCAAGCCGGCTCATCTCTCCAAGATGTGGTGTGATCACAGCGGTGCTTCTGAAATGTCTCCATATATCCACCCCTGGTAATCCGGCACTTTTCTGCTCTGCTATCAGATTTAATGCATCCGCATCAAAAAGAATGGATGCCTTTTCCTGTGACGTTCCATATTCTAACACAAAATTCAGAATCTGTGCAGAAGTTTTTTCTTTTCCAAGTCCGGGACCTATTACAATGGCATCTGCCCAATCAAGGATTTCCTGTAATACAGATTCTTTTGGAACTGTATTCCGATCGTAAGTCGTAAGAACTGCCTCCGGTATGCTGCACTGTAAAATAGTTCTGTTTTCTTCCGGAGTCAGCACGCGTACCAGACCACAGCCCGTGGCATAAGCTGCTTTCGCGGATAAGACCGCGGCTCCTGCCATATTGACACTTCCTGCAATCAGCAAAAGTTTTCCATAGCTGCCTTTATTAGAATGACTTTTTCTCGCTGGAAGCAGTGAAAGATCTTTTTCTTCCAACGCCATCACAGCCGGCGGTTCGCCCAGACAGCTTTCTTTTGTAATGCCGATATCGCATACGGTTACCTTGCCGGCATATTCATTTCCCGGCCATAAAATACTGCCTAATTTTGCAAATGCAAATGTGATTGTAAGATCGGCTCGGAATGCCGTACCGAGAATGGCTCCTGTATCTGCTGAGACTCCGGAGGCAATGTCAACGGCTGCTTTTTTTCCTGGAAGTTCATTCATATAACGCAACATGTCCGCATATGCACCGGTTACCTCTCTTGACAATCCTACGCCAAATACCGCATCTATGACAAGCGTTGGTCTGATCTGTTCCGGTAAATCTGTATAGATAGGAACACCATAAGCATTTAAAATATCCTGTTGCAATCTGTTTTGTTCCGAGCAATGTTCTTTATTCCCAATAAAAACGACCGTGACAGAATATCCTTCCAAAAATAAAAGACGTGCGATTGCAAGACCATCACCGCCATTGTTTCCGCTGCCGCATACGACAATCACTTCTGAGAGATCCATATCCTGTTCATGCAGTTCTCTCACAAATGCCACCGCAGCCCGTTCCATCAATAAAAGTCCCGGCACTTTAAAATGCGAAATGGTATTTGCATCATATTTTTGCATCTCCCGGCTGTCTACAAGATATTTCATGAAATCCTCCTTGTTTTATAAGGCAAAAAGTGCCGCACATAAATTTGTGCGGCAGCCATTCACGCTCTAACATTTACAGCATCTTTTCAGTTGCCGTTTCCTTCTGTTTTTTTGTTTTTGACAATGTTATAAGACAACTGCATCAGACTGTCTGAAAGATGCACATTTTCCACAACAACATTTTTGTCAATCAGTTCAAGGTCCACATGTGCAAAATTCCAGATAGCACGGATTCCAAGTCCCACCAGCCTGTTTGCGATCGCGTCCGCTTTCTCCTTCGGCATAGTCAGTGCTGCAATATCCACCTGGTTTTCTGCACAGAAACTTTCTAATTCATCCAGCATACGGATCTTGATTCCACGCACAGTCACTCCGTCGAGTGCCGGATTTACATCAAAAAGTCCTATGATAACGAAGCCAAGCTTCTCAAATTTCACATAGTTGGTAAGTGCCTGACCAAGGTTTCCTGCACCCACCACAATAATATTGTGTCTCTCATTTAAGCCTAAGATCTTACCGATCTCTTCGTATAAATATTTTACATTATAGCCGTAACCCTGTTGACCGAAACCACCAAAATTATTCAGATCCTGTCTGATCTGAGACGCAGTTACATTCATACGTTTGCTCAGATCGTTGGATGATATACGTTCTACACCGGCATCTAATAGTTCTCCGAGGTAACGATAATAACGCGGCATTCTTCGGATCACTGCCTGTGATATTTCTTTTTCCTGCACAAAAGGTTCCACCTTTCTTACGTTCTCCCGTTTATTATAGTGATTTCCTCTGTGTCTGTCAATGTGTGAAATTTTTAACTATCTTTTGCTTCATCCAGCTGCATCGACAGATCTTCCCATGTTTCATAGCAGACTTCAAGACGTTTCCTGCACTCCTGCTGTCTTGCGGCAAGTTCATTTAACTTTGCAGAGTTAACCGCATTTTCCGGCTTTGCACATTCCTCATCGATCGTGTTTATTTCTTCCTCCAATGCTGCAATTTCTTCCTCTGCTTTTTTCAGGCTGTTTTCAATCTTACGGATTCGCGCCTGTTCTGCTTTCTGCGCCTGCCAGTCAAGTTTAGTCGCTGCATCATCCGGTTTTTTTACCTGCGCATCTGTGTTCTCCTGTGGTCTCACATACAACTGCGTCATGATATCATGTTTTTCCAGATAATAATCATAATTTCCGATGTAATTGACGACCGTCTCTCCTGTTAATTCAAGAATCCTTGTTGCTGTCTGATTGATAAAATAGCGGTCATGTGAAACGAAAAATACAGTTCCGGTATACTGATTCAATGCAGATTCCAAAATTTCCTTAGAAGTGATATCCAAATGGTTTGTCGGCTCATCTAAAATAAGAAAATTCGCATCTGAAAGCATCAGTTTTGCTAAAGAAACACGTCCTCTTTCTCCACCGCTCAGATCCGAAATCCGCTTAAATACATCATCATTCGTAAACAAAAATGCTGCTAATACATTGCGGATCTTTGTGTTATTCAGATTTGGATAGGCATCCGAAATCTCTTCAAATATGGTCTTTTCCATATGTAAAAGCTGATGTTCCTGATCGTAATATCCAATATGCACATTCGAACCAAGTGTCACAGCACCACTATCCGCCGGTATCAGATTATTGATGATCTTTAGTATGGTTGTTTTCCCGGTTCCATTATTGCCAATCAGTGCCACACGCTCCCCCCGTTTGATTTCAAACGAGATATCAGAAAACAATGTGACCGGCGGATAGGACTTTGCGAGATCTGACACAGTAAGAACATCATTCCCGCTGACCACATTCGGCTCTAATACAATCTTAATGTCCGTATTATCCTCAACCGGTTTTTCAATGCGTTCGATCTTATCTAACATTTTTTCGCGGCTTTCTGCACGCTTGATAGATTTTTCACGGTTAAACGATTTTAACTTTGTGATAACTTCTTCCTGATGCTTGATCTCACGCTGCTGGTTGTAATATTGTTTTAATAAATCCTCACGGACTTTTGCCTTTTTCTTTGCAAAATCCGAATAATTTCCCTGATAGACATATGCTTTGTGCTGGAAAATCTCAATAACCTTTGTGACAACACGGTCTAAGAAATAGCGGTCATGTGCCACGATCACAACAGCACCCTTATAAGCACGCAGAAAATTTTCAAGCCAGCGGATCGACTCCATATCCAGATGGTTCGTCGGCTCATCTAAAAGAAGGACATCCGGCTTTGTAACTAAAAGTTTGCCAAGTGAAACTCTGGTCTTCTGACCTCCGGACAGTTCATTCATCTGCTTTTCGAAATCCTCATCCGAAAAACCGAGACCTTTTAAAATACCGGTCACTTCGCTGCGGTATGCATAACCGCCCTGCAGTTCAAATTCATGGCTCTGGCGGTGATAAATATCCATCAGCTTTTCAAGATCCTCGCCAGTGCGTTTATTCATTTCCGACTCCATATCCCGGAGTTTCTGCTCCATATCAAGGATATCGGCTCTCGCATAAAGGACCTCATCATAAATGGTTCTATGGCCGGATACATCCTGATACTGTGCCAGATAGCCGATGGTCTTATCCTTTGCAAGAATCACTTCACCGTCATCGGACGTTTCTTCGCCCATAATAATTTTAAGCAGCGTAGACTTGCCGGCACCATTGATGCCGACAATCGCTGCTTTTTCATTTGCTTCAATATGAAAACTTACATCTTTTAATATCTCATCTGTTCCAAAGGACTTTGAGACACTCTGACATGACAAAATCATTTTAAACTTTCCTCTAACGTCGTTCTGATTGCCTTGATAAAATCTTCACTGTTTAATACGACCGGATTCGGATTTGTAGTAATCAGCGCAAGGTCTTTTGTCATTTTACCATCTTCAATGGTCTTAATACAAGCTTTTTCGAGTTTTTCTGCAAAATCAGATAATGCCTGGTTAGAATCAAGTTCGCCACGTTTTTTAAGGGCTCCTGTCCATGCAAAAATAGTTGCAACAGAGTTTGTAGATGTCTCCTCACCTTTTAAGTGTTTGTAATAATGACGCTGTACTGTTCCATGTGCAGCCTCATACTCATAATAGCCATCCGGGGAAACCAGTACGGAAGTCATCATTGCAAGAGAACCAAACGCGCTGGAAACCATATCACTCATAACATCGCCATCATAATTTTTGCATGCCCAGATATAACCACCCTCAGATTTCATTACACGGGCAACTGCATCATCGATCAGGGTATAGAAATAAGTAATTCCTGCTTTTTCGAATTTTTCTTTGTATTCTGCATCAAAGATTTCCTGGAAAATATCTTTAAAAGTGTGGTCATATTTTTTGGAAATCGTATCTTTTGTTGCAAACCACAGATCCTGTTTTGTATCAAGTGCATAGTTAAAACAACTCTTTGCAAAACTCTCAATCGAATTGCAGAGATTGTGTTGTCCCTGAACGACACCTGCTCCGGTAAAGTTGTGGATCAGTTCTCTCGTCTCTGTGCCATCTTCGGCTGTATAAACTAATTCACATTTACCAGCTCCCGGAATCTTCATCTCGGATGCTTTGTATACATCACCATATGCATGACGTGCGATCGTGATCGGTTTTTTCCAGTTTTTTACACACGGCTCAATTCCTTTTACAACGATCGGTGCGCGGAATACCGTACCGTCTAACATGGCACGGATCGTACCATTCGGGCTTTTCCACATTTCTTTTAAGTTGTATTCGGTCATACGTGCTGCATTTGGTGTGATGGTTGCACATTTTACAGCAACACCATATTTTTTGGTCGCATTGGCAGAATCAACTGTCACCTGGTCATCTGTCTCGTTGCGGTGCTCTAATCCGAGATCATAATACTCTGTTTTTAAATCAATAAATGGAAGAAGTAACTCGTCTTTGATCATTTTCCAGAGGATTCTTGTCATCTCATCTCCGTCCATCTCTACCAGTGGGGTTGTCATTTTGATTTTTTCCATTGTGTTCTCCTTTTCTATTGAAATAAATTGTCCCATCCATAGTTATCCATATTGTGAATGGTGTTCATCATGTGTTCATTTGCCAGTTTTTCTGCCAGACCGGCATCGTGTTTTTTTAATGCCTCTACGATCTGTCTATGTTCCTGATTTGACTGTACAGAACGTTTCGGATCCGCAAGTGTGATCTTACGGACACGCTGTACATAATGATGAAAATCAAGCAATACATGTTTCAATTCCTTGCTATCGGAAGCATTATATAAAATTTCATGAAAACGATTGTCTAATTCCACAACCTGTTCTGAATTTCCCTTCGCTGCATGAAAGTCAGACAGATATATATTTTCATCCAGTTCATCCAGCTGTTCCTTGGTGATCTTATCCGCTGCCCACTTTGCACAGAGTCCCTCTAGGCGTGATCTTATCTCATAAATATCCTGAATATCTTTCTTAGAGATGCCTACAACATAAGCACCTTTATTCGGGATAATGGTAACCAGTCCCTCAAGTTCAAGCTGGCGGAGCGCCTCACGCACCGGAGTACGGCTGACCCCCAACTCTTCGCCGATATTTTTTTCCTTTAACTCCTCATCTGTTGCATATTTTCCGGACAAAATATTTTCACGGATCGTATGAAACACACGGGAACTTAAGGAATAATTATCCTCTCCCATATATTACACCTCATGCTCCTATTGTTACGTTTAATTTCTTGCAGCATTTCTCAATTTCTTCTACTAATTCTTTATCAGTCAGTACCGTAACTCGTCCATCCTCATACTGTTTGTCTACCCATACTTTTACTTTTTTAACAAGTTCTGAGTTCTTATCAACGCTCTTATCTTTTGGAAGATGATAATAAGAGTTGATCCAAAGCGCGATTCCTGCAAGACCGGATGTGTTAGAAACAGATACCAGTGGCGGTCTGTTTAAAAATTTTCCGGTATCAAAAATATTGTAGATCTCCTCGTTTTTCAGAAGTCCATCTGCATGTATTCCTGCTCTCGTCACATTAAAGTTGCTGCCGACAAACGGTGTACGGCTCGGCTGTACATATCCAAGTTCTTTTTCAAAATATTCTGCCAGTTCTGTGATCACGGTGGTATCCATACCATCAAGTGTTCCCTTTAACTGTGCATATTCAAAAACCATAGCTTCAAGCGGTGTATTACCGGTACGCTCTCCGATACCAAATAAAGAACAGTTTACGCCGCTTGCTCCGTAAAGCCATGCAGTCGTGGAGTTGTTAACTGCTTTGTAAAAATCGTTATGACCATGCCATTCGATCAGTTCGGAAGGCACACCCGCATGTGTGGTCAGGCCGTAGATGATACCCGGCACGCTTCGCGGGATCACGGCACCAGGGAAGTTGACACCGTAGCCCATCGTATCGCAGGCACGGATCTTGATTGGGATCTTATATTCATCCATCAGTTTCATAAGTTCTACGCAGAATGGAATAACGAAACCGTAAATATCGGATCTCGTGATATCCTCTAAATGGCATCGTGGACTGATACCGGTCTCTAAACACTCACGGATTACGCTTAAGTATAGGTTCATAACCTCTCTTCTTGTCATTTTCATCTTATAGAAAATGTGGTAATCAGAGCAGCTTACCAAAATACCTGTCTCACGCAGGCCGATATCTTTTACTAACTGGAAATCCTGTTTACTTGCACGGATCCAGCTGGTGACTTCCGGAAATTTATACCCACGCTCCAAACACTTATAGACAGCATCCCTGTCTTTTTTACTATATAAAAAGAATTCACTCTGGCGGATCAGACCTTTGGGTCCACCCAGGCGGTGCAGATAATCGTAGATTGTCACGATCTGTTCTGTGGTATAAGGTGCCCTTGACTGCTGACCGTCACGAAACGTCGTATCTGTGATCCAGATATTTTCCGGCATATTGTGCGGTACGATACGATCATTGAATGCGATCTTTGGAATCTCATCATACGGGAACAGATTGTGGAATACATTTGGTTCCTTTACATCTGCCAACTGATAAAAATGCTCTTCAAGCTGCAGCAGATTCGTTTTCTTATTCATTACAACTTCTCTCATAACGTAAATCCTTCTTTCTGCCATGACACTTGTGCCATTGATACCTGTGCCATGAATGCATATTTTTACTTTTAGAGTGAATATTTTTTCATGCATAATTGTATACAATTATACTTTTCTTATATTCTATACATTTCTTCTCTTATTTGTCAAGGCATAAAATTTTATATTGTATATAACTTGCAGTTATAAGTATGTAAAAAATATACATCACATATTTTCTTTGCTTTTTACACCTGCCAAAAATTTTTTTGAATCTGTAACACTTATTCTGTTTGCACATAAGATACAGTGTAAGAAAAATTTCTGGAGGTTTTATATGAGTGATTTAGCTGCAACAAACTGTGGTGGTGGATGTTCCTGTAATGAAGGCGGATGCAATTCCATTCTCTGGATCATCATCTTATTATGCTGCTGTGGCGGCAACGGTGGTTTCTGTGGTGGCAATAACGGATGTGGAGGCGGAAATGACTGCCTGTGGATCATCCTGCTTCTCTTCTGCTGCGGCGGATGCGGTGGTAACAACGGCGGCTTCTGCTAAGCAGATCATCTGATTCTAAAACGGCGGTCGGAAATACCGGCCGCCCTATAATCTTTCAAAAACGTCTCTGCATGATAACAGAGACGTTTTTGCTATTAACCGAGTACAGTACGGTACAATTAATACGGATGTTTTACTTTCTGATTTTTTACAGGATATTCCTGATTTTTTTCCCGGTTCTGCTGTTGCAGCATTTTTTCGTATATTCCACATTCTTTTGGTACTTTCTTTCTTTTGGCACATTCTTCGTCTATCTCATAAACACTGTTACCATCAACGATCAACATATTTTTATTCCTCCCCATTTAATCTATGCCAAAACGTCTTATCTGGTCACTAAATTCCTTGTGCTGCTGGCATAATATAACTTTTTCATTCATAAACTAAAAGAAAAAAGGCATCTTTATGGAACCAAATTCATTTACGCCATTTGACAATATGACACAGACCCGCGAACTGCAGATGTTAAAAACTGCGATTCCTTATATGAAAGGTGACCAGAAAAAACAATTTGCCATCCTGATCAAATATATGGAACTGCAGAACACGATTCAGGTATTCAATCAGGAGGATAAAGTTTTATCCATGTGTTCTGTCAGTGAGGATGAAAACTCCACCCTTGCAATGTTAAACGATCTTAGAAAATTTTGTACAGACAAAGAACTTGAGACGCTCGACATGCTTACAAATATGATCTCCATGATGGAAACCTATGAGACTATTTTTGCATAATATAGGGTAAAGAGAATCTGCTCATTTATAATATTGTGAAAGGAATAAAAAAGCATGGAAAATGATTTTTGGAATAATCCGGGTTTGAAAAACATGTCTCCGGAGAAACTGCAGTTTCTGATGAATTTTGCGTCAAAAGAGAAGCCGACAAATATTAAGGACATGATGCCGTTTCTTCTCGGCACCATGAATGCGGCAAAAACAAATAATATCCAGTTTACCGATCCTGAAACCGAGCTTCTGGTCTCACTTTTAAAACAGAATATGTCTAAGGATGAAGCACAAAAGGCAGATAAGATCATCCGGCTCATGAAGGACCGGAAGCAGAACTAAACGACAAGGATTCCTCGGAATGATAAAAGGGATGGAACTCTCCACCCCTTTTGTATCTTATATCTTTTTTTGGTAACATTTACCATATAGATGCCACACTTACTTCTAATAATTTATCAATCGGCGCCGGACTTTTTCCCATACCATCTGTACCTTCAAAATATTTTGCACTTGCAGATTCAAACAGAACAAACACCATATCATCCGCAATGGCAACTTCCTCTGAACAAGGTGGCATCTCCACTTTCACCTTTGGTTCATTCGGTTTTTTATCCAATGCAAGAAGGGAGGAATATACTTTTAAATAGGAAGAATTGTTTCTTCCATAGGAAGTGCTTAAATAAATCGATCCGTTATCATCAAATGCAACACCCTGCACTTTACTTGGCAGATTATAGTGGCTGACAGCTGTCAGTTTATCTTCTTCCTTATCATAGCTGTAAGAATACATCTCAGATTCAAAAAATCTGGTATGTGTGGCAACCCACAGTCTGCCACCGTAGCAGGTAATGCAGGACGGTGTATTTTTCAGGCGGTACTCATCCGATAATGCAGATGCATCAATACAATATCCCGGTGCATCCTGTGCGATTTTGGTGATATATTCATAAGAAATACGCTCTAATGTGTTGGAATTAGAATGACAGATCCAGACATTCTCCCCATCAAAAGCGATTCCCCCAAGATGACTCTCCTTTTTCATGCCAAGTGTCACGAGATATGAGCCATTCTCACGATCAAATACCATGAGTGAGCCAAGATTTTTCCGGTCTTCTGAATATGCAGTGATAAGAATATAGTCTGGTGTAAAACAAAGGCCCTGCATGCACTGACTGGAACTGCTGATCAGATTATCTTTATAATCCTTTTCTCTGGTGGAAGGCATTCCCGGAATAGAAAGATCATCTAAAAATGTATAGGAACATTCCTTTAACTCTTTCTGACTGCTGTCACGGATCGTACCTGTCTGGTAAGAATACATTTCTACATTATAATGGTTGTCAATATTTTTCGTCCATTTTGCAAAAAGGACCATATTGGCTGGACTGTTTTCATCAATCTCTGTAATTTTTCTGGAATAATTGCAGTCTGCATACCATCCGGCAAAATTGTAACCCATCTTGGCCGGCACATCCAGTGTAAACGGTAATGCCTCTTTTTTGATGGTTTCCGGATTATTGCAGCTGTTAATGCCGCCATTTACCTCATATACAATGTGATATTCCGATGGATCCTGTGTATCAAAAAGATCTAATGTAATGTCATCGCTTACAAGTGTCTCCTGTGAAGTGTTCGGGAGGATGATAATACTGCAGGCACGAACCAGTTTTGGATCGCTTACAAGAAAAATAAATACATATAAAATTACAAATAATTCTTTGCAAATTTTTCTGCCAAACCGCATATCAATTCCTCCCTTTTTCTTTTTATTACAACAAACCTGCAGATGTCGCATCCGGTCTGCCGTTTTCCATACTTTTCGGGAAGACCTGCCTCTTATACTATCCTTTCAAAGAAGCTGTTTTATGAATTATCCGTATTATCGAGTTTGCCTGCCCGCTCAGCAATTTCCTGTTCCTGAATATCAGAAGGTGCCTGCTCATATCTTGCAAACTCATAGGAAAATGTTCCGTTTCCACCGGTCATGGATCGTAAGTCTGTATTGTATCCATACAATTCCATGTATGGAATATCAGCCACGATCTCCTGATAACCGGGCTCCATCGGATTCATTCCAAGTACACGTCCGCGGCGCTTGTTTAAGTCTCCCATGATGTCACCTGTGTATTTGTCAGGTACGACAACTTTTAAGGATGCGATCGGCTCTAACAGAATCGGTGATGCCTCCATAAAACCTTTTTTAAATGCCTGAAGAGCTGCAACCTTAAATGCCATCTCAGAAGAATCTACCGGGTGATAAGATCCGTCATATAAAACAGCTTTCACGCCTACCACAGGATACGCTGCCATCGGTCCTTTTAACACGCCCTCCTGAATTCCTTTTTCCACTGCCGGGAAGAAGTTCTTTGGAACAGCTCCGCCGACAACGCATTGCTCAAATACATACGGTGTTTCAAGATCTCCGGAAGGTTCAAAAGTCATCTTAACGTGACCATACTGTCCATGACCTCCAGACTGTTTTTTGTACTTGTATTCCACATCCGCTTTCTTACGGATGGTCTCCCGAAATGCTACTTTTGGTTTTTTCAGTTCAATCTGAACTTTATATCTCTCTAACAGCTTACTTGCCACAACTTCTAAGTGCTGGTCGCCCATACCGTAAAGTAATGTCTGGCCGTTTTCACTGTCATTGACTGCTTTTAGTGTAAGATCTTCAAGCATCAGCTTCTGCAGTGCCTGTGAAATCTTATCTTCATCTCCTTTGTTGACTGCCTTGTAACGTTTATAGGTATATGGTGTGGAGATTTGTGTTCTTATATACAGGATTGGGTTTGCCTTTGTGGAGAGGGAATCTGTGGTAGCTGCCTTTGTCAGCTTTGCCAATGCCCCGATATCCCCTGCATGCAACTCCTTTACTTCTTCCGGTTTATTGCCACAGAGTACATAAATCTTTCCGATTTTTTCCTCTGTATCTTTGTGTTGGTTATAAAGGAGATCATCTGTTTTGATGACTCCGGAATTTACCTTGATCAAAGAATATTTTCCGATGAACGGGTCTGCGATCGTCTTGAAGATATAAGCTGACTTTGGCTTTGCAAAATCATAGTCTGCATTGTAAACTTCATTTGACTTTGCATTGATTCCGGTACAGGAACGTTTTTCCGGACTTGGAAGGTATTTTACAATGTCAACCATCAGTGTATACATACCCCGTGCAAGGATATTTGATCCCATCAGCACAGGAACGATGCTTCCATCGGATACATTCACACGGAGTGCCTGGCGGATCTCGTCCTCAGAGAACTCCTCTCCTCCAAAATAACGATCCATAAATTCTTCGCTTGTCTCCGCAACAGCTTCCATCAATGCTTCCCTGCAGATACCGAGATTCTCTTTGGAATATTCAGGTACTTCTGTCTTTTCTACTTCGCCATTGTCCGTCCAGCGTTTCGCCCGTTGCTGCAATACATTGACATATCCAACAAACTGTCCGTTTTCACGGATTGGAAGATGGAATGGAGCTATCCGTTTACCGTAAAGCTGCTGTAAATCTTCTACAACCTGTCTGTAACTTGCCTCGTCAATATCCATATCTGTAACGAATACCATGCGTGGCAGTTTGTATGTCTCACATAGCTCCCATGCTTTCTTTGTTCCGACTTCAATGCCCGCCTTGCCGGATACTACGATAATTGCTGCATCCGCAGCACTGACTGCCTCTTCAACCTCCCCTACAAAATCAAAATAACCAGGTGTATCAAGGATATTGATCTTGGTATCACCCCAGACAATCGGTATCACAGATGTGTTGATGGAAA
Source organism: Roseburia sp. (assembly GCA_003483745.1). GTDB lineage: Bacteria > Bacillota > Clostridia > Lachnospirales > Lachnospiraceae > Roseburia. Next base: position 210,482 of record DMYD01000042.1, on the reverse strand, counting down.
AATGACGTTTGATTTCTTCTTTGTCATAATCGCTGATCGTGTTACCATCGGTAACTTTTCCCATGCGTGTTGTCATCCCCGCAAGATAAGCCATCGCCTCAGCGAGACTTGTTTTACCACATCCACCATGTCCAAGCAGAACCACATTACGAATCTTGTCAGTTGTGTAAACGTTCATAGTAAATCCTCCAATACATATTTTTTAGTCGATACCTCTAAACGGCACTCGTTGTATGGTTATATTTTACTAAATTTACACGTTTATTACAACTTATTTATTCATATTTACTAACTATTTTTATATTACCTGAAATTTGTTTATATATTATGTATGCATTTTAAATATTTTATAACCATTTGCATGGAATGTTTACATAGTGTTCACATTTCATCCATACTTTGATTATTTTTTCATGCAATCTGCACTTTTATACTTTAACGTGTTGACTTTCTTGTGATTTATGTCTATGATAGGTAAAGAATTATGAGAATAGAATTTTAACATCTAACAGGGGGATTTTTATATATGTCACTTCAGAAAATCGGCTTTATCGGACTCGGACTCATTGGTGGTTCCATTGCCAAAAAACTGCATGCACTTCATCCGGAGCTCACAATAATTGCAACCGCACATCATGCCGAGACGGTTGCCGAAGCTTTTAAAGAACATTTAATTATAAACAATACACCATGTGAATTGAAAGATTTTGCGGACTGTGATTATATTTTTCTGTGTACACCGACCAAGAAAAATATTGAATACCTGCAACAGTTAAAGGATGTGATCTCTCCAGACTGTATCATCACGGATGTCGGCAGTGTGAAATCGGAGATCCACAGGGAAGTCATAAAACTTGGTCTTGAAGCTAACTTTATCGGTGGACATCCGATGGCAGGCTCTGAAAAGACCGGTCTTTCCAACGCTTCGGAGACTCTTTTGGAAAATGCTTACTATATTATCACACCGACTAAGAAAAGTCCTTCCCCTGCTGTGAAAGAACTGACAGAGCTGGTTCGCTCCCTCGGCGCAATCCCACTTGTTTTAGGCTATGAACAACATGATTATGCAACCGCTGCGATCAGTCATCTTCCACATGTGATCGCATATAGCCTTGTGAATCTGGTACGGGAATCGGATGATAAGAATGAAATTATGAAAACTATAGCAGCCGGAGGTTTTAAAGATATCACACGTATCGCATCCTCATCCCCTGTCATGTGGGAAAATATCTGTTTATCAAATCAGGAACAGATTTTAAAATTATTGGACAGCTATATCCATACATTAGAAATAATGCGCAAGGATATTGCAGATGCAAATTCCTCTGCACTGTTAGATGCTTTTACAGCTGCCAAAGATTACCGTGATTCCATTACCATCACAGCAAAAGGCGCATTGAAAAATGTTTACGAACTATACTTAGACCTGATCGATGAAACCGGTGGAATCGCAACTGTCGCAACGATCCTTGCGAGCAATAATTTAAGTATCAAAAATATCGGGATCATTCACAACCGTGAGTTTGAAGGCGGTGTTTTGAGACTGGAAATGTATGACGAAGAATCATTGACATTGGCACTTGCATTGCTTAAGAAACATCATTATACAATTTATGAGAGATAGAAAAAACACCGTATGGTCAGATTCGTACTGATTGTACGGTGTTTTTTTCAACTGGTGACATTCTCCTGTTCGCTTCCCTTTCCAGAAAAGACTCCAGACAATCAAAAAACTGTATCCCTGACGTTAATCAGGAATACAGCCTCTTGAGTTGAACTGTTTACATTATAAACTAGTTCATGGATACAAATATAGTTTAGCACACTTTTATAAAATCTACAATAGTAAATTTCATAAAATATAAAAAAAACTAAAAAATTTACACTTTCCATATTCCACACAATCTTCTCTTTAAATTCACGCAACTTCCCACCCGGCTTCATCTAACCGTCACATTGCATCGATAGAATACAGCTATCAACAAAAAAGGAGTGAAAAACACTATGAAATATCAAAAAGCATTATTATGTATCGCAATGACAGGAACACTGCTCTTCTCCGGATGCGGCAGTACAAACAATAGTACAGACACCGACAATACCATAGGCACCTCTTCTTCGGTGGAAAGTACCGTAGAAGCGTCTACTGAAGATACTGATACAAAATCAGATGAAAATACGATCATGGGAATGATTTCCGAAATTACCGACAGCACGATCACCGTTGCAGCCATGCTGGGCGGTGGTCAGGGCGAAGCACCGGGTAATCCACCGGATGATAATAACGGCGGTGACAATGGTTCCGCTCCGGCTGACAAGCCTGATTCCGATAGCAACGATCAGGGCAAAGCACCGGGCAATCCACCGAGTGACAGCAGCTCTGCTCCAGCCGGCAAACCTGACTCTGATGGCACAGATTCCACCGAAACCCCTGGCAATCCACCGAGTGACAACAATGGCAGTGACAATAACTCTGCTCCTTCCGACAACGGCGGTGCTCCGGATATGAGCAATATGACAACTGAGACGATCAATCTGACCGACTCTACCATCTATTATGACAAAGATGGAAAAGAAACAACTCTTTCCGCTCTATCCGAAGGTACTATGGTAACGATCACTTTAGATAACGATGGAAACGCTGCAACTGTAACGATCTCTGACAACGCCGGCGGCCAGCCAGGCGGAGGTGCTCCGGGAGGCAGCGCTTCCTCCCAGCCGGAATCTTACGACGCTGTGACAGAATATACCGAAGATACAGAAGTTTCTGACGAAACTTTTTCTTCCACCGGATCCGATGAAAATGCGGTTCTGGTCTCAAATGGTGCAAATGTCACTTTGAAAAATATCACATTAGACCGCACTTCCCCCGACAGTACCGGTGGCGATTCGTCCAGTTTTTACGGAGTAGGTGCGGGTCTTTTGGTAACGGACGGAACAGTAACCGTAGACAATGCGACGATCACGACAGACTCTGCCGGTGGTGCAGGTATCTTTTCTTATGGAAACGGAAATGTCACCGTTTCTGACAGCACAATCACAACCAAACAGGATACCTCCGGCGGTATTCATGTTGCAGGCGGTGGTACCCTGACTGCAAAAAATCTGACCGTGACAACGAACGGCGAATCTTCTGCTGCAATCCGGAGTGACCGTGGCGGCGGAACCATGACCGTAGACGGCGGCAGCTACACTTCAAACGGAACCGGCTCCCCGGCTGTTTACTGTACTGCAGATATTTCTATCTCAAATGCGACTTTAACTGCAAACGGATCCGAAGCAGTCTGCATCGAGGGATTAAACTCCTTAAAATTGACAGACTGTGACTTAACCGGGAACATTCCGGAAAATGAGCAGAATGACTGCAACTGGACTGTCATTCTCTATCAGAGCATGTCCGGTGACTCCGAAGTCGGAAACAGTGACTTTTCCATGACAGGAGGAAGTCTGACTTCTAAAAACGGAGGTATGTTCTACACCACCAACACAGAAAGCACCTTTTATTTATCCTGTGTGGACTTAAATTATTCTGACTCCAATGATTTCCTGTTAAAATGTACCGGAAACAGCAATGCCAGAGGCTGGGGTTCTTCCGGTGCCAACGGTGCTGACTGTGAATTTACCGCAGATTCCCAGACCATGGCAGGAAAGATCATCTGGGACAGCATCAGCCAGCTGGATGTCACCCTTCAAAATAAAAGCACCTGGACCGGAAGTTTTGTTCAGGATGAGAGCAATGCCGGAAATGGTGGAGACGGTTATGCAAATCTGACCATTGACAGCAGTTCTGCCTGGATCGTTGATGGGGACAGCACTCTCTCCACTTTAACCTGTAAGGGAACGATCACAGATGCGGACGGCAACACCGTTACCGTCAAAGGCACGGACGGAACCACTTATGTAGAAGGTACAAGCGATTATACGATTACAGTAAGCTCTTATGAAGCATAATTAATTTTATGACTTACAAATAATTTATTCGTATACCTATACTTTCATAAATGACAGCTTATGGACAAATAATGACGGACATCAAAAGAGCCAGACAGATCATCTTTATTTAAAATGTGATCTGTCTGGCTCTCTTCGATTGTATTTCCTTATTATTTATTAGGCACCTATGTCTCCCGAAATACCTGATAAATATCAATTTTGATTGCATCCGTGTCGGACATTCCAATAAAAGTTGCTCCATATTTGTCGGTTCCATCTTCCATTTTCTGTTTACGCACGATTTCGATGACAGCATCAATCACCTCTTTCGTCCATATCTGGATTCTGGTATTATAATATGCACCCACTTCCAAAGCTTCGCTGGACTGGAAGCCGATTCCACCACGGGAAACATCCGAAACTGCAACCTGCGTGTAATCATATGTCGTTGCTCCATCTTCTGTCAGACGTTCTAACTGAATGGAAACATCGAGTTTCAAACGTTTATGATGTCTTTTTTCTTCCATTCCGCAATACTCCTTCTCTTTCGTAACTTTTTCACTCATTGCATTTCATCCGTCCCTGAAATGTGCCTCTGCTTCCATTTCTCACAATTCACCTAAACCGTCGTATCTGTGATCAGCATAGCATCCCCAAAGCTAAAGAAACGATATTTCTCCTGCACGGCAATTTCATATGCGTTTAACACATGTTCCCGTCCTGCCAACGCTGAAACTAACATTACCAGTGTAGATTCTGGCAGATGGAAATTTGTGATCAGTGAATCGATCACTTTAAACCTGTACCCCGGATAAATAAAGATCTCTGTCCATCCGCTCGTCTCACGCAGAAAACCTTTCTCGTCTGATGCCGCCTCTAAAGTACGTGTACTGGTTGTTCCCACTGCAATGACGCGGTGTCCGGTTTCTTTTGCATGATTGATCTTATCTGCCTCAGATTGTTCAATCCGGTAAAATTCCGAGTGCATATGGTGCTGTAATACATCTGTTTCTTTGACCGGACGGAATGTGCCAAGTCCTACATGAAGTGTTACCTCTGCAATCTCCACACCCATTTCCCGTACTTTTTTCAACAGCTCCGGTGTAAAATGGAGTCCCGCCGTCGGTGCGGCGGCAGAACCATCATATTTTGCGTATACCGTCTGATAACGGTTTTTATCCTGAAGCTGATGTGTGATATAAGGTGGAAGCGGCATTTGTCCAAGCTGATCTAAAATCTCTTCAAAAATTCCCTCATAATGGAACTGAATCAGGCGGTTTCCCTCTTCCACGATATCAATGACCTCTCCGGTTAAAAGTCCTTCACCAAAAATGATCTTTGTTCCAACTTTACACTTTTTCCCGGGTTTTACAAGGGTTTCCCAGATATCATTTTCCTTGCGTTTTAATAAGAGGATCTCAATTTTTGCTTCTGTGCCCTCTTTTACTCCATAAAGTCTTGCAGGTATTACCTTCGTATTATTAATAACCAGACAATCTCCCGGTCTTAAATAATCTGTAATATCCTTAAAAACACGGTGCGTCACTTCACCGGTATTTTTATCTAATACCATCAGTCGTGAACTCGAACGATCCTTCAACGGCTCCTGCGCGATCAGCTCCTGCGGCAGATCATAATAAAAATCTTTTACGTCCATGATAATCCTCATTCAATATACTACAAATACCTGATCCGGCAGAAAACCGGATCAGGCACTACTTACATGCATATGCTTTTTGTTTTATTTTCTTAATTCAGCACCGACACGCTCAAGTGCATTTACAATCCTATCCATTGCACCAGTGATATCGGCATCCTCTAAGTTTCTATCCTTTGCACGGAAAGACAAGGAGTATGCGATTGATTTATATCCCGGTTTGATCTGTGCACCTTCATAGATGTCAAACAGATCATACTTCTCTAAGAACTGACCGCCCTTTTCATCAAAGATCTTTTCAATATCTCCTGCAAGCACTTTCTTAGGAACAACCATGGAAATATCTCTGGTTGCAGCCGGGAATTTTGCAATTCCTTCATATTTATGATCGAAGGATGCACGGGATACGATCTCCGGCATATCAAGTACCGCTACATAAACGCGTTCTTTAATTGCATAATTTGCAGCAACGGTCGGATGAACCTCACCGAGATAACCGATTACGGCACCATCATAAATAACATTAGCCTGACGTCCCGGATGTAAGAATGGTTTTCCGGCTTCCGGATCATATTCCGGTTTCAGTTTCATACCTGCTTTATAAAGGAACTCCTCGATAACACCCTTCATGGTAAAGAAGTCACCCTCTCCATACATTCCAAGTGTAAACTGCATACGCTCCTCCGGCAGTTCTGTCACCGGTACCTGTTTTGGCAGATAAATATTTCCAAGCTCGTATAAACGCACATTTTTATTTCTGCGGTTAAAGTTTGTGGAAAGTGATGTCAGCATACCATTTAAGGAAACAGTTCTCATGATGGAGAAATCTTCTCCAAGCGGATTGCTGATCACAACTGCCTTACGAAGCGTAGAATCCTGCGGTAATAATAATTTGTCGTATACTTTCGGACTCTCGAACGAATATGTCATACCCTGTGAAAATCCACAGAATTCTGCAATTTCTCTTGCCACTGCTTCAATACGGAGTTTGAAAGTAAGTTTTCCGGTGGTAGCTTCACCGCTTGGCAATGTGGTTGGGATCTTATCATATCCGAAGAATCTTGCCACTTCCTCTGCAAGGTCGGCATCACACTCTAAGTCCTGTCTCCAGGATGGAACGATCACTTCATTCGAAGCCGGATCATAGCCGAGGTCGATCTTTGAGAAATAAGCAAGCATTGTCTCTTTTGCAATATCCGTTCCAAGAAGTTTGTTGTATTTTTCCGGTTCAAATGGAATATGTTTCTCTCCTTTGACATTCGGATAAACATCCACAACACCACCGACAACTTCTCCGGCACCCAGTTCCTCGATGAGCTGACATGCACGGTTCATTGCCTCGATCGCTGTATTTGGATCTAAGCCTTTTTCAAATTTTGCAGAGGCATCTGTACGCAGACCAATCTTTCTGCCTGACAGACGAATATTTGTTCCATCAAAACATGCAGCCTCAAACAGCATCGTCTTTACATTATCTGTAATCATAGAGTTCTCTCCACCCATGATACCGGCAATACCAATGGCTTTCTTGCCGTCACAGATCATCAGTACAGAATCGTCTAAGGTGCGCTCCTGACCGTCCAAAGTTACAAACTGTTCACCCTTTGCAGCACGTCTTACAACGATTTCTTTATCCTCGATCGTATCGAGGTCATAAGCATGCATCGGCTGACCATATTCTTCCATCACATAGTTTGTGATATCGACAATGTTGTTGATCGGACGGATTCCCTGTGCACGCAGTCTGCGCTGCATCCATTCCGGTGAAGGTGCGATTTTGATATTTTTTACAATTCTCGCCGTGTAACGGGAACATAATTTATCATCCTTTACGGAAACCTTGATGTAATCATTAACATCTTCATTGTTGCCTGTCTCTGTCACAACCGGAGGTACAAATTCTTTGCCGAACGTAGCTGCAGCCTCTCTCGCAATACCAAGAATTGAGAAACAATCTACACGGTTTGAGGTAATCTCATATTCAACAACGGTATCATCTAATCCAAGATAACTGATTGCACTCTCTCCAACCGGAGCATCTTCCGGCAGAATATATAAACCGTTTTCCGGTGCAAGCGGGAACATATCTCTGTTTGAGCCAAGTTCCTCGATGGAGCACATCATACCATTTGATTCAACACCGCGCAGTTTTCCTTTCTTGATCTTAATACCGCCCTCAGTCTTACTTCCGTCATGCCCTCCGGCAACTTTTCCACCATCCAGTACAACCGGTACTTTACAGCCTTCGGTTACATTCGGTGCACCTGTTACAATCTGTATTGTCTCGGTTCCGATATCTACCTGGCAGATGACAAGCTTGTCCGCATCCGGATGTTTTTCAATGCTTTTTACCTGTCCAATTACAATTTTATCAAGATCCTCATCCATGTTCTCATATCCTTCTACCTTAGAGCCGGATAACGTCATGGCATCCATATATTCCTGTGGTGTGCAGTTAAGACCTGGAACTAAGTCTTTGATCCACTTTAATGAAGTATTCATAATGCTATATTCTCCTATCTTTTTCCTAGAACTGATTTAAAAATCTCTGATCATTTTCATAGAGCAGACGCATATCATCGATCTCATACTTGAGCAATGCAATACGCTCTAATCCGATACCAAACGCAAATCCTGAGTATTCTTCCGGATCAATACCGCTCATGCGCAATACACGCGGATGTACCATACCACAGCCTAAGATCTCAATCCAGCCTTCACCCTTACAGAAACGGCATCCTTTACCGCCACATTTAAAGCATGTCACATCCATCTCTGCAGACGGCTCTGTGAATGGGAAATGATGCGGACGGAATTTTACTTTGGTATCCTGTCCGAACAACTGTCTTGCGAACTCTGCAAGTGTTCCCTTTAAATCAGAAAACGTAATATTTTTATCAACGACAAGTCCCTCAATCTGATGGAAAGACGGAGAATGTGTTGCATCTACTTCATCGGCACGGAACACACGTCCTGGTGCAATCATACGAATTGGAAGCTTTCCTTTCTCCATTTCACGGACCTGTACCGGAGATGTCTGTGTACGAAGCACGATCTTGTCATTGATATAGAATGTATCCTGCTCGTCCTTTGCCGGATGGTTTGCCGGGATATTAAGAGCCTCAAAGTTATAATAATCATACTCTACTTCCGGTCCTTCTACCACTTCATAACCCATTCCGGTAAAGATGCGCTCTACTTCTTCTAAAGCGATCGTATTTGGATGACGGTGTCCGACATTATTTTTCTTTGCCGGAAGTGTCACGTCGATGACTTCTCTGCGCAGTTTTGCATCTAACTCAGCTGCCTCTAATTTCTTCTTTGTCTCATCTAAGATCTTCTCGATGCTCTCTCGCGTCTCATTGACAAGCTGTCCGACTAACGGACGTTCCTCAGGGCTGACATCTTTCATACTCTTTAATACGGCGGTCAGTTCTCCTTTTTTTCCAAGAACAGCAACACGCACATCATTCAATTTTGACAGATCGCCGGATGCTTCGATCTGGCGAATCGCATCTTCTCTGATTTTCTGCAATTTTTCTTTCATGATAATCTCCATTCTGCATTATTTCTTTCAGATATTTGTTTCACAAATTGTTTTTGTGAAATAACTTCCTGCGGTGGATCTGCTTTTACAACAAAAAACGCGGAGTCATTCGTCCAGGGACGAATGATTCCGCGGTACCACCCTGATTCTTTCTGCCATGAATATTGACAAAAAGCTCTTACCATGCGTAACGTGCATGAGCGTCATCTGCTACTGTCATTTCACAAATGCGGCTCCCGTGCGAACTTCGTTTCCTACCTTGTCTTAAATGGGTTTTCAGCCGGTGACCCATTCTCTCTGAAAGAATTATAGTGCACTACTAATCACGTTCAATGCCTTTTTTATTTTCACTCTGTATTGCATTGTAGCACAGGCAATTTATTAGTTCAAGAGTTTTTTCTTTTTTCTTTATCTCTAAGCAACCATTTTCGGATACTGTCATTAAAAACGACATTTACTTCTGCCGACATCATCATAATATACATACAAAAATAAAGCCACAGCATGATAAGTGCGATCGTCGTCAAACTTCCATACATGGAAAAGCCGTTAAAATAATCCACGTAAATGGAAACGCCAATAGAAAATACATACCACGCCACACCGCAGATCGCAGCTCCGGGGAGCTGGCTTTTAAAAGTCAGTTTTTTATTCGGCAGCGCTGTAAATATCACATCAAAGAAAAGGATCAGCATTGCCAGCATGATCAAGCCTCGAAAATGTGACAGCAGATCTACGGCATGCCTCAGTAACGGAATATACTGTGATGCAAGCTTTTGAAGTGAATTTCCAAAGACAATCACAAGCAGCGTAAATATAATCGCAATCACAAACACTACTGTATAAACCACTGCCCAGAGGCGCAGCACAAACCAGTTCCTCGTCTCCTCGAGATCATTAACGGAATTAAGCCCATCCGTCATATACTGTACACCCTTTGCAGCGGACCAGATCGCTGCAATCGCCGTAATGGAAATGATACCCGCAGATCTGTTATATACCTCATCGATCAGTGAAATGAGAAACGGTGCGATGTACTCCGGCATAACTCTCTCTATAATCTTTAAAAGCGTCCCCTCCGTCACGGAAGTATACCGCAACAGGGATGAGAAAACCATGAGGAACGGGATCAGTGATAATATAATAAAAAACGCAGACTGCGCAGAATATGCATTGATCTTATCCCGCTTACATTTTCCCATAAACGATATCACATTTCCTATAATCTTCCAGATCATAACGTCTCTTTTCCTTCCATTTCTCCAATTGTTTCCACGGTAATATTCTGATAAAAATAATTTAAAATATCCAGATAGCCCATACCGGCTTTTGCCATTCCATTTGCCCCATTCTGACTCATGCCAAGTCCATGCCCATATCCTCCGCCGGACAGCAGATATGTCCCATCTTCCTGCTTCTCGACAGTTGAAAATGCACTTGGCAGCATCGTTATATTCTCAGCTTCTGCCGCGTCTGCATAGACGATTTTTTTCACCATGCATCCAAGAACCTTGCGGATATTATACTCTGTTTTTACTTTCACAACACCACGTTCATAGGTAAGAACCAACGTGAGGATTGAGCCGGAACTGCTTCTTGCTTCTACAGACATTTCCGTAAGCGTTCCCATGTTATGTTCTTCATCATCCACATTACACTCTGTTATACCGTCAGATTCATAATATAACACATTTTTGGGCGAAATGGAATGTCTTGTCTTAAGGATCTCATTTACCTGTTCCGTTTTATCAGAAATATCTGCTGTTGCAAACCATCTGAAATAGCGGATGTCACTGTCATATCCATCCGCACTGCTCTTGATATAATTGGAAAATACCGTTTCATCCGATAAATCCATACCGGCATCCGTCCGGTTTAAGCATGCTTTTTTCAGGTACCCATAGGCAGATGGATCATCCACATTCCAGATCTCCGCCGTATCAGTGTATCCCATGGAAGTTGAAAAATAATATGCCTCCACAACCTTTCCATTCCAGGTCAGCACCTGCCCGCATGTTGCATCAACAGCTGCCACAGATTCCTTTGTCTTTTCTACTTTGTTATAGACTTGATAGGAAGTGCTGTCATTGATATGCGCACCATAAGCCGCAAGGTCTGCCCGCAGCAGCTGCATATAAGCATAACTGCGCGCACACACCGCCTGTGTCTTTAACGCCTCCCCCGAAAAACTCGACGGCATCTCACTCGGCACAACCGCATATAGATATTCCTCCAACGGCAGTTCATTGACAACCGTATATCCGTTCTCCGTGCTGCGCACCTCAATCGTTCCCTCATAACCATTTGATACAGCCGATCCGTCCCCATTGCACAGATAAATTTTCCCATCTTCTGACTCCGGTTTTACGATATAGGTTTTCCCCGGTGCCGCCGCTAATGTATCTGCCGGATGGAGCAGTTCCTCTGGTTCTACACTTTTTGTTTCATCACCACAGCTCATATTTGCCTTCGCCAAACACTTCAGATAGACATCACTTCTGGTATTTGTTCCATCATCTGCCAACAGGAGGACACGGATATTTTTGATGTCTGCAGGCTGCAAAATAAGGATCGCACAGATCTCCTTTTCCGCTGTCACATAAGCAACATTCATGTTACCTAAAACAATATCCGATATGGACTTTTCAGACACCTCTCCATAAGTCTGGTAAACCGGGAGTTTTCCATTGTGGCAGATTCTTCCATAACCTTCTATCTCAATCTCAGAATCGTCATAGGACAACATCTGCCCCTGTATGATATCCTGCTTTGTTTTAATCGTTGTGAGTGCTCCGTCTTTAAATACCAGATCGCAGACTCCCGGTTCACAGGCTATCCCGTTTTCTTCTAATTCTTTTTCATAGACAGCACCGGCAAATAAAAAGCTGATTTTTTTATCCTGACAGGATTTTAAATATACATTCTCAACCGTTTGTTCCTGCGTTGATACCCGCGCAACCCCAATACATTGTTCCTCTTTTATATAAACATCATAGGACATCCAGTCCGTAAAATATGTATCCTGCAGTCTGGTATAAAAATCTCCCCGATTGGTGATCAGAACCGTCTGATCTTCCATCTCCATACGGTTCAACACAAGCAGTGTCTCTTTTTTCACATTCTGTTCCATATCAAGGAATCCAAGCATTTGTTCATATATCTGATTCCATTCTGTACGAGAAACAGCAGCAGTTTTTCTTTTTACCGAAAAGTCAATCTGTTCCGATACCCCAAGTTTTTTTAACAGATTCTCCAGCACCGAATGTGTCAGATACTCTTTTTTTCCACTCCCAAACCATTCGTCCCACTCTTGCTGCGAATATACGGAAAAAATCAGTTCCTGTTTTACTTCATCAATACTAATATAATCTTCAGAAAAAATCTTTGGATCATAATTGGCTTTCAATTTTTCCATAAGAATACCTGCGAACACACAAATTAAAACTGCAAGTATGACTGCTGAAATTTTTAGTATATTTCTTTTTTTCACCCTAATCTCCGTTTCTGTACCAAATACATTTGATTTCCGTCATTTTATTGCATAAAAGAAGCTGCTTATATTTCAAAGCAGCTTCTCTTCGTATTTTTAATATTCCTTTGTACATCATAGATCTCTCATCTGTATATCTGATATTCTTCTGTACGTTAAATTTTCTTTTGTACATATTGATTCTTCTGTACGTTAAAATCTTCTGTACTTCATGATCTTTTGTATAAACCCAAAATGCCGTTTCCTACGTTTTTGACTCCTAGCGACCGCTAGGTGGGTAACCGCACGTCGGTTTCTGTCTTCCACTGCTCACGTACCGAAGTACTGATGGCTTGACATCTGCCTTCGAATATAAGAATCCCATAAAAGTAAATGTAGGTTCAAAAATGTAGGGTGTCGCACATCCCAGGCCGTTTTTGATAGTCTTATTATACTTTAATATGCCCCATTTCGCAACTATAAATTAGTGCCAAATTTTGTTTTACTTTCTATCTATTTTCTCTATTGACAAAAGCTGTTTTACCTGTTCAAAGGCTTCCTCCATATCATCTGTCCGTATGGAAAAATCACACAGTTCCTCATTGTCAATTTCATTTTCCAATGATAATAAACGATACATTTTCTCCTGATTGCTGATATCCTTCTCTAAAATACCAGAAATCATCTTTTCACGGCTGCTTCTACAAAATAATATCGATGTTGCAAACAGACGTTTCATAGATATCGCACCACCGATATCGAGCGGAACAATTGGATTGATTCCATCCTTTATTATTTTTGCAATATCTAATGCTGATATTCCATATTTATTGCCCGCATAGACAGTTACTGTCACAAAATCATTTTTTTTATTTTTAAATTCTTCCATGGAAAGTCTCCGATGGATCCCATCAGCAGTTCCCGTTGTATAAGAATGGACAATTTTTCCAATCCCTGCTTTCTCCAATCGTCTGGCAAGCTGATTTTTTCCGGAACCGGATGGACCAACCAGAGCAATGACAGACGGAAAAGAAACCGGTTTTTTATCTAACAGCATCGACTCCTTGATCTGATCGATCAGCTGTAAAAATTCCCCATAATGATTTACGGAAAGAATACCACTGAGTGAATCATTCCAGGGACGGCGCATTAATACCGGATACTTTGCGCAGCTTTTTAAGATATTGTGCGGGCCGTCATCTAATGTGACATCAAAATGAACCAGTGACTTCTGGAATCCCATAATAATATTTTGTTCCGGAAAATCCGGGAATGCCGTCAATATCTGTTTTGCGCGCAGACTCATAAATTGCGGTGCAATCGCTGTGATAATATATACTTTCCCCTTTTTCTGTAATTCATGTATGAAATTTTTGGCTTCATCGGTCACGGTCTGCATTTGATAAATTCGTTCGTCCTGATAGTATTGTTTGATGACTGATGCCTTACCAACATTTTCCCATGAATTGATATCCTCTAATTTCAGATTTAATCCATACGCTTCATTGGCAAGCTTAATTGCATGTATATTTAAATCAGAGATCACATCATCCCAGTCAATTCCGTAAGTCAGCATGGCAGACCTTCCTCCTTACTTTTTTCGAAAGCTTCTAAAGTTATAATAACTGTTCTGGTTTTTCATTCATAGAAAATAATTTCCTATGAAAAAAATCGGGTGTGAACCAGTCACACCCGATCAAAATCCGCATCAATATGATTTATTTCTGAGGACCTGCAGAAACTAATGCTTTACCAGCATCATTTCCTTCGTATTTAGCAAAGTTCTTGATGAATCTGTCAGCAAGATCTTTTGCTTTTGTCTCCCACTCAGATGCATCTGCATATGTGTCACGTGGGTCAAGAATACCAGAATCTACACCTGGAAGCTCTGTAGGAACCTCAAAGTTAAACATTGGGATTTTCTTTGTTGGAGCTTTAAGAATAGCACCAGAAAGGATAGCATCGATAATTCCTCTTGTATCCTTGATTGTGATTCTCTTTCCTGTTCCATTCCATCCTGTATTTACAAGGTAAGCTTTAGCTCCGCTCTTCTCCATCTTCTTAACAAGCTCTTCTGCATATTTTGTAGGATGCAGCTCTAAGAATGCCTGTCCAAAGCAAGCTGAGAATGTAGGTGTCGGCTCTGTGATTCCACGCTCTGTACCAGCAAGTTTTGCTGTGAATCCAGACAGGAAGTAGTACTGTGTCTGCTCCGGTGTCAGGATAGATACTGGAGGAAGTACTCCAAATGCATCTGCTGATAAGAAGATTACATTCTTTGCAGCCGGTGCAGATGATACAGGTTTTACAATATTTGTAATGTGGTTGATTGGGTAAGATACACGAGTATTCTCTGTAACGCTCTTGTCATCGAAATCAATCTTTCCGTTTGCATCAACAGTTACATTCTCAAGAAGAGCGTTTCTCTTGATTGCATTGTAGATATCAGGCTCAGACTCTTTATCAAGACCGATAACCTTTGCATAACATCCACCCTCAAAGTTGAATACACCGTTGTCATCCCAACCGTGCTCGTCATCTCCGATAAGAAGACGCTTAGGATCTGTAGAAAGTGTTGTTTTTCCTGTTCCGGAAAGTCCAAAGAAGATTGCTGTATTCTCGCCATTCATATCAGCGTTTGCTGAGCAGTGCATGGAAGCGATGCCCTTAAGTGGGAGATAGTAGTTCATCATAGAGAACATACC
>DMYD01000042.1:96648-194935 GCA_003483745.1 Roseburia sp. | reverse complement strand
TTCTTCATCTCTCCGCCGTACCATGTATTGATGATAACCTGCTCTTTTGATGTGATGTTGAATGCAACACATGTCTCTGAGTTAAGACCTAACTCTTTGTAGTTCTCAACTTTTGCTTTAGAAGCATTGTATACGATAAAGTCTGGCTCAAAGTTCTCAAATTCTTCTGCTGTTGGCTGGATGAACATGTTTGTTACGAAATGAGCCTGCCAAGCAACCTCAACGATGAAACGAACTGCCATACGTGTATCTTTGTTTGCTCCACAGAAAGCATCTACTACGAAAAGTCTCTTGTTTGAAAGTTCTTTCTTTGCAAGATCTTTCACTGCTGCCCATGTTTCCTCTGACATAGGATGGTTGTCGTTTGGATATTCTTTGGAATTCCACCATACAGTGTCTTTTGAATTCTCGTCCATAACGATATATTTATCTTTCGGGGAACGTCCTGTATAGATACCAGTCATAACGTTAACTGTACCAAGTTCTGTTTCCTTACCAACCTCATAACCCTCAAGACCTGCTTTGGTCTCTTCCTCGAATAACATCTCGTAAGAAGGATTATGAACGATCTCTGTTGCTCCAATAATGCCATACTTGCTTAAATCAATCTTTGCCATTCTTCTTTAACCTCTTTCTTTTAATAGTAATCAGGGCATTTTTTTTAAAAATTCCGCTAATATAAATATACACAATGTTATTTTTTTGTCAATCAGTTTTTGTAAAATAATGTCACCGTTTTTTCTCATTATCTGGCGGTAAAATTCTTCTGTTCTAACTCTTTTGCAATCGGTGTGATCTGCACCAGTAAATTCTCCATATTTTCGAACATGGTACTCTTTTGTGTTCCAAGATCATTTGCCCGCTCTATATGCATGCGAACTGTATCATACTCTGCCTTTTCCCGCTCAAGCGAACGGTTTACATCGGCAAGTTTTTCCCTTGAATCATCAAGCACGCCTGCAATCTCCTGCTGTACCTGGTCTGCTCCGCTTGCAGCCGCCGTAATACGGTCAAACACCTCATATGTCTCATCTGCACTCTCTAAGCTTTTCCCGAGTGACTCTTTCGATGTAGCAATGCTCTGGTTTAAATTTTCCGTATCCTGTTCCACTTCCACAATGCTTCCATCTACGGTGCTGACAAGGCTTTTGATCTCACTGGCGAGATTCTTTACTTCCTCTGCAACAACGGCAAATCCTTTTCCCTGCTCCCCGGCACGCGCCGCCTCAATGGATGCGTTCAATGCAAGCATATTGGTCTGGTTGGCAATTGAGATGATCTGTCCCATACATTCTTTGATTTTCTGCACGGATGCCTGGAAATCTTCGAATGTGCGCTGGATCTCATCAAAATGTTCCTGTACTTCCCCTGAACTCCCCTTTAAGCCACCGACTTTCTGCTGTGCCTCTTCCACCGATTTTGTAATATCTTCTCGCACACCGGCAAACTGTCCTGACGTTTCGCCAACTGTTTCAAACGTTTCATGAAAAGAGCCAAGCTTCTCTTTAAGCTGTTCATTTTCCTCTAAAACCGCCTGAAATGCATTCTGGATTTCCTGTAATTCATCCAGAGATCTTACCTCTGTCTGTGAAAGTTTTTTCTGGTAGTCAAGCAGACTTTCAGACACATGTATCACCGGATGCAGATTTAATTTTTCTTCTGACTGACTCACCTGTTCTTTTATCTCTTTTTTGAATTGAAACATTCTCTCTCCCCCTTACTCAAATACAACACACGACATGGTCTGATTTACAAACTGGCTGTTATAATGTTCCCCAAAACCAACTAAACCTGCATGCATACCAAGTGTCCCCATTGTCTTTAAATACTGATCCATATAATGCTCCTGGGAGAAGAATAGATAACGGAAAATGCAATTTACGGAAAAAACACCAGAAATCCTTGCAAAATCACCTTTGATCTGCCGCACCGTCTCTTCCACGATGGAAGGATAATCATTCGTCTCAAGCAGATAAAGCACATCGGAATCATTGACCTGACGATAGCAGCCCAATGCATTTCCCGCTACTTCTTTGATTGAGATAATACAGATATCCTGCCCGTTCTTTTTACCGATCGGGTTTTTAAAAGTCTGGTTTACAATATCCTGTTCCCGGATACCAAGTGTATCTTCATAGACCTGTTTTGCCGGCTTTCCGTTTAGTTCCCCGACTGTGTATTTACTGCGGTCTGTATTTGATGCAATAAAACGATACTGTGGAAGTGGATAATAAATATTTTCCTTATACACTTTAACTTTGCCACCGGTATTTTTCACAAATGCAAAAGCATCTGCATCTGTATATACTGTACCGTTTACGGAAACCTTTCCACCATCCCCGGTTCCACCGGTCAGTGATATCTTCTTTTTTTCAAGAATACTGTATATGGTCGTAAGGACTGCTGCGTCATTCCCTGTACAAAAATCAATACACACGGTATTTTCAGATGATGCATTTATCTTTTGCAATGCCTTTTCCACCCTGCCTATATATTTAACCGGCATGATGGATGCCTGCTCTAATACATCCGTCACAACCTCTACACCTTCAAATGCTGTCACACTGACACCTTTTTCCGTCACACTGGTCTGGTAACTCATTCCGATGCATCCAATACTCGGCACATCCGGATATAATTCTTCAAGTTCAGCCACATGCGTTTCAAACTGCTCTGCATTTGACATCAGAATCAAAAATGCCGGATTGGTAAATCCCCGTACGGCTTCTTTTAAATTTCCACTGGAACTTGTTCCATAACTTTCCTTCATCCGTCTGTTTCTCCTTTATCTCTTCTGTTTCAGATTTCAAATATATCTATGAAAATTATCCTATTTTCTGTAGTATCTGTCAAGTTTTTCAGCTATATGTTACAGTTTTTCCCCAGTAGCTTTTGTGATGTCCTGTTTCGTAAATGCGCCCGGCAGCAATTCTTCCAATGTAAATATTTTAAAATCATCCGGCGTATTTACCAGAATTACCTGAAATGTTTCCGGATCACAAAATTCTGCCATAACCTGACGGCACACCCCACACGGATACAGGTAATCATCGGCATCCCCATTGATCGCAATCGCCGTAAATTCCTTCTTTCCTTCGGAAACAGCTTTAAAAAAAGCGGTACGCTCCGCACAGTTAGTCGGTGTGTACGCGGCATTTTCGATATTGCATCCCTGGTATATCTCTCCATCTTTTGTAAGCAGTGCTGCTCCTACCCTGAAATGTGAATACGGTGTATAAGCAAACTCTTTCGCCGCGATTGATTCCTGTGCCAGTTTCTTTATATCCATCTGCTTTATCCTCCTGCTTTATGTATTGCTTTCAATTCATTTTACCCGAAAAAGGCTTTCATGAAAAGTTTTTTCAGAAAACTCTTGTGCCATAAGAAATACTTATGATATGATGATTAAAAATACTTTATTGCAATAAAGTAATGAATCAAAAAAAATCATGGAGGGTTATTTATGACTACCAATCGTTTCTGTGAAATCACCCCCGAATTACAACATCTGTCAAAGCTCAGCGAACAGTGTGCCAGAATTGACCCTGATCTCTATGCAAAGTACGATGTCAAACGCGGTCTGCGTGATATTAACGGTAAAGGTGTTTTAGTTGGTCTTACAGAAATTTCTGATGTATGTTCCACAAAAATTGTTAACGGAGAAATACATCCGGCGGACGGTGAACTTTATTACCGCGGTTACAATGTCAAAGATATTATTGACGGCACATCGGAAAACAACCACTTTGGTTTTGAAGAATGTACCTATCTGCTTCTTTTCGGGAAACTGCCTTCCAAAACGGAGTTGACCGAATTTACGAAAATGCTCAGCGAATACCGTACCCTTCCCACCAGTTTTGTCCGGGATATTATTATGAAGGCTCCAAGCAAAGATATGATGAATACACTCGCAAGAAGTGTTCTTACGCTTTATTCCTATGATGATCGCGCTGATGATGTATCGCTTCCAAATGTACTCCGCCAATGCCTGCAGCTCATAAGTCTGTTTCCTCTTCTTTCCGTATATGGTTATCAGGCTTACAAACATTATCATGACGGTGCAAGTCTTTTCATTCACCCGCCAAAGGCAGAGTATTCCACTGCAGAAAACATTTTGCATATTTTGCGTCCAGACAGTCAGTTTACACCTTTAGAAGCAAAGCTCTTAGACACTGCTCTGATCCTTCATATGGAGCACGGAGGTGGAAACAACTCCACTTTCACCACACATCTGGTATCTTCATCCGGAACAGATACTTATTCTGTGATCGCCGCCTCCTTAGGTTCTTTAAAAGGTCCAAAACACGGCGGTGCCAACATCAAAGTTGTCCGCATGTTTGAGGATATGAAAGCAAACCTTTCTGACTGGAGTGATGAAGAAGAAATCAGCCGTTATTTAAGAGCCTTATTACATAAAGAGGCCTTTGACCATGCCGGTCTGATCTACGGAATGGGGCATGCCGTATATTCCCTTTCTGATCCACGTGCACGCATTTTCCGCTCTTTTGTGGAAAAATTATCTGCCGAAAAAGGCTATGAAAAAGAGTTCGCCCTGTATGATGCCGTATCACGCTTAGCGCCAAAGATTATTGCTGATGAACGCCAGATTTATAAAGGTGTCAGCCCGAACGTCGATTTTTACAGTGGCTTTGCTTACAGTATGTTAGGACTTCCTGTGGAACTTTACACACCGATTTTTGCAATCGCCAGAATCGCCGGATGGAGTGCCCACCGCCTTGAGGAGGTTGCCATCAATGGCAAGATCATGCGGCCTGCTTATAAAAACGTCGGGGAACACAAAAAATATATTCCAATGGAAAAACGCTGACCCGTCGGTCAGCGTTTTTTCACAAATCCACTATTTTTCTATCTGAAGTTCAAACCAGAATGTCGATCCACATCCCGGTTCACTCTCCACACCGTATCCGGCATGATGAAGTTCCAATATATTTTTTACAATGGAAAGTCCAAGACCGGTTCCCATTACAGCACGCTTGTGTGTCTTATCCACCTTATAATAGCGATCCCAGACATAGGGAAGCGCCTCTTTTGCAATACCCTCTCCACTGTCCGTCACCTCTATCCGGACCTTATCATCATAAATTTTTTGGCGAACCCATACCGTTTTATCTTTTCCGGTATAATTGACCGCATTGTTGATCAGATTATAAATCACCTGATAAATCTTGTATTCATCTGCTTTTACCAGTACTTTCCTGTCATATTCAAAATGAATGCTGTATCCATCCTGCTCTTTTAACTTGTTATAGCGTTCTAAAACAGATTCAATACTTTCCGTCAGATTATATACGGTGTCATTTTTCTCCATAACACCTGCCTGAAGTTTTGACATATCGAGCATATCATTCACAAGATTTGTCAGGCGTCCGGCTTCATCGATGACCACCTGAACATTTTCCGGCGTATTCTCTCCCGGAAGATCACGCATGACCTCCGCATAAGCAATGATCATCGTAAGAGGTGTCCGCAGATCGTGTGATACGTTTGCAATCAGTTCCCGCCGCAGGGACTCATTCTTACCAAGTTCCTTTGCAGTCGCATTGAGCGTATCCGATAATTCCGCCACCTCACGGTAATCTTTTCCATCAAAACGCACATCAAAATTTCCTTTTGCCAGTGCTTTTGCCGACTCATTGATCCGGATTAGTGACTTAGAGATCTGTCTGGATATCAAAAGCGCAATCCCAAGCGAAAGTAAAATCATGATCACCGTAATCCACACCAGTTCGATCCGCAGTGTATTGACAGTTGCATCCACCGGTGTCAGCTGCGTATTAACCATCAGAATTTCCTCCTGATCCCCACACTCTACAATTTTCACATAAATCACACTTTTGATGCGCTCCTGTCCACGTTTCTGCAGAAAGCCATGAAAACCATGTCCGTCTTCACCGGTTTCGGTTTCCTCCTCTGTGGCAGATTCAGGTGGTTCTTTCATCTCCCACCTTACAGTATCTTCTGCAGTGTCCTCAGGTTTTGGCATTGTTTCATCCCAGAATTCCGGGTTAATCCCACCTTCATATTCGATTTTAAAAATGCCGCCATGTTCTTTTGCCTGTTCATAATAGTATAATACCTGTTCTGCCGGCATATCCGTAAGCCTGGAATTTACAATATATTCTGCACTGCAGATTTCAGTTCCCTGCGTATCTGTCACATAAACTGCCATATTATTTTTCGCAGCAATTTCATGAATAAGAGTATCTTTTTCTTCCTCATCCGATGTTAATATTCCTGCAACTGCCGATGTGACCTGCTCTGCCTCCCTGCTTTTGATCATGGTATAAAATAAGTCAAGATAACAGATCTGTATCAGCCATAATACGACAAGAAGTATTCCGGTAAAAACAAGCAGATAGGTAAACACCCTCCATTTAATACTGATTTTTTCATGCTTCAAACCGGTATCCCACCCCTCTTAATGTCACTAAAAATTTGCGGTACTCACCGAGACTGCTCCGTAAAAGTTTGATGTGTGTATCTAGCGTTCTGTCATCGCCATAATAATCATATCCCCATACCTCTGTGATCAGTTTTTCACGGTCAAGCGCGATATTGCGGTTTCTCACCAGATAGAATAAAAGTTCATATTCTTTTGGCGACATTTCGACACGCTTACCATCCACAGTTACCGTCCGGCCGGTAAAGTCAACAACTAGTCCCTCCGCCTGAAATATTTCATGTCCATCTCTTACGTCTTTTTTACTGTTTCTGCTGATCACGACTTTCACCCGCATCATAAGTTCACGCGGAGAAAACGGTTTTACCACATAATCATCGATGCCAAGCTCAAAACCATGAATCTTGTCATATTCCTCGCCACGTGCAGAAAGCATGATAACCGGAATCTCTTTAAACTTGCGGATTTCCCGGCAGGTTGAAAAGCCATCCAGTTCCGGCATCATCACATCTAATATGATCAGATCAAAATCTTGCTTCCGGCAGATTTCGACCGCTTCCATTCCGTCATGTGCTTCTGCAATCTCATAACCTTCAAACTCTCCATATTTGCGAATGATCGCACGAATCTTATCCTCATCATCTACAACTAAAATACGTTCCATAAAGGCTCATTTCCTCCCACAAAATGACATTTTTTCTATCCATTACTATAACCGGTTTATGTGATGGCTGTGTGACTGCCATCTGTATTTTAAATGTGTAAAAACTTTTCCCTGGCAGTCTTTAAGCTGTTCTGAAACCACAAAAATGATCCCAGAAAAATCACAAGCTCTGCTAAAGTCAGTTTTCCTAAAAAATTCGTAAGTTCGTTCAGGATACCAATCAGTCCAACCAGAGCCACAATTCCTCCAAAAAGTGCCTCTCTCCAATATATAAATGCAATAAACCCTGCTGGATCTTTGCACTTTTTCATCTCTTCCTCAGCAATTACCATGGCATTGATCCTGCCGCTTTTTTTCATCTGCAATGAAGATATCACCATATAAATTCCAAAAAGCAGGATCACCGCATCAAATACAATCATTACTTTCATTATTAAACCTCCAGCATAAAAATTCTTATTCCGACATTTTTTGTCCCATATTTTTATTATAAACGCAATATAAAATTGGTGCAACTGAACGTTTTGATCTGTTTTTTTATATAAAATCCCATATTTTCGGTCAAGAAACATTGAACTCTTGCGTCGATTAGTGTAAAATAAAAATAACATACTTATAGATGGGGGTAGAAAACCATGAAATTTGATGACGCAAAAATTCTCATCAGTGACGATTCTATTTTAGCAAGAAAACAGTTAAAGGATATCCTCTCCCAGTTTGGTACGCCGACCTTTTTAGAGGCTGCAAACGGACAGGATGCTATTGATATTTACAAAAAAGAATCCCCTTCGCTTGTATTTCTTGACATCGTGATGCCGATCAAAGATGGCAATGCTGTCATACATGAGATTACCGATTTTGATCCGGATGCTACCATTATCATCGTCTCTTCTGTCGGTACACAGTCCCAGCTTCGCGAAGCTATTGAGGCGGGTGCCAGTGATTTTATCCAGAAACCGATCAACGCGGATCAGATCCAGCATATAATTACTTCAAGATTTGAAGGGAGATAAACATGTACGCTCAATTTTTCGGAAACTACTTATTATCACACGGAATCACAAAAGAACAGTTAATGCATGCTATGCAGGAAGCAAATTCTGAGCATCCAAAATTAGGAACTCTCGCCATGCATGCAGGATATATGTCAGCCAGTGAAGTAGATCGTGTAATCATTATGCAGACACATGAAGATAAACGTTTCGGCGAACTTGCCATCCGCGAGGGCTATCTGACAGAAGCACAGGTTACAGAGTTACTGCAGACACAGAATCCTAACTTCTTACTTCTTGGACAGGCATTGTTGAATGACGGTGTTATTAATAATGAGCAGCTTCAGTCTCTTATCATCGGTTATCAGTCAGATAATGAACTTTATGATGCAGATATGTCTGCAGAGACAAAGGATATCGTAAACCACCTTGTAGAAAATTTCTTTGTCGTTGCAGAACGTCAGCTTTCACCTGGTGAACTTTCTTTCCTGCATCTTTTATTTAACGATCTCGTTCGTTTTATCGGAGATGATTTTTCACCAGTTCGTCCGGAACTTTGCAAAGAATATCCGACAAACTATTGTATCAGTCAGCAGATCAATGGCAAGTTTTCTGTTCGCACTTATATCGACATGCCAGAAAGCACCTGTATTGCATTTGCATCCCGCTATGTTGACGAAGATTTTCAGAGTTTTGACGAATATGTACAGTCCTCTCTCGAAGATTTCTTAAATCTTCATAATGGTCTGTTCAATGTTAATATGTCAAACGAACAGGGACTGGAATTACAACTTGATGTTCCAAAGGTTGTGACAGATGAATTGATTACCTTTGAGCATGAGGCATATCTGTTACCGGTTGTTTATTCATTTGGAACGATCCACTTTATATTCGAGTTAATACATAATGAACTGTAAGCTACGTGTTTCATAATACTATATCAAGAGAAATAAAAACCGGCTGTGCTTTTGCACAGCCGGTTTTTTATTCATGATAATAGAATGTTGGCAGAACATGCGTTCTATCATTTGTGATAACAAAATGTTAATGTAACTTACATTCCAAGGAACTGCTTTACAACCTTCGGCATCTCTTCCACTTCACATACTGTCGTATGGCGTACCTCGGCACTGCGGATTTCTTCGATCGCCTGTGGGATTTTTACATTACCGATCTTACTTAATTCGTCCACCAGTTCAAACTCTGATAAAGAATCATATTTTGGATCAATCGCATCCATAACGCTTCTGCTGAATTTAAACGGACTTGCCGTTGAAGCGATCACTGTCTTTGTCTCTGTGTCATTCGTATCTTTTTTATATTTGTGATATACAGATGCAGCAACTGCTGTATGTGTATCGATGATATAACCGGTTTTCTCATAGAGATCACGAATCGTATCTGCAGTCTCTTTTTCGCTTGCATAATTACCATAGAAATCGGCAAGTTTCTCTTTCATTTCTGGTGTAATCTCATATTTACCAGTCGTGTTAAGTTCTTTCATCAAAGCAGCATTCTTAACCGCATCCTCTCCTGCAATACGATAAATCAGACGTTCCAGGTTGCTGGAGATCAGAATATCCATAGATGGAGAACTTGTCAACATAAACTCACGGTTCTTATCATAGGTACCTGTTGAAAAGAAATCATAAAGGACTTTGTTCTCGTTGGATGCACAGATCAGTTTTGCCACCGGGATTCCCATATTTTTTGCATAAAATGCAGCCAGAATATTTCCGAAGTTACCGGTTGGAACCACAATATTGATCTTCTCATCTTTTGCAATCACACCATTTGCATATAATTTTGCATATGCATATACATAATATGCAATCTGCGGAACCAGACGTCCGATATTGATAGAATTTGCAGAAGAAAACTGATATCCGGCAGCATCCATTTCTTTTGCAAGACCTGCATCAGAAAACATTTTTTTTACACCGGTCTGTGCCTGGTCAAAGTTACCATGGATACCGACAACAAAGGTATTGTCACCTTTCTGTGTTACCATCTGCTTTTCCTGTACCGGACTCACACCGTTCTTTGGATAAAATACAATGATCTTCGTTCCTTTTACATCTGCAAATCCAGCCAGTGCTGCTTTTCCGGTATCGCCGGATGTAGCGGTCAGAATTACAATATCATTTTTGACATTATTCTTTCTTGCTGCGGTGATCAGAAGATGCGGCAGGATTGATAATGCCATATCTTTAAAAGCGATCGTCGGACCATGAAACAGTTCAAGATAATATGCACCGTCCGCATCGACTAACGGTGCGATTTCTTCTGTATCAAATTTGCTGTCATAGGCAGCATTAATACAGTTTTTAAGTTCTTCCTCTGTATAATCTGTCAGAAACAGCTTGAGCACTTCGTAGGCAGTCTCCTGATAAGTCATCTTAGAAAGTGCTTCCAGGCTTACGTCCAAAGACGGAATCTCAGTCGGTACATATAGACCGCCGTCATTTGCCAGTCCTTTTAAAATTGCCTGTGATGCTGTCACTTTTTCATTTGCGTCTCTTGTGCTTGCATACATTAATTCCATTTTCTTCGTCCTCTTATCCTTTTATTCATCGTAATCAAATTTCAGGTTTCAATACGTTTCGTATTTCATTCATACGTTTTCGTATTACACCCAATACTTTCTAAACATTATATAGGAAACGATTGCTTCATGTCAATGCTTTAACGTATGAAAATATTATTTTACCAAAATCTCAATCAGTTGCATCCTTTTTGGAAACGTGTTATGCTGATTTCATCTCAACAATGCATTCTAATGATTTGCATGCCTATAAATTTACTACAAATAAATTTACATACAAATAAATTTGCTTACAAATAAATGTACAGAAGAAATGAGGATTTTTATGTTAAAAGGTGTTTTCCCTGCCACGAAAAAGGATGGAACTCTCTATTATCGTTCCAGTATCAATTATTCCGGTAAACACATCAGTTTAGGAAGTTTTTCCTCAGAAGGAACTGCACATCTGGCTTATCAGGAAGCATTCAGGGCACTTTCAGATGACACCATAACCATCGATAATGTCTACTCACGTAAGAACACGCTTCCTTATGAAAAAAATATTGTTTTACTTAATTTTCGTGATAACGGACTCTATTTTAAAAATCCAATCTATCTACGCAAAGGGTATTTCAGCTATTTTCTTTCCGAACATGAGGAATTGAAATTTGATATTGATGATCTTTTTTATTATTCCAGTCATAAGATCCAGAAGCGGCAGGGGCATCTTTTTGTCAGTGATTACGGAATGCAGTATTCCATTCTTTCACGTTACGGGATTCGTCCATACGCGGTTGCCGGAAGAGATTATCAGTTTGTAAACGGAGATTCTTACGACTATCGCTATGCCAATATTCTTGTGATCAACCGTTTCCACGGTGTTTTGCATTATCCAGTGAAGGGCATCATAAAATACCGTACCATAATCCATATCAATGGAAATTATATTGTCGGCACTTATTCCAGTGAAGAAAAAGCTGCTGTCGCATATAACAAAGCCGTAGATTTTGCAAAAGCAGCCGGGATCAGAAAAGATTTTCCCGAAAATTACGTCGATGCACTCTCACCAAAAGAATACGCAGAAACCTATACAAAAATAAAGCTGTCCAAACGATATCTTTCCTATCTGGAGGGTGTGTTAAATGAGGCTGAAAGGGACTCAAATGGTCCCACATAAGTTTCTTGTATATTCCTCTTAAAAGTAGTACAATGGACACAAAGTTCCGGTCATTTACTATTCCTATTGAACAACTATAGATAATAGATAAAGGGAGAAAACGCTTATGAACAAATCCGCTTTCAGCGATCTTGAACGCAATAACAAAACCTGTATGTACGCTCATCTGATTTCCTCAGGTATCATGACGTTCTTTTGTATTATGCAGGCACTCTCCGGAATGCAGACCTGGGGATATATCCTTATCATCGCAATTTTAGGTTTTGCCCCGGTCATTGCAGAATTTTATTTCTGGAATAAATCACATGAAGCGTCCGCCATTAAGCATCTTGTCGCAATCGGTTTTGCTGTTTTTTACAGTTTTGCACTCTTCACCGCCACGAACGGTCTTGTATTTTTATTCGTTATCCCGATGATTTTAATTATTTCCGTTTATAATGATGCTAAATATTCTCTCATGGTCAACATCGGAACCATTATCGAAAGCCTTATTGTTGCGATCGTAGGTGCACAGACCGGAAAGTTTGGTTATTCCGGACAGGACAATGCCATAATCCAGGTTGTCATCATGGTTATGATTGGTATTTATTCCTATTATACTTCTCAAACCTTAAATATTAATATGACACAGAAAATACAGAACGCGGAGGAGTCACAGACACAGTCGGAGAAATTACTGACCAACCTCTCTGAACTGTCCGAGCATGTCAATCAGGAGATCAACAGCATCCATCAGGAACTTGATAAATTAAGTTCTGCAGCCCAGACGACACAACATGCCATGCAGGAGGTATCCAGTGGTACAGCCGATGCAACAAATGCTGTTATGGAACAGGGTTCCCAGACAAAATCCATTCAGGATAAGATTGTAATCGTCAATGAAGTAACGCAGCAGATTGATGAAAATATGCGGCACACCTTAGATATTGTAACAGAAGGCAGCGATTCCATGCATCTGCTTGCCAGTCAGGTGGATACTTCTGTGCAAAACAGCGTGGAAGCTGCCGCAAAATTAGAAACACTGAATCATTATATGGAAGAAATGCATTCTATTGTTGAGTTGATTGGCGGTATCACTTCCCAGACCAGTCTGCTTGCCTTAAATGCAAGTATCGAAGCCGCAAGAGCCGGGGATGCCGGAAAAGGATTTTCTGTTGTTGCAACGGAAATTACAGGAATGGCTTCCCAGACAAAGGATGCTACCGTAAAGATCACAGAGTTGATCAATAATGTTACTTCAGCCATCAATGAGGTTGTAACTGTAATTCAGCAGATGATCGACGGAATCAATCAGGAGAAAGAAAGCGCACAGAATACAGCAAACAGTTTTTCTTCGATTCAGGAAAATACACTTTCTATTCAGAGCGGTATCAAGAACTTGACAGTAAGTACTTCAGAGTTGAAAGATGCAAATCAGGTAATTGCTGATTCTGTTCAGACACTCTCTGCCATCTCAGAAGAATTAACTGCTCATGCACATGAAACGTTAGAAGCTGAAAATAAGAATACAGATATTCTTGACAAGATCGCCACAAAAATGCAGGAGCTTGTAACATTTACCAAAAAACAGTTTTAAATCTATTGACCATGAATCAATACACGATCAGATGGCAAAAAACATCCGGCATACATTTTACAGTTGCCGGATGTCTTTTTTATCATCTTTAAATATTTTCTACCGCATCACGCAATTCATCTGCCATACTCTGTACACAGGATGTCTGTGACGAAATCTCCTCCGATGTTGCTGCAATTGTTGACACTTTCTCATTCATTTCATTAATATTTTCAATCAGATCTTTGATAGAATCAATACTTGCATTAATCTTAGGAATGATTTCTTCCGCTTTTGCATCGTTTTCTACAATCAGATTTTTCGTCGAATCGGACAATTCACGTATCTCACTTGCAACTACTGCAAATCCACGTCCAGCCTCTCCAGCCCTTGCCGCCTCTATGGAAGCATTCAGGGAAAGAAGATTTGTCTGCCCTGCGATAGAAGAAATATCCTCATTGCTCGCTTTATAAATATTGATAAAATCAGACATCGTTGCCAATGAACTGTTTAACTCCTGACAGAAGTTGGAGATCTCCTGAATATGCTGAGCAAGCGTGGTCGCCTCATTTGCCGAAGTTTCATTCGCATCACCCAGCTGATTAATATTTTCACTCAAAGATACAAACTGTTCTGTAATATCGGCAAGTTTCTGATTATGAATTTCCTGTTTCTGCTGTTCCTCTTCCATCAGGTTCTGGATCTTTTCTTTTTCATTCTCCGCAACACTCTTGACATAATGTACGCAGTTCTCTTTTACATTGACATGATTGTAAATTGCTCTTGCCATATTGCGACAGGAAGAATAACCACAGGACTCACAGTTAAGTTTCTGGCTGGCAGCATCCGTCTTATTCATGGAAGCAAAAATCTCCTGAATTTCATGCTCCGCAGGCTCTTTGATTTCAACACTTTTGTTTGTATATTTGCGTACAAAATCATTGATATCTAAACCTTCAAATGCTTTCATCAGATTTGCCAAACGATCCTTCTCCGGTACAGATTCGTTCCATGGTGAACCATTCTTTGCCTTCTTGCCAAACAATCCTCTTTTCGTGTCTGCTCCTGCATTTGTCATTTTGTTTCTCATATCGCTGAGCGTGAGCATAACATCATCCGTATTGCGCTCTAATTCAGTAGCCGTTCCATAAATACATCCCTTAGAGCAGTTTAAAATATCGACCATAAACGGCTGTCTCTTGTTCGTTTTAATTCGCTCTAAATACTCATGCAAATAACGGTATGCTTCTGCTTCACCCTCCACCTGTCTTACGACCTGCTCTTTTCCAAGGAAATGCTCCACATTCTCTCTTAAACCACCCGGCATCGGATAAAGTGCACCCATGCCATATTCCAATTCATCTTCGTATTCCTTACAACCCTGATATTTATTCCCAATAGTCTCAAAAAGTTTCTGAAACGTAACATTATATTTTACATAATCATAACAATTTGGATCTGTGATCTCAATTTTCTTTGCAATACATGGACTGATGAAAGCAAGTTCATCATCACATTTTAAATATTTTTTTATGTAGATTGCCATACACATCATCGGACTGTGAATCGGCATCATCTTCGGCAATAACTCCGGTATATACTTCTCTACATAATTAACAACTGCAGGACACGGTTGGGAAATGCCTCCTAAAAATTTGTGTTCTGTAATATATTTTAAATATCCCCATGTTGTAATATCTGCACCAAAAGAGACACTGTAAATATGGTTTACACCTTTTTCTTTCAGATATCCGAGTACTTTTTTATACTCATGCGGATAATTCGCCAAAAACGCTGGTGCTAAAATAACAGAAATCTTTTTTCCGGCTTCTAATGATGTGAAAAATGTTTTTGTATCATCCTGATACTCTCTGGCATTGTGTTCACAGGCATCAAAACATGCCCCACATGCAATACATTTTTCAGAATCGACCGTCACCTTTCCTGCATCTGTTGCCACATTGGCAATCAGCACTGGACAGTCTCTTACACATTTGTTGCATCCAGTACAATTATCGTTTGTGTAAATTAACTCCATTTTGTCCACCCACTTTGTATAATTTTCATAAAAATATTATGACTTGATAATATTTTATCATATAATAATTATATCGGCATTTTTTCTCATTATTTTATGAAAAAACACAAAAAATGCACAAAATGCACAAAAACTAAAAAAAGAACAGACTATTTTTTTGAGCAGTCTGTTCTTTTTCAGTTTTTTCATATCTGATTCATATTACAAAATAATCTTCTTCGGACATTTCTGTGCACAGATACCACATCCGACACATTTTTCCTGATCAATGTATGCCACATTGTCAATGACATGTACAGCATCCTTCGGACAGTTCTTCTCACAGAGATGACATCCGATACATCCAACGGAACATGCTTTCATTACATTCTTTCCGACATCCTTAGAACTGCACTGAACAATGTGTTTTGCAGAGTAAGGAACCAGTTCGATCAGGTGTTTCGGGCAGGCAGCCACACATTTGCCACATGCCTTACATACTTCTTTATCAACCTGTGCGATACCATCTACGATATGGATTGCATCAAACGGACAAGCCTTTACGCAGGAGCCAAAACCTAAACATCCATAGTTACATGCCTTTGGTCCACCGTTTGGAACGAACATCATGGATGCACAATCCTCATTACCAGTGTACTCGTAATCTTTCTGTGTCTTGTCACAGGTTCCTGCACATTTTACGAAAGCAACCTTTTTCTCACCTGCACCTGCATCTACACCCATGATGGCACCGATCTTGGCTGCAACCGGAGCTCCGCCGACCGGACACTGGTTTACTGGTGCTTCACCTTTTGCGATTGCTGCTGCGAGTCCGGAACATCCGGCATAACCACAGCCACCACAGTTATTTCCCGGAAGTTCTCCTAAAATAGCAACTTCCTTCTCATCAACTTCCACCTTGAATTTTTCTCCGGAAATACCAAGGAAAAATCCAATCAAGATACCTACGCCGCCCACAACAAGGGCTGCAACTAAAATTGCTGTAACGTTCATCTTATTTTTCCTCCTAAATCATTCCTGAGAATCCCATAAACGCAATAGACATCAAAGCCGCTGTAATCAGAACGATTGCAGTACCCTGAAATGGTTTTGGAATATCATTGTACTCAATTTTTTCACGTAAACCTGCCATCAGTACAATCGCGATCAAGAATCCAAATGCTGTTGCAAAACCGTTTACAACGCTCTCTAAGATTCCATATTCCTTTGTAACGTTTGTTAATGCAACACCTAATACGGCACAGTTTGTCGTGATGAGCGGAAGGTATACACCTAAGCTCTGATACAATGCCGGCATTGATTTCTTTAAGAACATCTCAACGAACTGAACTAATGCAGCGATAACAAGGATGAACACGATTGTCTGTAAATAAGTAAGATCGATTCCCTTGCTCATCAGATAGCTGTTTGCAAGAATAAATTTATAAATCAGTGCTGTTACGAACGAAGAAATCGTGATAACGAACACAACTGCGCCACCCATTCCGGCTGCTGTCTCTGTCTTCTTGGAAACTCCTAAGAACGGACAGATACCGAGAAACTGACTTAATACAACGTTATTTACAATCGCAGATCCGATTGCAATCAAAAGTAATTCTTTCATCTGTACCTATCCTCCTACTCTTCTTTTCCGGCAACATCTGTTTTTACAGTTGCCTTGCCGCTGCAGTGTGCAGCCTGGCTGCATCCGGAGCAATCTCCACTTAAACATCCAGCAGGTTCTGCTAACGGTTTGCCTTTTGCTTCCATCTTCGCCCTGACAATATTCATAATAGCAACCAGACAGGACAATACTAAGAATGCACCCGGAGCCATAACGAAGATTGTGATCGGGGTAAACCATTTCAAAGACAATACCTGAAATCCAAAAATCTGACCTGCTCCTAAAAGTTCACGGATCAGACCGATGCTGGTAAGACCAAATGTAAATCCAAGTCCCATACCAATACCATCAAACATAGATGGAATAACCGGATTTTTCGAAGCATAACTCTCTGCACGTCCAAGGATAATACAGTTTACTACGATAAGAGGAATATACACACCTAAAGATTCGGAAAGGCTTGGTGTATATGCCTGCATAATAAACTGAACCATGGTAACCAGTGATGCAACAATAACGATGAATGCCGGCATACGCACGCCATCCGGAATCACTTTACGGAATGCCGAAATCAGCATATTCGATAAAATAAGTACCACTGTTGTGGAAAGTCCCATACCAAGTCCGTTGATTGCTGAGGAAGTAACCGCCAACGTCGGACACATACCAAGCATCAGAACAAAGGTAGGGTTTTCTTTGATAATACCGTTATATAAACGTTCTACATTCTTGTTCATTAATTTGTACCTCCCGCTAAAACATTCTGGAAGTATGTCAGGCAGGCATTTACACCATTTGCCATAGCTTTTGATGTAATGGTTGAACCTGAAATTGCTTCAATCTCGTTGTCGGCTGACGGAGCTGACTTAACAACGGTAAAGGAATCTACTTTTTTATTCTGGAACTGACTGTAGAACTCCTCATCCTGTGCTTTCATACCAAGACCAGGTGTCTCAGAGATCGATGTGATGGAATAACCATTTACGGTTCCGTCATTCTGGATACCTACGGAAAATGTGATAGATCCCTGGCTTCCGTCTTTTGCAGTTACTGTAAATACATAACCAAGTGTATTTTCAGATGCATCCTGCGCTGTAACGACTGTCTCGATCTCATCGGAATAACCGTTTTCATCTAACAGAGCCTGTGCTGCATCTGCATCAAAATCTGCATAATCTGTAAAATGATCTGCATCTTCAAATACCTGTTTGTAGGCATTCTGTGTTTTTTCTTCATTTACTTTGTCGATTGGAGCTTTTGTGACACTGTATACTACTCCAAGCAAAAGTCCAAGTATGATTGTAAAAGCAAATAAAATTAACGCATCATGAACGATCTTCTTATTCATCTTATTTGCCTCCTTCCTGCTTTTTGGCTTCTTTTACCATGCCAAATGCTCTCGGAACCGTGTATTTTTCAATCATCGGAACTAAGATATTGCTTAAGATGATGGCAAAGGAAACACCCTCAGCGTTTGCACCAAAGCAGCGGAACAAACCGGTAAAGATACCACAGCAGATACCAAATATGATCTGCCCCATTGGCGTGATCGGTGAAGTAACATAATCCGTAGCCATAAAGAAAGCACCAAGCATCAGACCACCACCGCAAAGCTGTGCAGTAATGTAAGTCCAGTCAGCACCATGTCCACTGAAAAGAAGCATAAAAATAACAAATGTTATAATATAACTTCCAGGGATTCTAAGATCGATCACTCCCATTAAAATCAGGAAAATTGCACCGATCAGAATAGCAATTGCAGAAGTCTCACCGATTGTTCCGGCAGTACGTCCGATCAGCATATCCATCGTATTGACTGCATCACCGTTTCTCATTGCAGCAAGCGGTGTTGCACCGGTATAAGAATCGATCGTAAAGTTTGTCATATTAGCTGCAAACGCAATCAGCAGAAAACATCTTGCACCCAGAGCCGGGTTCATGAAGTTCTGTCCTAATCCTCCGAACATACATTTTACAACAACGATCGCAAACACACCGCCAAGCACTGCTTCCCACCATGGAAGTGTAGCCGGAAGGTTTAATGCCAAAAGCAGACCTGTCACAACAGCACTCAGATCATTGATCGTCTGCTTTTTATGTACGATCTTATTAAAGATCCACTCGGATGCTACGCAGGATGCAATTGTTACTAGAATTAAAATCAGTGCTCTGTATCCAAAGTTATAAATACCAAATAAAGTTGTCGGAAGTAATGCAATAATTACATAAAGCATGATTCTTTCCGTTGTATCTTTGGAACGCACATGTGGTGATGATGAAACATGATATAAATCACTCACAGGAATCCACCTCTTTCTTCAGTTTTAAAATTTGTATTTTGTATTGTGAAAACATATTTTCCAGAAAGCATTCGGAAACCATGTTTTCATTATTTCTTGCGTTTTGCAGCAAGAACCTGCTTTTTCATGGTCTTGATGGACTGGGCAAGCTGTCTCTTAGCCGGGCATGCAAAACTGCAGCTTCCACACTCAACACACTCTAATCCATGCCATTTTTCAAACTCTTCAGAAAGTCCCTTGTCTGAGAACTTTGCAAGTCTTGATGGAATCAACTGCTCCGGACATGCTTCCACACAACGTCCGCAGTTGATACATGCAGTCTGCAAACTTGCTGCCACAGCAACCTCATCCTGTGACATACATAACAGGGAAGATGATGTCTTTGTTGTCGGGACATCTAATCCAAACATGGCAAATCCCATCATTGGACCACCGGAAATGATTTTTTCCGGCTGAACCTTAAAGCCACCTGCCGCATCTACAAGTTCCTGATAACTCGTACCGATGCTGTATAAAAAGTTGCCCGGATGCTCGATTGCATCACCTGTAATTGTTGAAATACGATTTGTTACCGGTCTGCCAAGTTTTACAGCATTGTAGATTGCAATGATCGTCTCTACGTTGTCAACAATACATCCTGCATCTGCCGGCAGCATCTTAGAATTGATTGAACGTCCTGTTACTGCATAAATAAGCTGACGCTCACCACCCTGTGGGTACTTTGTCTCTAACGGACAGACCTCAATACGTGGTTCATCTTTTACCAGTTCCTGTAATTTTTCAATACAGTCCGGTTTATTATTCTCAATACCAAATACACCCTTTGCCTTGTCAAACAACTGAAGAATAATCTTCATACCACCGATCAGTTCTTCCGGATTCTCTAACATTCTCCGGTAATCTGCAGTCAGATACGGTTCACATTCCGCACAGTTTGCAATGATATACTCAATTTTGTCCGGTTCTTTCGGTGATAACTTCACATGAGTCGGGAAACCTGCACCACCCATGCCGACAACACCGGCTTCTTTTACTTTACCAATGATCTCTTCTTTGGATAAAGCCGTCACATCTTCACACGGTGTGTAAGAAACCTCTTCGAACGCTCCGTCGTTTTCAATCACGATGGAATTGACCATATCGCCAACTGCCACACGACGCGGTTCAATAGCTTTTACAGTACCGGATGCAGATGCATAAATTGGAGATGATACAAAACCGCCCGCTTCTGCGATTTTCTGTCCCTTTAATACTCTGTCGCCTTTCGCCACTATCGGACTAGCAGGTGCCCCGATATGCTGTGATAACGGATACACAAGATCGCCCTTGGGTAAAACTTCCACAATCGGCGCATCCTTTGCTAATTCCTTGCCTTCGTAAGGATGGACGCCACCTTTAAATGTCTTTAAACCCATTTTTCGTGCCCCACTTTCTCTTAATTGTATTCTATTCTATGATATAGTTCATAGAACATTTATCCTATTGATTATACCACAAAATTATACATTTTACATCTGTTCCTTGTATTTTTTTTAGAACCTTTCGACAAAATTTTCACAATTATTGAGATAATTCCATCAATTAAGGGCAATTCCATTTTTCGTCTGCATATGATAAAATTACTGTAAGCTGAAGGTTTTTCTATGTAAAAGGGATACGCAGACGATATCTCTCATCCCACATCTGATGAAAGACATAAAAAATTATGGAGGAATTGTATGAAACACTGGCATGAAGAACTGCCTTTTAACGAAACTGATTCACTGACGGCACTGATATTTACCGAAAATTCTCTTTTTTTTGATATTGAAACAACCGGATTTTCAGCTGCACGTACTTCACTCTATCTGATCGGCTGTGCGGCTCGAAAAGAAGATCAGCTAATCGTCGATCAGTTTTTTGCAGAAACACCGGCAGAAGAATCTGACGTACTGCATGCTTTTTTTGATTATCTGAAAAATTTTGATACAATCATCACATTTAACGGAATTGGCTTTGACATCCCTTATCTGACAAACAAATGCCAGAAGCACAAAATACCAGAGCCATTTTCTTCCTATAAATATGTTGATATCTATAAAATGATCTCGGGTTTTCGCTTTCTCTTCGCTCTGCCAAACTTAAAGCAGAAAACCGTGGAACAATTTCTTGGTTTAGAACGTGAAGACATGTATAACGGCGGTGAACTGATCGAGGTATATCAGTCATACCAGAGAAATCCGGATAAAACACTTGTTTCTCTTTTAAAGCAGCATAATTATGAGGATGTCATTGATATGCCAAAACTGCTCTCCATTTTGTCCTATGTGAAGCTATTTGACGGAGCATTCTCCGTGACATCCCTCTGTGCAAATGAATACATCTCCTATGATGGCAGCCCGTGCAGAGAATTGCTCTTTTCCCTGCAAAATAACTTTCCGGTTCCAAAACATATTTCCTGCCATTATGAAGACTTTCATCTGGTTGCCGACGCAGACCAGACAAAGCTCTGCGTCCGTTTATATACAGGAGAACTCAAATATTTTCTTCCTGATTATAAGAATTACTGGTATCTTCCTGAGGAAGATCTCGCCATTCCTTCAAGCCTCGCCACATCCATTCCAAAAGAGCGGAAAAAAAAGGCCACTGCCGGAACCTGCTACGAAAAAAAGAATGCCATCTTTATTCCCCAATACCAGGAAATACAAAAACCGGCATTCCGTCATATGTTCAAGGATAAAAAAAGCTACTTTGAACTATCGGAAAACTTTATTGGATCAAAAGAAATGCAAAAAGAATATTGTATGCATGTACTTAATTTTATTTGCAGAAAAAAATTATGACAGATTGCAAAAAGTGTGTGAACCCGGTAATTTTTAATACCAGAAATCCACACACTTTTTTATTCACGGGAATTTATGCCCTACTGTTTTTCAAAGAAAAATGATGTATGTCTGTCGAATCCAAGTTCTCTATAATTCATAATCTGCTCTGTGCTTCCAATAAAAAGCACACCACCTGGCTGAAGAGCTTTATGAAATTTCTGATAGATTACATCTTTTGCTTCTTCCGTAAAATAAATAACCACGTTGCGGCAGACAATCAGATTACAACCGCTTGGATACGGATCTTTCAGCAGGTCATGTTTCTTAAATTCTACTCTTTTTTTAATTTCATCTGAAATCTGATAGGAAGTACCAACTTTTGTAAAATATTTTTTCTTCAGATCATCCGGTACGGATGCGATACTTTTCTCATTGTACAGTCCCATTCTTGCCGTATCCAGTACCTGATTATCGATATCCGTCGCAATGATTTTAATATTCGCAAGCGGCACCTGTCTTGAAAGAGCCATTACAAGTGAATATGGTTCATCGCCTGTTGAACATGCAGCGCTCCAGATCTTTAAATTCTTGCCAAACTTTTTAATGAGTTCCGGGAACACCTGTCCCTCTAATATCTTCCACTGATCCGGATTACGATAAAATTCAGAAACATTGATTGTCAAGAAATTGATAAACTGTTCAAACTTTTCTTTATCTTTCTTGATCAATGCCACATAATCATTATACGTCTTGACATTATTCTTAGTGATCAATGTATTAATGCGGCGGCGCATCTGTTTTTCCTTGTAAGAATTCAAATCAATTCCTGCAAGCTGTAAAATATCTTTTTTAAACTTTTCATAATTATCGGTTTCCAGCATATTCTACTTTCCTCCTGTTCCATTTTGCATGAAATTACTTTTTTGTTCTCTCTGTAAAATCAAAACTTTATATTTCCATGCTTTATAGAAAAAATAGGCTTTGCACATTCCGTGAAAGCCTATTTCTGTTCCATATTACTATATACGGAATCTAGTTTTCTTCTGCTGCAACTGCATCAATATCTACATCTGCAACATCAGTATCTTCTGACTCATTTGTCTCTGGAGCAAGTAATGCTTTGATGGAAAGACTGATTTTCTTCTCATCCTCGTTAAAATCAACGATCTTAGCTTCAATCTCCTGACCTACTTTTAATACATCAGATGGTTTCTCAACATGCTCTTTTGCAATCTGGGAAACATGCAGTAATGCATCTACACCCGGAGCAAGTTCTACAAATGCACCAAAATCTGTCATTCTTGCAACTTTTCCTTTTACAACGTTGCCAACTGCATATTTCTCTGCAGCACCATTCCATGGATTTTCAGCCGGGAATTTCATGCTGAGTGCAATCTTTGTCTCGTTGATGTCTTTGATGAATACACGTACATGATCACCAACATTGAATACTTTTTTAGGACTCTCTACTCTGCCCCATGACATCTCAGAAATATGAAGCAGACCATCAGCTCCTCCAAGATCGATAAATGCTCCGAAGTCTGTTACATTTTTAACAGTTCCTTCCATAACATCACCAACTTTGATCTTTGCAAACAGTTCTTTCTGCTGCTCTAATTTTTTCGCAACTAAAAGCTGTTTTCTATCACCGATGATTCTTCTACGTTTTGGATTGAACTCGCTGATTACGAATTCAACATCCTGGTCTTTGTACTTGGATAAATCTTTCTCGTAAGTATCAGATACAAGGCTTGCCGGAATGAATACTCTTGTCTCATCCACGATCACGCAAAGACCACCATCTAATACCTGTGCTACTTTTGCTGTTAATACTTCTTTGTTTTCAAATGCCTCTTCTAATCTCTTGCTGCCTTTTTCTGCTGCGAGGCGTTTGTATGTGAGTAATACCTGTCCCTCACCATCGTTTACCTTAAGAACCTTTGCTTCCATGGTGTCGCCGACAGATACCAGTGTTGTTAAATCAACGTTAGCTTCGTTCGTATATTCATTACGAGTAATGATTCCGTCTGATTTGTAGCCGATATTTAATACGATCTCATCAGGTTTCACATCGATAACGGTACCTTCAACTACCTCTCCATTTCTTATTGTTTTAAATGATTCCTCCAGCATTTGTTCAAAGCTCATTTCTGACATTCTTTTGAACCTCCTCAATAATTTTGTTTGGGGTAGAAGCCCCTGCGGTAATACCTACGCTATCGATGGACTCAAAACATGTGATATCCAAATCTTTTACAGTTTGTATATAGTAAGTATTGTTGCATTCGTTTTTACATATTTCAAACAACTTCTGCGTATTGGAACTATTTCTGCCCCCTATGACAATCATGGCGTCCACATCACGGGCAATCTCAGCTGCCTCAGTCTGTCTTTCCTCGGTGGCATTGCAGATTGTATTTAAAACAATTATATCATAACCTTTTTTATTTATAATTTCAACTAATTCTTGAAATTTATTGTAATTAAATGTCGTTTGTGCTACAATACATACCTTTTTCCCGGATTCTGCCTGATATTTTTCTGCCTCTTCCGGTGTAGATATGACAGCCGTGTGTGGATCAATAGACCAGCTTTTGATTCCTTTTACCTCCGGATGCTTCTCATTCCCGATAATTACAATCTGTGCTCCCTCCGTGCTGTATTTTTCAACAAGGCGGTGTATCTTTAACACAAACGGGCAGGTCGCATCCACCAGCGTGTAGCCAAGCTTTTTGATTTTCTCAGAAATTCCCTTTTCTACTCCATGGGCGCGGATGATAACTGTTCCGCCCTGTGCTGCTCTCTCTTCCAGTTCGCAGACAGTCTCTATAACCGTTACACCTTTTTCCTCCAGATCATGCACGACCTCTTCATTGTGAATGATCGGGCCAAATGTGTAAATCGGCTGTCGCTCTGTGGCACTCTTTTCTAACTGTTCATATACAGTATCCACTGCACGTTTTACGCCAAAACAGAAACCTGCACTCTTTGCCAATGTCACCTTCATATTTTTATGCTTCCTTTTTTACTTTTGAATATACCTGATAGATAGCATCGACTACTTCATCAATATTCATTTCCGAACTGTCCACTAAAACAGCATCTTTCGCCTGGCAAAGCGGTGATGTATCACGATGCATATCACGGTAATCACGGTCAATGATATCTTTTTCAATTTCCGCAAGATCACAGCTTACACCTTTTTCAGTCAGCTCATCGAAGCGTCGTTTCGCACGCGTTGCCGAACTTGCCGTCAGATAAATCTTCACCTGTGCATCTGGAAGCACACAGGTTCCAATGTCTCTTCCATCCATAATAACATCTGCAGATTTTGCAAGCTGCCGCTGCAGTTCGACTAATTTTTCACGGACTACCGGATAAACGCTTGTGGATGATGCCATATTTCCAACTTCCTCATTGCGGATCACGCCATTTACGTTCTCTCCATTTAAAATTACCTGCTGTTCCCCATTTTCATAGGTAATTGTAACGGTCACATCCGGGCAGACCGCCGCAATCGCTTTTTCATCTTTTGCATCAATGTCATGCTGCAAAAAATAATATGCCATCGCGC
Organism: Roseburia sp.; assembly: GCA_003483745.1. Classification (GTDB taxonomy): domain Bacteria; phylum Bacillota; class Clostridia; order Lachnospirales; family Lachnospiraceae; genus Roseburia. The sequence goes on along the minus strand of DMYD01000042.1, from coordinate 169,283 downwards.
GATACATCGCGCCCGTATCCACATAGATAAATCCAAGTTTTTTTGCCAGGCGCTTTGCAATAGTACTTTTTCCTGCACCTGCCGGTCCGTCAATTGCAATATTCATACTCATTTCTTTTCTCCTTTTTCCATTTGTTGTGCTGCAGAATTTCCTGCCAGATATCCGGTTGACCAGGCAATCTGTAAATTGTAGCCACCAGTCATTGCATCCAAATCCAATACTTCTCCGCAAAAATATAAATGCGGCACCAGTTTTGATTCCATTGTGGATGGGTTAACCTCTTTTACTTTTATGCCTCCTTTCGTGATAATCGCTTCATTAAAATCACGCAATCCGCACAGTGTAACCGGGAATGCCTTGATCCGCCCAATAAAATGTCTGCGTTCCTCTTTGGTGATCTCATTGACTTTCTTCTCCGGATCGATTCCGCTAATTTCAAGCATGACCGGGATCATTTTTGCCGGAAAAAGTCCTCCAATAGAATTTTTGAACTGTTTATTTTTTGCCTCGTCAAACTCTCTTAACAAACGATGATCCAGCTGTTCTTCTGTAAGTGCCGGTTTTAAATCTATGAACATAGAAAGTTCTCCTGCCGTAAGAGACGGCTTTATTGCTGCGCTCGCCGATAAAAGCAGCGGCCCGCTAACTCCAAAATGTGTAAACAGCATCTCGCCAAACTCCTGGTATAAAAGTTTCTTTCCATTTAAAATGCGTACTTCCACATTTTTCAATGACAATCCCTGCATTTGCCGTACATAATCTTCTTTTGCAAGAAAAGGTACCAGTGATGGGCGGATATCTGTTACGGTATGTCCAACTTCTTTTGCGAAACGGTATCCATCTCCTGTAGATCCGGTTGTCTGATAGGAAAAACCACCTGTTGCAACAATCACTGCATCAGCCTGCATTGAGGTACCGTCTGTTAACTGCACACCCGTAACAATGCTTTTTGACTCATCCCCCACAGATGTTTCCACGAGCAGCCTGTTCACCTGTGTATGCAGCATTACTTTTACTTTTTTTTCTCTCATCACTTTCTGCAATGTTGCAATCACGTCCGAGGAATGGTCCGAAACAGGGAATACCCGGTTGCCGCGCTCTTTCTTGGTCCGAAGTCCGTTTCTTTCAAAAAAATCTATCACCTGCTCATTATCATATGCATAAAAAGCACTGTATAAAAATTTTGCATTTGTCATGACATTTGCAAAAAGATTATCCATATCCCCAGCATTTGTAATGTTGCAGCGTCCCTTTCCGGTTATAAATAGTTTTTTCCCTAATTTTTCATTTTTTTCAAGTAAAGTGACCTGACTGCCTGATTCCGCCGCAGCGATTGCCGCAAACATCCCAGCCGGTCCTCCACCTATTACGATGATCTTATTCATGAAAATCGCTGTCTCCTATTTTTGCATAACGCATTTTTATGGAATCATCAATCGCATTGATCTCATCATTTTCATAGACCTGATACTCATCCCAGATTCCTTCTAACATTTCTAATGTTTTTGCAACATCCCTCTGTTTTTTCATACATAGCGCCACGATCAGTGCATTGATCACGCTAAGCGGTGCAACCAGTGAATCCACGATAGATGCCATATCACTGTCTGCGATCAGATTACAGGATGAATACAAATTCATCGGTGAATGCACACTGTCCGTCAACGTAATAACTTTTGCACTGCGGTTATTGGCAAACTCCATAGCCTTTAAGGTACGCATGGAATACCTCGGGAAACTGATCCCAATAATTACATCATCCCTTCCGATGCGAACCATCTGTTCAAAGATTTCGCTTGAACTGCTCGTCTGTATCAGATGTACATTTTCAAACATCAATGTAAAATAAAATGCCATAAACGACGCAAGCGGCGCACAGCTTCTGATTCCAATAATATAAATATGTTTTGCGTGTAAAATAGTATCTACTGCTATTTCAAATGCCGCCTGATCTATTTTTTCCAATGTACTGTTAATCTTTTCCGCATCTGACTTTAAAACAGATTCCAGGATTTTTGACTGGCTGATTCTTCCATAGGTAACTTCCATGCGCTGAATAGAATTCAGTTTATTACGCACCAGTTCCTCTAACGCACTCTGAAATTCAGGATATCCCCGATATCCAAGATGCATGGCAAAACGAACAACCGTGGATTCGCTGACTCCGACCACCTCACCTAATTTTGCCGCCGTCAAAAATACTGCCTTATCATAATTATCTGTGATATAGGTGGCAAGCAGTTTCTGTCCCTTGCTCAATTTACTGTATGACTCATTGATCCGATTACTCAAATCATTCTTACTGCCCATAACCCCTCGTTCCTGTCATTTTTATGACACTGTCTGCAATTTGTGATATGCCTTTACACACCAACATTCCTATTATACCAAAACATTTCCTTTTTGTCAGCTTTGAATCGTTTTTTCATTCGGTAAAGTAAAAATGACTAAAGTAAAAATGTCATAGCAGTATCAAGATACTGCTATGACATCTTCTGTCAACAATATTTCCGATTATACCGGATATGCACCATTCTTTGTATCTGCAATTGTTGCATCTACTTTTTTCTGCTGTGCCTCACGATATTTGAAGAACTCAGTTGCAACCTGTGGGAACAGTGCGTAGGATAATACATCCTCATCCTGCTGTTTCCACTGTTTCATCTCAGCTTCGATCTTGTCAAGTTCTGGCTCTAACAGATCTGCCGGACGGCATGTGATTGCATTCTTCTTCTCATCGCCTAATACCTTATCAACAACTTCCGGATTGAAAGGTTTTACAGTCTGACCGTATTTTCCAAGAAGAACATCTTTGGTCTCTTTGGTAGCTACTTTGTAACGCTCGCCCATCAGTACGTTGAATACAGCCTGTGTACCAACAATCTGTGAGGAAGGTGTAACAAGCGGTGGCTCACCAAGGTCTTTACGAACACGTGGTACTTCTGCAAGTACTTCCTCGTATTTGTCCTCTTTGCCCTGCTCTTTTAACTGTGAGATCAGGTTGGATAACATACCACCTGGTACCTGGTATAATAAAGTCTTGATATTTACACCTAATACCTTCGGGTTCATCAGACCGCTCTCTAATGCTTCCTCTCTCATCGGGCGGAAGTAATCAGCGATCTCAGCAAGTTTGTTCTGGTCTAAACCGGTATCAAACTCTGTTCCCTTGAATGCCTCTACCATAACTTCTGTAGCCGGCTGGGATGTTCCAAGTGCGAACGGAGACATTGCAGTATCGATGATATCACATCCTGCCTCTACTGCTTTCAAATATGTCATGGAAGCAACACCTGATGTATAGTGTGTATGTAACTCTAACGGGATATCGATTACTTCTTTGATCGCACGTACTAACTCGTCCGCTTTCTGTGGAACTAAAAGTCCTGCCATATCTTTGATACATACAGAATCAGCGCCCATATCCTCTACTCTTTTTGCCATATCTGTCCAGTAATCTAAAGTATAAGCATCACCGAGTGTGTAAGATAAAGCAACCTGTGCATGTCCTTTTTCTTTGTTACATGCGCTTACTGCTGTCTGAAGGTTACGAAGATCGTTCAGACAGTCAAAAATACGGATGATATCAATACCGTTTGCGATAGATTTCTGTACGAAGTACTCTACCACGTCATCAGCATATGGACGATATCCTAAGATATTCTGTCCACGGAATAACATCTGTAATTTTGTATTTTTGAATCCGTCTCTTAATTTACGGAGACGATCCCATGGATCTTCTTTTAAGAAACGAAGGGATGCATCGAAAGTAGCGCCTCCCCAGCACTCAACAGCATAGTATCCAACCTTGTCCATCTTGTCTACGATTGGAAGCATCTGCTCTGTTGTCATTCTTGTTGCAATCAGAGACTGATGCGCATCACGCAATACTGTCTCTGTTATTTTTAAAGGTTTTTTAACAACTTCAGCCATTTTTTCCTCCTTATACAGCGAACCTGCTTTTGTTCTGCTGTGTGATTAAATTCCAAAAATTGCCATAAATACACCAGCTGCTACTGCTGTACCGATAACGCCGGCAACGTTTGGTCCCATTGCATGCATAAGTAAAAAGTTCGTAGGATCTTCCTCTGCACCAACCTTCTGTGATACACGTGCAGCCATAGGAACTGCAGATACACCGGCAGAACCGATAAGAGGATTGATCTTGCCTTTTGTAATGAAGCAGAGTAATTTACCGAACAATACTCCGGCTGCTGTACCAAACATAAATGCGATGAGTCCAAGTGCAACGATCTTTAAGGTTGTTGCATTTAAGAATGCCTCAGCACTTGTTGATGCACCAACAGATGTACCAAGTAAAATAACAACGATGTACATTAATGCGTTAGATGCTGTCTCAGATAACTGACGAACCACACCACACTCACGGAACAGGTTACCGAGCATTAACATACCAACAAGTGGAGCTGTAGTCGGAAGGATCAGACATACGACAACGGTTACCACGATTGGGAATAAGATTTTCTCAAGTTTGGATACCGGACGTAAATTCTGCATCTTAATGGCACGTTCCTTTTTCGTTGTAAATAACTTCATGATTGGTGGCTGAATGATCGGCACCAATGCCATATAAGAGTATGCTGCCACAGCGATCGGACCCATAAGACCGGACTGTCCAAGTTTTCCTGCAAGGAAAATGGAAGTAGGACCATCTGCACCACCGATGATAGAAACGGCTGCTGCTGCTTTATCATTGAATCCCATCAGGATTGCAAGGAAATATGCGCCGAAAATACCAAACTGTGCTGCTGCTCCTAAAAGGAAGCTGATCGGGTTTGCGATCAGAGGTCCAAAATCGGTCATCGCACCAACGCCAAGGAAAATAAGGGATGGCAGGATTGACCATTCATCTAAAGTATAAAAATAATGGAATAAACCACCGACACCGTTACTCATCTGTTCCGGAGTTGCAAAGATATCCGGATAAATATTTACCAGAAGCATACCAAATGCGATCGGAACGAGTAACAACGGTTCAAACCCTTTTGCAATAGCCAGATACAGGAAAATACATGCAACTAAGATCATTACGAAATTTCCCCATGTCAGGTTGAAAAAGGCAGTCTGATGAAGGAGGTTGCCCATTGTCTCAGTAAAATAACTCATTGTTATCCTCCTAAAATTAGTTGTTTAAAGTTGCCAGTAATGCACCTGCTTCTACCATATCACCAACGCTTACGTTGATGCTTGCTACAGTACCATCTTCGGTAGCAACAACCGGTGTCTCCATTTTCATGATTTCAAGAACTAAGATTGTGTCACCTTTCTTTACAGATGCGCCTATGGAAGACTCGATCTTAAATACTTTTCCTGCTGCGCCTGCTTCAATCTTAACATTGCCTGCACCACCTGCCGGAGCTGCTGCCTTTGGAGCTGCTGCCGGAGCCGGAGCTGCCGCACGTCTCGGAGCTGCTGCCGGTGCGCTTACTGCACCATTTTCTTCTACAGTAACATCATAAACATTTCCATTTACGGTAATTGTATAGCTTTTCATTGAATCATCCTCCTGTGATCATTTCTTTTTTGCGATATACTATTTATTATAATTTACCCACTTCGTCTATCTTCTGTGGATAGAGCGTACTACAAATCCATCTGCTGAGGTTCCTTCTGCTGCTGCGATTGCTGCGGAAATGACTGCTACCAGTTCTAAATCATCGGTAAGCTGTGCTGTTTCTTCACGCTGCTCAATCTGCTCTACAACAGGATCTGCCTCATCTTTCTTTGCATTCGCATTTGCTTTTTTATTCTGTAAATACGGAATCACTTTAAAGCAGCTGATGATCAGACTGATCAGAATCAGGACAACGAATACAGTTCCCATTCCCATCAGTGTATTCATACCGGCTTTTTCCATCTTTTCGCCAAGTGAATATACAAGATCAGCACTTGCATCCGTAAGTTCCGGTGCTTCTGTCTCATAATTGTATTCATATACATAAGAAACAACTACATCTCTGTCTGAAAAATGTAAAACCTGATCTGCCGTCACAGTTTTCTGTGCTTTTGTCACAGTAAGATCTCCAAGTCCCTGATATGAGCCTAAATCAGAAACCGTTTCACCCCAGGATGTCAGTAAATGAGCAAATGCGTCCATTCCCTGTGAATCATAATATTCTGCGCCACTCTGAATATCTTCATCTGTGAATGAAACAAGCGCAGATACTGTCTGTTCCAGATTATTCTGAATGTCAGAATAACTCATACCAAAATAATCAACGCTCTCAGGATCCGTTCCACATGCTGTCATTGCCAGAACCATAAAGCAAAGACAAAGCATAAGAGATAATTTTTTCTTCATAACTTCACCTTTCTATTTTGTTCCATGTTTTTTGTCCGGTACACCTGCACATTTTGTATATAATAATTCAAATGCATCTACAAGGTATTTTCTGGTGTCTGCCGGATCTATAATAAGATCTACATAACCGCGTCTTGCTGCAGTCATAACACTAGACTGTAATGCATCATATTCTTTTGCTTTTGCTGCAAGTTCATCTGCAGATGCATCTGCGTACATGATCTTAGCTGCAAGTTCGCCATCCATCATACCGATCTTTGCATCTTCCCATGCATATGTAAAGTCTGCTCCGATTGCTTTGGAGTTCATTGTCACATAAGCGCTTCCGATCGCATTTCCAGTGATCAGGTTTACTTTCGGGCAGGTTGCATCAGCAAATGCCATTGTCATGCGTGCAAGTGCTTTTGCAAGTCCTTTCTCTGCACAGACAGTAGCTGCATATCCTTTTACATTGGTTAAGGATAATACCGGAATTTCAAATGCGTCACAGAAGTTCACAAACTCTGCTGCCTTGTTGCATCCTCTTGCTGTCAAAGCTCCGGAGAACTCCTCAGCCTTTTTACCTTCTTCATCATAAACTTCTGAGCAGTTTGCAACAGCACCAACTGTCATTCCGTTTAACTGAATGAATCCGGTTACCATATCTTTTGCATAATTCTTTTTCGTCTCAACGAAAACATGTCCATCTGAGATCTCACTGAGTAAATATCTTGGATCTCCCTTCATGGCTGCCATGTTCTCACATGCACGGTTCAAATCATCCTCACACTCAGATGTGTATACATCGCCTTCATTATTTAAAGGAAGGATGCTTACCAGCTCACGGATCTCTGCAATAATCTCATCCTCTGTTCCAACTGCATCGATACAACCGTTTTTCTCGCTCTGGAACTCTGCGGAAGAAGTATCACATTTCTCAATGCGGTTACCCTCGATCGCATTCGGGGAATTAATAAACATTTTTCCTTTGCTCTCCATAAATGCGAAATCAGATAAAGCAGGTACTACTGCAAGTCCACCGCCACAGCTTCCGAAAATAGCGGAAATCTGTGGAACAACGCCGGATGCTGCAACCTCCTTTGCGTAGATCTCACCAAATCCGTTTAACGCATCGACAGATTCCTGTAAACGCATTCCGGCACAATCGATAAAACCGATCACCGGTGCTCCCATTTTCATCGCCATATCATATACGGCTGCAATTTTCTTTGCATGCATCTCTCCGATCGTACCGTTTAATACGGCTGCATTCTGGCTGTATACAAATACCAGATTGCCATCTACCAGACCATGTCCGGTAATTACACCATCGGACGGTGTATCTGTGTCTGCAAGATTAAAGTCTGTATTTCTTGCGGTTACGAGAGAACCGATTTCCATGAAACTGTTCTCATCGACTAACTTGGTAATACGCTGCATTGCCAAGCTATCATTACTACTATTCATCCTTTTTGCCCTCCATCTATAAAGTTTGTTACCACATCTTTTGATATGGTACATAGTGAATAATGTAAAAATATAACAAATTCCGCTAGGATAAATTATAGATGGTCAGCGACAAATTTTCAAGAGAATTGTTAATTTTTTGACAGTTTTTTTTTATATACAAAATGTTTTGGTAATTTATAGCGGAAATAATTCCGCTGTTTTTTTTATGCACCAGCAAAAATCGATTTTTTTTACCGTATTCTTAACCGTTACCACACGTTTTGCCAGCACCTCGTCTCCCAGCAGATACGTAATCTCACCGGCAAAATCCCCTTCTGTAACCGGCGCATAAAGTTTTGCGGACAATTCATACTTTACCTGTACTTCCTGCTCATTTCCGATCAGAAGTTCCGTCTGTCCTTCTATCGGGGCAATTTCCAGCTCTGTCGATATTTTTCCACCGATTTTCCCACTCTGTCCGCCGATTACCCGCACCGGGGCATTTTCTTTTTCATCCAGTATGATTTCATCCAGTTTTATTTTTTTAAACTGCGTAATTCCATACCGCATAAGTTTCTTCGTGTCGGCCCACTTATATGTTTTATTATTCGGCCACCCACAGGCAAGCAGTGCAACAATAAAAGTCCTGTCATCGCGCGTTAGTGCCCCGACATAACAATATCCCGCATTTCCGGTAAACCCGGTCTTGCCAGATAACGCTCCATCCATCATTTGCAAAAATGCATTATGATTACAGCATGTATAACTGTTTTTTCCATCTATATCGCAAAACTGATGCTGTCCTTCCCGTGTAATTGCAAGAAACTGTTCTGCCATTTCTGACGTTTTGATACAGTAGCGCATAATCAAAGAAAGATCTGCCGCGGTCGTATGATGAAACCCCTTTTCATTTTTGGCATCCAGTCCGTTTGGTGTGATAAAATAGCTGTCCTGACAGCCAATCTCTTTTGCCTTATCGTTCATAAGTTCCGCAAAATCACCTGTTGATCCTGCAATGTGTTCTGCGATTGCCACAGCACAGTCATTATAAGATTCTAACATCAGCCCATACAACAGATCTTTCAGATAAAAGCGCTGCCCCTCGCGCATTCCAAGATGGACTTTCGGCTGTGACGCAGCAAGTGCGCTTACAGAAACTTCGCTGTCTAAATCACAGTTTTCCAATGCAATGATACAGGTCAGTATTTTTGTTGTGCTTGCATTTGCCATCGCCTGATGCCCGTTTTTTTCATACAGAATCCGTCCGGAATCTGCATCCATGAGCACTGCTGATTTTGCATATAATGCATTTTGATCCAGTTCACTTTCCGCTTCTTTCATCCAAACATTCTGTCTTTCACAGTAAGCTTCCACATTCTGCATACTATTTCCCGATAAAATTGCCGTGACAAGAATCCAAGCCAGCAGTCTTTTCCACATATATGAAACTCCAATAAAGCATTTCATCAATCCTTATGTACATTGCGTGTAAAAAATACATGTTACACGCAAAAAATGCATATGAAACTGAATCAGACATCCAGTTTCATATGCATTTCTGCTTCTGCCTCCTGTTTAAATTCCTCTACCTGAACCGGACTCAACACAGGAAGTTCATCAATGGAGTGTACACCAAAACTTCTTAAGAACTCTTCCGTCGTGCCAAAAAGCAATGGGCGGCCAGGCGCATCAAGCCTTCCCAGTTCACACACAAGATTATACTCCACCAGTTTATTTACCGCATGGTCACAGGAAACACCCCTGATTTTTTCAATCTCTGCCTTTGTAATTGGCTGTTTGTAGGCAATAATTGAAAGTGTTTCCAATAAAACATCGGTAAGCACATGTTTTTTCGGCTGTTTTGCGATTCGTACCAGATATTCGTACATTTCACCTTTCGTACACATCTGGTAAGCACCGTCAAGTTCCATGATTTTAACCCCGACACTGTCATCCTCATAACGCTGCATCAGATGTTCTATAATCTTTTTTGTCTGTTCTGTGTCAAGTTCCAGTGTTTTTGCTATACGCTCTAATTCCACCGACTCTCCCATTGTAAACAGGATTGCTTCAACGATTGCCTCATATTTTTTTTCTTCCATACGACTCCTCTATTCCAATATATAAAAATAAAGTTCTTCCCACATTTACGCTACGCAGCAATTTTCGACTCAATGATGATATCATCGAACGTATATTCCTGGGACACAACAATTTTTCCCATCTTCATCAGTTCTAATATTGCAAGGAATGTCACAACTACTTCCATTTTCCCGGACTGTGCTTCTAAAAGATTGCGGAAAGAAAAATGTCCATGATGCAGACTGTATTCTTCCACATATGCCATTTTATCAGAAAGGGATACTTCCTCTTTTTCAATTTTTCCAAACTTTGAGCGGACCGGATCAATCTTGTCTGCCTGTTTCTTTATAATCGCCTGAAAAATATCATTCAGTCTTGCAAGCGTTACACCGGACATCAGTTCATTCACATTTACCGGTTCTTCATATGCAAGTACTTCCGGTGGGATTGTCGGCACTTTAAACATCACCTTTTCTGCATCGATCTGGCGGTCCTTAAGTTCATATGCCATACATTTATACATTTTATATTCCAACAGCTGCTGCACAAGTTCTGCCCTGGGATCTTCCTCTTCCTCATCTTCACTTTCTTTTGCAGGAAGCAGCATTTTCGATTTAATATCAAGTAATGTTGCCGCCATTACAAGGAACTCGCTCATAACATTTAAGTCCTGCCTGCGCATCTCGGCAATATATTCCATATACTGATTCGTGATCTCCACAATTGGGATATCATATATATTAACTTTATTTTTTTCTAACAGATGTAAAAGAAGATCTAACGGTCCCTCAAACACATGAAGTTTTACTGTCAATTCCATCTATGTAATACCCTCTCATTCCACAAATATTAATTTTACCGTGGATTCCAGCAAAATTCAAGATTTTTATGCATAATGTACATCCCCTGCCGCTAAAATAAATTATAACAAAACCCTACGGAGGGCGTATTTTTGAAATTTATGTTTTCCATTCTGCTTGGTCTGAATCTTTTTATGCAAAGTGCGATACTTCCTGTATCTTCCTGTCTCATTCCAGGCGCCACAGATTCCCTCTCTTTTATTTCCCAGACGGATACTGCACCAGCCGCAGACTTAAATATTTCCGCACCGAGTGCCATTTTAATGGAGGCCTCTACCGGCGCCATCGTCTATGAAAAAAATTCCCACGAAGTAAGGCATCCGGCGAGTGTCACTAAAATTATGACGCTGCTTTTAATTTTTGACGCTCTTTCCTCCGGGCAAATTTCCTTAGATGACACTGTGACCGTCTCCGAATATGCAGCCAGCATGGGAGGTTCACAGGTTTTTTTAGAGTCTGGTGAAACACAGACCGTTGATACAATGATCAAATGTATCAGTGTCGCCAGTGCAAACGACGCCTGTGTTGCCATGGCTGAACATGTTGCAGGCTCTGAATCAGAATTTGTCCGCATGATGAATGAACGTGCGAAAGGGCTTGGAATGAATGACACCACCTTTGTCAACTGTTGTGGTTTAGATGCCGAAGGACATATGACAAGCGCAAATGACATTGCACTGATGTCCCGTGAATTGATCTCAAAATATCCAAAAATCCATGATTACTGCACAATCTGGATGGAAAACATCACTCACACTACCGCAAAAGGTTCCTCAGAGTTTTGCCTTACAAACACAAACAAACTGATCCGGCATTACCAGTATGCCACCGGTCTGAAAACCGGATTTACCAGTACAGCCATGTACTGCATTTCCGCAACCGCAAAAAAAGACAACATGGAGCTGATTGCTGTCATCATGGGGGCTCCCGATATTAAATCGCGTTCTGCCGATGCAACAACACTGTTAAATTACGGGTTTGGAAAATGCCGGATCTACTGTGACAATCACGAAGATACGCTGAATGAGCTTCCCGTAAAAAAAGGAATTACGGATTCTGTCGGAGTAGCTTATCAGAGACCTTTTCAGTATATGACAACCGATGGAAGTGATCTTACCGGCATTGTAAAAAACATTGAACTGCCGGAAGCTGTCACCGCCCCTCTAAAAAAAGGAGACACTGCCGGAAAGGCGGTTTATTCTTTAAACGGAACGCCCATCGGCAGTGTCAGTATCATATATACAGATACCGTAGACGCTGCAACTTATAAAGACTATTTTGGCCGTGCTCTGCTCTACTTCGTTCCATAGAGAGCTGGTCATCATATTAATTGCATATTTTAAAGCAGCCTGATCTTTCGACTTATAACAACGGTGCAAACAGCCGCATCAGACTCTGTACCATACGCACCGGAAGTTTTCTTCCCCGGCAGAATGCAACATCCATCTCCTTTGAATCATCAAATGTCTTAAGGCAGTCTTCTTTTACCTGCATGACTGCCTTAGACTGATACATAAATACACCACACTCAAAATGCAAAAACAAACTCCGGTAGTCAAGGTTTACACTGCCGACTGTCGCGATCTCATCATCGCAGACAAAGCATTTTGCATGGATGAATCCGGGTGTATACTGAAAAATCCTTACGCCATTTTTCAAAAGCGGTTCATAATAAGACTGTGTCAGAAGGTATACTGCCTTTTTATCCGGCACTCCGGGTGTCACAATTCTTACATCCACCCCGCTCTTTGCCGCATTCGAAAGACAGATCAGCATCTCATGGTCAATGATCAGATATGGTGTAAAAATATATACATATCTCTTTGCACGGTTTATGATATTTAAATAAATATTTTCTCCGACGTTTTCATTATCAAGCGGACTGTCACCATACGGCTGCACAAATCCATCGGAAATAAATTTCTTCTCCTGATAAACAAACGGCAGAAATCTGCTGTAATCTTCCGTGGAACGATTGATATAATTCCACATTTCAAGAAACATTGCCGTAAGACTCCAGACTGCCTCACCCTCGATCCTTACTCCAGTGTCTTTCCAATAACCAAATCTTTTTACTTTGTTGATATATTCGTCCGCAAGATTAATACCACCTGTAAATCCGATATAGCCATCCACCACAAAAATCTTGCGGTGATCGCGATTATTCATCACAACAGAAATCAGGGGTTTAAACGGATTGAATGTCACACACGGAATGCCTCTCTCCTGCAGTTTTTTATAATATCCGAAGGAAATGGAATTGATACTGCCGACATCATCATAAATAAAACGTACATCTACCCCGGCTTTTGCTTTTTCTTCCAGAATATCAAGGATCGTATTAAACATATACCCTTCCTCGATGATAAAATATTCAAGAAAAATAAAATGTTTTGCACTGCGCAGCGCATCTAACATATCCGGGAACATTTCTTCCCCACAGCGATAATATTTTGTCTGTGTGTTCTGATATAATGGAAATCCCGCCCATTTATCAATATAAGATGACTGCAGATATGCCGACCGGCTTTCTTTTTCCAGTTTTTCTTCTGCTGCAATATCCCGCTGAAACAAAGCTTCCACCTGTTGATTGACTGCGTCCATTCTCTCTCTCGTATGTTTTGTGAGACCGGATCTTCCGAATAAAAAATATACCATGAGTCCAAAAATCGGCGACAATAATATCAAAAACGTCCACGAGAGTTTATTTGCCGGATTTGTCCATTTGTTGACAATTATAAGTACAACAATGATCGCGATCACACGGACAAGCAAATTGACATACGTGAATTTGTAACTGAGCTGCCACAATACGACACACAACCATAACACCTGTAAAATAATTGCCATGGCAACTACAAAAAATCTTCCAAATATGAGATGTAATATTTTCTTCATACAGATCTCCATTTCTGCGCTGTTTCTCAATCAAATACTGATTTTTCATCAATTGTGCTTATTGTAATAATTTTCCATTCAAAAGTCAACGTACGAGATGATCTACATGAATCATCCCCCAGCCAATTTTTCCAAGCTGTGAACTTCTTGGATAAGCTCTCTCGTAAAGACGCAGCTTCATTTCTGCCGGAGTAAATGATGGATATTTTTCAAATGCAAGTGCAAGTGCCCCTGAAACAACCGGTGCCGCCATAGAAGTCCCACTTTTCACCTGATATCCGGTTTTATCCCTGCTGCAGCTTGTAATGCCGGTTCCCGGAGCAAAGATCTCCGGCTTTACAATACAGCATGCAGTTGGTCCTCTGCCACTGTATCCGGTTTTTAAAGCTTTTCTCACCCGGTCATATGTGTCATCATCGCCGCTTCCGACTGTCAGTATTTTCCTTGAAATTCCCGGAATCGTCACCGTATTTTCTTTTGGTCCGTTATTTCCGGCTGCAGCAACAACCATGATTCCTGCATCCCACAGTTCATCAATTGCATGTAATAGTTTTCTCTGTTCCTCCACGCCTGCACCCGGCAGCATCCCAACGGATATATTTAATATTCTGATATGATAACGTTCCCTGTTATCTTTAACCCACTGCACAGCATCCAGTACTTTTCTTGTGTTTCCATTTCCATTTTCATCTAAAACTTTTAACATTATAATTCTGCATTTCGGTGCAACTCCGCTGTATATCCGAACCTTATGTGCTGTGCCTTTCAGATACTGCTCTGACATTTTTCCGTTTCCTGCAATAATGCCCGAAACATGGGTGCCGTGCCCATTGTCATCATACATTTCCTTTCTTCCATTACAAAAATCCTGAAAACATATAATTCTATCTTCAAAGTCAGGATGCGCAACAATCCCCGTATCCATCACTGCAACAGTAACATTCTGCCCGCTAAGTCCTGATCTATATGCATAATCTGTGTGAATGATCTTCTTAACCCGATCCATAGCATCTTCCATTCTGTCAACGAATTTCCATATTATTATATGAAGAAACTTATTTTCTGCCAAAAATGATAAGAAAATGTTAAATTTTTCTGAATATTCAGAAGAACGTTTGACACCAGGCATGATTTTCCTTACAATAAATAATAGTTAATTAGTGAACTATTTTGGTTCGCTTTAAAAATCAAAAAAAGAAAGTAGTGTGATGCCATCTTGAACAAAAAACTCAAAGAAAAATTTGACGAATCCGTAAATGCAGTTTTGCCGATCACTGTGATTGTTCTTTTGCTTTCCATTTTTGTTGTTCCTATGGAAACAGGAACGATTGCCCTGTTCTTAGTCGGTGCATTTATGCTGATCATCGGTATGGCTTTTTTCCAGCTCGGTGCTGAAACCGCCATGACACCTCTCGGAGAAGGCGTTGGTTCTTCTATTATGAAAACAAGAAAACTTCCCGTTTTGATCGGCGTATGCTTTCTGATGGGTGTTATCATAACTCTCGCAGAGCCTGATCTTCAGGTTCTTGCAAATCAGGTTCCTTCCATTCCAAATAATACCCTGATCTTTACCGTTGCACTTGGTGTCGGCGTATTCCTTGTAGTTGCAGTACTCCGTATCCTTTTCCGGATCAGTCTTCCGGTTCTGCTGTGCATTTTTTATATCGCACTGTTTTTCCTTTCTTTTGCAGCACCTGCTGATTTTATCGCAGTCGCATTTGACTCCGGCGGTGTGACAACCGGTCCTATGACAGTTCCTTTTATCATGGCAATCGGCGTTGGTCTCTCTGCAACCAGAAATGATAAAAATGGTTCCAGCGACAGTTTCGGTCTGATCTCCTTTTGCAGTGTCGGTCCAGTTTTAATGGTTCTATTGCTTGGTATCTTTTATCATCCTTCTGGTGCCGCATACAATGAAACAACGATTCCGGATGTGATCACAATGCAGGATGTGATCCGTGAATTCGTACATATGATACCGGATTATGCCAAAGAGGTACTGCTCTCCATCCTTCCGGTTGTTTTCGTATTTCTGATCTTCCAGCTTATTTCCAGACGTTACCACAAGTCACAGATGATCAAAATGATCATCGGTTTTCTCTACACGATCATCGGTCTGATTCTTTTCTTAACCGGTGTAAACGTCGGATTTGCACCAGTTGGAAGTCTTTTAGGAAGCAGTCTTGCCGGACAGTCATGGAAATGGATTTTAATTCCAATCGGTGCCCTGATCGGTTATTATATTGTAAAAGCAGAACCTGCTGTTCAGGTATTAAACCGTCAGGTTGAGGATGTCACAAACGGTTCCATTTCCAGGGATACGATGAATTTAAGCCTGTCGATCGGTGTATCAGCCTCAGTTGCACTTGCCCTGCTGCGCGTTCTTACCGGTTTAAATATTTACTGGCTTTTAATACCGGGATACCTGATCGCACTGATTCTGACAAAATTTGTTCCTAAAGTGTTTGTCGGTATTGCATTTGACTCCGGCGGTGTTGCGAGTGGTCCTATGACTTCCACTTTCCTGCTCCCGCTTGCCATGGGTGCATGTACTGCAATCGGAGGCAATGTTGTAACAGATGCTTTCGGAGTTGTCGCTATGGTTGCCATGGCACCATTAATCGCAGTTCAGCTCATGGGTGTTTCTTATAATATGAAATTAAAGAAAGCAAATGCCGCTGCCGCTGCAATCATTGGAATTGATGACAATGAAATTCTGGATTTTGAGGAGGATTTTTAACGATGCAGGAATCAAAAAAACAAGAAGCTTACCGCTGCCTTGTAATTATAACAGACTCCCATATCAGAGAGCGGTTATGTGAATTTTTAGCAGATTCCCATATACCAGTCTATTATCAGATGCATGGTATCGGCACAGCCAGTTCAGAATGGTTAGAATTATGTGGTCTTGGAAGTATCCAGAAAAGTATTACACTCTGTTTTATCCCAAACGGGCGGAAAAAAATTCTGCTCGCTGAAATGAATCAGGCATTAAGCCTCCATAAAAAAGGAACCGGTATCGCTGTCAGTATTCCAATGAACGGTATGCAGGGTTTCCTCTATAAACTTTTAAACGAACACACTGCTGAATCAGACAAAGAAGATGCCGAAAAGGAAGTGAAAAAAATGAGTGACACAATTACACATGCTATGATTCTTGTAACAATCAATCAGGGATACAGTAACGCTGTCATGAATACCGCACGCGCCGCCGGTGCAACCGGAGGTACAATTTTAAAAGGTCTGCGTTGTAGTCCCGGAAAATCAGCCGTCATTTTTGGCATTACAATTCAGGAAGAACAGGAGATTGTCGCGATCGTTGTTCCAAAAGATAAAAAGACACAGATCATGCAGGCGATCAGCTCCACACATGGCATCGACTCTCCTGCACATGGAGTTGCTTTTTCCCTGCCTGTGGACGGAATTATGGGATTATAATGCCGATAGTGCTATTGCTATTCCGTTATCTTTATCTGTTGCCAAATTGCTGGTTTTTGAACTTTACAATAGAATGCATGCTTCGCGAACGTTCTATTTATCATGAATTACAAAAAAGAACTGCATGTTCATCTAAGAAACATGCAGTTCTTTTTGTCTATATATTTTGTCTACAGACCATTTGCAATTTTTAAATTGTAAATTTTTTATGCCTCTGCCGGAACATCCTTCATAGAGAAGCTGATACGTCCCATCTTATCTTTTCCAAGGCAGACAACTTTTACTTTATCTCCTAATGTCAGAACATCTTCCACGCGGTTGATACGTTCTTTGGAAATCTTAGAAATATGAACCATTCCCTCTTTTCCAGGAGCAAACTCTACAAATGCACCAAACTCTTTGATGCTTACAACTGTACCGGTAAAAATCTGTCCCTCTGCAAAATCAGTTGTGATGATCTTGATCATTTCAATCGCTTTGTTCATCATTTCAGCGTCTGTGCCACATACAGATACCGCACCATCATCGGTAATATCGATCTTAACGCCTGTACGGTCGATGATCTCATTGATCGTCTTACCTCTCTGTCCGACTACATCACCGATCTTGTCCGGATTGATCTGAATCTGTACAATCTTCGGTGCATAGGTGCTGACTTCTTTTCTTGGCTCTTCGATCGCTTTCGACATAACCTCATCCATGATGTAGATTCTTGCCTCTCTCGCACGTCCAATTGCTTCCTCAACGATCGGTCTTGTAAGACCATGAATCTTAATATCCATCTGGATTGCAGTGATACCTTTGTGTGTACCGGTCACTTTAAAGTCCATATCTCCGAAGAAATCCTCAAGTCCCTGGATATCGGTAAGAACAAGATAATCATCATCTGTCTCTCCGGTTACAAGACCACAGGAAATACCTGCAACCATTGCTTTTAACGGAACACCTGCTGCCATTAAAGACATACAGGATGCACAGGTAGATGCCATGGAAGTAGAACCGTTTGACTCAAATGTCTCGGATACGGCACGGATTGCATATGGGAACTCTTCCTCCGAAGGAAGGACTGCCATAAGCGCCTTCTCTGCTAATGCACCATGACCGATCTCACGGCGTCCCGGTCCACGGGAAACTTTTGTCTCACCTACAGAATATGCAGGGAAGTTGTACTGATGGATATATCTCTTTGTTGTGATGTTCTCATCTAATCCGTCAATCTTCTGTACTTCAGAAAGCGGAGCTAATGTGACAACGTCACAGATCTGTGTCTGTCCACGGGTAAACATTGCGGAACCATGAACTCTAGGAATCAGGTCAACCTCTGCTGCAAGTGGACGGATCTGGTTGATCGCACGACCATCCGGACGTTTGTGATCTTTTAAGATCATCTTACGGACGGTCTTTTTCTGATACTGGTAAACAGCCTCACCAAGCACTGCCAACCACTCTTCGTTATCTGCAAATGCCTCAGCAAGTTTATCTGTGATCTCACGGATATTTTCTTCACGTTTCTGTTTCTCATCGGTAAATACAGCCTCTTCCATCTGCTCCGGTGTTACGATCTCTTTGATCGCAGCAAACATCTCTTCCGGAATCGCACAGCTTGTATACTCGTGTTTTGGCTTGCCAACTTCTTCTACGATATGGTTGATAAAAGCGATGATGGTCTGGTTTACATCATGACATTTATAGATTGCCTCGATCATCTTCTCTTCCGGAATCTCGTTTGCGCCTGCTTCGATCATGATAACTTTCTCAGCGGTAGATGCAACGGTAAGCTGTAAATCACCGGTATCCCATACTTTCTGGGAAGGATTGATAATAAACTCGCCATCTACCATACCCATCTGTGTCATGGCACAAGGACCTGCAAATGGGATATCAGAAATAGTAACTGCAAGTGCAGAACCGATCATTGCAACAACTTCCGGACGGCACTCTGTATCAACGGACATAACCATGTTGTTGATGGTCACATCATTGCGGTAATCTTTCGGGAATAATGGACGCATCGGGCGATCGATTACACGGGAAGTAAGGATTGCATTTTCAGACGCCTTACCCTCTCTCTTGTTAAATCCGCCAGGAATCTTTCCGACTGCATACATTTTCTCTTCGTACTCAACACTGAGTGGGAAGAAATCAACACCATCTCTTGGCTTGTCTGATGCAGTAGCGGTAGATAAGACTGTTGTATCACCGTATTTTAATAATGTGGCTCCATTCGCCTGGGCACATACTCTGCCGATATCCACGGTCAGTGTTCTGCCGGCAAGTTCCATTGAAAAACTTTTATACATGCGTTTTCTCCTTTTCTCTGTGGAGACAGAAGCACCGAAACTACTGAAAAACACACGACTTTTCATACATTTTTCAGTGGTCTCGGAAATATACTTCTGCCTGTCATTCACTTTTTAGAAAAGAATCCGTTTCCACAGGATTCTTTCTGTTTTTAACTGAAAATCGAGTGGAGTAAGTCTCCACTCGATAAAACCGTATGAAAGCATGTCCCACACGGCATCCATACAGACCGGTTTCTATATAAAACCGGCTTTGTATGGAGAAGATCTTATTTTCTAAGACCTAAACGTTCAATTAAGGAACGATATCTTTCGATATCAACTTTCTTTAAGTATGCCAGTAAACCACGTCTCTGACCAACCATCTTTAAAAGACCACGTCTTGAATGATAGTCGTTTTTGTTCTCAGCAAGATGAGCATTTAACTCCTCAATACGTGCTGTTAAGATAGCGATCTGAACTTCCGGTGAACCTGTATCTCCCGGTGTTCTGCCATACTCTGCGATAATTGCCTGTTTCTTTTCCTTTGCGATCATGTTATGATCCTCCTTTTCTTATTAAACGCCCGCTCCGGTCGTGCCGGGATATGATACTCAGTAAAAGGTCGGAGTGTCCATCTACCGAATATGGGCTGAACTCATACTCCGTTATTATAGCATGGGTTGGTTTCGTTGTAAATGCCTAATTTTAATTATTGATCACACGGACTACTTTAACCGGTGTTCTGTAATAAGCTCCGGAAATTTTGATACCGGACTTCGGTGAACTTGCATGTACTACACTGCCTCCACCGATATAAATAGCCACATGATTGATACTGCTGCCATTGCCATAGAAGAAAAGATCTCCCGGCTGGGCATCTGATGCGGAAATCTTTGTACCGCAGTTTGCCTGTGCTCTTGAAGAATGTGGAAGTGAAATACCATAATTGGCAAATACACTCATAACAAATCCAGAACAGTCTGCTCCTCTTGTCAGACTAGTTCCACCCCAGACATATGGGTTGCCTACAAACTGCGTCGCATAAGAGACAAGTGATACGCGGACATCCGATACGCCCTGTCCATAACGAACCTCCGTCATGGTCTGCGCCTTCGGCAGTTCGGTTGCAATACTTACATAATCAGAGGAAACATATCCCTCATCACTATCGACATTGATCTTTACCCAGCCGTCAAGGACTTCTAGGACTTCTAGTTCCTCTCCTTCCGGCATCATGGTAATGACATGGCTGTCTGTGTTCGCTTCGTCACGGACATAGAGGGTTGTCGTCGTCACTGTTGCGACTGTCTGCTTTACTTCCTGTGCTTTCGCAACTGCAGCCTCTCCTGTCAGAAGATATTCTGATTTTACATATCCTTTTACTTTTCCTGACTCAATCTGTGTCCATTCACCGTCTGTTCCAATGATCTCACATCCTGCATTGTTTGGCAGTTTTCCAACAATCTCTGCCTCTGTTCCAGGTGTCTCGCGGACATTGATATTGCCATCTGCCTGTGCGATTCCAAGATTCGTATAGCCAAATTCACTCGCTGCATCTGCAAGTGCTTTTGCCGCATCATCTTCCTGCGTTTCATCCTCCTGACCGGACGCCGTCATATCGCGGTCTGATTCGGAAACACTGGCCATATCCGCTGCCGTAACAGAAAGATAACCCGACATCGCATCCGTAACACCGGATGCAAGATCCGCTTCATGCTTTGAGTAATTTTCCATCTGTTCTGCCAATGTGGAAGACACTCCCGCAGATACTTCATTTATCTGAGAACCTGTACTCTCTGACATTACTGTATGCTCGTTCTTCACACCTGACCGTCCATCAATATATGCTACTGAAAATACAAGAGAACCGGCCGCAAGAAGTCCGGCTGTCTTAACCCATTTTGCTTTCATATCCGTACCTTTCCAAAGAACCCTAAATACTTCGTTTTTCAATACCGCTCAAGTATAGCAGTCATTTTTTACAATGTCAACATAATTATGTAATATTTCCGTAATATTTAGTGTTCAT
Organism: Roseburia sp.; assembly: GCA_003483745.1. GTDB lineage: Bacteria > Bacillota > Clostridia > Lachnospirales > Lachnospiraceae > Roseburia. The sequence goes on along the minus strand of DMYD01000042.1, from coordinate 147,943 downwards.
TTTTCTCAAACCAAGCTCTTGCATAGGCAATATTACTCTGCATTTCCTCTTTCAGAGCCTCGATGGATGGGAATTTCCGTTCTTCACGTACGCGTGTCAAAAACTCCACCGTCACTACTTTTCCATAGAGATCCCCTGCAAAATCCAGAAGATGTGTTTCAACTCCAATCGGATTTTTTCCTTCAATCGTCGGTTTTACCCCAACATTTGTAACACCACGGTAGATCTGATCACCAAGACGCACCTCCGTGACATATACACCGCTCTCCGGAAGCAGTTTTTCTTCCGGTGGAATCTGGTTGATTGTCGGGATTCCAAGTTTGGTACTTCCCAGATGTCTCCCATGAAGTATTTCCCCGGTCACAAAATAGTGATATCCAAGCAGATGATTCGCTTTTTCAATATTGCCCTTTGAAATTTCTTCCCTGACAAACGTGCTGCTGATATCTCTTTTATCTTCCTGCATTTTGTTGATCACAAGCACCTCATAATCATACTTATCGGATAATTCTTTTAACATATGATAGTCGCCCCTGCGATTGTGCCCAAAGTGAAAATCGGAACCGACCACAAAACACTTTACCTGCAGCTGGTGTACGATCTTGGCAATAAAATCTTCCGGTTCCATGCACATGATGTCCTTTGTAAATGGACACTCGACCAGATAATCGATCCCGATCTGCTCAAAGATATGCATCTTTTCTTCATTGGTCGTCAAAACTTTTGCCTCAATCTGTTCCACGCTTTTCCGTGGTGGAATGTTAAACGTGAATATGACTGCAGCAAGTCCCTCTTCCTTTTTAGATGCCAGATGTTCCATCAGAAGTTCATGACCTCTGTGTATCCCGTCAAATTTTCCAAGTGAAAGTACGGTGGGTTCTTCAATATAAAATTCGGTTGTGTTTTTCAGATATTTCATGCTTCCATAAACAATTTTACCGGTTTATAATCCCCGTGTGTCTCAGAGTATTCATATATTCCGATAAAACGCCCTTCTTCATCATAAATACGGATTTTCTGCTGTTCCCAATCTTTCTGATAGGATACAAACATATCTTTTTTCATCCGGTTTCCATTATATAGCAGTTTGTTCCATTCTCTGCAGATTACCGCTTTTTTATACTGTAAAAATACGGAATCGACTGCATAGATAAAATCAAACATCTCTGTATTCCACTGTTCCGGCGTTATCTGTCCTGCTGCTTTTTGTACACGTTCTTCAATCTCGGAAAGACGAAGTGCATCCTGTACACAAAACTCAGATACTTTTGTGCGAAGGAGTGCTTCCATACATGCTCCGCAGGAAAGTTTCTCACCGATATCCTGGCATAATGTACGGATATAAGTTCCCTTTGAGCAGCGCACACGCATACAGACACGCGGGAGTTCCATTTTAATAATCTCAATGGAATAGATCTGAACCGGTCTTGCCTGTCGTTCTACCGTCACACCGCTTCTCGCCAGATCACACAGTTTTTTCCCATTCACTTTTAGTGCAGAGTACATTGGCGGCACCTGCATGTAGTCTCCTATAAAAGAAAGAACTGCCTCTTTTACCTGTTCTTCCGTTACTTCTACCGGATGTTCCTCTAAAACAGTTCCAGTGACATCCTGCGTGTCTGTTATCTTTCCGAGCAGCATCACCGCAACATATTCTTTATTTTTGTCCGTCAAAAGGTCGCAGACTTTTGTCGCTTTACCAAGACACACAGGAAGCACTCCCTCCGCATCCGGATCGAGTGTCCCTGTGTGTCCGATTTTCTTTGTTTTTAAAATACCTCTTAGTTTTGCGACCACATCAAAGGATGTATATCCTTTTTCTTTGTATACATTGATAATTCCGTTAATCATAAATTTTCCCGTCTCATGTACAGCCGTCATTTTCTGCAATCTGAAAATTTCAGGCTGCCTGTATCGTTAATCTGTGATCTGTTCTCTGATATCTTCAATAATTTCATTCAGCCGTTCCTTTGGATCTCCCGCCACAGAAAAACCGGCCGCCCGGATATGTCCACCGCCGCCATATCTTGCTGCGATCCTTGCAACATCCACATAACTTGCAGAACGGGTGCTGACTTTATAATTTTCTTCATCTGTCTGATACAAAAAGACTGCCACTTCCACATCCTTTGTCACGCGGAGCTGGCTGACGATTCCATCTAAATGTTTCGGAAGAACATTGTATTCTCTCATTTCCTCTGCAGTAATGATGCTTGAGATACATTTTCCATCCAGATGCAGCTTACTTTTTACCAGTGCAAGTCCCATAATGCGGTTCTGCTCATAAGTCTTTGTAAAAAATGTCTGATCCACAATTTTAGGGAAATCAATGCCCATTCCCATCAGAACCCCTGCTGCTTCCATCGTTTTTTCTGATGTACAGGAATACTGGAACACGCCGGTATCATGGATGATTCCGGTATAAATACACTCTGCGATCTCTTTGGTCAGACGTTCTCTCGGAATCAGTTCAAATACCAGTTCCGATGCAGAACTTGCCTGCGGGAAAATATAATTCTCATCTGCAAAACTCTGATTGCTGATATGATGATCGATACATGCTGTTTTCTTTGCATGCTCAAAATATTTTGCCGCATCCCCAAGTCTTCCAAGATCTCCGCAGTCCTGTGCGATAAACAGGTCATAACTTTTTTCCGCAGTGCAGTCGCTTATGATCTTATCCGCATTTTTCATGAATTTGAAAATGTTTGGGATCGGCTGCAGATACAGACTGACATCTATGTCTGGATAATATGTTGTAATATAGTTATAGGTTGCAAGGCAGGAGCCGACACAGTCTCCATCCGGTCTGATATGACCTGCAATGGCAACTGTCTTTACTCCTGCGAAAAGTTCATCAAGACTTTTCATGTTCTCCTCCATCCCCAAATATACGCATTCCGTATGTCTTATTCTTCTGTATCGTCTTCGCTTTTGATATCTTTTGTGACCTCGTCGATCATCTTAGACATCTTTACACCATACTCGATCGACTGATCTAACACAAAACGAATCTCCGGTGTATTGCGCAAATTGACGGTCTTAGCAAGTTTGCTGCGGATAAAGCCTTCCGCACTCTTTAACCCTGCGAGCGTTTTTGCCTGGGATTCTTCATCCCCTAAAACACTAATATATGCTTTACATGTTTTTAAATCCGGCGCAACCTCCACTGCCACAACGCTTGTCAGCGGATTGATCCGCGGGTCTTTGATCTCCCCGCGGATGATATTGGAAAGTTCGCGCTGCACCTCTCCATTGATCCTGGTATTCTTAATACTGTTTTTTCTCATATTAATCCTCACACAACTTCTTAGCGCGGTACCTCAACCATTGTGTACGCTTCTACAATATCTAATTCCTGGAAATCACCGAAACCTTCAAATACGAGACCGCACTCAAATCCTGCTTTTACTTCTTTGACATCATCTTTAAATCTCTTTAAGGAAGCTAAATCACCCTCAAAGATCTGCTCGCCCTCACGTGAGATACGAACTTTACATCCTCTCTGGAACATACCGTCAAGCACATAAGAACCAGCGATATTGCCGACACCGGAAGCCTTGAAGATCTGACGGATCTCTGCATGGCCTAATACTTTTTCCTCGTATACCGGGTCTAACATTCCCTTCATGGCTGCTTCTACATCCTCGATTGCATTGTAGATGACTTTATAGAGACGGATATCTACATTTTCTTTATCTGCAGTAAGTTTTGCAGTCGGATCCGGACGGACGTTAAATCCAATGATGATTGCATTAGATGCAGATGCAAGGCTGACATCGGACTCGTTGATCGCACCAACACCACCATGGATGACTTTTACGACTACTTCTTCGTTCGAGAGTTTTACAAGACTCTGTTTTACTGCCTCTACAGAACCCTGTACATCGGCTTTTACAATAATATCGAGTTCTTTGACATTTCCGGACTGGATCTGTGAGAACAGATCGTCTAAGGACATCTTTGCTTTGGTATCTTCGATCAGACGGTTCTTGCCCTCAGAAATATAAGTCTCCGCAAATGCTCTTGCCTCTTTCTCTGTGTCCATGGCAACGAATGTCTCTCCTGCTTCCGGAACAGAGGATAAACCTAAAATCTCTACCGGCATGGAAGGTCCAGCCTCTTTGACACGTCTTCCCTGATCATCGATCATTGCACGGACTTTACCGTAGCAGCTTCCGCATGCTACCGGCTGACCAACTTTTAAAGTACCTTTCTGTACTAAAACAGTTGCAACAGCACCACGTCCTTTATCAAGCTGTGCCTCAATAACAAGACCTCTTGCATTACGTTTTGGATTTGCTTTTAACTCAAGTACTTCTGCTGTTAAAAGGATCATCTCAAGCAGGTTGTCGATACCCTCTTTTGTATGTGCGGATACCGGACAGAAGATCGTGCTTCCGCCCCAGTCTTCCGGGATGAGTTCATACTCAGATAACTCCTGTTTTACACGCTCAATGTTTGCACTCGGCTTATCAATCTTGTTGATCGCAACAATGATCTCAACACCTGCTGCTTTCGCATGGTTGATTGCCTCCACCGTCTGTGGCATTACACCATCGTCGGCTGCAACAACTAAGATTGCAATATCGGTAGAATTTGCACCACGCATACGCATTGCGGTAAATGCCTCATGTCCAGGTGTATCTAAGAATGTGATATTCTGACCATTGATAGATACAACAGATGCACCGATGTGCTGTGTGATACCGCCTGCCTCTCTGTCTGTTACACGGGTAGAACGGATTGCATCCAGCAAAGATGTTTTACCATGGTCAACGTGACCCATAACACAGACAACCGGTGGACGCGGTACTAATGTCTCTTCCGGATCATCTTCCTCTTTTAAGAGTTCGGCGATCACATCAACTTTTTCTTCCGGCTCACAGATGCAGTTAAACTCTAATGCAATCTCTTCTGCCTGCTCGTAATCCACTTCCTGGTTTACGGTAACCATTGTTCCTTTTAAGAACAGTTTTTTAACGATTACGGACGGCTGCACTTTCATCTTGTCAGCCAACTCTCTGATCGTAAGTTTTTCCGGCAGAACCAATGTACGGATCACATCTTCTTCCGGCTGCTGTTTTGGCTGCTGCTGCGGTTTCTTCTTACCACCGTTCTTCTCAAGATTGATAAAGCGCTCCTGTTTCTTTCCGCCAAGTGCATCATAATCATTGCGCTGTCTTGCGTTTTTGTTTCTGTCCTTATCGCGTTCTCTGGATTCTTTTCCTCTTAACTCTTCCGGTGCTGCTGTGGCTGCTTCTTTATTGAAGCGGTCAATCTCACGGTCAAGTCTGCCGCCACCATTGTTTCCACCACGGAAGCCATTATTTCTGTTGTTATTTCTGTCACCCTGGCCCTGACCCGGTCTGCCATTATTCTGGTATGGACGCTGTCCGTCATTTCTTCCATTTCTATCACCATATGGGCGCTGTGGTCTGTCACCATTGTTTCTCTGGTTTCTTCCATCTCCCTGCGGACGACGCTGACCATTGTTATTATTACCGCGGTCACGCCTGTCATTATTATTCCCCTGACGGCGGTCATTATTCTGCGGACGGTATTCCGGATTCTGTGCATATACATTTTCTCTTGGAGTCTGTACCTGTACTTTTTCAACCGTTTTCTTCGGATCTTCTGCAACCGGTTTTGCTTCTCTCTGTGCTTTCAACTCTGCTGCCTTTGCTGCTGCAAGACGTTCTGCCTCTTCCGCTGCTTTTGCTGCCTCCGGGTTGATTGCACGCTCAAATGCTTTTCTCACATCATAACCGGATGCCGGTCTTGCCTGCGCATTGCCGCGGTTTGGATTCTGTCCCTGCGGACGGCGTTCGCCATTTCCCGGACGTCTGTCACCATTTCCCGGGCGTCTGTTATTATTATTGCCGCCACGGCCACCGCCCTGTTTGCTGTACTGCGCGTTAAACACAGCTGTAATACTGGATTTTTTCTTCGGACGCTGATCCGTATTTTCTGCTGCTTTCGCCTGCTCATTTGCCTGTGGCTTCTGTGCCGGTTTATTTTCCGGTGCAGCTGTTTTATTCTCTGTCTGTTTACTCTCAGACACATTTTCTTTGCTCTGTGCCTTTGCTGTATTCTCCGCTGCTGCAGATTTTGTGAATTTCTTTCTCACAATTTCCTGTGCAGGATCATCTACATTGCTTGAAGCTGCTTTTACTGCATATTCCGTCGTATTCAATGTTTCTATAATCTGTTTACTTTCTATTCCTAATTCTTTTGCAAGGTCATATACTCTCATTTTTGCCATTTATCTTAATTCCTCCCATTATTCAGTTGTGATTGTTGTTTCAGTCTCTCTTCGATCGAGTGCGACAGTCCCTCGTTTGTGACTGCAAGTGATGCACGAAATTCTTTTCCAATGAAATGACCAAGCATTTCTTTATCCGAATATTCATACATTGGCACCTGATAAAAATCTGTCATATTGCGAAACATTTTCTTTGTATTGTCTGATGCATCCTGTGCAACGATGACAAGGTATGCCCTGCCCTCTTTTACCGCCTTTTCCGTAGAAAATTCTCCGCTCACCACACTGCCGGCTTTTGCGGCAATTCCTAGCATAGATAACACTCTATCTGGTTTCAAGCTGTTCCATCTCCTTTGTCAGCGTTTCATATACATCTTTCGGGATCGGCATTTTAAATGATCGTTCTAACCCTTTATTTTTCATCGCCATTGCAAGACATTCACGGTTTGGGCAGATATAGGCTCCTCTTCCGTTTTTTCTTCCAGTTGCATCTAAAATGATCTCCGTTTCCCCTTCTTCCGTCGGCGCTGTTTTGATCACACGGATCATATCTCTTTTGGCTTTCATCTCATGACAGCCGACACACTGCCTCATCGGAATCTTTTTATTTGACATTCTTCTTAATACCTCTTATTCTCTGTCCTCACCGTCAGCTCCGGCATTGTTTTCTTCTGTTCCGTCAGCCTCATAGCTGTCTTCCTCGTAGCCTTCCTCTGCCGGTGCGCTGCCGTCCTCGTAATCCTCATAGGACCCGCTGTCCTCATCGTAATACTCATCTTCCTCGTAATCATTCTCATAATCTAAGAAGTCACCGGACTCTCTCGCCTGTGTTTCGCTCTTGATGTCGATCTTGAATCCTGTCAGACGTGCTGCAAGTCTTGCATTCTGTCCCTCTTTTCCGATTGCAAGAGAAAGCTGGTAATCCGGAACAACCACTTTTGCAGATTTTTCTTCTGCATCTGCGATAACGGAGATAACTTTCGCAGGACTTAATGCATTTTCGATCATCATTGCCGGGTTCTCATTCCAGGTGATGATATCGATCTTCTCACCGCGCAGCTCGCCAACGATTGCATTGACTCTGGCACCATTCATACCAACGCATGCGCCAACCGGATCGACATCCGGGTCATTTGACCATACCGCAATCTTTGTTCTGCTTCCTGCCTCACGTGCGATTGCCTTGATCTCTACGATACCCTCACGGACCTCAGCAACCTCAGACTCGAACAGACGTTTCACAAGTTCCGGATGTGTTCTGGAAACTAATACTTTTGGTCCTTTTGAAGTAGCCTTTACTTCCAGAATATACACTTTGATACGCTCTGTCGGCTGGAATACCTCGCCTTTTACCTGCTCATTCTCTGTTAAAATTGCATCAACTCTTCCTAAATTAATGCTGACATTTCTTCCAACATATCGCTGTACCACACCGGTTACCACATCTTTTTCCATGCTGTAATACTGATCATATAAAACCTTACGTTCTTCCTCACGAATCTTCTGTAAGATCACATTCTTTGCATTCTGTGTTGCGATACGTCCAAATTCCTTAGACTGAACCTCAATATTTACAATATCTCCAATCTCATATTTAGAATTAATCATTTTTGCATTGACCAGACTGATCTGTTCTACCGGATCTTCTACATTTTCAACAACTGTTTTTTCCTGAAAAACATGGAACTCACAGGTTTTTGGATCAATCGATACTTTTACATTATCCGATGTACCAAAATGGTTCTTGCATGCTGTCACAAGAGAATTTTCAATTGCCTCAAGTAATGTATCCTTACTGATATTCTTCTCCTGTTCCAGTATATTTAACGCTTCTAACAACTCATTATTACTCATTTTATAAATCCTCCTTTTGTTTTGCGGAGCAAAATGCGACTGCCTTTGCAGGAGCAGAGGATTTTCCTCCTTTTGTTTTGCGGAGCAAAATGCAATTTTACATTGTAAAATTTATCCTCTGACGAGCAAAGGATTTTCCTCCTTTAGTTTTATTGAATCTTTAAAAATCAAAAGCCAGACGGATCAGTGCGATATCGCTCTTTTCAAACGTCATTTCGGTCTCATCCTCTGTTTTTATCGTCACGGTATTTTCATCATATGCAGACAAAATACCATAAAATTCCTTTTCACGGTTGATTGCACGGTAGGTTCGTATCTCTACTTCTTTTCCCATGCTGCGGATATAATCTTTTTCTTTTTTCAGCGGTCTGCCAAGTCCCGGAGAGCTGACCTCAAAAACATAGGAATCATCCACGAAATCTTCACGGTCTAAAATCTCGTTCATCTCCCGCGCCACTGCCTCACAGTCATTTACAGTGATGCCGCCTTCCTTGTCGATATAGGCTCTTAAGTACCAGGTACCGCCTTCCTTTACATACTCCACATCGACCAGTTCAAAATTCATGCGGTCTAAGATCGGAGTAATCAGTTCTTCGGTGCGCGTTTCGTATGTTTCACGTTTTGACATGTGTACACCTTCTTTCTTCCATATTCAGTTTTCCTTTTGCCAGATTCTTTCACTCGTCAGAATACATGGCTCCTAAACGTGAATTGAGAGAGGGCTTTCGTCCTCTCTCAATCAAGTCATCGTGTTATCATTTAATAATGTAACACTTTCCTCTTTAAAATGCAAGCTATTTCTTAATAAATGACATTCTTTCTTTCCTTTTTCTTTTGCATAATGCATAAGTCCTCTCAAATCTATTTTGGTCTGGATCTGACTTAACAAAACAGGTTCCGGTGTTTTTCTAAAGAATCTCTATATTTCTTCATCTGTCCAGTCATAGTCATACACCTCCATTATTTTTTTAGCATTTACCTCATCAATAGCAAATAGATGACCTCCAACGCCTAAATATCGAATATCATCGGTCAACAGTTTATTATTATAATGCCCAATTCACATACCAGCCGTTCTTTTTATTATATTTCTTCAAATATGTCAAATCAAACATATTCTCAATCAAAAAAGCAAAGGAAAACATTACGCCCAAAAATTTATATTTTACGCCACAAGAAACCAGAACAGAAAAACCGCACCAAAAACCCCGGCAACAACGCCGATATTCCATGCAAGATACTGTTTCCTTTTCTTTTTCCGGAATGCAGCCAGTTCTTCCCTGTGCTCCTTCGCCCACGGCAGATACTGTTCTAAATATAATTCCGCGGCTTTTTGTGTGGTAAGCCCTGCATATCCGGCAGAACGCAGCCGGTATAAGATCCACTGGTGCTCGTCGATTTCCTCCGGCGCCGCTGTTATGGAAATGTCTTTCTGCGCTGTTGCTGCCGCCGCTTTCCGCAGTCTGCGCCATTCTTTCTGTTTTAAAATGCTGTCCGGATCATCATCCGCTAAGTAAGTCTCAAAAAAATCCAGCATATGCGAGCCGAAATTTTTGCATGTCAGGATCCTTTCCCCTAATTTCCGGCGCACCCCTGCATCCGAAAATAGCGGTCTGTATTCCTCACGCGAAAACAAAGCCCGAAAACAGTTGATCTGATTTGTCAGACAGGGATTTCCCATCAATAGATCAAACTCTAAAAAGAACTGCTCTTCGTTCTCCTTTGAAACATAAGAAGCGACCTCTTCATAATTATAAGGATTCTCCCCCTCGGATGGCTTCTCTGTTTCATCCTCCCATACCGGCACGTCTGTATCAGTTTCCGTCGTTGTTTTGCTTTCCTCCGCCAGTTTCACTGCCATACGGTATGCGCTGCGCAGTCTCTGATATTCCTCTGGATGTTCCTCCGGGTGATACAGCTTTGCCTTTCTCGCGTATGCCCTTTTTATTTCTGTTTTATCAAAAGTCTCCTCTATCCCTAATATTTCCCAGATATCCATATGCTACTCATCCTCATGTTCTTCCCAGAAAGAAGGATCTTCCTTTAAAGAAACCCGGTTCTGTTCCACCGCTTCTAAATAGATGGACAGCCGCACATACTGCTCCCGGATGTCACGCTCTGCCCCATAGTCCACCGCCTCCGCAAACTGCTTTAACAATACCCTGATATTTTCGCGGACAACTCCGCTGCTCTCCTCAAACAGACGCTTCGCGCGCTCCACAAGCAGCCGGTTTCTCTCCCTGCCCGCCGGATAAAGCGCTGTCTGATTCATTTTTTCAATGCACTTGTCTAATTCTTCCCCTGACATCCGGATATTCTTATTGAGTATGACCTTTCGGACCTCATTCGTGGCACTTTTAATATGGATATCCAAAATCCCGTTGATATCATATAAAAAAGTCACCAAAACCCCAGCCTCTCCCGCCGGAGCTTCCGGCAGGTCCATAATATCAAGTTCCCCAAGCAAAAGATTCTCTTTTGCGTTCAAATGTTCTCCCTGATAAATTTTAAAATGCATTGTCGTCTGGTTGTCCGCTGTCGTCACATAATAACCCGATCTGCTGCACGGGAGCGCATCATTCCGTTCAATGATCGTCGAAAATGTTCCATCATAGATTTCTGTTCCCAAAGAAAACGGACAGATATCGGCAAGGATCATGTCTTTCCATTCCACAGACCGCTCCTTGATCGCCACAGCCAGACCTACCCCGATGGCAACACATTCATCCGGCCTGTCACCCATCACAACTTCTGTTTCAGAAATACTTTCCACATAACGCCTGACGACCGGCATCTTAGAGGATCCGCCCGCAAGAATGATGCGGTCAATATCCTCCCATTGCATACCGGCATCATCCATCACCCGCTTTAACGGGACAGACATCCTCTGAAACAATCCTGCCGCTATCCTGATCAGCTTCTGATTGTCAAGCCGCATCACATATTCTTTTTCTCCGAGCAGAACGGTTCTTTCTGCCGTATCCTCTTTTGAGAGCTGTTTCTTTAAAAGTTCTGCCTCCCGCAAAACGATCCCGTGTTCCTTTTCGCCCAGAGAAGACGGATCAATCCCACAGTTTTTCAGAAAATCCTCCGCTATGACCTCATTAAAATCCTTACCGCCCAGATGGTTATCGCCCGCAACCGCCCGGATCTCGACCATATTGTCAAACGCTTCCACCAAAGACACGTCTAATGTTCCACCTCCAAAATCAAAGATAATGAAAGTCTCCATCTCCTTTTCCCGCACCTGATGGCGCAGGGCAACCGCAGACGGCTCATTGACGATCCGTTCCACATAAAGTCCTGCCAGTTTTCCGGCATTTTTCGTTGCGTAACGCCTGTCGTCATCAAAATATGCCGGGACACTGATGACCGCTTCGGTAACCGGCTCACCGAGAAACTTCTCCGCATCCTCTTTTAATTTTTTCAGGACAAACGCAGACAGTTCCTCTGCCCGGTACTCCTGCCCGCATGCCCGAAAAATCCGATCCGTCCCCATATCGCGCTTGAACTCCGCAAAAGTCTGCTTTGGTCTTGTGATCTGCATTTCCTTTGCGATCTTTCCGACATAGACCTCCCCCTGATCTCCAAAACTCACAACGGACGGCGTCAGGTAATCACCGTTCGGATTTGGCACCAGTTCGATCTTTCCGTCCCTGCATACCGCACAGAGACTGTTGGTCGTGCCAAGATCAATCCCTATCACTGCCATCTGCTATCTCCTTTCGCCGCTTTTTACCGTTGTCTGATTCTGCCTTATCATCACATGGTCAAGATACATCTGTAAAAAACTCTCATATCCGGCATACTGCTTACTTACCACAAACAGTTTTTTTCCCTTTTTTCCATAAAATGTGACTCTCTCAAAAAATTCTTTTTTTGACACGACCTCATCCCACGTAAAGATCCTGCACCTGCCCAGTGTTCCCGTTTTTGTTCCAATTCTGTGCGCGCCTGCCGCCACCTCGGTCAGTGTACTTTTCCGCCCCCAGCACAAAAATAAAATAAGCGCCAGCGTCATAACAAGCACCGGAAGATCTTTTATGATCTCCTGCATCCCTGCCTTATGATAATCCGAAACACACAATACAATATCACAGACCAGCATGACACCGACGATTCCCCACAAAAACACCATCATTTGCGCCAGAAACGGGTTTGGTTCAACGATACAGAAAATATCTTCCCCAAGCCTTGCTTTCCATTTTTTTATTTTTTTGTAGATTTTGTTTTTCATCCCAATCCCCCCTGCGTTCCATTGTAGCATAACATATTTGTAAAAGATACCTGTTTTTGACAAGAACAAAGAGTCGCTTGCGACTCTTTCGCGCTCGAGCGGTGCTGTTTACAGCTAACTTCTGCTCCGCGAGATGCGCATCCCGCCCGGAGGGCTTTTTAATTCATAGGACATAATTTCCTATGAATTAAAAAAATTGCCAATACACCATCTGGTATACTGACAACTTCCGGGTTGGGCTGTTTATCTCTTTCGAAATAACAGTGAGTAGCTCGTAGGGGAATCGAACCCCTGTTTCCGCCGTGAGAGGGCGGCGTCTTAACCGCTTGACCAACGGGCCACAAATATTTGATTTATCTCTGTTATAAAACAGAATAGCTCGTAGGGGAATCGAACCCCTGTTTCCGCCGTGAGAGGGCGGCGTCTTAACCGCTTGACCAACGGGCCATAAGTATTTGTTCATCTCTGTTATAAAAACAGAGTAGCTCGTAGGGGAATCGAACCCCTGTTTCCGCCGTGAGAGGGCGGCGTCTTAACCGCTTGACCAACGAGCCGAACTGATACTTATTATAGCATGCTTTTTTTTATTTGCAAGTCTTTTTTTGAAGTTTTTTTATTTTTTTAAAAATATGAACAATTTACACAATTTCATATAATTTTTTTCGCCGTTTTCATTGCATATTTACATTTTTTCATACATCAGATCCTCTATTACTTCACGCACCGTCGAAATCCGATCTATTTTTCCAACATTCAATCCGCAAAATACAAGTCCATTTTCAACATCTCCATGTACAGCACGGATCAACGCCTGTGTGATGCAGTACGGAATCTGCGCCGGTTTACAGTTTTTAATGCAGTGATAACAGCGCTCCACTCTCTCCGATGCCCGTTCTGTCTTTTGGATAAAAGCATTGTTTAATGCACGTCCCGGCATGCCGACCGGACTTTGAATGATTTTTACATCAGTTTCTTTCGCATTCACATATGCTTTTTTATATCCTAAGGAAGCGTCGCACTCTTTTGTCGCAACAAATCTTGTCGCTGCCTGAACTCCGTCTGCTCCGAGTGCCTCGATCCGCTTTGCATCGGATGCATCCCAGATCCCGCCTGCTGCGAATACAGGGATCTGCTTTCCATACTTCTCCTCGTATTTTTTCTTTTCCTCTATGATCGCCGCCAGTTCTTCCTCGAAGCGTATCTCACGAATATCATCTAACTGGTCTCTCGAAAATCCAAGATGTCCGCCCGCCTCCGGCCCCTCTGCGACGATAAAGTCCGCTGTCCTGCCGTATTTTTTATCCCATGTTTTTAAAAGCAGCGCCGCCGCGCGCCTTGACGATACGATCGGTGCGATTTTTGTTTTTCCTGCTTCTACCAGCTCCGGCAGATCCACTGGAAGCCCGGCTCCGCAGATTACCGCATCCGCCCCGGCACGCACCGCCTCTTTAACATGCTCCCTGTATTGCTGTAATGCCACCATGACGTTGACTGCTATCATTCCTTTTCCAGATGCCAGTTCTTTTGCACGCACGATATGCTTTCGGATACTGCGCAGATTGCACGCTTCTTCATTTCCCACAAAATCCGGTTCCTCAAATCCGATCTGTGCCGTGGAGATCACGCCCATGCCGCCCTCCGATGCAACCGCGCCAGCCAGGCTGCTTAAACTCACACCAACTCCCATGCCGCCCTGGATCAGCGGCAGACTCAGATTCCATCCTTCAAAACGATTCATTGAAAAAATTTTCTTCATTGCATTCTCCTCTATTATATATAGTTCTTATTACTACATATAATGGTATCATTCAATATATAATATGTCAACAATAACTATATTATTATTTGTAAAGAAAAACGACTGTAAATTTTTTTACGTTTACAGTCGTTTTCCGTGTTTTTATCATTTATAAATTATTTATTCCTGCGCAAAGACATCGACCTCTTCTATCGTAAGTCCTACACCGTCTGCAATCTCTTCCTTTGACAGTTTTCCCTGTTTCAGCTATGCAGATCAATCGTCATATCCGTTCGGATTGTTCTTCTGCCATCTCCAGGAATCTTCGCACATCTCTTTGATGCCATACTGTGCTTTCCAGCCAAGCTCACGCTCTGCCTTTGAAGGATCGCAGTAACAGGTTGCGATATCACCTGCACGTCTTGGTTTGATGGAATATGGAATCTTCACACCGGTTGCAGCTTCAAAGTTTTTCACAATATCAAGTACGCTGTAACCACGACCGGTTCCAAGGTTATAGATTGCAAGTCCGCATTTCTCATCGATCTTCTTTAATGCTTTTACATGACCGAGTGCAAGGTCAACTACATGAATATAATCTCTGACACCTGTTCCGTCCGGTGTATCATAATCGTCGCCAAATACACCAAGTTCTTTTAATTTGCCGACTGCCACCTGTGTAATGTATGGCATCAGGTTGTTCGGGATACCGTTCGGATTCTCTCCCATGGTTCCACTCTTATGAGCACCGATCGGGTTAAAGTAACGGAGCAAGATCACGTTCCACTCCGGATCTGCTTTCTGGATATCCATCAGAACCTGCTCTAACATGGATTTTGTCCATCCATAAGGATTGGTGCACTGACCCTTCGGGCAGTTCTCTGTAATCGGGATCTCTGCCGGATCACCGTATACAGTTGCTGAAGATGAGAAAATAATGTTCTTGCAGTTATGCTGGCGCATTACATCCACCAGAGTCAATGTTCCTGAAATATTGTTGTTGTAATATTCCCAAGGTTTCTGCACAGACTCACCAACAGCCTTTAATCCTGCGAAGTGAATACAGCTGTCAATTTTTTCTTTTTCAAAAATCTCATTTAAAATTGTGCGGTCTAAGATATCTCCTTTATAAAAAGTCACTTCTTTTCCTGTGATTGCTTTTACACGCTCTAATGATTTTTCAGATGCGTTTACCAGATTGTCAAGTACAACAACCTCATAACCCGCATTTAACAGTTCTACGCATGTGTGACTTCCAATGAATCCGGCACCGCCGGTAACTAAAATTGCCATAGTTTTTTCCACCTTTCCATAACAAGTCTTTTTTGTTTTCCTTCAACGTTATGGGTACATCTTACCCCATTCTTATGCAAATGTATAGCCCAAAATGTGTAAATTATATGTAAAAATGTTGCATGTTGGCTGATGGGCCGATATAATTATTGAGTGCAGAGGCATAGAGGTATTGGCATGCCTTTGGGATTTCATGTGCTGCAGGCATGGATATACCGGTAATCAACTGGTTGAAAATGGGGACGTTGTATAAAAAGATTTACAATAATGGAGGACTACCATGTACGAAAAATATAAAAATTCTTACAAAGTAACAGAGAAAGAACTGGTTTCGCTTTCCGTCTATAATGTTGGGTTTCAGAGATGTGACTCACTTTATCAATGGGGACCGGGAATCCGGGATCATTATCTGATTCATTATATTATTTCGGGGAAAGGATTTTACAAGATTGGAAAAAGAACTTATGAATTGCAGGCGGGAGATTCTTTTTTGGTGTATCCCAATACAGAGGTTGTCTATTATGCTGCAGAGACTGATCCCTGGGAGTATGCATGGGTGGGATTTACAGGCAGTGACGCTTCCATGATCTTAAAAGCAACGGACTTTTCGCCGGAAAAGCCAATTATCCGCGCGACACCGCACGGAAAAGATATCCATCGTCAGATACTTCATATTTATGATGCCAGAGGCAATGAATTTCAACACGCTGTTGAAATGACCGGACGGCTCTATACAATGCTCGCCATGTTTTTGCACGGTGCCTCACACACAACGGAACAAAATTCTGCCAACAGTTATGTGCAGAAAGGCATTGAATATATTTCCTCTAATTATTCTTATGCAATCACCGTGGAAGATATCGCAGATTACGTCGGAGTCAGCCGAAGTCATCTGTTCCGCTCCTTTGAAACCGTGCTCGGCCAGTCGCCAAAGGAATATCTGACTGATTTTCGCATGAAACAGGCATGTTATCTATTAGAACACTCCAGCCTGTCCATTACCGCGATCGCAAATTCGCTGGGATTTGACAACAGCTTATATTTTTCCAAGACGTTTCATAAGCAAAAACAGATGTCCCCAAAAGAATACCGGGCAAATAAACACTATCCGGCATAAAACTCACTGCCATTCCAGTATGCTTTTGCCTCCCCGGCAAGCACTGCCCTGCAAAAATCTTTTTCATCGGACAACTTCCGGTCAAACAGCATGCCTCCACCAATCATTTTAGTGGTATGCTGATCTGAGCCTGCCGTGATAGGAAGCCCATGTTCTTTCGCATATGCGATTGCTTTTTCATTATATAAGATATTTTTATGCGACGTGCTTGCAGGGCTCTCATGTGTGGCATTGATTCCCTCCACCGCATCTACACAGTCCGGAAAAAGACGGATTTCCGGGATATAGTCCTCCTCACGGAACGGATGCGCATGGCTGACAATACCACCAGCGGCATGTACCAGTTCATACTGTTCTTTCACATCTGCTTCTTTAATCTCAGGATGGTCTAACAGCCACTCTTTGCTCAAACCATAAATCAAAAACTCTGTCCCATGATATCCTGACTCCCATCCGAAAAATACCTGCAATCCGATTTTATCTCCCTCTTTCTTTGCATGCTCATATCCCTTACAAAACTGTTCTACCCAGTCTTTCCAGGGAAGACTCCGGTCTGCCGCTGTATTTCCGTAAAAGAAATGGTCTGTTACAACAATACCCGTATATCCTGCTTTTTGGTATGCTCTCGCCATCTCTGCTCCCGTATTCTGTCCACATGCGCTGCCCTCCGATGTGTGCACATGGGTGTCATATAAATATCCGTTTATCTGCATGAAAAACCTCCAATTTGTTTTTTGTAAGAGAAAAAGAACTTACCCCGGCAGGTTGTCCCACCGGAATAAGTTCTTTTTCGCTTGCCTTATCATTAAGCAACTGCTTTCTTTGCAATTTCAGCTAATGCTGCAAATCCTGCTGCATCGTTTACAGCCATCTCTGCTAACATTTTACGGTTGATATCAACACCAGCTACTTTTAAGCCGTGCATCATCTGGCTGTAAGAGATTCCGTTCATTCTTGCTGCTGCGTTGATACGAGCGATCCATAACTGACGGAACTGTCTCTTTCTCTCTTTTCTTCCTGCGTAAGAACTTGTTAAGGCTCTCATAACAGACTGTTTTGCAACACGGTACTGTTTAGAACGAGCTCCTCTGTAACCTTTTGCTAATTTTAATGTTCTATTATGTCTTTTTTTAGCGCCTAAACCGCCTTTAACTCTTGCCATGATCTATTCCTCCTTAACAACTTTCTTACATGTATGGTAAAATCTTCTTCATATTCTTAACGTTTGTAGCATCTACGATAGCCGGTTTTCTAAGATTTCTCTTATTCTTTGTTGTTTTCTTTGTTAAGATATGTCTCTTGTAAGCTTTATTTCTCTTTAATTTTCCTGTTCCTGTTACTTTGAAACGTTTTGCAGCTGCTCTGCTTGTTTTCATTTTTGGCATGATATATTCCTCCTTAAAATTATGATTTTTTTTCTGCCAACACCATGCTGATACTTCTGCCCTCAACCTTTGGTGCTTTTTCCACTACTGCAACCTCTGCAAGACTCTCAGCGAAATCATCCAGAATATGTTTGCTGGCATTCATGTGTGCCATCTCACGTCCACGGAATCTTAAAGTGATTTTTACTTTATCACCTTTGCTTAAGAATTTTTTTGCAGCATTCATTTTGGTGTTCAAATCATTTGAATCAATATTCGGTGACAGACGAATCTCTTTTAACTCGACCACTTTCTGTTTTTTTCTGGCTTCTTTCTCTTTTCTCGCCAGCTCATAACGATACTTACCGTAATCGATAATCTTACATACCGGCGGCTTTGCGGTCGGAGCAATCTTGACCAAATCAAGCTCTGCTTCCTCAGCCAGCTTCATTGCTTCTCTTGCTGACATAATGCCAAGCTGTTCTCCGTTTTCTCCGATCAGACGAACTTCTCTGTCTCTGATCTGTTCATTAATCATTAACTCGCTAATGGTATTGCACCTCCAAAATATTATTCTTTACTTGCATTAAAAAAAGTGGATAGGCAGACTATCCACTTTTAATACTCAATACTCGCAAGGTGCGATACTTCAAACAACAGGAATATTCCCGATGCCTTGAATATAAAACCATGAGTCACACGAATGCTGGTGCTCCGGTGAGAGTGGATACTCTACTTTGTTTTCAACAACTATTATATTATACCACTTCAAAAAATCTCTGTCAAGTACTTTTTTGAAGTATAAGAATGTCCCCATAAGAAACATTCTTATACTTTCTATCCTGATATTAATTATTCCTGTGGAAGAATGTATTTACTGATCAGTTCATCTAAGGATACTGCCTGAGCAGAAAGCTCCTCACTGGTAGCAGAGGACTCCTGTGCGGTAGCGGAGTTCGCCTGAACAACCTCAGAAATCTGGTTGACACCCTGTTCTGCCTGATCCATGGCTGTTGCCTGATCTCTGGATACCTGACTGATATTTTTGGAAGACTCTGCAATCTTGCCGATTCCTTCTACAACCGTTTCAATGGATGCTGCAGCTTTGTCTGCCGCCTTGTTTCCTTCTGCGATCTCCTCTAAGGATCCTTCGATCAGTTCTCTGGTATCTACTGCAGATTTTGTACTCTGCTCTGCTAACTGACGGATCTGGTCAGCAACAACCGCAAATCCTCTTCCTGCCTCTCCTGCTCTTGCTGCCTCAATGGAAGCATTTAAGGAAAGCAGGTTTGTCTGGGATGCGATATCCTCAATCTCAGAAATGATGTTCTCGATATTTTTGGATGTCTCGTTGATGCGTGTCATTGCATCTACCATTGCTGTCATCTGCGCACGGCTGTTGTCCGCTTCATCCGCATATTGTTTTGCCTGCACATAGGACTCATGTGCCTGATCTGCAGCTTTTTCAATGTTCTCTGTGATGCTTGTGATCGTAGCCTGTAACTCTTCTACTGCACCTGCCTGCTCAGTAGCACCCTCTGCAAGACTCTGGGATGCCTCTGCAAGGTTTGTAGATCCTGCGGATACCTGACTGGACGCATCTTCAATAGAACGTAATGTTACGATCATCTGATCCTTCATATCACGCATAGCGAGAAGCAGCTTCTCAAATTCACCCTGATATACTTCCGGACAGTCTGTTCTGATATCGAAGTTACCACTTGCCATATCTGCAAGATGTTTGCCACAGTCAGCAATAACAAGCTTTAATGTTTCTTTCATCTCATTCGCTGTATTGATCATATCTGCAACCTCATCCTGGGTATCTACTACCGGGAACGGATCGGTAAGGTTACCTTTTGCAAATGTTGTAAATCTGTCACTCAACTCACCAAGTGGTACTGCGATACCCTTTGCAATGGAACTTCCCATTCTCATTGCCTGTGCAAATGCAAATACAATCATTGCAGCAATCACAATAAGGAAAATAATACTCATGGCAGAAAGCTTTGCCTCAAGGGAGTTTCCCTCGTTTACGTTTGCATTCAGCAAGTCAGCTGTAAGGCTGTAAACCTGCTCATACAATGGATCTACGGTATCGTTCATCATTTGCTGGGCTTTGATGCTGTCTTCATTGTCCGTGGAAGCGCCGATCTCCATCGCTTGGGCTTCTGCATCCCAGTACTGCTGAACAAGTGTGTTCACCTGCTCATAGAGATCTTTCTCAGTGCCTGTCACACAGGTGTTCGCAACTATAGCCCAGTAATCATCAAACTTCTGTTTCTTTTCATCATGTATCTGTTTCATGGTTGCGATCATATCAGTATCATTGTAACCAATCACACCGCGCGCTGCCGATCTCGCATCTGCAAAAACGATCATTGCTTTTCCGATATCACCCTGTGAAAAACCATAATTAGTAAGCGCATGTTTATACTGCGCAGATATAATAAGCATCATAATTGCTCCAATAACACCTGCAATGGATGCAAACAGTGCAACGACTGTGAAACATTTTTTCAGCCGTTCCTGAATTTTTAGATTCTTATACATAACCTTTTCCTCCTGTTTGTGCGCTTTATTTACTATGTCTGTCAGGTATTGTCATCGATAAGCTGCTTTATCCCCTGCTGCTCGGACTGTGGCATCAGCTTTGAAACCTCAAACATCACGATCAGCTGCTTATCATAGGATGCCACATCATTAAAGCAGCTCTGATTGGCATTCATGATCGTCGGCATCGGAATCACCTGTTTTTCATTTACATCAATGATCTCACGGACACTCTCTACTTCAAGACCAATCTTCATGCCATTCATACTTGCCACAATAACATTTTTTATATCCTGTTTTGGATATCCGAAATAGTCAGCAAGATTACATATCGGAACGATATCACCATGCAGATTCACGATTCCTTCGATATGCGCAGGTGCATTTGGAACACCTACCACACTCATTCTGGTTTCAATCGACTCGACATCATCCACTGGTATTCCAAACCGGACATTATTGAGCATAAACGTCAGTAATTGCATTCTCTCACCTTCTTTGCTGTATTTTTGCCTATAAAAAGCCATCTTGTGATTATTGTACCATTTTAGTAAAATATGTAAACTATTTTTTATACTTTTTTTAATTTTTTGACAAATATATTTCATTCATGCTACGATAACACCATCTGCTGACTGTTTTTACAGTCACTTATTAATAATATGAAAGGACTTACAGACTATGGATAATAGAATTGTTGACCTGCATGTACATTCCACGGAATCAGATGGAACATTTACGCCGGTCGAAGTGATCGCCGAAGCAAAAAAAGCCGGGCTTTCCGCTATCGCCCTGACTGACCATGATACCGCCACAGGTATAAGAAAAGCTATGGGTGCCGCAAAGGAAGCCGGTATCGAGCTGATCCCGGGCATTGAGCTTTCCACAGCTTATCAGCTTCCAGGGAAAAAACAGGAAAAGGAAATCCACATCGTCGGTCTCTACATTAACCCGGATGACCCGGAACTCTTAAAAATGACTGCTGAATTCCGCGAATGCCGGGATAAACGCAATGAAAAAATGATCGCTGCCCTGCAGGAAGAAGGATTTCCAATTACGATGGAAGCCCTTCTGGCAGCGAATCCGGACAGTGTCATTACGCGTGCAAACATCGCGCGTTTCCTTTATGAACACGGATGGATCAAATCCGTTTCCGAAGCTTTCGACAAATATATCGGTGACGGCTGCCGCTGCTATGTCGGCCGTTTTAAAGTATCTCCTATGGAGGCCGTTTCTCTTATCAAAAGAACCGGAGGCGTTGCCATCCTTGCACATCCGTTGCTTTATCACCTGGGTGTAGAACAGCTGCAGCTGCTGATCGATGATTTAAAAGCCGTTGGACTTGATGGTATCGAAGCAATCTACTCTACCTATACCACCGGGGAAGAACAGCTTGTCAAACGCATTGCAAAAGAAAACAAACTGCTCATCAGCGGCGGTTCTGATTTTCATGGTGCAAATAAACCCGCCATCCACCTTGGAACAGGTCGTGGCCATCTTTACATCCCGTATTCTGTTCTATCAGACATCAAAGTGCATGCCGGGAAGTAAATCCGTTCCTATAAAATAAATTTTTCAATCACCTCAGCAATGGCGTCATGATTATTATCATTTACTGTAACATAATCCGCTGCCGCCTTTGCTTTTTCGGTGGCATTCCTGACTGCAACCCCGATATGTGCCGTCTTTATCATCGGAACATCATTATCCTCATCCCCGACAGCAATCGTTGTATCCATCGGCATATTCAAAATCTTCGTCAATTCCAAAATACCGGTTGCCTTGCTCGTGTTTTTCGGACTGTACTCTAAATACTGACTGCTCGAAAAAAAGCTGTTGCATTTTCCTTTTTCCCAATTTAAGTTTTTCTTTTGAAAACGCTCTAACTTGTCTCTCTGATCTAAAGAGATCAGCATAACCTTCTGTGGTTCTTCCTCTAAGGCATCCAGAATATTTGGTGATATCTTGTAGGAAATATGTGCCTGTTTCACATAATAATCCAATTCTCTGGTATGTTTTGTAGTAATGAGATCTGTACTGTTATAAGTCTGTACATACAGACCGGCGCGTTTTGCCTTATCAAAAAGCTCCTGCACAACCTCGATTGGCAGCGAACGCTGTAACAATACGCGATCTGCTGCGCAGTCATAAAGTACCGCACCATTAAACGCAATCATATAGCAGCCCGGTGTATTTAAGCCCAGTTCTCTTGCAACTTCTCTTGCTGTTTCCACCGGCCGTCCAGTTGCAAGTGCTATGTAGTGTCCGGTGTTTAACATTTTGTGGATTGCCTCACGGTTCTTTGGCGTGATACTCTTATCATCACATAGTAATGTTGCATCCAGATCCACACATAAAATTTTGTGATTCATAAACCTCTCCCCTTCTTATATGTGAAATATTATTCTCACACTCCCCCGCTTTTTACTATTCTGCAGGTTCCGCCGGGACAAATATCCGTTCCCGGTACACATGATCCTGTTTTGGCACTGCTGCAACAGCTTCCTCACAGAACTGCATCTGTGAATTGACCAAAACTTTTCCTCTTTTATCTATTTTCTCATAATTTCCATCCGATTTCAAGATATGGGCTTTTGTATTATCAGACAATTCCACTTCAAGAATATGTTTTGCAGATTCTTTTGCATCATCATCCAGAACAGGGAACAATATTTCAACACGGCGGTCCAAGTTACGCGGCATCCAGTCCGCACTTCCCATATACACCTCGTCTGCCCCATTATTCTCAAACCAGAAAATTCTGCTGTGCTCTAAAAAATTTCCGACAATTGAGCGCACTTCAATATTTTCGCTCACTCCTTTTATGCCGACTTTCAGACAGCAGATTCCGCGCACGATCAACTGAATCTTTACCCCTGCTGCTGACGCCTCATAAAGTGCCGCTATGATTCCAGGATCACAAAGTGAATTCATTTTCGCAACAATACGTGCCGGCATGCCTTTTTTTGCATGTGCTGTTTCCCTGCCGATCAGTTTCATAAACTTATTGCGAAGCCAGATCGGTGCCAGTGAGAGTTCATTCCAGGAGAGCGGCTCTGAGTAGCCGGAAAGCATATTAAATACCGCAGTTGCATCTTCACCGATCGCCTCATTGCAGGTAAAAATTCCACAGTCCGTATATAATTTTGCTGTTGAATCATTGTAATTACCAGTTCCAAGATGGACATATCTGCGGATACCGTCCTCTTCCCTGCGGACAACCAGTGCAATTTTACTGTGTGTTTTCAGTCCGACCAGTCCGTAGATTACATGGCAGCCTGCCTGCTCTAATTTCTTTGCCCAGACAATATTATTTTCCTCATCAAAACGTGCCTTTAACTCCACTAAAACAGATACCTGTTTGCCATTTTCTGCCGCCTGTGCTAAAGAAGCGATGATTGGCGAATTACCGCTGACACGGTAAAGTGTCTGTTTGATTGCAAGAACATCCGGGTCAGATGCTGCCTGTCGTATGAAGTCAACAACCGGATCAAACGTCTGATACGGGTGGTGTAAAAAGATATCCCCCTGACGGATCAGTTCAAAAATGTTTTCTCCCGGTTCGATCTTCGGATTTTTCTGCGGCGTATACGGTTTATAGCGCAGATGATCACAGCCGGGAAGTCCATACATTTTCATCAGGAATGTCAGATCGATCGGCCCCTGGATACAGAAGATATCTTCTTCTGCAACTTTCAGTTCATCCTTTAAGAAACGCAGCAGGCGTTTGTCAATTCCACTCTCCACCTCAAGACGGATCACTTCTCCCCACTGTCTCATTTTTAACTGTTTCTGGATCTCTTTTAACAGATCCTCCGCCTCGTCCTCATCGATCGTCAGATCTGCATTCCGCATGATACGGTACGGATAAGCACAGAGCACTTCATAATTTAAGAACAGTTTATCAATATTTTTCTCGATGATCTGCTCTAACAGAATAAAACATTTTGCATTTTCTTCCTCTGACGGGATCTGTACCAGTCTCGGAAGAACCCCTGGAACCTGTACTGTCGCAAAATCCAGTTCCTGCTTTTCACTCTTTGTATTCTTTTTCGAAAGAAGTGCCGCAATATTTAACGTCTTATTGCGGATCAGTGGAAACGGACGCGATGCATCTACCGCCATCGGTGTCAGTACCGGATAGACATTTTCCTCAAAATAACGATCCACAAACTTTTTCTGTTCCTCCGTCAGTTCTTCAAATGCATTGATAATATAGATTTGTTCTTTCTTAAGTAACGGCAGCAGTGATCTGTTATAAGTATTATACTGCAGTTCTACCATTTCCCTTGTTTTTTCGTTGATGGCTGTAAGCTGTTCTGTCGCTGTCATTCCTGCGATATCTTTCTTCTTATAGTTAGCATGTACCATATCTTTTAAGGAAGCAACACGCACCATGTAAAATTCATCCAGATTTGAGGAAGTGATACTGACAAATTTCAGGCGTTCCAAAAGCGGGATACTCTTATCGCGTGCTTCATTCAATACCCGGTTATCAAATTTTAACCAGCTTAATTCTCTGTTCTCGTAATACTGTGGATTTGTAAAATCTTTTTCCTTTTCCATAGTGTCCTCCATCTAATACACACGTTTCTCCTTGACGACCGGTTTAATACTGAATATGTTTTCAAAGTAAGAAACCTTCGCATCAAACAGTGCTTTTTCCAGTGCAATATCATCATCTGTCTCGATTGTGATCACCAGTTCTTTTCCTTTTACTGCTGCACGCACATTTTTGAATTTCTGCTTATGGCTGCGGTCCATCGCATTGGATACGCGTAAAATTGCAGAAAGTTTTGCAATAACAACATAACTCTCACGGCTGATATCACTCTCAAAATCTTCATAGGCCGGCAGCGGATAAGTATTATAAAGAACCGTATAAGCTGCGATCTCACGTTCCATATGCGTAAGACCGATGATTTCCGACGCCATAATAATGTCATAGGAACACAGCGGTCCGTTTGCAAGACTGATATACTTTCCGCAGTCATGCAGGATTGCTGCCACCTGAAGCAAAAGCCGCTCTCTCTTTCCAAGTCCATGGATTTTTTTCATTGTATCAAAAATCAGTGTTGCCATCTGTGTCAATGCGTCAATATGCGGTGAATAACTCATATAACGTGCAGATAAATTTCTTGCTGCCGAAATGACATCTGCGTCAAAATCGTGTGTCGGTTTGCAAAGTTTATGCTTCTGTGCATAATCATATGCAATACCATCGCTTACAATGACACCCGGCGCCCAGATTTTTTCGGCTTTCATTTTACGTGCCATACATTTAAAAATGATCATGTACGGAATGATCAGGGAATCATTTTCATTTGACAAGTTTAGTTCTTCTGAAATCTGCCCGACTGTTTTTTTGTCAAGTCCATCCAGAAACGCCAGAAAATCCTTGGTTTCCATCAAGTTCACATGTTTTTTCCCAGTGACCTTTCCGGCGACCTCCATAATATAGTCTCCAATAATAATCAGGTTCTTCACTTTCACCTGTTCCGTGAACATTGCCATAAACACGTTTAATTCTTTTTCTACCAGTTCTTCGATCTGTAACTCATACTGCTGCAGGCTGCTGCTTTTTTTTGCAAGCTGTTCCTGCATCCGCATAGTTCCAAGTCCTAAATGCTGTGTGGTGATTACTTTGCCTTTAGAAAAAATTGTGATCTGCATTCCACCGCCGCCGACATCCACAACTGCCGCTCCTGTTTTTATCAGTTCCTCAAACTCGCCGCGCATTGCAACTGATTTGTAGCTGATAAAACGATGTTCCGAGTTACTCAAGACATGAACCGTCAGTCCGGTACGGATGCGGATCTGATCTAAGATAAACAATTCATTGCTCACATCCCTAAGTGCTGCAGCCGCATATGCCTCGTAACCGTCCACCCGGTATTCTTTCATAATACTCGTAAACTGTTCTAATGTATCACAGAGTGCTTCCACCAGTTCATATCCGATCACCCCACGCGAATACGCATCCCGTCCAAGCCCGATCCGGCTCCTGATATAGTCAATTTTACGAATACTTTTTTGGGCAGAAATTTCAAAAATTTTCAAGCTTACCTCATAAGAGCCGATATAAATCGCTGCGAATGTATGAATTGCCATATTTTATCCTCCTGCTTCACGCGTACAAATTATTCCTGTTTTCCAAGCAGATAATTAATAAACTGCTGTGCTGTTCTTCCTGACAGTCCGCCATGGGCAAGCTCCCATTTATTTGCCTCGGCAAGAAGTGTTTCTTCTTCCATTGTAATACCATTCTTTTTTGCAAGGGATACCACAATATTCTGAAACTCTTTTTTGCTCGGTGCTCCAAAATAAATAGAAACACCAAATCTTGCATACAGGGACAACTTCTCCTGTACTGTATCCGAAGTATGCATGTCCTCCCTTACTTCCTCTTTGTCGGAGAAGGTCTCACGGATCAGATGGCGTCTGTTTGAAGTCGCATAGATCAAAACATTATCCGGTTTCTTCTCAAGGCCTCCCTCGATGACTGCTTTCAGATATTTATATTCAATCTCAAATTCCTCAAAGGACAGATCATCCATATAAATAATAAATTTGTAATTGCGGTTTTTAATCTGTGCGATCACGTCATTTAAATCGCAGAACTGATGCTTGTACACTTCGATCAGTCTCAATCCCCTGTCGTAATATTGATTTGCGATTGCCTTGATACTGGTGGATTTTCCAGTTCCGGCATCTCCGTAAAGCAGGCAGTTATTTGCCTCTTTTCCCCGGACAAAACTTTCTGTATTATCGATCAGCTTCTGTTTGGCGATCTCATATCCAACCAGATCATCTAATTTTACATGTGCAATATTCGTAATCGGTACGATCTGTGCACCATCTTCTTTGTGCAGCACACGGAATGCCTTATGTAAGCCCAATTTTCCAACACCAAATTCTCCGTAAAACTCCGTAACGGCATCTTTAAAATCCTCTGCCTCGGCCGCCTGCTCTAATTTTTCTGTCAGTTCACAGATACGGTCACGGATTCTCTTGTTAAATAATTTTCCGCTGTCACTTGCGCTCTCATAATGAAGCATCGCATCCATGCAGTCGATCTCATAATCTTTTGCCAGTTCCGTAAAGTCAAAATCAAATAAATCTTTCATGATCTTAAAGTCATGCAGTGCGATCTGGTTGACAGATCCTTCCATGCCGCCCCGGATCTCACAGCCACGGCTATAAGCATTCTCATTATTGACCAGGATAAATGCAATAAAATTATGCCAGAGATTTCCTTTAAAGCCATGACTTACAGCGAGTTCTGACAACTGGTTAAAGCATTCGTAAAGCAATGCCTCAATATCCTCTCTGTTATAATATTCATTCTCATAATTTTCCATGATCCATGCCATGTTATAGAATAATTTTCCGTTTTCAAAATTTTTATATAAGATCAGATTTTTTGTGCTTTTCATGATTTGCTCCATTTCTTCGTATGAAAATCTTATTTTCACACATTTCTTTTGTTCTAGTAATTTCCAAGAATCTTAAGTCCTAACGTCTCCTCTGCCAGCCCCCTTAAAGCATTCTGTACTGCCGCATCATTCAGGTTACCTTCAAAGTCAACAAAGAAACGATACTCCCAGTTTTTCCCCTGCACCGGTCTTGACTCGATATGATTCATGTTGATGCCATTGTAAATAAAATGAGACAGCATATGGTAAAGGGAACCGCTCTCATGCATACCTTCAAAACAGATGCTGATTTTTTCTGCATTTGAGGCAAATACACGTTTACCGGATACAATGATAAAACGGGTTGCATTCATCTTGTTATCCTGGATGCACTCATCTAAGACCTTCAGTCCGTATATATCTGCCGTCAGGCTGCTTGCGATGGCTGCTTTGTGTTTTTTTCCATCCTCTTTTACTTTTTTTGCTGCCATGGCTGTATTTTTCAAGCTGTGTTTTTCCCATTCCCGATGACTTTCAAGATATCTGCCACACTGCATCAGCGCCTGTGGGTGGGAATATACATCCGTAATATCGGAAAGCTGTGCATCCGGCAGCCCGAGCAATGCATGGTTGATCTGTATAATCTGTTCCCCCACAATACAATTATCATATTCTACCATCAGGTCATAATTTTCAGATACGATACCCGCCGAAGAATTTTCAATCGGAAGCACTGCATAATCTGCATCTCCGTTCTTGATCGCCTCCATGGCATCCCGCCAGGTCTCCACATGATAACTGTCTGTCTGCTCTCCAAAGTACTCTCTCAATGCGAGCTGGCTGTATGCTCCTTCTGTTCCCTGAAATACAATGCGCGCATTTCGATAGTCTAAACTTTCCACCTCTGTAAAGTCAGGTTTCTCATACATACCGTGTGCTGTCAGCAGCTGATACTGTCTTTTTCTGCTCATCGACATAATCTGCTCAAACAATTCACGGATTCCGTGTTTATTAAACTCTGTTTTTCCAAGTGCTGTCAGCGTTGCAAGTTTTGAATCTTCCCGTTCTTTATCAAATACCTTTTTACCGGTATTAATCTTATATTCTGCAACCCCTGCAGCAATCTCCATTCTCTCCTGATATAAATCTACGATCTGTCTGTCAATGACATCAATCTGGTCTCTTAATTCTTTTAAATCTTTCATGGATTCCACCTTTATTTTTAGTATTACTTCTACTATATTACATTAACGTAGCAATATCAAGGGCAGAAAAAGTCATATTCCATATGAAAAATATAGTATTCGTGCTCTGAAAATGCTATAATAAACACAGATGAGAAGCAAATCAAACACATTGTCACGTCAGCATAAAATGCTCTCAGAATGGAGGCCTTATGAAAAAAGTTATCACAATTCTCTTAATAATCCTTGTAATCGCCGCCGGCATCGGTTTTGGTGTCTGCCACCACAAATCAAACGAGACAAAATTCAATGACGATTACAGAAACGGCAACACGGCCGGCAATCTCTATAACGCCGGCATCTTCTGCACAGCAGCCGACGGCACGATTTATTTTGCAAACCCTTCCGACAGCAGCAAACTATACTCAATGAACAGCGACGGTTCAGACCTTACAAAGATTTCTGATGATGTTGCCACCTTTATCAATGCAGATGACAATTATATTTACTATGTGCGCAACAATCCGGTTTTTACCGAACCGTTTTCATTTTTGACGATCAATACAGACAGTCTCTGCCGGCTTGACCGCAGCAAACATAAAAAGAGCATTCTCCTTGATTCTTCCGCGAGTCTTTACGCCTCTTTAGTCGGAAATAAAATTTATTACCTTCACTATGACGACAAAGACTTTACCACTTTCTATGAAGTCGGCATCGACGGGGCAGACAGTCATCAGGTAGACAAGACACCGTACCGTCCATGCTCCGTCGTCGGACAGTACATTTATTTCAATGGCGTATCAAACGATCACAATATCTGGCGTTTTGATACGGTTACTGACACCTCGGAGCTCGTTCTGAAAGGCAATTATTACATGCCAGCCGTAATCGATGATACGATCTTTTTCTTGGACAATGAAAACAATTATACACTTGCAAGCACAGATCTCTCCGGCAGTTCGGCCATCACAACACTCAGCGACGACCGCATTGACTGTTATAACATTACCGGAAACTATATTTATTTCCAGCGTAACAGTACAAGCACTCCTGCACTCTGCCGGATGAAAACCGACGGCAGTGATTACACCGTGATTGCAGAAGGCAACTATACCAACATCAATGCAACCGAAACAGATGTCTATTTCAGGGATTTTGCATCCGGTGTGATGTATCGGACACCGATTGCTGATCCTTCTGACGTTGAGGTTTTCAATCCGGGCACAGGCTCTTCCGACAAGTAATCCTGCATCGGATCCGTAAATTCATTTTATGTAAAAAAACACAGGGGACTTTCCGTTATCCCCTGTGTTTTTTTATGCAAAATCAAACAAAGAGAGCTGGTTTGACTCCGGCATATCGCCAAGCAGTCCCAAATCGCCCATCAGGTCAATGACCGTCTTCGTCGCCTTTGTTCTCTGTCTGAAATCATCTCTGGATAAGAATTTTCCATCCTTTGCCGCTTCCGCCACTGCGATCGCAGCATTATCTCCCATACCGTCGATCGTATTTAATGCCGGCATCAGTTTTCCGTCAATGATCTGGAAACGATCCGGTTTTGCCCGGTAAATATCGATCGGTGTAAAATCAAATCCTCTCGCATACATTTCCTGTACGATTTTCATATCACGATAGACATCCTGTTCCTTCTTGGAAAGCGAATCTTTTCTGCGCTCGTAATCTTTCTGGAAATAGGTAAGGCGCTCTCTTCCCTGACACATGATCTCGTAGTTAAATCCGGTCGCACGGATGGAAAAATATGCTGCATAATAGGCAAGCGGGTAATATACTTTGCAATATGCGATACGCCATGCCATCATAACGTAAGCCGCCGCGTGTGCTTTCGGGAACATATATTTGATCTTTAAACAGGAATCAATATACCACTCCGGCACGTCATGCGCACGCATTTCAGTCTTCCACTCTTCCTTTAAGCCTTTTCCTTTTCGCACCGATTCCATGATCGTAAAGGACTGCTCACTGTCAAGTCCCATCTGGATCAGATAGATCATGATATCATCACGCGTACAGATTGCGGTGGAAATCGTTGCTAATCCCTGTTCAATCAAGGTCTGTGCGTTTCCGAGCCAAACATCTGTACCATGGGACAGACCGGAGATACGGATCAGATCCGAAAACTCCTGCGGCTTGGCATCAATAACCATCTGCATAGCGAACTCTGTACCAAACTCAGGAATACCAAGGCATCCGAGCGGGATACCCCCGATATCCTCCGGTGTAACACCGAGTGCCGATGTATTTTTAAATAGGGACATGACCGCCTCATCATCAAGCGGGATCGTAACCGGGTCGATTCCCGTTAAATCCTGCAGCATACGGATCATCGTCGGATCATCGTGTCCGAGAATATCAAGTTTTAACAGGTTGTGGTCGATCGAGTGGTAATCAAAATGTGTGGTAACCGTCGCAGTTGTCATATCGTTTGCCGGATGCTGCACCGGAGTAAAGGTGTTGATTTCCTCTCCCACCGGAAGTACGACGATACCACCCGGATGTTGTCCGGTTGTTCTCCGGACGCCGACACAACCCTGTACGATACGGTCAATCTCACAATTTCTCTTGTGGATACCGCGTTCTTCATAATAATTTTTGATGTAACCGAATGCTGTCTTATCCGCAAGCGTACCGATCGTACCAGCACGGAATGTCTGTCCGTAACCGAAAATAACCTCGCAGTACGCATGTGCTTTACTCTGATATTCACCTGAAAAGTTCAAGTCGATATCCGGCTCCTTATTTCCCTTAAATCCAAGGAATGTTTCAAACGGAATATCAAATCCGTCTTTGACTAATTTTTCGCCACAGACCGGACAGATCTTATCCGGCATGTCACATCCGCTTCGTCCGGAAAATGCTTTTACCTCCGGTGAATCAAAATCACTGTACTTGCAGTTTGGACAACGGTAATGTGCCTGAAGCGGGTTTACCTCCGTGATACCGGACATCGTTGCCGCAAAAGACGAACCTACCGAACCACGTGATCCAACCAGATAACCATCCTCGTTTGATTTCCACACCAGTTTCTGTGCAATGATATACATAACCGCATATCCGTTGGAAATGATGGAGTTTAATTCCCTGTCTAACCGCTCTTTTACGATTGCCGGAAGTTCTTCCCCATACATGCTGTGCGCCTTGGTGTAACAGATATCACGCAGCATCTGGTCTGAATTTTCAATGACCGGGGGACATTTGTCCGGACGGACCGGTGCAATTTTTTCACACATATCCGCGATCTTATTAGGATTGGTAATGACAACTTCCTCCGCTTTCGACGAACCGAGATATTCAAATTCTTTTAACATTTCTTCTGTCGTGCGAAGGTAAAGAGGTGCCTGGTCATCTGCATCCTTAAATCCTTTTCCCGCCATGATGATACGACGGTAGATTTCATCCTCCGGGTCGAGGAAATGCACATCGCAGGTTGCAACGACAAGTTTTCCAAAGGTCTCTCCTAATTTTACAATACGGCGGTTAATGTCCTGCAGTTCCTCGATCGTACTGACGGATTCCTTGTCGCTTTTTAACATAAACTCATTATTACCAAGCGGCTGGATCTCTAAATAATCATAAAACTTTACCAGCCTTATGATCTCCTCCTCCGGCCGTCCGCCCACAATTGCACGGTAGAGTTCTCCCGCTTCACAGGCAGAACCTAAAAGCAGACCTTCGCGGTATTTTACAAACTCACTCTTTGGCACACGCGGTCTTTTGTTGTAATAAGTCAGGTGTGACAATGAGATCAGACGATACAGATTGATACGTCCGATATCATTCGTTGCAAGGATGATCGCATGATAAGTGTTCATTTTCATGATGGTTTCCGGCGAAGCCTGTCCCATCTGGTTCACTTCATCTAAAGTTGTCATGCCGCGGTCATGGAGCATTTTTACAAATTTCACAAAGATCTCTGCCGTGCAGCCCGCATCATCCACTGCGCGATGATGGTTTTCCAAAGAAACTCCAAGTGCTTTTGCCACGGTATCGAGTTTAAAACGGTTTAACTGTGGCAGTAAAATTCGCGCTAAAGCAACCGTATCAATGATTGTAAACTCTTTCTCAATCCCCTGTCTCTCGCAGTTTTTGATGATAAAACTCATATCAAAATCAGCATTGTGTGCGACCATGATCGCATCCCCGCAAAACTCCATGAACTGTGGCAGGATCGTCTCGATCTTTGGTGCATCGATCACCATATCATCACGGATGGAGGTCAGTTCCTCAATCCGGTATGGGATTGGCACTTCCGGGTTCACAAACGTGGAAAAACGATCCGTGATCTCCCCATGTTCCACTTTTACAGCACCGATCTCTATGATTTTATTTTTATCCGGAGAAAATCCGGTCGTCTCAAGATCAAACACCACGTAGGTATCGTCGAGATTCTGATTCCTGGAATTAGTGATGATGTCCTTTAAATCATCTACCAGATATGCCTCTACACCATAGATCACTTTAAAATCATCATCCGGTGAAATCGCATGGTTTGCATCCGGGAATGCCTGCACATCTCCGTGGTCAGTGATTGCAATAGCTTTATGTCCCCATTTCATTGCACGCTTTACGATATCTTTCACCTCAGAGACACCATCCATGTCGCTCATCTTGGTATGGCAGTGCAGTTCCACACGTTTCTCAGGGCTCGTGTCCATACGGATCGATGTAAAATCTGCAATCTTTTTGATTCCGACAATGGAACCGATCGTAAGTTCGCTGTCAAATTTATCGATAGTTGTAACACCCTTAATTTTTAAAAAGGCACCTTTTTTCACACCCTCAAGCAGTTCCGGCAGCTGATCATTTCTGGTAAAAATCTTTAAAACGATAGAGTCAGTAAAATCCGTTACCGACATAATCACAATCGTTTTTTCATTACGGATTTCCCGCGTTTCAAGTGTCATAACCTGACAGCGTATTGTAACCTCTCCCATTTCCCCGACAATCTTTTCGATTGGAATTGTCTCATCGTCAAAATCTTTTCCGTATAATACATCCGGGTTGTCAGATTTCTTATATCCACCATAAGAACCGCCATCATAATTTTTGCGAAATTCTTTCTTGCCGAACGCATTTTCTCCTTTTTGTCCGGCATTTTTTTCATGATTTCCTGCAGCGACAGATTCTTTTGTATGATTCTGTTCTTTTGCAGCAGTTTTTATCGCTGATTCTGCAGCCTGAGAGGAATTTTCATCCTTCACATTCACTTTCGCCGGCGCATCATCCTCATGGAGCTGCACGCGTTTTAATATGTTTTTGATTTCAAACTGAATCTGTAAGTCACTGTTTTTCTTGTGTTTACTCTCTTTCGGTTCTTCAAAGGCAAGTTCCACCGAGAGATCAAGCCCACAACGCTCACAGACCACTTTCTCTAAAAATTCAACGATCTCATGCGATCTGGTCTGTGCAATGATCGTATTCTCAAGTGTCAGCAAAAGGTGGGAGTCTCCCGTAAATTCCATTTTCGCGGAGCGCAGCAGATTGTATTCCATCAGACTGTAATTTTTCAGTTCCTCTAAAATACTGTCCTTATACAGATCCATCAGTTTCTCTGCGGTATACTGCTCCGATAACTGATATTTTTCAATCACCTTAACATCCATGTGACGGTTTTTAAAAATCTGATCATGTATGTTTTTTTCTAACTGATATATATTCTTTTTATGTATCAGACGCGTACCGTTTAAATAGATCCGGATGTGATCTTTTTCATGATTCATTCCGACCTTGGTGACTTCCGTCTCTGATAACAGTTTTTTCATATCTCCGTTCACTTCCAGTGTCGGAAATACATCAAAAAACATTTTTGTCATGTTTTTCCCAACTCCAGCTTACTTAATTCTCATTCCAGTGCAGCAGTTCATAGCGGAGACTCTCTAGCAGTTCAGATTCCGGCACTTTTTTGTAGACTTCTCCGTGTTTGATGATAAGTCCTTCTCCGATGCCTCCGGCAATTCCAATATCCGCCTCTTTTGCTTCGCCCGGTCCATTGACTACGCAGCCCATAACGGCAACTTTGATGTCTAACGGAATATCTGCCACCATATTTTCTACCTGATTTGCAAGTCCGATCAGATCAATTCTAGTTCTTCCACAAGTCGGACAGGAAACAACCTCAATGCCGCCCTTACGCAGCCCTAACGTTTTTAAGATCAGCTTTGCAGATTTGATCTCCTCTAACGGATCTCCGGTCAGTGACACACGGATCGTATCACCGATGCCCTGATGTAAGATCAGTCCAAGACCGATTGAGGACTTGATATTACCGCTGATGATCGTTCCCGCTTCTGTAATGCCGACATGCAGAGGATGATCTGTCTGTTTTGCGATCAGTTCATGTGCCTTCACGCACATCATAACATCCGAGGATTTGATACTGATAACGAGGTTGTCGTATCCCATATCCTCGATCATTTTTACTTTATCTAATGCACTCTCAACAATTCCTTCTGCAGTGACACCATGGTATTTTTCTACCAGATCTTTTTCTAAGGAACCACTGTTAACACCGACACGGATTGGAATCTGCCGTTCTCTCGCTGCATCCACAACCGCCTGCACACGCTCCCTGTTTCCGATATTTCCCGGATTGATACGGATCTTATCTGCACCATGCTCGATTGCCGCGATCGCTAAACGGTAATCAAAATGAATATCTGCCACGACCGGGATTGCCACCTGTTTTTTGATCTCTATCAGCGCCTCTGCCGCTTCCATCGTCGGAACTGCACATCTTATGATATCACAGCCTGCTGCCGCAAGTTTATTGATCTGTGCCACTGTAGCAGTAACATCTTCTGTCTTTGTGTTTGTCATTGACTGGATCAGAATCGGATTACCTCCTCCAATCACTTTTGAACCAATTTTTACTGTCTTTGTTTTCACTGTACTTCCACCTCTACATGAAAATTTTTCGGATATCGTTAAACATTACAATCACCATCAGAGCCATTAAAAGCATAAGTCCGATAAAATGTACCATTCCCTCTTTATCCGGATCTACCTTTTTACCGCGGATTGCCTCAACGATCAGAAATACCAGCCGTCCGCCGTCCAATGCCGGAAGCGGGAGCAGATTCATAACGCCAAGGTTTGCCGAGATCAGTATCGTGATATAGAGCATCTGCAAAAATGCTGCATAATAACCATAGGAAACACTCTCCTCATAGCTGTCACCGATCGCGTCCACGAGTCCGACCGGTCCGCTCATATCGTTTAAGGTAACACCGCCCGTGACGAGCATTTTTAAACTTCCGAGTGTCGTATCGATCCAGTATTTTACCTCGTAACCGCTATATAAAATGTTCTGAAAGACATTTCCTTTTTCTACTTCACCGCCGACAAAACCATAACGGTATCTGCCAATTTCTTCATCATACAACGGAGTCAGTTCTGCCGTATATCTTTTTCCGCCGCGCTTATAAGTCACTTCCACAGTCTCCCCTGCATGAAACATGGAATAGGAACTGACTTCCCTGTAAAAATGAATATGTTTTCCGTTCATTTTTACAATGACATCCCCCGCCTGCATTCCTGCCTGTTCCGCTGCAAATCCTTCGCTGACCTGTGTGATCTTTGGAATATCATAACCATTGCAGGAAAGAAGAATAAACGAAAAAACAAATGCCATGATAAAGTTAAAGATTGGTCCGGCAGCAACTACACTGATTCTTGCCCAGACAGACTTTTTACCAAAAGCCCGGTCATCGGTACTCTCGCCGTCTTCGCCCTCCATCATACATGCACCGCCAAACGGAAGCAATTTTAAAGAATATTTTGTTTCTCCCTTTGTCACGCCAAAAATGGTTGGTCCAAGTCCGAGACAGAACTCATTGACACGGATTCCATTTGCCTTTGCCAGTGAAAAATGTCCAAGTTCATGAAATATAATAATGATACTAAAGATCAATAATGCAATAATAATTTTCATCCGTTTCTAATACCTTTCCATTCTGCCTCTATGCCCATTTCTGTCCGATATATTCGTACACTGCCTGTTCTGTTGCCAGCACTTCCTCTAATGTCGGATCACTGATATATGGCACATGCTCCATACAGTCTTCAATGATCTCCGTGATCTGTGGATATCTGATCTTTTGGTCTAAAAACATTGCCACAGCACGTTCATTTGCCGCATTAAATACTGTCGGCTGGCTGCCGCCCTTTCTCATTGCATCATATGCTAATGCCAATCCTCTAAATGTCTTTGTATCCGGTTTCTCAAATGTCAGACTTCCCAGTTCAAAAAGATCAAGTCTCTTTCCTGACATTTTTCTGCGCTCCGGATAATAGAGTGCATACTGGATCGGCAGACGCATATCCGGTGTTCCAAGCTGTGCAATTACTGCGCCATCCTCATATTGGACAGCAGAATGAATCACACTCTGTGGGTGAACGACCACTTCAATCTGATCTAATTCCACACCAAAAAGCCACTTTGCCTCCATAACCTCAAGTCCCTTGTTAACCAGTGTTGAGGAGTCAATGGTTATCTTTCTTCCCATCGACCAGTTTGGATGCTTTAGGGCGTCTTCTACTTTCATATTTGCAAGATCTTCTGCGCTTTTTCCACGGAATGGTCCACCGGACGCCGTCAGAAGTATTTTTTCAATACGGTTGCCTTCATTCCCCTGCAGTGACTGGAAAATTGCGCTGTGTTCGCTGTCCACCGGAAGGATCGGCACATGATATTCCTTTGCCAGCGGAATGATAATATGTCCTGCCGTTACAAGAGTTTCTTTATTTGCCAGAGCAATTTTTTTGCCTGCTTTGATTGCGGCAACTGTTGGACGGATTCCCATCATGCCAACGATTG
The DNA here is from genome assembly GCA_003483745.1 of Roseburia sp. Lineage (GTDB taxonomy): Bacteria > Bacillota > Clostridia > Lachnospirales > Lachnospiraceae > Roseburia. Next base: position 110,090 of record DMYD01000042.1, on the reverse strand, counting down.
CGGTAACTAAAATCTCGCTCTCCGGATGAACCGCCACATCGATCAGTCCCTCCATCTTTGAGACTACTTTTGTGTCTGTATCTGCAATTTTGATCTTTAATGCCTCTGCAGCTTCTTCTTTGAATACGCATACCAGTTTCGGGGAAAACTCCCTGATCTGCTGCTCTAACAATGCAATATTACTTCCCGCTGCAAGCGCAACGACCTCGATATCTTTCTGTTCTCTTACAATATCAAGTGTCTGTGTTCCTATCGAACCTGTCGAGCCTAAGATTGCTATTTTTTTCATACAAATCCTCTTTTCTAAACAACTTGTTTTCGCACTAATATCCTGTGTTTATAATACGATAAAATTTGCTGCAAGAAAATAAATGATCGGTGCTGTAAAGATCACACTGTCAAATCGGTCTAAAATACCACCATGTCCCGGAATCAGTTTCCCATAATCCTTGATCTCATAATTTCTTTTGATCGCGGAAGCAGTCAGGTCACCAACCATAGAAATCAATGCACCAACTGCACTGATCGCAGCCATGATCCATACATGCTGTGTGGTAACACCCATGGCATTTTTAAAGATCATTCCGTAGATCACAGTTAAAAGTGCAGCTCCAACCACACCGCCAACTGCGCCTTCCACAGATTTTTTCGGACTTAATTTCGGTGACATCTTATGCTTTCCTATCAGCATTCCCACACAATATGCGCAGGTATCACACCCCCAGGAACACAAAAAGATCAGCCATACGATATAAGCACCTGCGGTAAGCATTCTTGTCTGATACACATAAGAAAGCATCACTGCAACATAAAATACGCCAAAAAATACTGCTAACATCTGTTCTGTTTTGTACTTTGGATAAGTAAACACATAGGCAAACATCAGTACGATCAAAAATCCAAGAACAACCACCATAAGATCTGGAAGAAAATTCCATTTTAAATTACAGTAATATACGGTAGCTGCAAGATATCCCACAATCCCCGGAAGTTCTTTTTCAACATGGAAGATACGATATAATTCAAACATACCAATGTATGAAATGATCAATGTTGAAAAAAGTAATACATCTCCTCCCGTGATAATTAATACCAACGCGGCTGCTACTAAAACGATACCGCTCAACAGTCTTGTTTTAAACATATATGAAAACCTGCCCTTTCCTCTTTCGGTCTATCTGGCATTCTCTGTCAGTCCGCCAAATCGTCTGTCTCTCTTATTATACGCCTCCACAGCTTTTTCTAATTCCTCTTTTCCAAAATCCGGCCATGGTACATCCGTAAAATAAAACTCGCTGTATGCAAGCTGCCACAGCAGATAATTAGAAAGCCTCTGTTCCCCACTGGTACGGATCAGAAGATCCGGGTCCGGGATTCCTGCCGTATCCAGATAGGACGCAAACATATCTTCGTTTAGCTCTAATAACTGCTGTTTTCCATCCTCCATATCCTGATACAGCTTTCGCATTGCCCGGATCATCTCATCTCTGCTTCCGTAATTAATGGCAATCTGTAAATTCAGTCCGTCATTCTTCTTTGAAGCTGCCTCTAATTCTATGATCTGCTTCTGAAAACGTTCACTCAACCGGGTAGTATCCCCGATCACACGTACACGCATATTATTTTTGTCCGCTGTCCTGATACAGTTCTTTAAGTAACTTTCTAACAGCTTCATAAGTGCTGCTACTTCGCCCTCCGGCCTGTTCCAGTTTTCTGTTGAAAAAGCATACATGGTCAGATATTTGATTCCCATGTCATGAGCTGCTTTGCAGACGGTTTCTACATTTTTTGCTCCGACTGTATGACCATAATTTCTTGGCATTCCTTTGCTTTTTGCCCATCTTCCATTTCCATCAAGAATAATTGCTACATGCTGTGGAATTTTCATTCTATTCCTCCATTCTTCCCTGCATTCATACATAAAGTGAAAATGAGGACACGCCATTGTCATGTCCTCACCTCTATGCCCTGCACGAAAATATCTTATACTGTCAGGATTTCTTTTGTTTTTGCCTCAACAGCCTTGTCGATCTCCGTGATATATTTATCTGTCATTTTCTGTGCGCCGTCCTCTAACTCTTTCACTTCGTCCTCGGACACATCTGCAGACTTGCTTAATTTTTTGAAAGAATCATTGGCATCACGGCGGATATTACGAATTGCAACTTTTGCGTTCTCGCCTTTTTTCTTAACATCCTTTGCCAGTTCCTTACGTCTTTCTTCTGTGAGTTCCGGGAAAAGAAGGCGGATCACTTTTCCATCGTTTGTAGGATTGATTCCAAGATCTGATGTTAAGATTGCTTTTTCAATCTCTTTTACCATAGATGCTTCCCATGGCTGGATCTGAATCATTCTCGGTTCCGGAACATTGACGTTTGCCACCTGCTGGATTGCGGTTGGTGTTCCATAATAATCAACTCTTAACTTGTCAAGAACATGCGGATTGGCACGTCCGGCACGGATGCTTCCGAATTCCTCTGACAGGTTATTCATTGTTTTTTGCATTTTTTCATCAAACTGAACTAATCTCTCATCCATATTTTCATTCCATACCTTTCGCGGTTTTTATTACAATAGAATGCACACTTTGCGAATATTCTATCGTCCATAAGCTATACGGTTACTTTTGTACCGTTAAAATCGCCTGTCATGGCTTTCACAATGCTGTTTTCCTCATTCAATCCAAAAACGAACATTGGCATTTTATTTTCCATACACATGATTGACGCAGTCAGGTCAACCACTGCAAGTTTACGATCGATAACTTCCTGTATGGATACTTCACTGTATTTCACTGCGGAAGGGTTGATCTTCGGATCACTGTCATAAACACCGTCAATCGCCTTTGCAAGATAGATACCCTCTGCCTCCATTTCGATTGCACGAAGCACAATACCTGTATCAGTTGAAAAATACGGATGTCCGGTTCCTCCTGCAAAAAATACAACCATACCTTTTTCAAAATATTTGTTTGCACGATCTTTTGAAAATAATTTGGTCATGCTTCCGCACTCAAACGGTGTCAGAATCTGTGTTTTCATTCCAACAGAACGGAAAATTTCAGAAACATAGATACAATTCATAATCGTAGCGAGCATTCCGATCTGGTCTGCCTTGGTACGGTCGATAGTCTCACTGGTTCTTCCTCTCCAGAAATTACCTCCGCCAATCACAATGCCAACCTGAATTCCCTGGTCTGTGATCTGTTTTACCTGTCTCGCTACTTCTGTGACAGTCGGCTCATCAAATCCGGTATGTTTTTCACCGGCTAAAGCTTCACCGCTCAATTTCAAGAATACTCTTTTCATATCCGATTATTCGTTTCCTTTCTGAACATTGCTGTTAAACAGGCTCTGTACATCCACGTCAGAGTAGCACTGTGAACAGAATCCCTCGATCACTGCACCGTTGTTGATCTGCACGGAACGTGATTTGATATTACCCATAACAACTGCGGATGTATCTACAACAACCGGTCCCTGTACATCGATATCACCTTTGATAGCTCCGGCGATTACTGCAGAAGTAGAAGTCACATTACCGATAATAACTGAACCAAGACCAATTTTAACGGTTCCTGTGCTGACAACCTCTCCCTCAATCTTTGCTGCATCTGCAAAGAACTCAGATGCACTGCTGTTTCCATTTACGACACCGGTTACAACTAATTTGCCGTTGCATCCTACATTTCCTTCTACCTGTCCTCTTACATCTAAAGAACCGTTTGATACGATATCACCTTTGATGATTGTTCCCTCTGTGATTATGGATACCTCATCAGATACCGGTGTGCTCTGGTTATTAGTTACAGGTGCTGTTGTATTGTCAGCCATTTTTCTTTCCTCCTGGGTTGCTTTTTTAATATTTAAAACTGTTTCAGTTTTTTCCGGTACAGGTTCTGCCACTTTTTCCGGCTGTACACTTGCATTCTGCGCTGCCATTTCTGCGGCACTCCTTGCTGCAGCTGCCTTCTCGGCTTCCTGCTTTGTCACCTGTTCTAACAGGCCATCTAACTTGGAGAGCTCTGTTTCAACATCCACTTCCCCTTCTAGCGTGTTAACAACAACGTCATCTTCGTTAGTGCCGGTTTCCAGGCTGTCATCTGCAGGCATCAATTCATTGACTGCCTGTGAGAAGTCATCTTTAAAATCCTTGAAAAATCCCATGTTCATTCCTCCATTTATTCTCAGTTATTCCACTGTGTCTGCTTTCACATACTGAATAACCTGTGTATCTTCATCAATCGGTAATATTTGTGCGCCCATTCCCTCTAAAGCCTCAATCAAAGGTCCTAAAGCTTCTACCGTTGCTGACTTATCTGTTCCATCATGCAGTAAAACCACCGACGTTTTATATTTTACTACATCATCTGTCACATTTTCAACTATTTCCTCAGATGTATATGCAGTCGAAGCCCCATCTCCTGCCGATACATTCCAGTCATAGTAGATAATTCCCTGCGTATTAAGATAATGTATAAAATATTCCATCGGCACATTACTGATGAGATTGCTGCTTCCTCCTGGGAAACGATAATAAAGACTGTCCACTCCCGTGGTCTGCTTCAAGAAATTCTTCAGTGTCATATAATCCTGTTTAAATGCATCTTCCGACTGGTAGATTACACTATACTGGTTAGAATAAGAATTCATGCCAAGTGTATGACCCTCATCTACGATGCGCTGGTAAACCGGAATCATTTCTTCGTCCTGGCTTCCATTTACAAAGAAAGTAGCTTTTACATTATATTCTTCCAATACATCTAAAATCTCGGATGTATGTTCCGACGGTACATTGTCAAATGTTAAATATACTTTATGTAAATCGCCCTCCGATGCCATATTATCCTCATCGGGTATGCCTGTGGCAGGAGGTGTCACCTTATCCCAGGTCATCTCCGTCTGAATAACTTCCGTCTCTTCTGTTTCTTCTGCTATCACACCGCCATTTAACTTTGCCGCTGCGCCTGCATTGATCTGATCCGTATTCTGTTCACTACTGCTCGTCACCAGCCGGTCTATCTTATGTTCCAGTGACACCATCTTGAAAAACAGTGTCACGATCAGGATCATGGAAAGAGCGATCCATCCTGCCACGATCAAGATAATACCGTTTCGGATTCTTGCAATTCTCTTTCTCCGTTTCCGCTGGTGATTCAACACTTCTGAATCTTTATCCTGCATACAATACCCCCAAGGTAATCGTTAGTACTTATCTATTGTAACACATTTTTCTATTTTTCAAATAAAAAAGCGCAAAAAAATTGATTAATTTTTTCGCACTTTTTTTTATATTATCTGATTATTTTCACTTATATTTTACTATTTTATTTTCCAAGCATATTCGCAGCAAAAAAACCGCCAATAAAAAGTAATATTCCAAGCAGAAGCTGTCCCAAACCGATGGATGCGATATTCATTCCGGACAACACCGCAATCGGCGATGATATAACCAGTCCCATAATCGCAAAATATGTCCTCCGCTCCTGTTTTTTTAATAAATATTCTACAAGTTTTGATACAAGGAATATTCCAAGCACCACACCGATGCCAAACGGAATGAGTACTGCCGCACAGGAAAACAGTTCTTCCCACTCAAGATCCGGCAATGCTGCCAAAAATCCGCTGATTCTGTTTATGACCGGCGTATAATATCCAAGGGACATTAATAACATTGAACCGCTGACTCCGGGAATAACCATCGTTGCAGCAGCTACCGTTCCGACCAGAAACAGTGAAATGCTGCTTTGTATGCCGGGTTCTAAGGAAACATCCGCCCCCTGTTTCCAGAACTGCATCCAGACAACCAGCCCAAAGAACAATAAAAATAACAGCCCTTCCGAAAATGAAACACGTTTTCCCATTACTTTTGGCAGCAAAAGTGGTACTCCTCCAAAGATCAGACCGATAAACAACATTGCCGTTTCAAACGGAAACTCCTGAAAGAAGTATCCGATCACAAATGACAATCCCCCGATTCCACACAACATTCCGACTGCATACGGCAGCAAAAATTTTACGCTCTTTAAGAAATGCTTTGGCATTTCTGTCACCGCAGAGATCACATCCCCGTATATTCCCATGGAAACCATCATGGTTCCTCCGCTGACACCCGGAATGATATTTGCAACACCGATTGCAATCCCTCGCAGCACATCTTTTAAAAATGACATATTTTTCCTCCAAATCCTGTTATTCTGCCAACCTTACTTCCGTCATCTCTTGTGCAATATTCAATGCATGATCTCCGATTCTTTCAAAATCAGTGAGCATTTCCGTGTAGAGAACACTCCCCTCACCAGATGCAGTTCCTTCCTGGATCCGGTGCATCATACGATTTCTATAATCTTCTGTCATGTCATCCATCTTTTGTTCGAGTGCTGAGACACGGCTTAATTCATCCAGTGCTTCCATATGTTCATTTAAAAGCAAAGTCAGAAGTTCCTCGCAGGTCTGCTGCATCTGCAGGATTTCTTCCCGTACTTCCTTTGAAAACCTGACATCTTTTTCTTTCAGCCACTCCGAATACCCGCAGATATTCATTGCGTGATCACTGATTCTTTCTACGTTGCTGGTCACTTTAAAATAGGCACTTAAAATCCTGCTTCCCTGTGTGTTGGTCTCATGTGCCATATTTGTGGATATGTACTTTGAAATCTCCCGGTTTAAAAAATCCACATATTCTTCTTTTTCTTCTACTTTCGGAATAAATCCATCATCACAGTTTAAAAATGCCACAAAACTGTCTGAAACATTTTTCTTTGCAATCCCAAGCATTCTTGCAATCTCTTTGTGCGTCAGTTCAAAATTGATCGCTGATACTCCGATTTTCCCCGCTGTCACCGGTTTCGTATTTTTTAAGTATTTTAAATACATGCCTTCCTCAGGCTCGTCCACGTCCGGCAGAATCTTCTCTGCCAGTTTTGCCAGAAGATTTCCTGCCGGTAACAGCAATATCGTTGTCACGATATTAAACAGCGTATGCATATTGGCGATCTGTGCAGCCGGATTTGCCGGTGTAAATCCTCCCACCCAGGAAGTCAGCGGTGTCAGCATACAGAGTATGGTAAAAACTGCCGTTCCTATAATGTTAAACGAAAGATGGATGATCGTTGTCCGCTTTGCGTTCCGCCCTGTGCCAATGGACGCTAACACCGCCGTAATACAGGTACCAATGTTTTGTCCAAACAATACATACACCGCCCCGGAAAAGGAAATCGCGCCGCTTGCCGCCAACGCTTGAAGAATTCCGACCGACGCAGATGATGACTGGATCAACGCTGTAAAAACCGCACCTGCCAAGATGCCAAGCAGCGGATTTGAAAATTTCGTCATCATATCAATAAACGCCTTGGAATCCCGAAGCGGCATCATTGCAGTGCTCATCATTTCCATTCCAATAAAAAGGACACCAAGCCCTGCTAAAATGCCTCCAACATTTCTTACCTTTGGCTGTTTTAAGAAGACAACCAGTACAACACCTAAAAATGCAATAAACGGTGCGACTGCTCCGGCATCAAGTGCAATCAACTGCCCTGTGATCGTCGTACCGATATTGGCACCCATGATCACACCCACTGCCTGACGCAGTGTCATCATACCCGAATTAACAAAACCAACTACCATGACTGTTGTTGCGGATGATGACTGTATGATCGCAGTGATCACCGCTCCAACTAAAACACCTAAGTAGCGATTTGTTGTCAGGCGTTCTAAGATCTGTTTCATTTTGTTTCCGGCAGCAGCTTCCATCCCCTGGCTCATCATATTCATGCCATACAGAAAAAGCGCCAAGCCTCCTAACAATGATGCAAATTCTTTTGCTCCCATTTTATCCCTCTTTTTTTGGTTATTGCAGCATTTTTATCCTGTCCTTGCGGACACATTTCTGCTGCTTTGCAACATACTTACTCAACATATCAGACGTATTTTTCACCGTCAACCGGGATATCGGATTCTTAACGCTTCCTGTATTCTTTTTATAAAATTTTTGTCAATTTTATGTAATCTTTGATTATATGTAATCTTTGATTGCGTATAGTCTTACCGTTGCAGATTACTTGTTATGCTTTCATCAAAATGACTGCTGCTTCAAGGCTCTCTAATGTAATATGATCTGCATCTGCCAGTTCGTTCCTTCCAGCATTTGACAGCAATATTTTTTCCGCAGTTCCAGGCAGTGATAATTTTACTGCATCTGTTCCATAATTTGCTGCCACAAGTATTTTCTGTCCGTTTTCTTTACCCATGCGCATAAATCCAAACACCGTATCTGTATCTTCGTAAACCGGCTCCACATTTCCGTATACAAATGTTTCTTTATATTCCGGTGATTTGCGCAGTGCGATCAGCTCTTTATAATAGGAAAGTACAGAGCCTTCCCTTCCCTCCTGCTCGCTGACATTGATTTCTTTATAATTCGGATTCATCGCAAGCCATGGTGCATGTGTGCTAAAACCGCCATTCTCATCTGCGCTCCACTGCATTGGCGTGCGGGCATTATCCCTGCTGTTTTCATAGCAGCATGCCAATGCCTCCTCTTTCGTGCAGCCGGCTTCGATTGCACTCTGATACTGATCTTTTGTACTGATATCATCATATTCTGAAATATCACTTCTATGACAGTTTGTCATACCGATTTCCTGTCCCTGATAGATAAATGGGATTCCACGCAGCAGGATGGAAGTCGTAGCAAGCATTTTTTTGCCCATCTCATTCTGTGCATATTCCGGAAGATAACGGCTCGCACCTCTCGGCTCATCATGATTTTCGATGATATTTGCTTTGAATCCAATACCCTCCATCTCTTTTTGGGAAGCAAACAGAATCTCACGCCAGCGTTTAAAATCCACCGGCTTGCTGTCATACCAGCCATGTTCCCCATAAGTCAGTTCATGTGCAGAGAAATCAAACATGCTTGAAAAATGTCCGTCATCTCCGACAAACTCCCGCAGTTCATCCTCCTTCATATTGAATACTTCCCCGACCGTGAATGCATCATATTTTTCAAACGTCTCATGTTTCATCTCTTCCAAGAATTCTCCGACGCCATCCGTCTCTTCCACCATCTTCACGCACGACACCAGACCGTCATCTCCATCCGGTTCAAAAGAAGGGAAACTGGTATCTTTCTTGATATTGATGATTGCATCAATACGAAATCCGCCAAGTCCCTTATCTAACCACCAGTTGATCATTTTGTAGATCTTATCGCGCACTTCTTTATTTTCCCAGTTCCAGTCCGGCTGCTCCTTTGCAAACATATGCAGATAATATTTATCGGATCCCGGCACCGGCTCCCAGGCTTTTCCGCCAAAATAAGAACGATAGTTGCTCGGTTCTTTTCCATCTTTTCCTTTTACAAAATAAAAATAATCCGCATATGGTCCGTCCGGATCTGCCAGCGCTGCCTTAAAGTATTCATGTTCGCTGGAGCAGTGGTTTACCACGAGATCCATTACAATGCACATATCACGCTTTTTCGCCTCAGCAAGCAGCTCATCAAACTCTTCCATGGTTCCAAATTCTTCTGCGATCTTATAGTAATCGGATATATCATATCCCTGATCGACAAACGGTGATTTGTAGATTGGTGAAAGCCAGATGATATCGATTCCAAGTGCCTTTAAATAGTCCAGTTTGGAAATAATTCCTCTTAAATCTCCGATACCGTCTCCGTTTGTATCAAGAAAACTCTTTGGATAAATCTGATAAGCTACCTTGTCATGCCACCATTTTCTTTTCATTCTGTTTGTTCCTCCTGCTTTATTTTATTTCACTTTTTTGCATAATTCTGTTTTCTTTTTCAGCTGATGTGAATATTATATTTGTTCTTTATCTGTATTTCTTGCATTATGATTGGATTATATTGTACAATACTGCTATCATGGTTGCCCAGCAAATACTGGTTTGTTGAGATATGCGTCGCCCGCTCAAATGGTGTGTCGCAGGCTTGTGAATGGCATCCCTCACAAAGCCGGAGTAATTTTTGTTCCGTTGTACGAAAATAAGAAAAACTATGTCTGCCTGTGTTAGTTTTTCTCAGAGTGACGTGACCGGCGTTCAACGAGCCATCCTTGGCTCGTGAAGCCTTGTTCTGCCATCCGTGGCAGAACATCACTGTATATCGACAGGCAGACGAAGTTTTTCTAATTTTCTCCCAAAGTCACAAAATTAGCTCCGGCTTTGCGAGGGATGCCATTCGATAGGTTGCGAACACCATTTGGGCGGGCTGGTTATCTCAGAACGGGGGAGAGGGCGCGTTGGATTCTCGTTGTTTTACATTTGAAACCACAATGCTCGCTCCAGCTTTGACCAAGATGTCCATAAAAGCCCGCATCTTCCCCGGATTGTGAAATGAGTTCCGCGGCGGATGGTGGGTCACAGCCTGAATGTTGGCAAATTGCAGCAAGCCGGGATTTGTTTTGTGACTTTGGGAGAAAATTAGAAACACTTAGCCTGTCTGTTCGCAATACAGTGTTTTGCTGCCACGGACGGCAGCAAAAGTCTTAATGTGCCCGGATGGCACATTTAAGACGCACACGTCACTCCGTCATAATCTATATCAGACAGGCTTAGTGTTTCTTATTTTCGTACAACGGAACAAAACAAGCACGGTTTGCTGCAATTTGCCACTCAAAGAACTACAATCCCACCATCTCTCAGAGAACTGTTTCACTACCCGCACAAACCAGTATTTATTTGGCAAACTCATGCTTGGATATATTACGTATTTTCAGATAGTAAAAAAAGCTGGCAGCAGATTCGCATATACAGACCGAAATCTGCACCGGCAGAATGGAGTTTTTATGGAAATCAGTTTATCTTTAGATCAAAAAGAAAAAGCAAAACACGGCGAACAGCTATTCCCCTTGCAGCGTTATGTCACAAATCTTTCCACTACTTACCCGACAGTCACTGCACATTGGCACGAGGAAGCCGAATTTACCCTGATCACGGATGGAAGCTGTACTTATCAGATACAACTATGCGCTTACTCCGTCAACGCAGGAGACCTTATATTTGTGCCTCCTCTGGTTCTTCATTCCATCCATTCCAATACTAATTCTGCAATGACAATGACTTCCGAGACCTATGTTTTTCATATGAATTATCTTGGCATGGGAAATGCGGACATCTGCGCAGTAAAATATCTCACTCCACTTGCAATGCAAAAAATTATTCCACCCTATATCATAAAAAAAGAGCATCCAATCTACGCGGATGCCCTGTCGATTTTTCACGAAATCAGCCAGTTTTACCGTGATAAGCCTATCGGCTACGAACTACGGATCAAATCGCTCCTTTTAGAACTGCTCGCTTTACTGCTCCCTTTCTGCCAGGAAGATTCTGCATTTTCCCAGCTCTCCAATGAACACACCAGCAAGTTAAAAGCAGTACTGGAATTTATCGGACAGCATTACACTGATCCCTTATCAGTCGCAGATCTCGCCTCTGTCTGCTGTTTCAGTGAATATCACTTTATGCGGTTCTTCAAAAAATATATGGGAGAATCCGCCATGGAATATGTACGGAATGTCCGTTTGGAGAAAGCAGCAGAACTCTTCGAACAGGGTGCAGAGTCCTCACTTGAGGTTTCACTCTCCTGTGGATTTAATAATCTGTCCTATTTTCATCGGGAATTTAAAGAAAAATATGGTATGACGCCGGGCGCTTTCCGGCGGAAGATCAAGGTTTAGACGTTTTCCTGCTATAAACAGGTATTTTCTACATCAAAGCATAAAATAACCCTTATAAATGATGTCACCACCATTTATAAGGGTTATCAATACTTTCAGAAAGCTAAAATAACATCAAGATTAAGCGTTCATCTGAGCTGCAACTTCTGCTGCGAAATCTTCCTGTTTCTTCTCAAGACCTTCGCCTGTCTCGAAACGAACAAATCTCTTAACTTTTACAGTACATCCAACTGCTTTAGAAACCTCATCAAGGTATTTCGCAACTGTCTGTTTTCCATCTTCAGCTTTTACGTATACCTGATCTACTAAGCATACTTCTTTTAACTCTTTGCTGATACGTCCTTCGATCATACCGTTGATCACTTTCTCCGGCTTCTGGGACTCTTTCGGATCGTTCATGATCTGAGCTAAAAGGATCTCTTTCTCATGTGCAATGTAATCAGCACTTACTTCGTCTCTGGAAACGTATTTTGGATTTAAAGCTGCGATCTGCATTGCAATGTTAACCATAGCTTCTTTTACAGCGTCATTGACAACATCTGTATCAGCATCTACGATAACGCCAATTCTTCCGCCGCCATGTACATAAGAAACTACACAGCCATGCTCTGCAACAACTTTTTCAAATCTACGGATTTTTAAGTTCTCTCCGATTACAGCTACTTTCTCTACTAATGCATCGTTAACGGTCTTAGAAGCATCCTCATTCCATGCCTCAGCCATGAATGCATCCATATCTTTTGCATCAGAATTTACAGCCTGTGTTGCTACTGCTTTTACGAAATTCTGGAATGTCTCATTCTTAGCAACGAAGTCAGTCTCAGAGTTAACCTCAACAACTGCTGCTGTTGTATCATCTTTTACAACAACGGTGCAAAGACCTTCTGCTGCGATTCTGCTTGCTTTCTTCTCAGCTTTTGCCTGTCCGTTCTTTCTTAAAAACTCAACAGCCTCGTCCATATTTCCATTTGTTTCGTTTAATGCTTTTTTACAATCCATCATACCTGCGCCAGTCATCTCACGCAGTTCTTTTACCATAGCTGCTGTAATAGCCATTTTTCAATCCTCCAAAATTAATTTGTTCTTATGCTTCCTCTACTGCCTCGTCAGCTGCTGCGGACTCTGCTTCTTCTGCAGTCATCTCTGCTCCCTGATTTGCCTCGATAACAGCATCTGCCATCTTAGATACGATTAATTTAACGGCTCTGATAGCATCATCATTACCCGGAATCACGTAATCTAACTCTTCCGGATCACAGTTTGTATCAGCGATACCAATTAATTTGATTCCTAATGTATGAGCTTCCTGGATACAGATTCTTTCTTTCTTAGGATCTACTACAAAGATTGCATCCGGAATCTTCTTCATTTCTTTAATACCACCAAGGTTTTTCTCTAATTTTTCCCACTCTTTTTTCAGTGCGATAACTTCTTTTTTCGGTAATACTTCGAAAGTACCATCTGTTGCCATTGTCTCGATCTCTTTTAATCTTGCGATACGGCTCTGGATAGTTCTGAAGTTGGTCAGCATACCACCTAACCATCTCTCATTTACATAGAACATTCCGCAACGCTCTGCCTCAGTTTTGATTGCATCCTGAGCCTGCTTCTTTGTTCCTACGAAAAGGATTGTGCCACCTGCTGCTGCGATATCAGATACTGCTTTGTAAGCCTCATCTACTTTACCAACAGATTTCTGTAAATCGATGATATAGATTCCGTTTCTCTCTGTGTAGATGTATGG